>NZ_SNUW01000022.1 GCF_004376845.1 Psychromonas algarum
TATCTCAGTTCTATTTTTACCTTCAGTAAAATGTGAAACCGCAATTAGTTTTAATCGGAGTCTAGCATTAGATGTCGCGTTAATTAGGGCTGTAAAATCGTGGGTCATATAAGCTCCTTCAAAGAAGGACTATTAGATCACATAATTAACGGAATTGGTATAAATTAGGAGAGCAATGCAAGCCGTTTACAGGCGAGGTATATGTTACCAATAATGATTGGAGTTTTTACCTTAGTGATACTATTTGGGCTCCAATTGATGATAAATGTGGTCTTTGGCGAATGACTTTGAAATTAGATGGAAGTGTCATTGCAGATAAAACTTTTTAATGTTTTATTAACTGAATTTAATTCATCATTTAATCGACGTTTTGCATTTATATTAAAAGGTAGATCATAAAAAAGCCTTTAATAATTGCTTATTAAAGGCTTTAACGTTTAAGTTATATTTAGCACATTACAAAATGTAACGAGTTAAGTCTTCATCTTGTACAACTTCATCTAACATATTTGCTACATAAGCTTCATCAATCGTAATAGAGTCGCCTGAACGCTCAGTCGCTTCGTATGAAAGCTCATCCATAATATGCTCCATCATGGTATGTAAACGTCTTGCACCAATATTTTCGGTTGTTTCATTTACCTGCCAAGCTGATTTAGCTATTTTATTAATACCAGATTCAGTGAAGTTAATTGCTACACCTTCCGTAGCTAGTAGAGCTTGATATTGTTCACTTAATGATGCTTTTGGCTCTGTTAATATACGTGCTAAATCTTCTTCACGTAATGCTTCTAATTCAACTCTGATTGGTAAACGGCCTTGTAACTCAGGAATTAAATCTGATGGCTTAGCAACTTGGAAAGCACCAGAAGCAATAAACAACATGTGATCAGTTTTTACCATCCCATGTTTTGTTTGTACCGTAGAGCCTTCAATTAATGGCAATAAATCACGTTGAACGCCTTCACGAGATACGTCTGGACCTGAAGATTCACCACGTTTACATATTTTATCTATTTCATCGATAAAAATAATGCCATTATTTTCAGCTGCATAAATTGCTTTTTCTTTTAAATCTTCTTGGTTAATTAATTTTGATGCTTCAGATTCTATTAGTGCTTTTAAAGCATCTTTAATCTTCATAGTACGTTTTTTAGATTCGTTCTTATTACCTAAATTCTGGAACATGCCTTGAAGTTGATTTGTCATCTCTTCCATACCTGGAGGAGCCATTATTTCTACACCAATTTGTGGTACAGGCACATCTATTTCAATTTCTTTATCATCAAGCTTACCCTCACGTAATTTTTTACGGAAAGATTGTCTTGCTGGGCCTTCTTCTGCAACTTCAGTATTATTTACATCCCATTCTGTTGCTGTTTTAGCTGGCGGAATAAGAATATCTAAAATACGGTCTTCAGCGAGATCTTCTGCTTGAATTGTTACTTTTGCTAGTTCTTGTTCTTTTGTTATTTTAATTGCAGCTTCAACTAAATCTTTAACGATACTTTCAACTTCTTTACCTACATAACCTACTTCAGTAAACTTTGTTGCTTCTACTTTGATAAATGGTGCATTTGCTAATTTAGCTAATCGACGTGCTATTTCAGTTTTACCAACACCTGTAGGGCCAATCATTAAAATATTTTTTGGAGTAACTTCTTGGCGAATGTCTTCTGCTAACTGCATTCGGCGCCAGCGATTACGTAATGCAATTGCAACAGCTCTTTTTGCTTTGCTTTGGCCTATGATGTGACGATCTAGCTCATGTGCTATTTGTTGTGGAGTCATATTATTAGTAGTCATATATATTCCTATTCTTTTATTGCTACGTCAGCATCAAATTCGATACATTCAATTGTTTGATTAGTATTAGTAAATACACAAATGTTGCCAGCAATAGTTAATGCTTTTTCTACTATTTCTTGTGCAGATAGATCTGTATTCTCTAGTAATGCCATTGCTGCAGATTGTGCGAAGTTACCACCAGATCCTATTGCAATAAGATCGTTTTCTGGTCTAACAACATCACCGTTACCTGTAATAATGTATGAATGCTTTTTATCAGCTACGGCTAGCAAGGCTTCTAATTTTCTTAACATGCGATCAGTTCGCCAATCTTTAGCTAACTCAACTGCAGCACGTTCTAAATTCCCTTGGTGAGCTTGTAGTTTTGCTTCAAATCGCTCTAATAAAGTAAAAGCATCCGCTGTACCACCTGCAAAGCCGGCAATAACTTGATCGTTATATAAACGGTGTACTTTACGTGCATTGCCTTTCATTACTGTGTTACCAAGTGATACCTGACCATCACCACCGATAACCACTTGATTACCGCGACGTACAGAAACAATAGTAGTCATATTGATACCTTTTTTGTTTATAAATAGAATAAGAATGCCAATTTTATTGGCTTAATGAATATAAAATGGGGGAGTTTTTATTGAATTCAAGGGGAAATAGGTAAAGAAAAGGAGAACATGAGTTCTCCTTGATAATAATGCTTTAACGCCAAAACCAGATTTGACAGCCATCTATTCTAGCGCGTTGTAATTTATGACGTTGTCTTTCAGCTAAACGCTTGCGCTCATACGGTCCTAATATCACACGATACCAATTACCTGTTTTTAAAACTTGGCTTTCTAAACCTTGAAATGCAATTTTAGCTTTTAATGATTCGGCATCTTTTTGATGTCTAAATGAACCACATTGCATTTGATAAGGTAGAGTTGGTTTTTTCTTTTCTGGAATATCAACCTTAACTTCTTTGGTTTTTAATATATCAACGTAATCCCATTTCGGTTGAGGTTTTTCTGGTAAAACTTCTTCCTTTACTACTTTTTTTTGTTTTGGTTGTGCGGGCGGTTTTTCAACTGCGAATACAAAATACAAAATAAAGGCAATTAATAATACAGCCACAAAAGTAGCTATATAAGGAAAACCTTGTTTAGTTTGCTTACGCTTGCTATTTCTTTTACCAGCACCGCGCTTAGCTGGTTTTTTTCGTGTAACTCTAACCATATATTACATACGTTCCAATGTGTTAATGCCTAACAATGCTAAACCTTGTTGTAGGGTTTTAGCTGTTAGTCCGGCTAATTTTAAACGACTTTGTTTTTGCGTTTCATTTTCTGCTATTAAAATTGGACATGCTTCGTAAAAGCTTGAGAACAAACCTGCTAGTTCAAATAAGTAAGCACATAGAAAATGCGGCATACCTTGTTTGCCTACTTGATTAATAATTTCGTTAAATTGCATTAATTTATTAGCTAAGTCTTTTTCTTTCTCTTCTGTAAAAGAAACATCGGCAGTAATACTGTTTAGTTCAATTCCTGCTTTATTAAAAATACTAGCAACACGCGTGTATGCATATAATAAATAAGGTGCAGTATTACCTTCGAAACTTAGCATGCTATCAAAGCTGAAAGTATAATCACTAGTACGGTTTTTTGATAAATCTGCGTATTTTACAGAAGAAATACCAACAACAGAGGCTATATGACGTAATTCGTCTTCTGCCATATCTTGATTTTTTTCTTTTACTAATTCGTATGCACGTTCTTCAGCTTCAGTAAGTAAATCAGCTAACTTAGGTGTTGAACCTGCACGTGTTTTGAAAGGTTTACCATCTTCCCCCATTACAGTACCAAATGGCATATGTTCAAGAGAGGTACCTGTTTTAACAAACTCAGCTAAGCGTGCAACTTCAAAAACTTGTTGGAAATGTAGACCTTGGCGAGCATCTACAAAGTATAAAACACGATCTGCATTTAATACTGATTGACGGTAACGAATAGCAGCTAAATCAGAAGTGGCATATAAGAAACCACCATCTTTTTTCTTGATAATAACGGGTAGTGGTTCACCTTCTTTATTTTTGAAGTTATCTAAGAAAACACATTTAGCACCCTGGCTTTCTTGTAATAATCCTTTGTTATCTAATTCTTCAACAACAACAGCTAAGTCTTTATCGTATGCGCTTTCACCTCGGACATCTTCTAAGCTTAAGCTAACGCCCAAACGTTCGTAAGCTTCTTGGCAATGTGAAATACTGATCTCTTTAAATTCTTTCCAAAGTGTTAAGCATTCAATATCACCACTTTGTAATGCAACAACAAGATCTCGAGCTCTATTTGCAAATTCTTCTGACTCATCAAAGCGGCCTTTTGCTGCACGGTAGAATACTTCTAAGTTTGCTAGGTTCTTGTTGATCTCTTCACCTTTAGCTCGTAATTCTTCCATGTAGGCTAACAACATACCAAATTGTGTTCCCCAGTCACCTACATGGTTCTGACGAACTACATTATGGCCTTGAAACTCTAGAGTACGAGTAACTGAATCACCGATAATAGTTGAACGTAAATGTCCAACATGCATTTCTTTTGCTAAGTTTGGTGATGAATAATCAATGACAATAGTTTGTGGAGTAGCCGTTAGATCAACATTTAAACGAGCATCAGCAAAAGCACTGTCGATTTGTTTTTCAAGATAATTTGGATTGATAAAAAAGTTAATAAAACCAGGCCCGGCAATCTCAGTTTTAATAATCAATTCTGAAGCAGGTAGATTTTTAACAATAAGCTCTGCTAGTGCACGAGGATTCTGCTTTGCGGGTTTTGCTAACATCAACGCAAGGTTGTTTGCAAAATCACCGTGAGATTTGTCTTTAGTTCGATCAATGGCAATACGTGGTTGAATATCAGCAGGTAAAATCTGTTGAGCCTGTAAAGCTTCAACTGCTTGTTCAAGTAGGTTTTGGATTAATGTTTTCATGGATAACTCACCAATTGATTCTGACAAATAAAGTAGTCAGATTCTACCGTTTATCGGTGATGAAGACTAGGGAGTAAATTGATAACAATGCCTAAAAGGCTAATATTCTGAAGACTTTTAGGCATTAAAATTAAATGGGCTTACATGTGTTCAAATTCATGACTTACCATGACTACTTGATGTAGCATCTCTTCTTCTCGACTGATTAAATTTTCAATCGTTGTCTCTACTTCAGTTGTTGTATTTTTAGGCGAGGCTGTTTGCATTATTTCAATAAGTTGCATATCAAACTGTATAGCTAATGTAACTACATTTTCAATGGTTAATTTAGGTTTTAATTTGAAAGTTTTACAGCGTAAAGGAAAGCTATGATCAGAAAAATCATTTAACCAAGTGTTTAATAAGCTAATTGGTGCTTGTTGAGCAAGCTGATGTAAATGAAGATAGGATATTTGTTCCTTATTTTTCATATATTCTAACAACAGCTTTGCTTTTTCATCTCCAGCTTCAAGACTTAAGCGCTGATAAAGATCAGCTAATGCTTTGTGACAATCTTCGATGTAAAGCAAAAAATCTTTAATTAATTTACCGCGCATAATTAACTCCTCCTTTAATCGCATATTTCTGTTTAAAAAATAAACAGAATGCTGTTAATATTAGTTAACTTTTACTATTTAGCTGTAATAAATTATGAGTTTTGCGATCAACCTTCTCGTCTTTTTAATACTGTCTTATTTAAATCGCCTCTAAACGAGCATAAGTTGTCATTAACCATTTACTGCCAACTCCCATAAAGTGTACTTGTAAGCGACTATTTTCACCGCTACCTTCTTGTGCAGTAATGGTGCCCTCTCCAAATTTAGCATGCATAACTTGTTGGCCTAATTTAAAGCCCTGAATATCTTGTGTTATAGCTAACTTGGGTTTTCTTCTTTCAGGTTGAGCTCTACGCACTTGAGTTTTTAAGCGAATAAATTCTATATTTTCTTCAGGAAGTTCACTGATAAATCGAGAAGGAGCGTGGAATTTTTCCTGTCCGTATAAACGACGGCTTTCTGCGTGACAAAGTGTCAGTTTGACCATTGCACGTGTTAACCCTACATAGCATAAGCGGCGCTCTTCAGCTAAACGAGTTTCATCTGTAGCTGATTGTTGACCTGGGAACATTCCTTCTTCAACACCAACAATAAACACTTGTGGGAATTCTAAACCTTTAGCTGCATGCATGGTCATGAGTTGAACTGCATCTTCAAATTCATCTGCTTGGTTGTCACCTGATTCTAATGCTGCATAAGCAAGAAAAGCAGTTAACTCTTCCATTTCCTGCTCTTCTTCTGGAATAACAAAAGATTTTGTTGCAGAAACTAGCTCTTGTAAGTTTTCAATACGACTACGTGATTTCTCACCTTTTTCAGCTTCAAACATTGCCACTAAACCTGAATGAGTGGTTATGTGATCGACAATTTGAAATAAAGGTAGTTCAGAGGTTTCATTTTTAAATCGATTAATTAAATCTAAAAAACCTCCTAAAGAGCTTTTTGCAGCAGGGCTTAATAAATTATTTTCAATAAGATAATTACTTGCTTGCCATAAGGTATAACCTTGTTCTCTAGCACAAAGTCTTATTTTATCTAAACTGGTGTTGCCTATTTTTCGTTTGGGCTTATTTACAATACGCTCAAATGCGGCGTCATCTTGATGATTATTCATTAAACGTAAATAAGCGATACTATCTTTAATTTCTAAACGATCGAAGAAACGCTGTCCGCCATAAATATGGTAAGGAATTTGTTGCGCCATTAATTGCTCTTCAAATAAACGTGATTGTGCATTACTGCGATATAAAATGGCACATTCACTTAGTTTATTACCTGCATTTTTCCATGTTTGTAATTGACTCGTTACATAACGAACTTCATCATAATCATTAAATGCACTGTAGATAGATATGGGTTCGCCGTCTTCACCACTCGTCCATAATTCTTTACCTAAGCGGTCGCTATTATTTTGAATAAGTTTATTGGAGGCTTTTAGAATGTTGCCAGTAGAACGGTAGTTTTGCTCTAAGCGGATAGTTACAGGAGAATTTTTTTCTTTTAAAAAACGCTGTATATTTTCAATATCCGCACCACGCCAACCATAAATAGATTGATCATCATCACCAACAATTGTCAGATAATTATTATTATCGGTTAATAGGGTTAACCAAGCATATTGTAATTTATTAGTATCTTGAAATTCGTCTACTAAGACATGTTGAAAACGTTGCTGATAATGTAAAAGTAATGCGGAGTTATTTAATAACAGCTCATGAGCTCGTAATAGTAATTCTGCAAAATCAACTAAACCAGCAAGCTGACAGGCTGCTTCATAGGCTTGATAAACTTGTAGGCGTTGTTTTTCTTGTACGCCAAATCCAGGATCAATATGCTTTGCTCGCAAGCCTTCATCTTTTTTATCGTTGATATACCATTGCAACTCTTTCGCTGGGTAGTATTTCTCATCTAAACCTAGGCTCTTGATAATGCGTTTAACCATTTTTTGCTGATCATCACTATCAATTATTTGAAACTGTTCCGGTAAACCTGCTTCTTGATAATGCAAACGTAATAGCCGATGTGCTATGCCGTGAAAGGTACCAATCCACATGCTGCCAATGTGTTGTGGACAAATATCTGTAATACGACCACGCATCTCTTTAGCTGCTTTATTGGTAAAGGTAACGGCTAAAATGCCATAAGTTGGAATATGATTAACTTGCATTAACCAAGCAATTCTATGAGTTAAAACACGTGTTTTACCACTACCTGCACCAGCGAGTACCAGCATATTTTGCTCTGGAGCTGAAACGGCTGCGCGTTGATGATCATTTAAACCATCGATGAGGTAAGATACGTCCATAAAAATGCCTGTTTATTTATTCAGTAGATAGGGCACTATACCGAAACATAAGATAAATGTGAATATTCCATGTTTCGATAATCGTTTTAGTGGTGCTCTGTGGTGAATATATTTAACTTATAGAATTTTTAATAACTCTTGTAGATCTGGTATTTCAATACTAGGTAATAATTTTGCACCATCTAAATTAACTTTGTGTGGATTAAACCAAACGGCTTGTGCATTATTATTTTGTGCTCCATAAACATCGCTTATTAAATGGTCTCCTACATGTAAAATATCGCTAACTTGTATATTCAATTGCAAAGCAGCTTGCTGAAAAAGATCCAAATGTGGTTTGCTGTTTAAACCATTTTCAGCTTTTAATACACATTTAAATTTATTATGTAAACCAATCTGCTTAACGTCTACATTACCGTTAGTAATGGCTATGATGGGATAATGAAGTGCGAGTTCTTCGAGTACTTTGATACTTTTTTGTGGAACAGAAAAATCACTGCGTAATTCAAGAAATTTTTGCAAAGCTATTTCTGAATATTTAATGGCGTTTACCATTGGAATGCCATACACCACCATGACACGTTTTAGTATTTCTTTACGCCATAAAGAAACGTCATGCTGTAATGCAGGAGCCTCTTTTACTAATAAATCTTTATAAAGTCCCCATTTCCTTACATCCAATTGTTCAAGTTCAGGGTAGGTTGTGTTTAAGTAATTAATAAAATCAAGTTCAGCTTTTATGATGATTGGGCGGTTATCATATAAGGTGTCATCTAAATCAAAGCTGATTGCTTTATAAGGGCGTAATGGCCTATAAAATATCATTTGTTTTCCCAATCTTTATTTTTTACGTTTCGCGCGTGGATGTGCTTTATCATACACTTCTGCTAAATGTTGAAAATCTAAATGCGTATAAATTTGTGTGGTAGCAAGATCTGCATGACCTAACAACGTTTGTACTGCACGTAAATTTCCACTGGACTCCAACATATGTGTTGCAAAAGAATGACGTAATTTATGAGGATTAACATGCCCGGGTAATGATTGTTGTAATCCCCATTTTTCCATGCGCATTTGTACACTACGTGCAGAGATCCGTCTTTTTTGTTTTGATAGAAAAAGTGCTTTTTCACCAGGCTCTGTAAAATCAGTTCTTATCTTTAACCACTGTTTAATTGTTTCTACTGCTGTTTTGGTGATCGGCAATAGACGCTGTTTACTACCTTTACCTGTTACCATTATTTCTTTTTCTGATAATTTTATATCTTGTAAGTTAATACCGACTAACTCGCTTAAACGTAAACCAGATGAATACATTAATTCCATCATGCAGTGATCCCGGATAGTGAGAGGGTCATCTCCATTAATATCAAGTAGCTGATCCATATCGTCAACACTGATATTTTTGGGTAAAGGTTTATCTAGCTTTGGTGCAGAAACCCCTTTTGCAGGGTTAAAGGTGAGTAGATCATTTTTTACTAAATATTCAAGAAAAGAACGTAATGCAGAAAGTTTAGTAGCAATAGAACGTGCTTTAATACCTTTTTGGTGTAATTGTTTTGCGAGTAAACGTACTTGATGAGTATCGAGTTGCTGCCAAGTTTGAATATCTTTAGCTTCTAATAATGTGACAAATTCATTGAGGTTGCGTTGATAGTTATTAATTGTCACCAGGCTCAAGCCTCGTTGACTAGCTATGTGAGATAAGTAGCGTTCGATATCAGGTAATAAAAGATTCATATTAATTCTCACATAATAAAAAAGTGCACTTTAATTCAATATTTATTTGAATCAATAGGGCACTTTTTCTAATTTTTGGACTTTTTGTTATAGAAATACCAGTAAACTACTGAACTTTCAAATAAATTATTATTAGATCTGAATCTGTCCATCAAATACAAACTCAGCGGGACCGCTCATACGAACACTTTGTCCTGGTTGCCAAAAGAAGCGTAGTTCTCCACCGGGTAATTCAATACGGCAATGGGTATCAAGTTTTCCTTGTTGTTGCCCAACAACTGCAGCAGCACAAGCTCCTGTTCCGCATGCTAAGGTTTCACCTACTCCTCGTTCCCATACTCGCAATTTTGCGAATCCACTATCCACAATTTGTAAAAAACCTACATTCACTTTATTTGGAAAACGTTCATGCACTTCTAATAATGGACCAAGTGTTTCAACAGGAGCAGTTTCAATATCATCAACTAAAACAACACAATGCGGGTTACCCATCGATACAACACCACATAAAACAGTATGATCTTGCACACGTAAAATATAGGTTTTTTCTTCTTTCTGTGCTTCAAAAGGTACTTTTGCAGGCTCTAAAATAGGTTTGCCCATATCAACGATAATATTGCCATCTTGCTCTATTTTAAGTTGAATTTTCCCTTTTGCGGTGCTGACATTAATCACTCGTTTTTGGGTTAGTCCTTTTAATTTTACAAAACGAGCAAAACAACGAGCACCGTTACCACATTGTTCTACTTCACTACCATCTGCATTAAAAATACGGTAATGAAAATCTAAATCTGGATCGTATGGAGGTTCAACCATTAATAATTGATCAAAGCCAATCCCAAAGTTACGATCTGCTAATTTGCAAATCATCTCTTTAGAGAGAAATACATTTTGTGTGACATTATTAATGACCATAAAGTCATTACCTAAGCCATGCATTTTAGAAAACTCAATATTCATCTTAATTCTACTTTTACTAACAAAACTCATTAAAGTAGGGAGTAAATACTCCCTGATGCACTATGTAAGTTTCTACTAAGGTAAAACGTGTTCACCACGCCATAGGTCAATATGTTCTTCACGTTGGCGAACAACAAATGCTTTATCGCCATCAACCATTATTTCTGCTGGGCGACAACGAGAATTATAGTTTGAACTCATGGTTGCGCCATAAGCACCTGCACTACGAATTGCTAAATAATCACCTTCAGCAATTGCTAATGAACGCTCTTTTCCTAGGAAATCACCCGTTTCACAAATTGGGCCTACAATATCGTAAACACGGTTTGGGCGTTTTTCAGAATCATCTAGTTTATTGTTAAGTGGAATAATATTTTGCCAAGCACTGTATAGAGCGGGACGAATTAAATCATTCATTGCAGCATCAACGATCGCAAAGTTTTTGTAATCATTTAATTTTAAGAACTCAACTTTAGTCACTAAAATACCAGCATTTGCCATAATGGCACGACCTGGTTCAAAAATAAGTTTTAGTTTACGCTCTCCCATACGTTCAATAATTGCTTGCATATATTGAGCTGGCTCAGGAGGTGTTTCACCGTTGTATGGAACACCTAAACCACCACCTAAATCTAGGTGCTGGATCGTAATGCCTTGTGTCGCTAATTGATCAATTAATATTAATAATTTATCTAATGCTTCTAAGAAAGGTGCAATTTCAGTTAATTGAGATCCAATATGGCAATCAACACCTTTTACTTCTAAAAATGGCAGCTCATTTGCTAGGCCGTAAACAGTTGACGCTTGTTCTATTTCAATACCGAATTTATTTTCTTTTAATCCTGTTGAAATATAAGGATGTGTTCCAGCATCAATATTAGGATTAATACGAATTGAAATAGGTGCTTTTTTATTTAAAGATTTAGCCACATCATTAATGCGATATAACTCTGAAATAGATTCAACATTGAAGCAATGAATACCGGCTTCTAATGCGGTTGATATTTCGGTTTCTGTTTTACCAACACCAGAGAAAACCACTTTTTTAGGATCTCCACCTGCTTGCATTACACGTAATAATTCACCAACAGAAACAATATCAAACCCAGAACCTAAACGAGCCATTAGATTTAATACACCTAAATTTGAATTAGCTTTAACGGCATAACAAATTAAGTGTGGATGAGTACCTGCTGCTTGATCGAATGCTTTCCAGTGACGTTCAATTGTCGCTCTAGAATAGATATAAGCGGGAGTACCTGAGTTTTTGATTACATCTTCAACTGCAGTATCTTCTACTAATAGATGGCCATCGCTATGATAATTAAAATGATCCAATTTTAAATCCTTTTTTAATGCTGTTATTTATTAGTTATTATTACTGTCTTCGTTAATAACCGTTTCTGAAGCCTCTGATTCATTCTCTTCAGTTATTTTTTGATCTTCTTTTTTCTCTACACTTTGCTGTGTTTGTACTGGTTCTTTTTCAACTGCTGGTGGCGCTTCTCTATAAAGCGGTCCTGACATGCCACAACCCGTTAATAAGCTTGAAAAAAGTAGGGCTATCAAAGATAAATTCAGTTTTTTCATAGCTTCTCCTAGTTAAATATTTTTAGCTCTCTATAATCGCATTTCATAGTTAAAAAGCAAAGGAGAAGTAAATGACTGATAGTGAATTTCTTGAATTAGCGGATATGTTGTATCAAAAAATTGAAGATAACATTGAAGTTTCAGGTGCTGATATCGATTATGATCAAAATGGTTCATTGTTAACATTAGAATTCGATAATAGAACTAAGTTAATCATTAATCGTCAACAACCTTTACATCAAGTATGGCTAGCAACATTAGAAAACGGCCATCATTACGATTATAAAGATGGGTTATGGATTGATGATCGTAGTGGTGATGAATTATTAAGCTTTTTATCTGTAGCGATCACAAAACAATCTGGTGAAAAGGTTATCTTTAATTAAATTTAGCTGACATTTAACAGCATTTTTATTAACTTATTATTCTATAAATATTTATATAACCTACAAATATTAAAAATAATAATGCAAAGTTTGCAACTTATTTGAGCTGAATGGGTCGAGAATGTGAATATTTATAATTATTAACTAATGGAATGGTAAATAAGTATGTTTAAGTTATTTTTTTTGTATCCTTTGATTATCCTTGTGTGTGTTTGGTTAGCAAGTGATGTTGAAATCGGTGCTTCAGTTTATAAATTTGAAGATAATTATATTTCTCTACAGTTTCCTAAAAAAAGCATTCGTTCAGCAGGCTCAGACCCTTGGATTGATTTTTATTGGAATGCTGCATCAGCTCGCAAAGACATTGTAGATATTAAAGAAACAATTACTAATTAATACTTTGCTTCATTATATGGATATGTGGGGCTATAAATAGAGGGTAAATAATGAATACCATCGTTTTTCCTGGTTCATTTGATCCGGTAACTAATGGGCATCTTGATTTGATCACTAGGGCAAGTTTTTTAGCTGAAAGAGTGATCGTTGCTGTTGCAATTAATACCAGTAAACAACCTTTATTTGATTTACAAGAGCGCTGTGATCTACTTTGTTCAGCAACAGAACATCTTAATGGAGTTGAAATTATCCCATTTAGTGGATTGTTAGCCGATTTTGCCAAAATACACCAAGCACAAGCATTGCTACGAGGTATTCGTGGTGCAACTGATGCTGATTATGAAATTCAACTAGCTCAGGTTAATTACACTCTTGATATACAGTTAGAAACTATTTTATTACCTGCGCGAGCACAAACTGGCTTTATTTCTTCGACGGTAGTGAAAGAAGTTTTTAAACACCAAGGAAATATCAGTCAATTAGCGCCTGAATGTGTAAAACAAGCACTCATCAAAAAATATGCAAAATAAAGTTGTTAACTTACTGCCACTAGTGTTGGCAGTGATGACAATAAACGCTATTTCTAGCGGCTAACTTAACGGAAGTTAGTGGTTGCTTACAAGTAGGACATAATTCACCTGTTTTACCATAAACATACAGTGTTTGTTGAAAGTAGCCTGGTTTTCCATCTCCACCCACAAAATCTTTAAGAGTTGTTCCCCCTTGTTTGATCGCTTCATCTAAAATTTTCTTAATTGCATCAACCAATTGTTGGTAACGTTTTAGGCTAATATTGTTTGCTGTTCGGATTGGGCTGATACCTGCATGAAATAAAGCTTCAGTTGCATAAATATTACCAACACCGGTCACTACTTTTTGATCCATAATAAATTGTTTTACTGGTATTTTTCTATTTTTACCTAGTCGGTAAAGCATTTTGGCGGTGAATTCATCAGAAAGAGGTTCTGGCCCTAGAGTGTTTAATAATGGACTTTCTTCTGGTGTTAATCCTAACCATAAAATAGCACCAAATCGCCTTGGATCGGTATAACGCAGTAAACACTTTTGAAATTGAAAATCGACATGATCATGTTTTTGGGCTGGTTCATTCAATTGGCAAATACGTAAACTACCAGACATACCCAAATGAATTAATAAAGTACCATTTTCAAAACGTAATAATAAATATTTTGCTCGGCGATCGACATTTAATAATTTTTTATCTTTTAATAAATTTAATAAATTTGAGGGTATAGGCCAGCGTAATTGATGATGACGAAGTGTAATATTTGTTATGTTTTGATTGTTAATGTGTGGACTAATACCTCGTCGGCTTGTTTCCACTTCAGGTAGTTCTGGCATTTTATTCTCATTCTTTAATAAATATTTATAGATAACCATATCTTAATTATTTTAAGGAAGTAAGGTTTGTAGCTATTATTTGAGGTGTCATTATGTGGGTAGTAGTATAGGCGTCTTCGCTAGATACTGAGTTAAAGCAAAGATAAAATCAAGACAGGACTTCTTTGTCGTGGCTACAAGAGTTATTTATACCAATTCCGTTAATTATGTGATCTAATAGTACTTCTTTGAAGGAGCTTATATGACCCACGATTTTACAGCCCTAATTAACGCGACATCTAATGCTAGACTCCGATTAAAACTAATTGCGGTTTCACATTTTACTGAAGGTAAAAATAGAACTGAGATA
>NZ_SNUW01000023.1 GCF_004376845.1 Psychromonas algarum
TTATAACGACATAGTCGATCAATGTTGTAGGGCTTGGAACAGCTTCTGCGAAGACACAAGCCGAGTCATTTCATTATGCTTTAGAGACTGGACTAAATTGGAAACTTAATTAACGGAATTGGTATTATATATAAACTCCAATCCTGCAGAATAAATTCCCTTTAATATCATCAGTTATTTTCAGAAAATAACTCATACAAATTGGTTGGTAAAAGTTATAGAAAATTAGGTTTTACTATATCCATCACCTATGAAACTGATAATTAAATTGTGTCATTTAAAAATAAGAAAGGAACTACCCAGTAGGGTAGTTGTTTGACTTTTTAGTTGTTGTTTTACTTCTCTGTTTCGTTTGTTATTTGGTTTTTATCTAGCTCATCATCTTCTGGTAATGGTTGGCCTGTATAAGCATGTAAAAAAGCTTCACATAACAATTCACTGTTTGTAGCATGACGAAGATTATTTACTTGGCGTCTTGTACGCTCATCTGTCAGTATTTTTAGTACTTTAGTTGGTATTGAAACAGTTACCTTTTTTACTTGTTCACTTTTTTTTCCGTGTTCAGCATAAGGGCTAATGTATTCGCCATTCCACTTTGTTGACATAGTAATAACCTTTTAAAAAATGTGCCTCTATTTTACCTTGAGATTTTATACATAGCAATCTGAGCGTAAAGAGGGCTAGAAGTCTAGCTATCTAATTTGAAGTTAATTCAACTTATTGTTAGTTATTTTCATGTTTATTTTAATTAGTTGATAATATCTAATAATAAATTACATTGTTAGTTATTAAAGCCGTTTAGACGGCTAAACTATTTTAAGGATTTAATGTGAATACTGTTATTAAAAGCGATTATATTTCTGCTAGCCACTTAGCCCAACTTAACCAAAATATAGCAAATATTAACCAGCACGTAGGTGTTTCTTTTGAGTTCTTTCCTCCTGCATCAATAGAGATGGAAAATACTTTATGGGATTCTATTGAGCGTTTAAAGACTTTAAAACCTAAGTTTGTATCTGTTACTTATGGTGCTAATTCAGGAACGCGAGATAAGACTCATGAAATAATTAAAGATATTAAATCCAAAACAAGCATGGTTGCTGCTCCTCATTTAACGTGTATTGATGCCACTAAGGATGAGTTACGTAATATAGCTCGCGATTATTGGCAGAATGATATTCATAGTATTGTGGCGCTGCGAGGAGATATACCTAAAGGGGAGCTGAAACCGCATATGTATTCTACTGATTTAGTTATCTTGCTAAAACAAGAAGGTGATTTTGATATATCTGTTGCAGCATATCCTGAAAAACATCCAGAAGCACGTTCAGCACAATTTGATTTAGAAGTATTAAAGGCTAAATTTGATGCAGGAGCAAATTGCGCTATTACACAGTTTTTCTTTGATGCTGAAACGTATCTTCGCTTTCGAGATAAATGTATTAAACAGGGGATTGAAGAAGATATTGTTCCTGGGATCTTACCTGTTTCTAATTATAAAACGTTAGTAAAGTTTGCAGGTATGACTAATGTTCATGTACCAGATTGGATGCATAAACTTTATCAAGGCACTGATAATGATCCTATAACTCGTAATTTAATAGGTGCAAATCAAGCAATTGAGATGGTTAAAGTTTTAAGTCAGGAGGGGGTTAAAGATTTTCATTTTTATACCTTAAACCGTAGTGATTTAAGTTATGCTATTTGCCATTCACTCGGCTTACGACCAAATAGTAATTAATTGTTGAGTGAGGATGTTTTGCCACTTTTAAATGGGTTTAAAGAAAGTGTTTTATCATCATTTAAAGAGATGTCATAAAACTGTGGCAAATTGAAATTGATCTGTTCGTCTAATGCATCAGATAAGTGGCTATTAGAGGCATAAAATCGATTTACGTTTTGCACAAAGTCATCTTTAGAGCCAGCAAAATTTAAAAAGGTTTCCACATCATTTTCTGCGTTAGCAATATAAATGTTGAATCCATCATTATAGTTTTCAAAAAAGAATTGAATAAGCCCTTCGCTGATATGAGATTCAATTATATTAGCTGTTTGATCAAAATGCGTTATTTTTAAGTTAATTGAACTCGCTGATAATTTCTTTTTAGAAATATGACTATAGATATCAACAGTACTTTCAAGATGTTGTAATGAAACACCTTTGCGTTCAAAGAAAAATCCAAACTTTCTACCGCTTGTCCATAAAGTTTGTACTGATTTTGTATTAACGGTTTGCAAACGTAATTGAATAAATTCATTTAATTTACTACCGAAGGACTGGCATATTTGTTCACTAAAATGGCGGCTATAACAAAATAGGTCTATTTGTTCTGGCGGTGAAGCATCTTGATGCATTTTTGAAAGGATAGTATTAAGTGCTTCAACTACAGAAAATTCATTATTAAAATGTAAAGTACGTACTTCATTCCATGAGTTTCGGTATATAAAATCAATACTTCCGATTAAGCTTTCTTTATTTTCACCATAAGCCATTACATTATCAACTTGATTTAATGCACTTTCTTCAGTGTCTTGCCAATGTCTTGTTGGATCTTTTTCTACATTCAAGAAAATAGATAAATGCTTAATAACACATGGTGAACTTAATTCTTTATTGCTTGCTTTAGGTACATAAATAGGAAATACAGAATATAAATCTTTAGCAAATTGATTAAGGTTTTTATCAACTAAATCTGAACCTTGGTTATATAAATGCAGTTGAGTATCTTCATCATATAAACCATTTACATAACTCCAAGCAATTATCTTTGATAAATAAGGTGAGTAACCAATTGATGGAGTAACTGCTAGTTCAAAATTTTCTAATGTACTATTGAATAAATACCAGCCAGCTTTATTTTTTTGCTGTTCTGGTATTTGAATAAGACTAAGGTCTGTTTCAACTAAATTAGGAGATATATTAGGGTTAATAATATCAACTTTTCCAGGTAGGGTTTCATGTGCCGCGTATAATTTACGTGACAAAATACTAATATCTTCAGCACTAATTGATTCACTAATATTATTATCACGAGCAAATTTTATTAAATTACGATAACTCATCATTAATGCATCAAGTAATAAAGTATTTGCTTGCTGAACTTCTCGAATTTTCCAGTTGTTACGATTGTCTAAGTCTGCAAGTTGGCTATCACTCCAACCCCATTGCTTAATTAATTTATTTAATATTGTGCGGCGCCAAGCGGTATTTTCACTAACCGGGGCTTTTGATAGCATTTCTTCTGTTTTAAAGTAAAAGCAAACACGTACTAATTCTAGTCGCTGTAAGTCATTAATACTTATTAAGTAATCACTTACTTTACTTAACATTAAACAATATGGGTCTAAGTCTTCATTATAAGAGTCTTGCTCTTGAAAGCTTTTTTTGTAGGCTGTTGAAATCAATTCTATGTTTGGGTATTCCCAAGAATAGGCCTCCATTAAAATGGTTTTTAATGTTGCTTTATATGGATTATCGATGCCTTTATATAATTGCCATAATGTAGCACCAAATAACTCATCAGCAGGGACACAGTGTAATCCACCTAAATCTAACCAGTCATCAGCATTTATTTGCCCTGTTTCACAAAGATTCTTTACATAATTATCGTAATTATATTCATGCTCATGTGGTATTTGACGCCACAGGATACGCTTACCAGCAATGCGAAGAGATGTTCGATAAAATTCATCTAACAACAACATGTGCTGTGATGTACCACAAGAATCGATACTTAATTCTGCTTTGTTATTAACTCGAAATTTATTATCTGGAATGAGAAAAAAATTAAGTTCTACCCCTAAACTTTCAGCCCAGTAGGTGATTTCCCATGCTTTTTGATTAAGCAATGAGACTCTTTTAGGATCGAGTTGGTGTGAATAACAAATCCAAATATCAAGGTCACTTTCAGAACATTGACCAATTGATGAAGTACTACCCATTGCATATAAACCAATGATTTCTGGAGGTGTTGTATTAGGATCAGGTAGGTTGGTTGCAAATAACCGTTGCACCATCGATTGATGTTGCTTCGTTGGGCTAAATTGATAAATTCCAGTAGGCACATCGCCTTCAATGTAACCAGGTAATGAGGGATTATTGAAGTGTAATAATAAGGTAAAACTTTGAAAAACATCAACTTCATCTTGTTTCATCATCGCAATTGCAGATCTTACGCGTAGGCGAGTAAACTCGTCAGCTTTATCACGTAGTTGGATGATTTCTTGATTCAATTTGTGTTCCATTAGGTAAGGCGTTAATTATCATTAAACCACAAAAAACTGTGACCATCATAACATTATATTTTATTATTGGTAAAGGCAGCGTTCCGATATGGGTTGTATAGTAAATAGACTACTTCTCTTCATCTTATGCTAAAAGAAGTAGTCTTTGATGGGGTTATTCTGCTGCTATTTGATAAGGTAATGGCGCATAATAAAGAGTTGAATTTTCTACTTCTTTTATTTGGAAAATATCTTCAGTATTGATCTCTTTTGGTAAAACAGCTAAGACCTCAATATGTCCATCACCATATTGGCATGCGGAAATTACAGTGCCAACTCGTTTCCAATTATTATTCATTAACACTTCAACAGTCTGTCCTACTTTAGGGCAACCAACAGAGCGTCCTGTTAAAATAAATAATGCTCGTTTATTAACACCTCGATATTTAGCTCGTGCAACAGTTTCTTGGCCAATATAACAACCTTTGGTAAAACTAATACCATCGAGCGCCTGTAAATTTAACATTTGAGGGATAAATTGTGCAGATGTTTCGGCTTCAATAAAACCAACTCCAGAAGCAATGTTCATTGCATTCCATAAGCTATCATCAAAAAGCTCTGCTTTATTTTTTAAATCGGCTATACAGGTTTCTGCGATATCATTTTTCATTATCATAAGATAACGCAATGATGGATAAGGTTGCTTAATAATAATAGAGCCGTCTACTAATAAGTTACTCGTGTCGTGATTGGCGATAATATCTTTTTTGTCTGCAATATATTCCGCTGATTTACAGCCAGCTAAACCAAATGCCTGATATTCAGTTTCTATTTGTATTGAGACTTTAGAGAAAGCGGCATATTTTTTAAGTTCTGGTAATTGTATCCTAGACACTGAGCTAGGCTGAGTTAATAGAATACGATCTTCTAAAACAATTACACGAGCAATACTCCATATTTTTCCTTGTGGATTACAGTGTGCTGCTAAGGTTTGTTGTCCCGGTACTAACTTCTCAAGATCACAGGTTAATTGCCCTTGTAAAAAGGCAATACAGTCTTCACCTGTTACACTGATTAAATCCCAGCTATTAAGTGGACAAAGAACTAAGTCGGGTAGTTGGCTAATGTTCTCAAGTTGACTAAGTGTTAGCATGTTTGACCTCATTTATGGACGAATTTGTTTTTTTACAATGTTATAGCTCACAACCTATTTTGTCAGTAGTTGCTGTTAATAAAATGTTGTTGTTATGATGTTGTGCACTTTATAAAAGAATCCTTCATTTTATTCTATTTTTAAAAGGAAATATTAGTCATGACAGAAGAGGTACCTCTTTCTCGTTTATTATGGGCTTGTCGTCGAGGAATGCTAGAGCTTGATGTGCTATTTATGCCTTTTGTAAAAGAAGCATATAGTGGGCTAAGTGCAACGCATAAACTGTATTTTCAGCGCCTATTAACCTGTGAAGATCCAGAATTATTTGCTTGGTTTATGGGGCACGAAAAATGTCCTGATCCTCAGCTTGCTGAGATTGTAGATGTCATTATCAAACGTGTTAAAGTATAAGATCCAAAGTAGACCATCATTATTTGTAAAAATATTGGTACTAACGTTATTTGTTGTTAGTGCCATTTTAATGTTTTTATTATGGGGAGTAGATTGGTTTAGCTTCTTATTTTTAATTGTATATGTGGTCGCTTTTAGCTCTTTAGTCTATTTATTAAAGCTTCCTTTATTTCAGTGTGAAGTCTCAGAAGATGGTTATATTGAAATAAATCAGCTTGGTCGTTTTATAGGTCAGGTTAGTACACGATCTTTTTATAATGCTTGGTTTATTTTTCTGTGTGTTGAAATGGAAGATAAATTTTTAATAAAAGGCACCAAAAAACACAACACACCTAAAAAATGGTTTGTTGTGTTTTATGATGGTATTCCAGAAAAAGACTACCGTTTATTGGCACGTCTTATTAATCGTAAGCATACCGCTTAGTCTCTATTTGGATTTAAGATAGTTGGTTTAGGTTTTTCATCACTATGATCTGGATAATCTAAATTGTAATGTAAACCTCTACTTTCTTTCCTTTGAATTGCACTTTTTATTATTAATTCAGCGACTTGGACTAAATTTCTTAACTCGAGTAAATTATTCCCTACTTTAAAGTTACTATAATACTCAGTGATTTCATGTTGTAATAATTCAATTCGACTTAGTGCTCGTTGTAAACGTTTATCTGTACGTACAATACCAACGTAATCCCACATAAATAAACGTAGCTCATGCCAATTATGTTGAATAACTACTTGCTCATCTGAGTTTTCTACTTGGCTGTCATCCCAGTCTGGAATTTTAGCAAATTTACGCTGTCTATATGATGGAATACGATTAGTAATATCTCTTGCGCAGGCATGAGCATAAACAATGCATTCTAATAATGAATTTGAAGCTAAACGATTTGCCCCATGCAGGCCTGTATAAGTGACCTCCCCTATTGCATATAAGCCATCGATATCTGTTTGTCCATGATGATCAATCATTACGCCACCACAAGTATAGTGAGCAGCAGGAACGATAGGCATTGGTTGCTCAGCAATATCGATACCAAGCTGTAAACAGCGATGGTAAATAGTAGGGAAGTGCTTAATAATAAATTCTTTTGGTTGATGACTGATATCTAAGTACATGCAGTCAACTCCAAGACGTTTCATTTCATAATCTATGGCACGTGCAACAATATCTCGAGGTGCTAATTCACCACGTTCATCAAAATCGGGCATAAAGCGAGTTCCATCGGGACGTAATAATAACGCTCCTTCCCCACGTAATGCTTCTGATAATAAGAAGTTTTTTGCATCTACATGATATAAGCAAGTTGGATGAAATTGATTAAACTCCATATTGGCAACTCGACAACCACTACGCCAAGCAAGTGCTATTCCATCTCCACTCGATACATCGGGGTTACTGGTATATTGATAAACCTTACTTGCGCCACCAGTGGCAAGTGTTACAAAGTGAGCATTAATTGTTTCGACACGCTCGGCTGTTCGATTCCATACATATGCACCTAAAACTCGATTTGCAGGCAGATTAAGTTTACGAGTGGTAATTAAATCAATCGCGTTAAAACCTTCCATTAATGTGATATTAGGATGTTTTTGTACAGCTTCTAATAAAGATTCTTCGATTTCTCGGCCTGTTGCATCTGCTGCGTGCAATATACGACGGTGAGAGTGTCCACCTTCTCTCGTTAAATGATATTGTGTTTGTTTTTGTTCATTCTCTTCAGTATCGAAGTCAACACCTGTCTCAATTAACCATTGCATGCTTTTTTTGGCATTACTGACGGTAAAGCGGACGGCATCTTCATCACATAGTCCTGCTCCTGCTACTAGAGTATCTTCAAAGTGTGATTCAATACTATCATCATCAGAAAATACGGCTGCGACACCACCTTGTGCATAATAAGTTGAACCTTCTGACAGTTTACCTTTACTTAATACAATGACCTTTGTATTAACTGCTATTTTTAAAGCTAAAGATAAACCTGCTGCGCCTGCTCCGACAATTAAGACATCACATGTATATTGCTGTTCAGTTGTTGTTTTATTTTCTGCCATGGCATTATATGCTCTATTATTGGATAAAATGATTAACTAACATTCTGCGGTTCATAGAGTTTATCCAAAAAAACATTTGTTTTGAATTTATTTGGAACTTTCTTTTTTAATAAAAGTCATATCTGTGAGAATCAAAATGACTCACCATAAATATAGGTAGAAAAGCTCAATGAATGAGCGAGAATTAGATTTACAGTTAATACAGCGTATTCAAAACGGTGAGCAGCAAGCATTTTCATTATTAGTACGTAAGTACCAAACGCGCGTGGCTAATATATTAACGCGTTATGTACGTAGTTCTGGCGATATACCGGATGTAACACAAGAAGTATTTATTAAGGTGTATAAATCATTGCCTAATTTTCGAGGTGATAGCGCTTTTTATACTTGGTTATTTCGGATCACGGTAAATACAGCTAAGAATTATTTAACAAGTCAGAGTCGCAGGCCGCCAGCGTCAGATATCGATGCAGATGAAGCTGATAGTTACGATGGTAGTGGTGCTTTAAAAGATGGGGATAATCCTGAAGCTATTTTACATTCTCAAGATGTAAAGCGAGTTATTTTAGGTGTGATAAGTAATTTGCCAAATGAACTAAAGTCAGCGATAACATTACGTGAGCTTGAGGGTATGAGTTATGAGGAAATTGCACAGATAGAAGGGTGCCCGATCGGTACCGTTAGATCTCGTATTTTCCGTGCTCGTGAAGCAATCGATAAACAGCTAAAACCTTTATTAGAAAATTAATTGGAATCCATAATGAAAGAATATTCACAAGAGCTATCTGCATTAATAGATAATGAACTTGATGATGAAGTTGTTATTAATGAACTCCTTGATGATGCTGATTTACAAGAGCAGTTCTCAAGATATCAATTAATAGGCGATATCATGCGTGATGAAGGCAAAGGCTTAGACTTGCGAATTGATGTTACTGATAGTGTCATGGCTGCTGTAGCAAATGAAACACAAGATAAGGTATCCTCAACAATCCCTCTAACCGCGGTAGAAAATAATGTTGTTCCTTTCATGAAGCGCTTTGGACAATATGCAATAGCCGCATCAGTAGCCGCGGTGGTTGTGGTCAGTAGTTTAATGGTTAATCAAACTACTGACCCTGACAATAATGTTACTCCAGTGTTAAGTACTGTTCCATTTGGCGGAGCAGCTCCGGTTAGTTTACAAACTTCACCGGCACAAACTAAAAGTGATATAAAAGAACGTAATGAACATTTAGAAGCATTACTAAAAGATCATCAACTACAGTTGCAAACACAACCTTAAGGTTAACAATGAAATACCGATTGTTTTTAGTTGGAATATTCTCTCTATTTTCATCATTAGCTTTAGCACAATCAATGGCGGCTTCTTCAATAGAGGCGCCACCTTCCAGAAAGCAACTTTCAGCCTTAACTTATTTAGATAATATGCAACAAGCATATAAGCATTTAAATTATGAACTACTCTATATCAACACAGTACAAAACCAGATTGATCCCAAACAAATTATCCACGGAGTAATTAAAGGTAAGCCTATTACTTACTTTCGATTTTTAAATGGAGAAATGCGAGAGTTTGTACAATTTGATGGGAAAATTAGTTATTACGAACAAGGTGGGAAGCCGTATAGTTTAATCACTAACCGTGAGCAAAGCGTTTTTTCTAATTTCGCTAATTTTGATTTTAAGAAGGTTAATCAAAACTACGAATATATTATTCTTGGAAAAGGACGCATTGCAGGCAAAAAAGTAATTGCTATCAGAATGCTGAGTAAAGATGAGTATCGCTACAGTTATATTATATGGCTTGATTTAGATAGTTATTTACCATTAAGAATAGATACTATTAATCAGTCCAATTTAATACTTCAACAAATTATGGTTGTTTCTGTAAAGGTAACGGAGGCAGTTAATCCATGGCTAGAACATTTAAGTCATCAAAAAGCACCTGAAGTACAACATATACCAAAAGTAACGAGCCAAGAAATTGCTCCATGGAATATTAAGTGGTTGCCTAACGGTTTTAAAATAATAAAAGATGATCAGCACCGTCTCATGCTACATGATACAGATCCAATATCATATTTAATGTTAAATGATGGTCTTGTAAGTGTATCCGCTTATATATCAACCAAAGATACAGAAGTAGTGAAGCAGAAAAATATAATTAAACGTGGATCTACTTTGTTATATACAGAGCAGCAAGGAAATATTGAAATAAATATTATTGGCGAGATACCATTAATAACAGCAGAAAAAATTGCTGCATCAATAGAGAGGGTAAAGTAGTGCTGCATGAAACAGGAAAAATTATTGATATAACAGTAGTTAATGGAGAAAAAACAGCTGTTGTTGAATGTATTTCAAAATCAGCCTGTAAGTCATGCGCTAATAATGATAGCTGCGGTATTGGAGTTGTCGCAAAAGGTCTTAGTGATAAAGCTCATCAATTATCCATGCCTTATAAAGAAGGTATGATCATCAATGAATCAATTGAGTTATTAATTGAAAATAAAGATATTGTTAAAAGTTCTATGATTGTTTATGTTATTCCTCTCCTTTTATTTGTTTTTGGTAGCACCTCTAGTTATTTATTTATTGATAATGAACCTATTGTGATTACCATTTCATTAATTTCACTGGCTATAGGTGTATTTATCGCTAAGGCTATCTCATCCAGGCTATATCCAAGCAATAGTTTAAATACTCTGATCAGTACAAAATAACGTCCATATCTGTGTTTTTTTAAACGACTTGCTTGTTAATTAAGCATTCAAATAAATAATCACAAAAAACAGTAATAAACGCTTGCCAATGTGATCTCAATCCCTATAATGCGCATCCACAGACACGGGACGGAACGCAAGTTACCCAGCGAGTTTGAGAATGATTCACAACGTATTAACGCTTCGAGGTTCGCTTCGAA
>NZ_SNUW01000024.1 GCF_004376845.1 Psychromonas algarum
TTATAACGACATAGTCGATCAATGTTGTAGGGCTTGGAACAGCTTCTGCGAAGACACAAGCCGAGTCATTTCATTATGCTTTAGAGACTGGACTAAATTGGAAACTTAATTAACGGAATTGGTATTACTCATAATCTAGCTCATATAAAGGGGGATTATTTAAATGGCTCATATTAGATTTGTTTCTTTTACAGCAGACATAAAAAAACCCAGTATAAACTGGGTTTTTTCAGGTTAAATCAAAGATTACTTGATTTTGCCTTCTTTGTAGATAACGTGTTTACGTACTACAGGATCAAACTTTTTGATTTCAAACTTTTCAGGCATGTTCTTTTTATTTTTATCAGTAGTATAAAAATGACCAGTGCCAGCGCTTGAATTTAAACGAATTTTATCACGCATTTTTAAGCTCCTTAAACTTTAACGCCATTAGCACGGATGTCAGTTAAAACTGCATCAATACCTTTTTTGTCGATGATACGCATACCTTTAGTAGTTAGGCGTAATTTAACAAAACGGTTCTCACTCTCAACCCAAAAACGGTGTGTTTGTAGGTTAGGTAAGAAACGACGTCGTGTACGGTTCTTCGCGTGTGATACATTGTTACCAACAGCTGGACGCTTGCCTGTAACTTGACATACTCTAGACATGTCGAAATCTCCAAAAATATTAGTTTTACTCGAGCAAAATAGTCGAACACCTTTTTTAGCCGTCGCCAAAGGCGTCGAGGGCGCATTTTATACATGATTGAGATTAAAAGATCAACAATAGTAGTAATAAATGCCTTAAATCCACCCTTTTTCTGCAAATGAGGTGTATTTTCCATCACCAATGATGAAATGGTCCAATATTTTAACATCAATTAATTGCAGTGTATTGACTAGTTTTTGGGTTATATTTTTATCTGCTTCACTGGCGCTTGGATCACCTGAAGGATGATTGTGAACAAGAATAATAGCAGCCGCATTTTCTTGTAATACTTTTTGAGCAATAACTCTTGGATGAACACTTGCACTATTAATTGTTCCAAAGAAAAACTCATGAAAGCGGATCACTCTATGTTGGCTATCTAATAATAGTGCTGCAAAAACTTCATAAGGATAGTCTCGCATTTTTGCACTTAAAAACTGTTGGGTTTGAGTGGCGCTTGTTAATGGGTCTCCTTTCATTAATGGTTCTTGTAAATAACGGCGAGACATTTCTAGTACAGCTTGCAATTGAACATATTTAGCTTGACCCAGACCTTTATGTAAACAAAAATCAGCTTCACTAGCAGAAAACAATGCTCTTAATGAGCCAAAGTCTGTTAATAATTGCCGAGATAGTGAGACTACATCTATGCCTTGGCAGCCCGTACGCAAGAAAATAGCCAATAATTCACTATCAGTTAAGCTATTCGCACCTTGTTGAATGAGTTTTTCTCGTGGTCTTTCTTGTTTTGGCCACTGTTTAATTGATGTCAAATTAAGATACCTCAACAATATTAGATAGCTTAAATCTAGTAGAAGTTGTCACATATTGCCTATCACTTTTGTGTTATCGTATTGCTCTATTTTTTAATGAACTTTATTGAGAAACTTATGTCATCAACATTACCCCTACAAGGGAAGAAAATATTACTCGGTGTTTGTGGCGGTATTGCTGCTTATAAAAGTGCTGAATTAACTCGCCGTTTAATCGATCAAGGTGCACAAGTTCGTGTTGTGATGACCGCATCAGCAAAACAATTTATTACTCCTCTAACTATGCAGGCCGTTTCAGGTTATATTGTTTATGATGATTTGTTAGACCCACAAGCTGAAGCTGGAATGGGCCATATCGAATTAGCCAAATGGGCAGATTTAATTTTAATTGCGCCAGCTACTGCTAATGCAATTGCTCGTTTACGTGCTGGTATGGCTGATGAATTACTAACTACATTATGTTTAGCATCACCTTCCCCTATTGCTATTGCTCCTGCAATGAATCAGCAAATGTATCTTGCTCTTGCTACACAAGAAAATTTAAATGTTTTAAATCAGCGTGGCATGATGATTTGGGGGCCTGCACAAGGTCAACAAGCTTGTGGTGATGTCGGACCAGGTCGATTATTAGAAGTACCTGATTTGGTACAATTAAGTTGTGATTTTTTTGCTCCTAAAGAAATGCCTTTATTAGGTGTTAACGTTGTTATTACAGCTGGTCCAACTCAAGAAGCTATCGATCCTGTTCGTTATATTAGTAATCATAGTTCAGGAAAAATGGGTTTTTCATTAGCTGAAGCTGCATTAGCAATGGGAGCGAATGTCACTGTCATTGCGGGTCCTGTTCATTTAAATTTATCTACGAATATCAAACGTATTAACATTAAAAGCGCTATTGATATGCACCAAGCTTCTTTAACGTCTCTTTCTGAAGCAGATATTTTTATCGCATGTGCTGCCGTTGCTGATTACCGTACTGAGCAGGTATATGTTGAAAAAATAAAAAAACAATCAGACAGTGATTCGATGACTTTAACGCTTGTTAAAAATCCAGACATTATTGCAGATGTTGCTAGTGCCCATAATCGTCCTTTTTGTGTTGGATTTGCTGCCGAAACCAATGATCTTGAAACTTATGCATTAGATAAGTTAAAACGTAAAAATTTAGATTTAATTGCAGCTAACGATGTATCAGTTAGTGAACAAGGTTTTAATAGTGAAAAGAATGCACTAACTGTTTTTTCTAAAGAGAGTCGTTTTGATATTGCATTAAATGATAAAAAAGAAGTTGCGATTCAATTACTTAAAATAATTAGTACAGAATTTAAAAAATAACGGAAAGGTTATATTAATGAAACAAATTGAACTTAAAATACTTGATCCAAGAATTGGAACAGAATTTCCTTTACCTGAATATGCAACAACTGGGTCAGCGGGATTAGATTTAAGGGCTTGTATTGATAATGAGTTAATTATAGCACCTGGTGAAACGCATTTGATCCCAACGGGTGTTGCTATTCATATTGCAGATCCTAGTTTAGCGGCAACCATTTTACCACGAAGTGGTTTAGGCCATAAAAACGGTATTGTGTTAGGAAATTTAGTTGGGTTAATTGATTCTGATTACCAAGGCCCGTTAATGGTTTCATGTTGGAATAGAAGTGAGCAAGCCTTCACCTTAACCGCTGGAGACCGTTTAGCCCAATTAGTATTTTTACCTGTCGTTCAAGCGTCATTTAATGTGGTTGATAGTTTTCAACAAACAGATCGTGGTGAGGGTGGTTTTGGTCACTCAGGAAAACAATAACAGGTAGGAAGCTATTCGCATGGTTACACAAAATAATAAAAAGAAAGTAAATCGTAAAGATGATATTTTAAGTGCTTTAGCAATAATGTTAGAGGGAAAACCTGGACAACGTATTACTACTGCTAAGCTTGCGGCTGAAGTGGGTGTATCAGAAGCTGCGTTATATCGCCACTTTCCAAGTAAAGCTCGTATGTTCGAAGGCTTGATTGATTTCATAGAAACAGCTATTTTTAGCCACATTAATATCATTAAAGATCAAAAAAAAGATACATTTGTTCGAATAGAACATATCATGCATTTTTTATTAGGTTTTTCTGAACAAAATCCTGGAATTACTCGTATCTTAAGCGGTGATGCTTTATTAGGTGAAAATGAACGATTACAACTACGTATCGAACATGTTTTTTCTAAATTAGAAACACAGTTAAAGCAAATATTACGAGAGCGTCCTTTATCGGATGGTCAAAAATTTGATATGGATGAAGGGGTATTAGCTAATTTGTTATTAGCTTATATTGAAGGACGTATGAATCAATTTGTTCGTACGCAATTCAAACAAAAACCAACACAAAACTTTAAAAACCAATGGTCATTTTTTTACAAGCAGTTAATACAAAGTTAATTTATTAAAGGAGTTAAGTATGTCAGATAATGGAACCGTTTCAGCAGCAGTAAACACCTTGGCAACAAGTGATGTGGGTGAAGTGTTAGCAAAACGTATGGATCATAATGCAGATGTTATTAGTAATAGTATGGAGTGGATTAATAATAACCAAGGTTTAATTATTAATTATGGCATGAATATATTAGCTGCGATTGCAACATTACTAATTGGTATGATGATTGCTCGTTTTATTTCTGGTGGATTCCATAAAGTATTAACCAAGCGAGAACTAGATAGTACGATCATTGACTTTATTTCGCATATGGTACGTTACGTCATTATTGCTTTTGTTGTTATTGCTGCATTAAGCCGAATTGGTGTAGAAACAACTTCTTTTGTTGCCATTATTGGTGCCGCAGGTTTAGCTGTTGGTTTAGCTTTACAAGGTTCTTTATCTAACTTTGCTTCTGGCGTGCTGATTATTGCATTGCGTCCATTTAGAGCAGGAGAGTATATTGAAGCTGCTGGTACAGCTGGTGTCGTTGAGTCTGTTCAAATCTTCTCAACATCATTAACAACAGTTGATAATAAATATGTTGTTGTGCCTAACTCTTCTATTTTAGGTGGCAATATTGTTAATTATTCTCGCAAATCTACTCGTCGAGTTGATTTAGTGATTGGCGTAAGTTACAACGCAGACTTAGCAAAAACTAAAGCGGTATTAGAAGCTGTTGTTAAAGCTAACCCAGGAGTTCTTAAATCACCAGAACCACAAGTTGCGGTTGCAGAACTAGCTGATTCAAGTGTTAATCTAATTGTTCGCCCATGGGTGCGTGGTCAAGATTATTGGCCAGTTCGTTTCGAATTGATGGAAGCGATTAAAAATGCATTAGATGAAGAAGGTATCGAAATTCCATTCCCACAAATGGATATTCATATGGATAAATAGTCTTCGACTATTTGTTGCTTCTCAAAAAACCAGTCTGCGGACTGGTTTTTTTATATCTATTAAAAATAAAATCTAAATGCGTCTACCCCTTAATAGTTATTTTTGGTGCTAAATATAGATCAATGTCACACAAAATAAGCTCTTTTCTCTTGTAAAAAAAAAGGTTTTAGCAAAAAATGCGCGACATTGTTTTATCCACAAAATAACTATAATAAAGGGTGTTCAATGAACAAAACTAAAATTGCATTACTAATTACAGGGGGTTGTTTTTTTTCAGCTAATCTTTTTGCTTCTTCTGTTGATTTTCGTCATGAATATAAACATGAAACTAAACAACAGGCTAGCCGTATAAAAATGGGGACCTCGTTTGAGAATAACTTTGCAGTAAGTTTAGAGTTGAAATTTAAAAGTGCTGATAACACCGATTTTATGAAAGATTTGGTTAATAATGGATCTGAATTAGGGTTAGGTTATAAATGGAAAATTAATGATGAATGGGCTTTACAACCAGGTATGCCAATTGAATTTGGGCAATCGAGCACAACCTATAAACCTCAATTACGTTTAATTTATAAACCTGCAATGATCGATGGTTTTTCTGTCAGTGGTCGCTACCGTTTAGATATTAAACCAACTCAAACAAAACCTTCAGTTAATAATAAGTATAGAGATCGTTATACAGTTAATTTTGGTTATAACATTCAAAATGTCGTTCTCGGTTTAGAATTAAATTATTATAAGGCGCATTCCGATACTTACGTGCTATATGATAATAAAAATACTAACTATGAAAATAACTTTACCGCAGGTTATAAAATGGGTAGCTGGAAGCCTTGGATTGAATTAGGTGATGTTAGTGTTAGTTCTAAGTCAGCTGATCGTGAACTAAGAAGCCGTGTTGGTCTTAGCTATAGTTTCTAATTAATAGCAATCACAGTAATTAGAGGATCTGTTTTACTTGTTAAAATAACTCATTTTTTCTATGCAAAATTTAGATCACTTATTGAATGTAATTGGTCTAATTTTCTAAAACCCCCCTATGAGTTTTGACTAATAGGGGGGCTTTTTATTTAACGAATAATGTTAACCGGGCCAGTCCAAGTGATTGTTTCACCATTAATAGTAACTTCGCTGGTGGTTACCTCATTTACCCCTACAGCATTGCTTACACACACGTTGATTTGTGTTTCAT
>NZ_SNUW01000025.1 GCF_004376845.1 Psychromonas algarum
CCTCCAAACCGCCATCAACAACGCTTTAATTACGATATCTTTACCCATGTTAGCTTGCATAGACCAACCAATAATTTTTCGAGAGAATAGATCTAAAACAACCGCTAAATATAACCAACCCTCATACGTTTTTATGTAGGTAATATCTGCAACCCAAGCTGTATCAGGCTCACATACAACGAATTGTTGCTGTAAATGATTATCTGCAATGAGTGATGGTACCGATGACTTAAAGAAACGACGCTTATAGCCAATGTTGGCTTTCAACTTATTGTGTTTCATTAATCGAGCAACGCGATTTTCTCCACAGGTTTCACCAAGTCGACGAAGCTCATGTGTTATTCTAGGGCTTCCATATACTCCTCCACTTTCTGCATATGCTTCTTTAATTCGCACTAGGAGGCGTTCGTTCTCTTGCTTCTGCTTAGATTCTGGCTGTTTAAGCCAAGCATAGAAGCCACTGCGATGAACATTAAGCGCTAAACACATTGATTTAACGCGATAGACATTGAGTCTGGTTTTTATGAACGCGTATCTTTCCTTGACTCGCTTGCAAAGAACGCGGCGGCTTCCTTTAAAATATTCCTTTCTTCAGTTACCCGCTTGAGCTCGGCTTTAAGCTTTTTAATTTCATCCTGCTCGGCTGATTTAGTTGGTGGAACTTTTGCTTTTTTGACCCAGTAATAGAGGGATTTATCAGAAATACCTAAACGCTTGGCAACATCAGGAACTGAATAACCTTTATTTATTACTTGTCTAACAGCTTCATCTTTGAATTCTTGGGGGTATTTATTATTACTCATAACATCTCTCTTTAAATTTCAGTTTCTAAATATAAGATGTCTACAGATTTGAGGGAAGATCAGAGATCATTTTCTCTTTATCAGGAAGCATAAAAACACTTTAGAAAAAGAATTATTATCTTCGAAACTGTCTAAAGATTTTTCAGATAAAAGTAATCAATGGATAATGGATAATTTAGATTTAGCGTATAAAAGCTCTATTGATGAAGCTAATATTATAATCAATAAATTTCAAACCTATCGAATTGACAACATTCCATCAGAATCTTTGAGAATTGACACTGACAATTTGGAAAATCAAGCTATATATTCATTTTTTAAAAGAGCGAGGCAATTCTTAGTTCGTTTAAAAAGAACCTTTGAGTTTGAGAAAAACGCGATTAACAATATGAATAAAGGTGACGGGATTACTGAGTTTGTTAGGTTTGATTCTGTCTTAAATAAATTTAAAGTTCCTGTATTAGAAAAAAAGGAAGCAGAGGTTTCACAACTGCTTATTAACATAAATAAATTATCTAGAATATTTTTGAAGTATTTACCTGCTAAATCTTCTAAATTTATTGCCCCAAAGTTCAGTTCATTTGTTTTGGAAAATAAGCACTATAAAGTTACATTCCATAATATAGTTAAATTTTATAATGAAACTAAACCTATTAGAGATAATAACTCGATTCTAATGGGGTTAAGAAACCTCTCTCAAATATATGAGTTTACTGCGTTATTTGGAATGCTTAATACAATTAAAGCTAGCGGGTATACTTTGGAGTATGGCTCTGAGCATTGCTTTTCTAATACTTCGTTTGATGGACACCCAAGTGAGGAAGTAAGTAGAGACGAATTGAATAATGTCTATGTATTTTCAAATGATGCCTCACCTAAGCATAAGTTAAAATTAATGTATGAGCCTCAAGTAAATTGTATTAATGAAAATGCTAGTGCAGGTGATTTGGTTCGAGTGCGGAAATCTACAGGATCAAAATATAAGTATTATTGCCCAGACTATGTGGTGAGGAAATACCATGAAGATGATTTAAGTAATAATGAAATATTTATTTTTGATGCTAAATTTTCAACTATTGAGACTGTTAAAGAGTTTCAATTTGATAAACTGACTCATAATTATTTATTAGGTATACAAGAACTTTCTGTTCATGGAAATTTAAAGTCTACTGTCAAATACGTTGGCTTATTATGCGCCCAAAAATATCAAAGTAATTACCATCGTTTGGTAGAAAGTGCGCATTTTGTTACAGGACAACAACCTATTTACCCCCAAATAAGTGCGGAATACTATAATCCAGCGAAAGATGAACACTTGAAAGGGTTATTTAACACTTTATTCTCTATAAAATCACTATAAAGGGTATTTTGCCCTTTTTTATAATTGCTGTTAGTTTTTGTTTAAGAGCAACACTCTAAGTAATACTAGGAGTATACTTTTTCATTTAAGTTGTTGATGTTTAGATGGTTATTTTTTTGGGGCGTATGTGCTTATCAAATAGCTTTAGAGTGCCTCCCCTAAAAATAGTGTCATTTAATCTGCTTCCCCCTTATATTATCTACGCAAATAACATTGGGGTGTAAAGAGGGGGACTGGTAATTAATGTCTTGTTTTATTTGTTTAAAATCAGTCGCGTAGGTCATTTTAGGCGGTATGATGTAAGTAGCTTTTAACTCTATTACATATAGAACTGTCGGCTAAAACGAAAGCCCAAATAGCGATATTTGGGCTTTTTTATTTCTTTTAAGTAATAGTCAAAATATAAATAAAAGCCGCCTAATGATAAGTAGGTTATTAGAATTATGGATCGAAATTCACCATCACTATTTGTTCTTTGCTGCTCGATAATCTTCAATCCAAATTGCTAAAGTATCACGCTCTTCTTCTGTCATATTCGTCAGGTTTGCTAATGGCATATCTTTATTGATGACTGCTCGGGTATAAGTTTTCTCTGACTGTTTTTGCACATCTTCAATAGAATCAAGTACAAACCCTAAAGGTGCACTAGTAAACATCGCTGAAGTTGGCGTTGCGCTATGACACTCTGAACAGTGTTTTTCTATGATAGTCCAAGCTTGTTGGTTTGTTACTTGCACTGTATTTGTTCTAGGCTCAAAGCTTGACCAAGGTGCAATGGCTAACATCAATGCGAAAAAGGCCGCAATACCACTAACAAGAATGGAAGGTTTGTTGATGTGACGGTGTTTAAGGTTAAAATAATGTCTGATCCACATGCCGATAACAATCAATGCAATTAAGACTAACCATCCATATTGATGTGTATAAGTATGTGAAAAGTGATTGCTCAACATAATGAATATGATTGGTAAAGTGGCATAGTTGTTATGTATTGAACATAATTTAGCTTTTAACCCAACAGCTGGGTCTGGAATTCTACCCGCTTCCACTTCAGCAACTAGGTAACGCTGGCCAGGCATAATAATGTGATAAACATTGCCAGCCATACATGTACCAATCAAAGCACCAATGTGAATATAAACTGCTTTATCTGAAAATAAATGATCTAAGCCCCATGTCCACAATGTTAACAGAGCAATGATTGTTGTAGTGAATAGGTATCCTTTCGATACTAATGGTGAATTACATAAAAAGCGGTAAACAATATAGCCGACTGCAATACTGCCTAGTGACGTTGTAATTGCACTTACTTTACTTAATTCACTTTTACTTGCATCTAATAAGTTAGCATCAGCACCAATGTAATAAAGTAAGCTAAATAATAAAATACCAGTTATCCACGTAGTATAAGCTTCCCACTTAAACCAATGTAAAGTAGTGGGCATTTGTTCGGGGCCATTTTTATATTTAGCCACTTCATAAAAGCCACCACCATGTATAGCCCAAAGGTCACCACTAACCCCTTTTTCAGATTTTTCTTTTGGTGGTGTCTGTAAACTATTGTCTAACCAAGCAAAATAGAACGATGCTCCAATCCATGCGATACCTGCGATAACATGAAAATAGCGTAAGATTAAATGTGCTACTTCAATTAAATAATTTTCCATAATTCGTATTCCTATTTTTCTTGTTTTTATTGTTATGAGTTGATTTTATTTGTTAAATTTTACTCACTAACTACCTCTGTAAGTTGAGTAACCATAAGGTGAGAGTAGAAGCGGTATATGGTGATGCCTGGTATCTTCCAACTTGAAATTGATATCTACACTAGGATAAAAAGCAGTTAGGTTTTGCTGTTGCCAGTAAGGTTCCAGTAAAAAGACAATTTTGTAAGTGCCGAATAGTTGTTCATCTACTTTCTCTTGATACCAAGTATTATCTTGCCAGTCAGTAATACGGCCGTCTTCATTGGTCACAGCAGAAGAAAGCAAACGCCATTTATTATCTTGTTGTACGAGTAGTTCAATAGTGATACCTGAGGCAGGTTTACCTAACGAGGTGTCTAATACATGTGTTGTGATAGGGTTATTTTTCATAATAATTTTTCCAAGCGTAGAGTGGTTATTTTCACTTGCTCATCACTGGCAATTTTAAGTTCATATAAGCGTTCGTTGCCAATACGACTCTTAATTAATTCCAGCATTTGCAATGCGCTTTTACCAGATGCACAAACAATAAAAATGAAACCGAATTTCTGTAAATAAATTTGATTAAGCTCCACCATTTCTTCTAGGACTTCTTTCTCTGCACTAGACATTCCAGATTGTTCATGGCTTGCTGTGCTAGATGTGTTGGCATACTTTTTATGTAAAGTCGCGAGGTTTCCTATTTGAGGATGACCTGTAAATGCCTTCAGATAATCTTGCTCGGTTAATTGCAAAAAAATGTTTTGTGATACCTTAAGTAGTGAAACAGCATCATTAAAAGGGCGTGCTTTAATCATCTGATTGACCCAATTAGGTGCGCAGCAACAACTTTCAAAAATACTATAAGCTTGTACTTCACTTGCCTTGTTTATTTGCTCTAAACTCATCTACATTCCTTTTTAAATCTTATTTGCAGTAACAATAAAAAATAATCGATATAAAATTCACACAAATTTAGTTACTTTAACTTGTTGATGATTTTCTTTTTAGGTTGGATGGAATTTCTTCATCAATGGGGAAGCTTTGAATAATAGGGTGATATTTTTCTGGGTATTCGCCTAGAAATAAAGTAAGGAAAACGACTGTCAAACCACTTGCTGTAATAGGTGAGCCAAAAATACTTTTAACAATTGCACCTAAATCTCCACCAATATTTGCTGCAATTGTATTGACTACTTGAGGTACTAATAAAACACCTAATCCCATTCCAAATGAAACTGCCAGTGTGAGCATGTTTTTTCTGTTCAATTCAACGTGAGTCAAGATTTTGACTCCTGCCATTGCAACCGTTGAAAACATGATAATAGTGGCACCACCTAAGACTGAGTTTGGTACTGCGCGGAATACTGCGCCGATGTGTGGAAATAACCCCATCACAAGTAATATGCCACCAATCCAAACTCCAATATAGCGACTTGCTATACCTGTTAATTGTATTACGCCATTATTTTGGCTGAAGGTAGTATTAGGAAAAGTATTAAACGCACCTGCAATTAATGAATTTACACCATCGCCTAAAATACCTTGCTTAATACGTTTAAGATAAGATTTTCCAGTAATAGGTTGTTTTGATACGATACAGTTAGCAGTAATATCGCCAGATGTCTCAATGGCAGTAATACCAATTCCGTTAATTATGTGATCTAATAGTACTTCTTTGAAGGAGCTTATATGACCCACGATTTTACAGCCCTAATTAACGCGACATCTAATGCTAGACTCCGATTAAAACTAATT
>NZ_SNUW01000026.1 GCF_004376845.1 Psychromonas algarum
CAACACTACTTAGGTGTTGTATGGTTAAGCCTCACGGGTAATTAGTACAAGTTAGCTCAATACATTACTGCACTTACACACCTTGCCTATCAACGTTGTAGTCTCCAACGGCCCTTTAGGGAACTTAAAGTTCCAGTGAGAACTCATCTTGAGGCTCGCTTCCCGCTTAGATGCTTTCAGCGGTTATCGATTCCGAACGTAGCTACCGGGCAATGCATCTGGCGATACAACCCGAACACCAGCGGTTCGTCCACTCCGGTCCTCTCGTACTAGGAGCAGCTCCTCTCAATTCTCAAACGCCCACGGCAGATAGGGACCGAACTGTCTCACGACGTTCTAAACCCAGCTCGCGTACCACTTTAAATGGCGAACAGCCATACCCTTGGGACCGACTTCAGCCCCAGGATGTGATGAGCCGACATCGAGGTGCCAAACACCGCCGTCGATATGAACTCTTGGGCGGTATCAGCCTGTTATCCCCGGAGTACCTTTTATCCGTTGAGCGATGGCCCTTCCATTCAGAACCACCGGATCACTATGACCTACTTTCGTACCTGCTCGACGTGTCTGTCTCGCAGTTAAGCTGGCTTATACCATTGTACTAACCTCACGATGTCCGACCGTGATTAGCCAACCTTCGTACTCCTCCGTTACTCTTTGGGAGGAGACCGCCCCAGTCAAACTACCCACCAAACAGTGTCCCAAACCCCGATTCAGGGGCCATGGTTAGAACTCAAAACATACAAGGGTGGTATTTCAAGATTGGCTCCACGTCATCTAGCGACAACGCTTCAAAGCCTCCCACCTATCCTACACATGTAGGCTCTAAGTTCACTGCTAAGCTATAGTAAAGGTTCACGGGGTCTTTCCGTCTAGCCGCGGGTACACAGCATCTTCACTGCGATTTCAACTTCACTGAGTCTCGGGTGGAGACAGCATGGCCATCATTACGCCATTCGTGCAGGTCGGAACTTACCCGACAAGGAATTTCGCTACCTTAGGACCGTTATAGTTACGGCCGCCGTTTACCGGGGCTTCGATCAAAAGCTTCGACCTAAGTCTAACCTCATCAATTAACCTTCCGGCACCGGGCAGGCGTCACACCCTATACGTCATCTTACGATTTAGCAGAGTGCTGTGTTTTTAATAAACAGTTGCAGCCATCTGGTATCTTCGGCCGACAACAGCTAAATCCGCAAGGGACATCACCGTCATCGGCGTACCTTCTCCCGAAGTTACGGTACCATTTTGCCTAGTTCCTTCACCCGAGTTCTCTCAAGCGCCTTGGTATTCTCTACCTGACCACCTGTGTCGGTTTGGGGTACGATCCTTTATTATCTGAAGCTTAGAGACTTTTCCTGGAAGCATGGCATCAATGACTTCATCACCTTAGTGACTCGACATCGTATCTCAGTGTTAAGAAAACCCGGATTTACCTAAGTCTTCCACCTACATACTTGAACCTGGACAACCATCGCCAGGCCCACCTAGCCTTCTCCGTCCTCCCATCGCAATAATAAAGGGTACGGGAATATTAACCCGTTTCCCATCGACTACGCCTTTCGGCCTCGCCTTAGGGGTCGACTCACCCTGCCCCGATTAACGTTGGACAGGAACCCTTGGTCTTCCGGCGGGGAGGTTTTTCACCCCCCTTATCGTTACTCATGTCAACATTCGCACTTCTGATACCTCCAGGATGCCTTACAGCTTTCCCTTCGACGGCTTACAGAACGCTCCTCTACCACGCATATAAATATGCGTCCGCAGCTTCGGTGATATGTTTAGCCCCGTTAAATCTTCCGCGCAGGCCGACTCGACTAGTGAGCTATTACGCTTTCTTTAAAAGATGGCTGCTTCTAAGCCAACTTCCTAGCTGTCTAAGCCTTCCCACATCGTTTCCCACTTAACATATACTTTGGGACCTTAGCTGGCGGTCTGGGTTGTTTCCCTTTCCACGACGGACGTTAGCACCCGCCGTGTGTCTCCCATGATTGCACTTGTTGGTATTCGGAGTTTGCAAAGGGTTGGTAAGTCGGGATGACCCCCTAGCCTTAACAGTGCTCTACCCCCAACAGTGATACATGAGGCGCTACCTAAATAGCTTTCGAGGAGAACCAGCTATCTCTTGGTTTGATTGGCCTTTCACCCCCAGCCACAAGTCATCCCCTAATTTTTCAACATTAGTGGGTTCGGTCCTCCAGTTGATGTTACTCAACCTTCAACCTGCTCATGGCTAGATCACCAAGTTTCGGGTCTAATCCCAGCAACTATTCGCCCAGTTAAGACTCGGTTTCCCTACGGCTCCCCTAAACGGTTAACCTTGCTACTGAAATTAAGTCGTTGACCCATTATACAAAAGGTACGCAGTCACGGAATAAATCCGCTCCTACTGCTTGTACGTACACGGTTTCAGGTTCTATTTCACTCCCCTCACAGGGGTTCTTTTCGCCTTTCCCTCACGGTACTGGTTCACTATCGGTCAATTAGGAGTATTTAGCCTTGGAGGATGGTCCCCCCATATTCAAACAGGATTTCTCGTGTCCCGTCTTACTCGTTTTCACTGTAAAGAAGTTTTTGTGTACGGGACTATCACCCTGTACCGTGGCACTTTCCAGAGCCTTCCACTAACTTTTAAACAGCTTAAGGGCTGTTCCGATTTCGCTCGCCGCTACTTTCGGAATCTCGGTTGATTTCTTTTCCTAAGGGTACTTAGATGTTTCAGTTCCCCTCGTTTGCTTCGCTATGCTATGTATTCACATAGCGATGACACTAAGTGCCGGGTTGCCCCATTCGGAAATTCCAGGATATAACGCTTGTTATCAACTCCCCTGGACTTATCGCAGATTACCACGTCCTTCATCGCCTCTAATTGCCTAGGCATCCACCGTGCACGCTTATTCACTTAACCATACAACACCTAAATAGTGTTAAAACACATTAGATATCGTATGTTGTTTCCAAGACGCTTGCGACTCTCATATTTACATATGAAAAACACTACGTTTTTCGTGCACCTAACAATTAATGGTTAAATTAACTGTGTAGATACGTACTCATACTATCCGAAGATAATATGCGCTTTTTATTTTGCTTGATTACAATACTAAAACCGAAGTTTTAATATTGAGAACTCGTTTAATTCACCTTAATGAATTAAACATTTCGTTTTATTTGTCACACCAATCAACTTACAAGTAAGTCATTGTATTTGTGTGATAAATAAGAACATTTATCAGCTTTCCTAATTGTTAAAGAGCAGTGTTAAAAACACTTAATAATAATTCTAACAAGAACAGTTATTAAGTATCTCTAGTAAAGTAGTAGTTGGTATCCCCAAGGGGATTTGAACCCCTGTTACCGCCGTGAAAGGGCGGTGTCCTAGGCCTCTAGACGATGGGGACCCGGAAACTACTTTGCTTTTTAATCAGTCTAATCAAACAATCTGTGTGGGCACTCATTATTACTTGCGCCAATGTACCGAA
>NZ_SNUW01000027.1 GCF_004376845.1 Psychromonas algarum
TACAAAGGATGTGTTTCTTTACGTAAGGAGGTGATCCAGCCCCAGGTTCCCCTAGGGCTACCTTGTTACGACTTCACCCCAGTCATGAACCACACCGTGGTCATCGCCATCCCCGAAAGGTTAAGCTAATGACTTCTGGTGCAGCCCACTCCCATGGTGTGACGGGCGGTGTGTACAAGGCCCGGGAACGTATTCACCGTGGCATTCTGATCCACGATTACTAGCGATTCCAACTTCACGGAGTCGAGTTGCAGACTCCGATCCGGACTACGACAAACTTTAGGAGATTCGCATACCATCGCTGGTTAGCTGCCCTTTGTATTTGCCATTGTAGCACGTGTGTAGCCCATCCCGTAAGGGCCATGATGACTTGACGTCGTCCCCACCTTCCTCCGGTTTATCACCGGCAGTGTCCCTAGAGTTCCCGGCATAACCCGCTGGCAAATAAGGATAAGGGTTGCGCTCGTTGCGGGACTTAACCCAACATTTCACAACACGAGCTGACGACAGCCATGCAGCACCTGTCTCAGAGTTCCCGAAGGCACTCATCAATCTCTTGGTGATTCTCTGGATGTCAAGGGATGGTAAGGTTCTTCGCGTTGCATCGAATTAAACCACATGCTCCACCGCTTGTGCGGGCCCCCGTCAATTCATTTGAGTTTTAACCTTGCGGCCGTACTCCCCAGGCGGTCTATTTAATGCGTTAGCTTTGAATCCCACAGCATATAGCCACAAAATTCTAATAGACATCGTTTACTGCGTGGACTACCGGGGTATCTAATCCCGTTTGCTCCCCACGCCTTCGCGCCTCAGCGTCAGTCTTTGTCCAGGTGGCCGCCTTCGCCACTGGTATTCCTTCAGATCTCTACGCATTTCACCGCTACACCTGAAATTCTACCACCCTCTACAAAACTCTAGTTAACCAGTTTCAAATGCAGTTCCAAGGTTGAGCCCTGGGATTTCACATCTGACTTAATTAACCGCCTACGCGCGCTTTACGCCCAGTAATTCCGATTAACGCTCGCACCCTCCGTATTACCGCGGCTGCTGGCACGGAGTTAGCCGGTGCTTCTTCTGCGAGTAACGTCACAGATGTTGGATATTAACCAACACCCTTTCCTCCTCGCTGAAAGTGCTTTACAACCCGAAAGCCTTCTTCACACACGCGGCATGGCTGCATCAGGCTTGCGCCCATTGTGCAATATTCCCCACTGCTGCCTCCCGTAGGAGTCTGGACCGTGTCTCAGTTCCAGTGTGGCTGGTCATCCTCTAAGACCAGCTAGGGATCGTCGCCTTGGTAAGCCATTACCTTACCAACTAGCTAATCCCACTTGGGCTCATCATAACGCGATAGCTTATAAATAGAGGCCACCTTTGGTCCGAAGACATTATGCGGTATTAGCAGTCGTTTCCAACTGTTGTCCCCCACGTTACGGTAAATTCCCAAGCATTACTCACCCGTCCGCCACTCGTCAGCAAAATAGCAAGCTATTCTCTGTTACCGTTCGACTTGCATGTGTTAAGCCTGCCGCCAGCGTTCAATCTGAGCCATGATCAAACTCTTCAATTTAAAGTTTAATTTGCACTAAAAGTGCGACTCAATATTACTGACTAAAACTAATTGCCAATTACTGATATAAATATAAGTATTTAACGATTTGTTATTCTGAATTAATGAATTAATTCGTGTGTCACTTCTATTGATGTTGCCTAACAAGTAGGACTTTGATTTTTTTGAAATCACATCAACAATAAGTGCTCACACAGATTGTTTGATTAAATTGTTAAAGAGCGTGCCTTTCGGCTAGGCGGCGTATATTACGCGCCTTTCGAACAATGTCAACGT
>NZ_SNUW01000028.1 GCF_004376845.1 Psychromonas algarum
CAATTATATTGAGATGTTTTACAATCGGAAGCGATTACATAGCCACCTTGGCCATGTGTCTCCTGATGAGTATGAAAAAAGGTACTTAATCGAGAATTAACGTGTCTACAAAGTCGGGGGAAGATCATTTTGTTCTTTTTTTAACGCTGTGATTTCTTTATCTATATTTATACTCGCATTTTTTAAAATTTCTTCTCTATTCCTGTCGAGGTAACTATTTACAAAGTCTTGACCATCATCAGTCTGTAAGACACTTTCAATAATTTCATCTTTATATTCAAGTCCATCTTTTTTCATAAAAGTCAATAAATCTTTTAACTTATCACGTCTATAAACACTTTTTATATGTGTTTTAATCTCGTCCGTATTTTTTAGTAATAAGTTGATATTTTGGCGATTCAAGCCTTTAACACGAGTTACTTTACTTAAAGCATCAGCTCCTCTTTTTATTAATAGATTTAATGGGATTGCATCTACTTTTACAGGAGTAAATCGCTCTTCTAGTTCATGATAGTTAATGACAACCAAATGAGATACTCCACTGACACTAACTTTCTTTATATTTTCATCATTCAAGGTCATACCTTCAAATTGAAGGGTATGGTAATCTTTTACATTTCCTTTAAATAAATTTTTTGGAACTAACTCAATTCCCTTTGCTTCAAATGAATAACCTTTTGAATAATTTTCAGTTGTATCAATTAAATCGAATTTTAATAAACCAAATACACCTTGGTCTTTTGAATAAGCATATCCAAAAGGTGTTAATGGCTTATAAGAACTATTGAAAATATTACTATGCAGATCAATTGAATCTTCATCATGGATGAATAACTCTGCAACCAAGCCGTGAGGAAGTTTAGAATTAAAATCTGGTTTGTCTAGCTCATAAACAGTTACATACTTACACTCTCCTTCTTCAAAACGACTTTCCCAACAATTAACTAAAAACAGTATTCCTTCATATTTAGCAGCCAATTTACTATAACCTTTAGGCACAAAAATTTGCTTTGAATTACAAAAATCTCTATTTTTATTAACCTCTTCAATAGTTCCATCTTCAAGCACTTCAAAGTGAGCATTGAGAAGACCTTGTTCAGGATCTGCTTTAGAGTTGCATGCACTTACAATTATCTTTCTATATTCACTTTTTATCATTACAGACTCACAAATTATTTTTAGGTTATAAAATCATTAAAATCATTAAAATCATTAAAATCATTAAAATCATTAAAATCATTAAAATCATTAAAATCATTAAAATCATAATACCTTTTAGGGTGTAGGTAAGTACATTTTTATATACGATATTGTAAAAAACTCCTCAATAGTTCTTGCCATGTGCGTAGCTTCAGTTCGAAAAGAAAGGCGGGACAGCCAAACCTTTTACGAAAATTCAGTAAAAAGGTTGAGGAGCCTCACCTTTCACCTTGTTTGTCTTTAGTAAATTTAGATTCAGGAATAAAAGGCAGAGGTGTTTTGATATTTAGAAGACAAACTCATTTCGCCCCCAGAGAGATAGAAGTTTAGAAAATTATGGCCAAGAATACTTAGCCACAACAATATGAGTAATTAGGAGACTTTTCTTGTTTGTATATAGATAAGCCATCTAATAAAGTTATGGGTTTACCGCCTTCTTGTTTATCCATTAAACTTATGAACGCAGATAGTAAAACCTCATCATCTTTAATTGAATTTATATAATTATGCAGTTTATTTGAATTTTTACTCGGCACGAAAAAGCCCCTAGATACATAAAATATACATAATAGTATCTAAGGGCTTTTTATTAAATTATAAGCGTTTGTTTTTTAAAGGAAAGTCACCTTTAGATCATCACATCATTCCGCCCATACCACCCATGTCAGGCATTGGAGCAGCAGGTGCTTCAACAGGTAACTCTGTGATCATACATTCAGTTGTGATCATTAGACCAGCTACAGATGCCGCAAACTGTAATGCACTACGTGTTACTTTAGTTGGGTCAAGGATACCCATTTCTATCATATCGCCGTATTCACCCGTTGTTGCGTTATAACCGTAGTTTGCAGTACCTTGTTGTACATTATTTGCAACAACAGAAGCTTCTTCACCACAGTTTGAAACGATTTGACGTAATGGAGATTCCATTGCACGAAGTGCTACACGGATACCAACATTTTGGTCATCGTTATCGCCTTTAAGCTCTTTTAATAGACCAGCAACACGAACTAATGCAACACCGCCACCGGCCACCACACCTTCTTCAACAGCGGCACGAGTTGCATGTAATGCATCATCAACACGATCTTTTTTCTCTTTCATTTCAACTTCAGTTGATGCACCAACTTTAATCACAGCAACGCCACCAGCTAATTTAGCTGAACGTTCTTGTAATTTTTCTTTATCGTAATCTGAAGAAGACGCTTCGATTTGTTGTTTTATTTGGCTAACTCGAGCTGAAATTGCAGCTTGCTCACCCGCACCATCAATAATAGTTGTTTCATCTTTATTGATCACAACTCGTTTAGCTTGACCTAGATCTTCAAGTTGTACTTTCTCAAGATCTAAACCAATCTCTTCAGAAATAACAGTGCCAGCAGTTAAGATTGCAATATCTTGTAGCATTGCTTTACGGCGGTCGCCGAAACCCGGTGCTTTAACAGCAGCCACTTTCACAATACCACGCATATTGTTCACAACTAATGTTGCAAGAGCTTCGCCTTCAACATCTTCAGCAATAATTAATAATGGTTTTGATGCTTTAGCAACGGCTTCTAATGTTGTTAATAATTCACGGATATTACCGATTTTTTTATCAACAATAAGAATGAATGGGTTATCTAATTCAACAGTGCCTGCTTCTTGGTTGGTCATGAAGTAAGGAGATAAGTAACCACGGTCAAACTGCATACCTTCAACAACGTCTAATTCATTTTCTAGACCTTGACCTTCTTCAACAGTGATAACACCTTCGTTACCTACTTTTTGCATTGCTGTTGCAATAATCTCACCAATTTCTAAATCAGAGTTTGCAGAAATTGTACCTACTTGAGTAATTGCTTTTGAATCTGAACAAGGTGTTGAAAGCTCCTTTAATTCAGCAACAGCTGCTTTAACTGTTTTATCAATACCACGTTTTAAATCCATTGGGTTCATACCAGCCGCAACTGCTTTTAAACCTTCTGTAATAATTGATTGTGCTAATACTGTTGCAGTCGTTGTCCCGTCACCTGCTGCATCATTAGTTTGCGATGCAACTTCTTTAACCATTTGCGCGCCCATGTTTTCAAACTTATCAGCAAGCTCGATCTCTTTAGCAACAGTCACACCATCTTTAGTAATGTGCGGCGCACCAAAACTTTTATCGATAACAACATTTCGGCCTTTAGGGCCTAACGTGACACGTACTGCATTTGCTAATACGTTAACACCTTCTAACATTTTAATTCGAGAATCATTACCAAATTTAACTTCTTTAGCAGACATTATAATTTCCTTTAATTTTGTTCTTTAATAGAGAATAAATAGTAATTGTTAACGATTATTCAACAATCGCTAAAATGTCATTTTCACTTAAGATCAAGACTTCTTCGCCTTCAATTTTTTCTGTTTTTAAACCGTAGCTTTCACTGAAAATAACAGTATCACCTACTTGTACATCTAATGGTCTTACTTCACCATTTTCTAAAATACGGCCTTTGCCAACGGCAATGACTTTACCACGAGTTGATTTTTCAGCTGCACTACCAGTTAAAACGATACCACCAGCAGATTTAGTTTCTTGCTCAGTGCGTTTTAAAATAACGCGATCATGTAGAGGACGAATAGACATTATGACTTCCTTTGATAGTTAACGAATTATGTTGTTTAAGTGATGGGGTCAAAAAGATACGATTCAAGGCATATTAATAAAAAATAATAAAAATAAGTTTTACTGTTAATTCACTTTTTTGAACTAGTAAAATAAAAAATCCCTTTCGATTCAGAAAGGGATTAGCATAAAAAAGCAATTACATCTTGTTTCTTAAAAAGAATTAAAGCGGCAATATGGCTTTATCACTTATTTTATTTTTTCTAGCGTACCGGAGTCGGTATGAGCAAAAGGCTTGCCATAAATATTAAGCGCTGTTGATTGAGAGTAACTTAGTGTGTCTTTTTTACTAAAATCTAAGACCATAGAAAAGTCAGTTGTTGTTGCATTTTCTGTCATAAACTGACTTTCAGCAATACCTTGTTTAGGCGTCGTAAAAGTTATTTTATCACTAGCACTCCCTTCTGAAACAACACATACGGCGCGGGGAATACAATACGAGTTATAAACTATTTGATTGCTTTTATCGTAAATAAAATAGCCTCGTTGATCATGGAACTTAACATCATCGCTTTTACGAAAAACTTCCTGTTTATAATAAAGCGCAACTAAATATTGATCACTGGCATTTTTTGCATCAGCAGCCACTTCAAAAGTCATTTTTTCATAGTAAGGTTCAACGGCAATACCACCTTTACCAACCTTAGTTCCTTCTTGACCCGGGGCAACATCGACACCGCCAGCATTAACACTTTTCCACTCTCCGACCAGTTTATACCAATTCCGTTAATTATGTGATCTAATAGTACTTCTTTGAAGGAGCTTATATGACCCACGATTTTACAGCCCTAATTAACGCGACATCTAATGCTAGACTCCGATTAAAACTAATTGCGGT
>NZ_SNUW01000029.1 GCF_004376845.1 Psychromonas algarum
ATAGGTTGTGCAAGATAATTATCGGTATCACGAATGAGTGTTGCTAGGCTTTTCCCCATTAACGTGGGTGTGCCGAGCGCTTGTTGTATCGCTTCTATTTCTTGTTTGTCCATGAGTACGGCGTTTGAGTTAGCAAGCATAATGACCTCGTTGCGTAGAAAATTAATATAAAAACTGGGTTAAAGTAATACAAATAAGTAAAATAATTATCTCGGTGTTTGCTGTTTTTGTGCTGAAATATAGGTTTTTTACTTTTTCTTATTATGAGTATTAAATGTTAATTGGTCACTTTTTAGTGTCTATAGTGTGAAATAGATTGTTTATATTGTGTTTTTTGGTGCTTTTATGTTTATATTTGTGATCTGTTTAACTTCTAAGTGTCTTGTTATAAAAATTTGATGTTAAACCTTATCTTATTGATTAATAAGATATTTACCCCCTACCTTGTTATTGTGTGATCCAGATCACCGATCATGTCTTTTTGTATTACAAATAGAGGCCTGTGAGGTACAATTTTTAGATTATAAAAATAATAAATTAAACTTTAGAGGGTTGTTATGAATATAGACATCATTGTTGTACTCGCTTACTTCGCGTTTTTAATCGCGATAGGTTGGATGTTCCGCTCATTTAGTACGTCTACGAGTGACTATTTCCGTGGGGGCGGTAAAATGCTTTGGTGGATGGTAGGTGCGACAGCATTTATGACTCAGTTCTCCGCATGGACCTTCACTGGCGCTGCTGGTAAAGCTTTTACTGATGGTTTTGCTGTTGTAATTTTATTCTTAGCCAATGCATTTGGTTATTTCATGAACTGGGCTTATTTTGCTCCTAAATTTAGACAGTTACGGGTAGTCACTGCAATTGAAGCAATTCAGAAACGATTTGGTAGAACTTCTGAACAGTTTTTCACGTGGGGTAGCATGCCAGACAGTATTATTTCTGCTGGTATTTGGTTAAACGGTCTTGCTATTTTTGTTGCAGCTGTATTTAACATCCCAATGGAAACAACAATTGTTGCTACTGGTTTAGTTTTACTTGTGATGTCTGTTACGGGTGGATCTTGGGCCGTTGTTGCATCTGATTTTGTGCAAATGCTAGTTATCATGGCTGTTACAATTACGTGTGCTATTGCTGCTTATATTCAAGGTGATGGTATAACGAATATTATCAACAACTTCCATGGTAATTTCATGGTAGGTAGTGATTTAAACTACATGAGCATTTTTGTTCTTTGGATTATCTTCATTTTTGTTAAACAATTCGGTGTAATGAATAATAGTATTAACTCGTACCGTTATTTATGTGCAAAAGACAGTGAAAATGCACGTAAAGCTGCTGGTCTTGCTTGTATCTTAATGATTGTTGGTCCTGTTATCTGGTTCCTACCTCCTTGGTACGTTAATGCCTTTCTTCCTGATTTTGCTAATGCTTACGCATCTATGGGAAATAAGGCGGGTGATGCTGCTTATTTAGCGTTTGTACAAGAAGTGATGCCTGCTGGTATGGTTGGCTTGTTGATGGCAGCTATGTTCGCTGCAACTATGTCTTCAATGGACTCTGGTTTGAACCGTAATGCGGGTATTTTTATTCGTAACTTCTATTCACCTGTTATCCGTAAAGAGAAAGCGAGTGAAAAAGAATTAATGTTTGCAAGTCGCGTTGCTACTGTTGCAATGGGTTTGATTATTATTGCTATTGGATTATTTATTAATTCACTTAAAGGGTTAAGTCTATTTGATATTGTACTGAATGTTGGTGCTTTAATTGGCTTCCCTATGTTAATCCCTGTATTACTTGGTATGTGGATCCGTAATACTCCCGATTGGTCTGGTTGGGCTACGTTAATCGTCGGCGCTTTTGTTTCGTACTTCTTTGGTATTGCTTTAACAGCAGATGATGTTAATCATTTCTTACATTTAGATCCGATATTAACTGGTCGTGAATGGGGTGATTTAAAAGTAGGCTTAAGCTTGGGGGCTCACGTTGTTATTACTGGTGGTTTCTTCTTGTTAACTTACTTCTTCTTTAAGCCTCGTTCTGAAGAGCGTGAAGCTGAAGTAGAAGAATTATTCCGTGATTGGGATACGCCTGTTCTATCATCTGGTTCTGAACAACAAAATCTTGATACAAGACAACGTTCTATTTTAGGTAACTTAACTACTATTGCTGGTTTTGGTATATTAGCGATGGCATTGATACCAAATGAGCCAATGGGACGAGTTATGTTTATCATATGTGGTTCTTTGGTATTAGTTTCTGGTATATTACTGATCCAAGCTTCTAAAAAGCCTGCACCTATAGAAGCTGAAGAATAATAATTATACGATTTGCGCAGATAAATTGCCTCTGCGCAAAGAAATCTTTAAATATTAGTATAAAATGCTGTGATTATAAACATAGCCACGCATAGCCAAATTATGATGGCAAATATAATAAGTAGAGGATACAAATGAGTAATCTAAATATCGCTTTAATTGGCGAGTGTATGATTGAATTACAAGAAGTTGATGGCGTTTTACGTAAAAGCTTCGGTGGTGATACATTAAATACAGCTGTATATTTATCACGCTTAACGGCGAATAAAGCGGTTAATGTGAGCTATGTTACTGCATTAGGTCAAGATCAAATCAGTCAAGATATGATTGATAGTTGGTCTGCTGAAGGCATTAATACACAGTTTGTACAACGCTCTGATACTAAACAACCAGGTCTATACATGGTTGAAACTGATGATACAGGCGAACGTAGTTTTTTATATTGGCGTGATGATGCGGCTGCAAAATACTGGCTTGAAACAGCGACTGATGAGCTTATTGAACAGTTACTTGCACAAGATGCAATTTATTTATCAGGCATTAGCTTAGCTATTTTACCGCAAGCTAGCCGTGAAAAACTTTATGATATCTTAGGTCGTTATAAAGAAAATGGCGGCAAGGTTTATTTCGACAATAATTACCGTCCTAAACTATGGGATTCTGCAGAGCAAGCGGCTGAAGGTTTTAAGCGTTTGTTATCAGTAACTCATACAGGGTTGTTAACTTTTGATGATGAACAAGCACTTTTTGGTGATACATCTATCGATGAATGTATTGCTCGTACACGTGCTTTAGGTGTACAGGAAATTGTTATCAAGCAAGGTGGCGGTGAATGTTTAATCGTGACTGCAGATGATTCAGTTAGTGTTGCTGCTACGAAAGTTGCTCCTGAAGATGTAGTTGATACAACAGCGGCTGGTGATTCATTTGCTGCTGGTTATATGTCAAAACGTATACTAGGTGAGTCTAGTGTTGTTTCTGCTCAAAAAGCACACCAACTTGCAGGTACAGTTATTCGTCATAAAGGCGCATTAATTGATGTTAAATACACAGCACCTTTTGTAGATTAACCCATAATTTAAACAGTTTAATAGGATTGAAAATGACAACATTAAATGAAAGATTACAAGCTCTTAAAGTAATTCCTGTAATTGCAATTAAAGATGCTGCTGATGCAGTTCCACTAGGTAAAGTATTAGTTGAAAATGGCATGCCATGTGCTGAAATTACATTCCGTACTCCTGCTGCTGCACAAGCAATCAAAAATCTACGTGAAGCATTTCCTGAAATGCTAATCGGTGCTGGTACTGTATTAACAAGCAAAACTGTTGATGAAGCAATTGATGCTGGTGTTGATTTTGTTGTTAGCCCTGGTTTTAACCCAACAACAGTTAAATACTGTCAACAACGTAACATGCCAATTATTCCTGGTGTAAATAGTCCATCTTTAGTTGAGCAAGCAATGGAAATGGGATTAGATACAGTTAAATTCTTCCCTGCTGAACCTTCTGGTGGCGTATCAATGTTAAAGTCATTAACAGCGGTTTACCCTGTTAACATTATGCCTACTGGTGGAGTTTCACCTACTAACATCAACGATTACTTAAACATCAATGCTGTATTAGCATGTGGCGGTACTTGGATGGTACCTGCTAACTTAGTAGATAATCGTGAATGGGATAAAATTGCTGAATTAGTTAAAGAAGCGGTTGCTGCTTTAAAATAACTTAAATAGCATTTAATACAAAAAGGCCTCGATTATTCATTTAATCGAGGCCTTTTTATTGCCTAAAAAGTATTGTCTGAAATACATTTGTTGATAATGACAGCCTTTTAGATTATTGGAATTTACTGTTTTATATTCTGGATATTTGGTTAATAAGGTAGGTCAAATTAGTCGTAACTGAAGGGCATTAACAATAACATAATGAACAGGTCGCTAAAAACTTAGAACTTAAATTATACCAATTCCGTTAATTATGTGATCTAATAGTACTTCTTTGAAGGAGCTTATATGACCCACGATTTTACAGCCCTAATTAACGCGACATCTAATGCTAGACTCCGATTAAAACTAATTGCGGTT
>NZ_SNUW01000030.1 GCF_004376845.1 Psychromonas algarum
CAAACGCCGTACTCATGGACAAACAAGAAATAGAAGCGATACAACAAGCGCTCGGCACACCCACGTTAATGGGGAAAAGCCTAGCAACACTCATTCGTGATACCGATAATTATCTTGCACAACCTATTGATGTACCCGGACACAGCCCCGCGGGCGGTTACGCGCATAATAAACACCAACAAAACTATAAATATATCGACCAAGCCGGTAAGTTATTCCTTATCACAGGCGATGAAAAATATGCCAAATTTACCGCAGACCTATTAACTCAATACGCTGATAAGTACTTAGCGTTAGGCTTTCAAGTGCAGCGCAATACCAACCCACCAGGTCGTTTGTTCCACCAAATGCTCAATGAACATGTGTGGCTACTTTATGCGAGTTTAGGTTACAGCTGTATTAGTCATTGGTTATCTGAAGCACAACGTGAACACATTGTCGGGCAGTTATTTGAACCCATGTTAGAAGTGGCAACCGTTAAATACCATTTTGATTTTGACCGCATTCATAACCACGGCGTTTGGGCCGTTGCAGCAACAGCCGCTTGTGGCGCAGCTATCGGACAAGAGAAATACATTGATTTAGCACTGCACGGTTTAGCGGGTGATGATATTCAAGGTGGCTTCCTAGCGCAATTAAGCAACTTATTTGCACCATCAGGTTATTACATTGAAGGCCCTTACTACCACCGTTACGCTATCCGCCCTCTTTGTTTATTAGCTGAGTTAACACAACGCTTCCGCCCTGAGCTTGATATCTTTAACTTTAAAGGCCAAGTGATTGCTAAAACAATTCAATCTCTGTTATCAACGGCTTACCCTAATGGTGTATTCCCTTCATTAAATGATTCATCAAAAAGCATGGACATTAAAGATGAAGGCGTGGTGATTGCAGTGAGCTTATACGCAAAACATTACCCTGAAGATAAGAACTTGTATGGCATCGCTAAAATTCAAGCGCAAATCTGGGTAAGCGGTTGTGGCGCAGCATTATCACAAGCCTATGAAGCACAAGCATCGGTAGCATTACCTTGTTTACCAAGTGTTGAATTAAATGAAGGGCCTGATGGCGACAAAGGCGCACAAGGTTTTATTCGTATGCAAACGACAACGGGTGATATTAGCCAATTAGTGATGAACTATGGTCAACACGGCATGGGCCACGGTCACTTTGATACGCTAGGCATGACTTACTTTAATAATAACCAAGAAGTCTTACGTGATTACGGGTTTGGTCGCTGGGTTAATATCGAACCTAAATTTGGTGGTCGCTATCTAGATGAAAATAAATCTTACGCACGTCAAACCATTGCACATAACTTAGTGTCAGTTGATGCAAGTTGTCAGAACAACTTTGATGTCGATACGGCTGATAGCAAGCACGGTATTCCACATTTCTTTGTGGGTGAAGGCAAAGTGCAAGCGATGAGTGCGTATGCGGATGACTTCTACCCTGGTGTTGAGCAACAACGTTCATTGGTATTAGTTGAGCATGCGCAATTAGCACAACCGTTATTAATCGATTTATTCCGCCTCAGCAGTGAAGCCGCACATCAATACGATTACTCACTACAATATCAAGGTCAAATCATCCGCACTAATATTGAACACAAGCAACACACAGAGCTGTGTCCAATGGGTGATGATGCGGGTTACCAACATCTTTGGAATGAAAGTGAAGGTCCTGCACAGGACACAACATTAGTAAGTTGGTTACAAGGCATCAGTTACTACACATGGTTAGGCGCAGCATCAAGTGATGATACGGTTTACTTTACGCGCACTGGTGCGAACGACCCATCATTTAACTTACGCAGTGAAACCAGTTTAATATTACGTCGCAAAGACGCTAAAAACAGCTTGTTTGCTAACGTGATTGAAACACACGGCTACTTTAATGAAGCGGTGGAAGCGAGCTTAGATGCACGCGGTAAAATCCACACCGTTAATATCGTTGGCTTTAATGCACAAGCAACCGTTGTTGATATTATCGGTGAAGGGATTGCATTAACCGTGATGGTTAACAATGACCGCACTGCAACAGCAGACAGCCAAACCACTATCGAATTTAATAATCAATCGTACAGCTTCCAAGGTTTTGTGGCTGTAGACAGTAAAGAGGATTAATCATGAGTTACCAACCACTATTAATGAGCTATGAGCAAGCAGCTGACTTACGCCAACACGTGGGCGCAGATTCACTGATTGGACGCTCTATTGCAGAAGAAATTAACGCGCTAGAAGCGTACATGCCAATCGGCATTGAAATCCCGGGTCACGGTGAAGCTGGCGGTTATGAGCATAACCGTCATAAACAAAACTATATCCATTTGGATTTAGCGGGTCGTTTATACCTTATCACTGACGATAAGCGTTACTTAGATTACGCAACAACCATGTTAGTGGAATATGCAAAAGTATATAAACACCGTGAATTGAACATCAGTCGTGATTCAAATAAACCAGGTCGTTTATTTCATCAAACACTGAATGAGAACATGTGGATGTTATATTCATCGTGTGCTTACTCGTGTATTCGCCATGAATTAACTGATGCACAACAACAGTTAATTGAAAATGACTTGTTCAAAGTGATGCTGGAAATGTTCGTGGTCACTTATGCAGAAAACTTCGACATTATCCATAATCACGGTTTATGGTCTGTAGCCAGTGCTGGTATTTGTGCTTATGCTATCAATGACCAAGCAACGGTAGATAAAGCTATCTACGGTCTTAAAGGTGACAGTGTGTCAGGCGGGTTCATTGCACAGCTAACACAACTGTTTTCACCAGATGGTTACTACATGGAAGGTCCTTACTACCATCGTTTCTCACTACGCCCTATTTTCTTATTTGCTGAAACCATTGAGCGTCGTCAACCTGAGATTGGTATCTACCAATTAAAAGATGAAGTGATTAAAACAACCGCTTACGCGGTAATGTCTACAGCATTTCCAGATGGCACATTACCTGCGTTAAATGATTCATCACGTACGATGGACATTAAAGATTTAGGTATTTTATTGGCGACTAATATTTGTTTTGACCGTTACGAGCAAAATGAAACATTATTAGCGATGGCTAAACATCAAGGTCACGTATGGGTACATAACACAGGTGCAACACTATCAAATGCATTAGATAACAATGCGGATGTGGCGAACTTTAGTTGGGGTAGTTTAAGCCTCAGTGATGGTGCTGAAGGTGAATGTGGTGGCGTGACTATTTTACGTCATCGTGATGCACAGTCAGACGATAGCATGGCACTACTTTGGTATGGCCAACACGGTAGTGATGCAAAACTTCACTCTGCATTAGACCACGGTCATTTTGATGGATTACATTTAAGCTTATTCAATAATAACCAAGAGTTTATTAACGATTACGGTTATGGACGTTGGGTAAACATTGAGCCTAAGTTTGGGGGGCGTTACATTCCTGAGAACAAAAGTTACTGTAAGCAAACGATTGCTCATAACACTGTCGTGGTTGATGGTATTAGCCAAAACCAAGGTAGTACTGCGATTGCACAGCAGCACAATGGTGAGAAACACTTCACTATCTTAGGTGATGAGTCTGGTGATAATAAACTACAAGCAATGAGTGCATTTGCGCGTGATTACTACCCTGGTATCGACCAGCAACGGACGGTTATCATGGTGGAATTAGCGGGTTTCGAAAAACCATTGATTATTGATTTATTCCGCATGATAAGTGACGAGCAACATAGCTACGATTACCCGGTTCATTACAAAGGTCAAATCATCCGTACTGACTTTGAATACCAAACACACAAACGTTTAGGCACTGTGGGTGACGCACATGGTTACCAACACTTGTGGAACTTAGGTCAAGGTAAAGTAGCAGGCTCATCATTAACAACATGGTTAATGGGCGACAGTTATTATTCACTTATCAGCAGTGCCAATGACAACAGCGAAGTGATTTTTGCTCGCACTGGTGCGAATGACCCTGACTTTAATTTACGTAATGAGCCAATGTTCATTTTACGTCAAAAAGCCGCAAACCATTTATTTGCTAACGTGTATGAAACTCACGGTTACTTTAATGAAGCCGTTGAAGCGAGCTTAAATGCACGTGGACGTGTGACTTCAGTTGAAGTATTACAAGCTGATGATGTCGCTTCGGTTATTGCTATCCACTTAGATGATGAAACACAAATCAACGTGTGTGTAAGCAATGCTGTAGGGGTAAATGAGGTAACCACCAGCGAAGTTACTATTAATGGTGAAACAATCACTTGGACTGGCCCGGTTAACATTATTCGTTAAATAAA
>NZ_SNUW01000031.1 GCF_004376845.1 Psychromonas algarum
ACACCGTTAGATGTGACAATTGACACGGGCGCGACTACGGCGCCAGATGCCGCAACGGCAACAGAAGACCAAGTTGCGGCAGCGACTAGCGGCAACGTGTTAGGCAACGATGAATCGGGCATGGCAGTCAGCAATGCTGGTGATTTAAGCAGCCCTTACGGCACCTTGCATTTAGCGGCAGACGGCTCGTATACCTTTGATTTAGATAACGCTCATGCCAGTGCATTAGCCGCGGGGAAGACCGCTACCCAAGAGTTCACGTATGAAGTGACCGATGTGGCCGGTAATACGGCGCACGACATCTTGACCATCACCATCACCGGTACCAATGATGTGCCAGTGATCACCGGCACCACCACCGGTGATTTAACCGAAGACGCCACCACTCCGACGTTAACCGTGTCAGACCAGCTACATATCACCGATGCAGATGCTGGTGAAGCGCACTTCCAAGCAGTTACTGGCGCGCCGAGTGATCATGGTTACGGTGAATTTACGGTAACCGATAATGGACATTGGACGTACACGGCAGATAACTCACAGCTTGCAATTCAATCGTTAGCCGAAGGTCAACCATTAACCGATACCATCACAGTATTGGCGGCAGACGGTACACCAACGGTATTAACGGTGACCATCACCGGTACCAATGACGCGCCAGAATTGACGCTCACGCCAGATGCGGCTCAACCGTTTACCGGCACATTAACTGAAACGGATGTTGATACCACCGATACGCACACCTTTACTACCACACAAGGGGTGGGCGCGTTCGGTACGTTAACTGTTGACCCAGCAACGGGTGATTACGTTTATACACAAACGCCAGGCACAGTGAAAGGCATGGCGTATGATCACAATACGGGTCAATACAGCGGCCAAGACGTATTTGAAGTGCAGGTCGCGGATAACCACGGCGGCACCGATATCAAGTACGTGACCTTTGATGTGAGCGCAACAATGAGTGGTCCAACGGCGGCGAATCCTCATACGCCTGTGGTCGTTCATGTGGGCACGCCAACAGCGCCAACCATCACACAAGCCGCGCCAACGCAGCCAACCATTACGCCACCGACCAACGCGGTGACTATTGATTTAGCGAGTACCAGTGATTCGTTTGGTCAAGGTACAGCGGGTAACGAGAACGATAATATTACGTCAGATATCACCCCAACTATTACCGGTCATGTGGATATTCCGTTCTCAGTAGTGGAAATTAAAGACGGTACGACGATTGTTGCGACAACGACAGCGGATGCAAACGGTGACTACACAGTTGACACCTCAGCACTGGCTGGCACTGATGCAGGACAAGTACATCATTTACAAGCAGTAGCGACCGCGCCAGGCGCGACAGGTACTCCAGCCGTAACCTCTAGCACTTTAGACGTGACGCTTGATACTGGCGCAATGACGGTTACTGACAACATTGGTGCAACAGAAGACCAAGCCGCGGCAGTCACTCATGGCAACGTGTTAGGCAACGATGAAACGGGCATGACGGTCAGCAATGCCGGTGATATAACCGGTACACACGGCACCTTGCACTTAAATGCGGACGGTACGTATACCTATGATTTGGATAACACCGATAGCGCAGTTCAAGGGTTAACGGCTGCAGGTCAACCGATCCAAGATGTGTATGAATATCATGTTACGGACGCAGCGGGAAATACGGCGACCGAGCATTTAACCATTACGATTTCAGGTACCGACGATGCACCTGTCATTAGTGGTACCGATACGGGCGCGGCGAAAGAAGACGTTGCGAGCCAATCAACGGCCAGTGGTACCTTGACCATCACTGATGTGGATGCGGGTGAAGACCACTTTACCGCGGCCAGCGGCATCACGGGTACCGGTAATCACGGCACCTTAGACATCGATGCGAGTGGCGCGTGGACGTATCATTTAGATAACGCCAATGCCGAGGTGCAAGCCTTGGGCGAAAGCGCAACAGGCACCACCAATTCACTGACGGACACCTTTGCGGTCACCTCAGCTGATGGCACCGCGCACACCATAACAGTGACGATTGCCGGGACCAATGACGCGCCCGCCTTTACCACGGCGACCTTGACACAAGCTGGCGACGAAGACACGACAGTGAGCGGTCAATTAGGCTCAACGGACACGGATACCGGTGACAGCGTGACGTACACGGCGACCGGTACACTGCCGGATGGCTTTACCTTACATGCTGATGGTAGCTACACATTAGATGCGAGCGTTCCGGCTTATCAGCACATTGCTGTCGGCGATACGCAAGACATCACCATCCCAGTAACGGTCACCGATGGTGCAGGCGAGACAGACGCACAAACCTTGACCATCACGTTATCCGGCACCAACGACGCCCCTGTTATCACTGACATCAGCGCAAAAACCGTGGCGGAAGGCAGTACAGTCACGGGTACTATTACCTCGAGTGATGTGGATGACCATGCTACTGCGACGTTCAGTATTGCGCAGCCAGTGGATGGGTTTGCCTTAAACCGAGATGGCAGCTATACCTTTGATGCCCGCCACGCTAGCTACGCCCATTTAGCGGCGGGCACATCGCAAGATGTGAGCATTGCTGTGACGGTGACTGATGAGCACGGCGATGTTGCGACACAAGATTTAGTTATCCATATTACCGGCACCAACGACGTGCCAGTGATTGCGGGCACGGATACGGGCTCAGTGAAAGAAGACGTTGCGAGCCAATCAACGGCCAGTGGTACCTTGACCATCACTGATGTGGATGCGGGTGAAAACCACTTTACCGCGGCCAGCGGCATCACGGGTACCGGTAATCACGGCACCTTAGACATCGATGCGAGTGGCGCGTGGACGTATCATTTAGATAACAGCAATGCCGAGGTGCAAGCCTTGGGGGAAAGCGCAACAGGCACCACCAATTCACTGACGGACACCTTTGCGGTCACCTCAGCTGATGGCACCGCGCACACCATAACAGTGACGATTGCCGGGACCAATGACGCGCCCGCCTTTACCACGGCGACCTTGACACAAGCTGGCGACGAAGACACGACAGTGAGCGGTCAATTAGGCTCAACGGACACGGATACCGGTGACAGCGTGACGTACACGGCGACCGGTACACTGCCGGATGGCTTTACCTTACATGCTGATGGTAGCTACACATTAGATGCGAGCGTTCCGGCTTATCAGCACATTGCTGTCGGCGATACGCAAGACATCACCATCCCAGTAACGGTCACCGATGGTGCAGGCGAGACAGACGCACAAACCTTGACCATCACGTTATCCGGCACCAACGACGCCCCTGTTATCACTGACATCAGCGCAAAAACCGTGGCGGAAGGCAGTACAGTCACGGGTACTATTACCTCGAGTGATGTGGATGACCATGCTACTGCGACGTTCAGTATTGCGCAGCCAGTGGATGGGTTTAGCTTACATGCAGATGGCAGCTATACCTTTGATGCCAGCCACCCGGCTTACGCCCATTTAGCGGCGGGCACATCGCAAGATGTGAGCATTGCTGTGACGGTGACTGATGAGCACGGCGATGTTGCGACACAAGATTTAGTTATCCATATTACCGGCACCAACGACGTGCCCGTGATTGCGGGCACGGATACGGGCTCAGTGAAAGAAGACATTGCGAGCCAATCCACGGCCAGTGGCACCTTGAGTATCACCGATGTGGATGCGGGTGAAGACCACTTTACCGCGGCCAGCGGTATTACGGGAACGGGGAATCACGGCAGCTTAGACATCGATGCCAGCGGCGCGTGGACCTACCATTTAGATAACAGCAATGCCGAGGTGCAAGCCTTGGGCGAAAGTGCCACGGGCACCACTAACT
>NZ_SNUW01000003.1 GCF_004376845.1 Psychromonas algarum
ACTGAGGCTCAAAAGAGCCTTCTCTGTCACGGGGAGTTTCAAGTTCAAACTGGCCATCGTCAGTAATAATAGTTTTAGTTGAACTGCCATTACGACTGTTAGTGGTTGATGATTTTCGATGTTTGGAATAACCAAGGTGGTCGTCTAACTCTGCATTCAATGCAGCTTCAACGGTTATCTTAGTCAGCATCTGACTAAAGTTGTTGAGGTCTTTTTCTGTTTTTAATGTTTTCGCGGCTTCACGAGCAAACGCTTCTAATTGCTTCTGATCCATAACTGCTTATCCTTTTCCAAATAGTAGGATTATAAATAAGCAGTTACACAGTTTTTATTACAGTCTCTTAACGATTACATTTTTACACCGTTACACCAACCGTCAGGGGCTGTATTTGAAGTGCTTCGAGAAGCGTCGACTAAGAAGGCTTTATAGGAATCGCCAAAGTTGTGTTTCTTAACAAGGTCTTTGATTTCATTTAGTTTATCTTCAGCTTGATAAAAACGTTCACTGTATTCTTTATCACACCAATTAGGTTTTTTAAGATCAATATCAAAGGCAGTAAATTCATCCATTAATTTAACGACTTCATCTTGTGCTTTTCTTTTCTCTTCAGCAAGTGCAGCTGCTTTATTAATTTTTGCAGATTCTTTTTGCCACTTTCTGAATTCAACCATTTCTTTTTCAAGCACATCATTTTTGGCTTTTAATGCTAAGTTTTGACTGTTCAGTCGGTTGATTTGTGCTCGGTTATTACCTTTTGATGCAAACTCAGCACGAATTTCTCTTTCAATTTGTTTTCTAGAGACATTAGGAGTGTTAGAATTGTAATTAGCTTTTAGTTTTTCGATCTCTTCTTTATATGCAGCTCGCTCAACTTCAAATTCCTTAAATGCTAAATTTAATTCTTCTTCTTGAGCTGCAATGTATTTTGTATCTCTTATTATTTTTAATTCCCACTTATCTTGTTTTTCCAGTAGATCAACCTCAGCAAGTTTTATTTCTGACCTTAAGTCTTCTAATTCTTTTTTGCTTAAGTCCACTTCCGAAAACTGATTAATTAAAAATACAACAGCGGCCACTAGTATCGCGAGAACAACAATACCACTAATAATGCTATCTTTAAGGTTAGATTTTCTTTTATATTCCGACATTGATAATCCCTTGCAATGTAATGGAGGCTCACTTTAAAGAGCTTTTGATTATAGATTTTTAAATACAAACTTTTCGTTTTAGGCTAAAAACTAAAGAAACGAAACCATGCCAGATTCTAATGTTTCAGCCACAAAAAACAACTATAAACATCAAAAAATATAATCTATTTAACGTTGTGAACGCTTTAATTAAGTCATTTGTATCAAGATAGATATAAAACCTCTATGTCTTTGATAAAACTAAATTTTACTGCCATTTACTTTACATTTAATTTATAAAAAAGGTGAAAGGAAGAACCGCATAAAAAGGGTTGAACAGCAAATATTTCTATACCTGCTAAATGTACCCTAATGATTTCAAAACCACATTTACCTTCATATCCATTCCCTTTAAAATTGAATAAATAACTCTGAGAAAAAACTTATAAAATATTTATTTTTTAGCACCAAAAGGAATGCTGATTGTAGTGAAAATAGCGGTACCTTCAACACGATGCTTAGCAGAAAACTCCCAATAACCGCGTAAGTTAATATAAGCTTGTTGCTCATTCATTGTAAATGAATAGCCTATTTCAGGTGCAATAGAGGCAATGCTTGATTTTAACCCATCATTGTAGGCATAAGCGCTAGTATCTTCCGTTAATTGACCGTAAACATAACCAACGAGACCCCGTATGATAGTTCTCAAAGTTATAAGTAGCGCCAAGCACTGCCAAAAACTCTCTACCACTTGTTTCATTAAAATAAGTATAACCACCGCCAATATCGATAGCAGAATGACCTATACCGATATTAGCTAATCGGCTTGAATCATAATCACCAACAGGAATGCCACCTGTTACATAAGTCATCCAATTATTCTTATCTTCATTCCACGCAAGGCTTACTATCGGGTATAAATCGGTAAATCCAGTAACAGAGTCGTCACCTTTTATAGAGGGTTTACCTGTAGGAGAAATATGTCCTTCACTATGATTATTACCCCACCCAAAACATAACCCCATAACTCTTGGAAAATTTTCTGCAGATACTTTAAAAATAGCGATTTCAAAACAATGACTCGTCTTTATCCTCGTTAACATTCCAATGGGACTCTACTGTATTTTGATAATATTCTTGAAGTACAAGACGGTAATCCATTAATGCCTTTGTATTTAATTCCTGATCAAGCTGGCTTAATTTATGACTCGAATCTGAACTTTCCATACGTTGATAATGTGCAATAAGTTTAACGAGATATTGTTTATGAGAGTTTTTTGGCTCCCATATTTTTTTTCCACTCAAAGAAATTTCTTTACCTACAACTTGGTTAACCAATAAGAGTTCATAACCTCGTTTATTTTCAACCACCAAGCGCTCTTCTTTTAACTTAAAGTTTAATTTAATCAATGCAGTCCGTAATTTATAAGTATGCTGTACCGGACATAATAAATAATCGATGTTATATCCACGATAACGTTGCATTAAACCTTCAAGCATATCAATCATTAACTCTCCCCCTACTCCGCTGATAATAACTAATTGCTTAGGAATCGGTGATAATTGACTCTGATGCTTGTCTTCCATTAATTGTAGACTTGCTACATCTTGGCAAAAGGTATTCCAGCTAACATCATTAGGTAAATGGTACGCATACATTGATAATTTTTTATCTAATTTATCAATAATAGCAGGAACAAGATCCACAAAATTAACTTGTTTAACCAAGCCATCTGCTAGGATTTTAAATCCTAATAAACCATGATCACAACAACAATCCCATACAAGGTGGTAGGGTGAAGTGACCATTTCCGATAAATTTAACAAACGTTTATTTAACTTCATTTTATCTAATTACTTATATCAGTTATCAGTTATCAGTTTTTATATTGATGGTTGTTTAATGGACTTCATAGTCAATGCAATACGCTTTCTTTCTGTATCAACACTAATAATTTCTACATTAACTATTTGCCCTACTTTAACTACCTTCTGAGGATCATCGACAAAACCTTCTTTTAACATTGATATATGAATTAACCCATCTTGATGAACACCTAAATCAACAAAAGCACCAAAATTAGCCACATTCGTGACTGCACCTTGTAGTGCCATTCCGACACTGAGATCAGTTATTTTTTGAATATTTTGATCAAACTCTGCACTTTTAAATTCAGCTCTAGGATCACGGCGTACTTGTTTAAGTACATTCGAAATTTCCCGATAAGCAATGACTTTATCTTTATCCATATCCTCAGGTATGTTTAATTCACATGTTTCTGGTGATGCTAATACTTGTTCAACGGTTATCTTATTTAAAAGAAGAAACTCTTTCGTTAATAGGTATTGCTCTGGATGCAGAATGGTTTCATCTAAACCGTTTTCTCCTTTATTGACTGTTAAAAAACCAGCGGCTTGCTGAAATGCTTTTGCTCCTAATCTATTAACATTGTTGAGTGCTTGACGAGAGTTAAAGCGCCCATGCAGATCTCTATATTCAACAATGTTATTAGCAATCGTTGTATTTAACCCTGCGACATGCGATAACAAATGAGCCGAGGCCGTGTTTAAATCAACACCAATTTTATTAACACAGTCTTCTACCACCGCTTGTAATCGATTTGCTAACAAAGTCTGTTGTACATCATGTTGATATAAACCTACACCAATAGCTTTTGCTTCAATTTTAACGAGCTCTGACAAAGGGTCTTGTAAACGGCGGGCAATAGAAACAGCACCACGTACTGTAACATCTAAATTTGGAAATTCCTCTGCTGCTAATTGTGATGCAGAGTAAACTGATGCACCCGCTTCACTCACTGAGATAGCTTTTATGGGTAAGTCTATTGATTGCAATATTTCAGCAATAAACTGCTCACTTTCACGTGACGCTGTGCCATTACCAATTGCAATTAATTCAACCTTATATTGTTTGATCAACTGACTTACTTGCTGTATTGCTTTAGCAATTTGTCGCTGAGGTTGATGCGGATATATAGTCGCGTAATCTAATAGTTTTCCTGTTTTATCAATGATCGCTAATTTACAACCACTTTTAAAACCAGGATCTAGACCTAGTGTCACTTTTTCGCCTGCGGGTGCAGCCATTAATAATGAGGTTAAGTTATTAGCAAACTGTTCTATGGCCTCATTATCGGCTTGTTCTTTTAATTGTACGAGGAATTGTTTTTCAAGGTTGAGTAACAATTTTGTACGCCACGCAGTATCGATGACTTTTCGATGCCAAGAGTCATGATCATCTTTAGCAAGATAAATATTAAGATGTTTTGCCATTAAGGTTTGGCAATAACTATAAGTTTTTTTGTCTTTTTGAAATGGGTCTGCATTAATTTTTAAACGTAAAAAACCTTCTGATTTTCCTCGTAACATAGCGAGTACTCTGTGTGCAGGTATCTGGTTTAATTTAGCACTAAAATCAAAATAATCTTTATACTTAATTGCTGCGTTTATTTTTGATTTCACAACGACTGCAGTCAATACACTTTGTTCTCCTAAATGCTTTTTCAGTAATGTTAACAATTCAACATCTTGCGTTATATTTTCAACTGCAATAGCTAATGCACCTTCTAATGCTTGCTCTGGTGTTACAAAACCTTTGCTGGCATTAATATAACGACCTGCAATCCTATTAAATTGTTGCTTCGGAGATTGCCATAATTGTTTGGCTAATAACATTAAACCTGCTTCTTCTGCTAATTTAGCCTTGCTAACACGTGTAGTCTTAAATGGTGCATAGCAATGTTCTAAACTTACTTTATCTTGTATTGATTGTATTTGTGTTTGTAACTGTTTGGTCAATTTACCTTGGCTATCAATCGATTTTAATATGCTGACTTTACGAGTCTCTAATTCTCTAAAATAATGAAGCTTGGTTTCTAATAAACGAAGTTGATTATCACCTAATGACTGAGTTAAATGCTTACGATATCGTGCGATAAATGGAACTGTATTGCCATCATCCAATAATTTAATTGCACTATCAGCTTGTTTAAAGGAAATGTGACATTCTTGAGCTAAATACTCAGTAATTTTAGAGGTTGATGGCATAGTATGATTCTTATTATGTTCACATAACAAGCATCACTTTTTTAAATTGATACTTGTTTGTGAATACTAGGGGTCAATATAGTTGAGGTAAATAACAACTTATTGCATAGGTTAAAATGCTGAATAAGCTCTTTTCTTAAAGTTTGCTAAATTCTGTTGCTAAGGCTAATAGTTCAGTTTCACTTATTATCTCAACATTACTGGTACTCACTGCTTCACCATTTTTAATGAGTACAGTGCGCGGATAACCATGCCCACCGAAATGTTCAACTAACTGTTGATAAGCAAGATCAACAAAAACACCTTTTTCATGCTGAGCAATTAGTTGCACTACGTCTAATTCTTGCTGTTTCAACTCGTTAACAAAAGAGATGATATTTTCTTGCTGATCCATACAATCAGAGCACCAAGTGGCAACGATATTTAATACAAAACTCTGTTTATTTTCTATTTTTTCATTAACTTCAAGTGGTGTAACAGTACGAAGGTGATCAAACATAAAAGGGCTTCCTGATAAAATATAATTAAAGTTATCATACTGTAAGCAATAGATTACGCCAAGACACCCACCCTATTATTTATAGCCGTTATAAAAGTACCCAATAAATAAAAGAACACATTAGAGAAAAATTACTTAATAAAAGATCAATGACATTTGTCGACTAATAATTTCAGTAAGTCACCTCAATAGCCTTATTATTTTTCCAACATTACAAATAGAGTTTGTTATACTGCGCTGATTTTATAATGTACTTACATAGGGTTTAATTATGAGTGTTGATGCAGCAGGTTTATCTGCAAATCTTTTAAAAGCAGTTAAAGCATGTGGTTATTCCAAATTAACCCCAATCCAGCAACAAGCAATTCCAATGATCCGTGCCGGACACGACCTATTAGCCAGTGCACAAACCGGCACCGGAAAAACGGCTGCATTTACTCTTCCTTTATTAGATATTTTAGCGAAAAACCCACCAAATAATATTGGTAGCTCTCGTACGATTAAGGTTCTTATCTTAACTCCCACACGCGAATTAGCATTACAAGTTGCTGAAAATGTTAAACAATATAGTCAATTTCTACCTTTAACATCGTGTGCTGTCACTGGTGGTGCAAACATGTCACCTCAAACTCAAATGCTTAAACAAGGTGTAGATGTTTTAATAGCAACACCTGGGCGTTTAATTGAACATGTTAATGCTCGCCAAGTAGATCTTGCCCATATTAAACACTTAGTACTTGATGAAGCTGATCGTATGTTGGATATGGGGTTCTTAACTGACATCCAAAAAATAACCGATATTATTAAACAAAAACATCAAACATTAATGTTTTCAGCGACTTTCTCCAATAAAGTTAAAACACTTGCTAATAAATTGTTACATACACCTAAGAACATCGAAACAGCAAAACAAAACTCAACTTCAGGCAAAGTTAAACAACAGGTCTATTGGGTTAGTGAAACACGTAAACGTGAATTATTATCAGAATTAATCGGTGTTAAAAACTGGAAACAAGTTTTAGTTTTTGCAGGGACAAAAGAAAGTGCCAACTTATTAGCACAAGAATTAAAATTAGATGGTATTAAAGCTGCATTATGCCATGGAGATAAAACCCAAGGTGCCCGAAATAAAGCAATTCAACAATTTACAGAAGGTAGTGTTCGAGTATTAGTTGCAACAGATGTTGCCGCTCGTGGTTTAGATATTCCTGATTTACCTTATGTTGTTAACTTCCATTTACCATTCTTAGCTGAAGATTATGTACATCGTATTGGACGTACAGGTCGTGCAGGTAAAAATGGTCAAGCTATTTCATTAGTCAGTCCTAAAGATGAGCAATTCTTGGATAATATTGAAACATTAATTGATAGAAAATTCGATCGTATCGTTTATCCCGGATATGAATTCGATAGAAGCACTGAAGTACAGCAAGATGGAAAAAGCTTTAAAAAAAGTCGTTATAAAGCAACACAAGAACGTAACCAAATGCTAGAAAAACGTAAAGCAGAAACAAAACCCTCTGCTGTTCGTCGGGCTAAAAATAAAGCAAGAAAAGCAAGATAGCTTTAAATAATGTTATTGAATACTAAAAAACAGACTAAAAAACTTCAAAATATTTTGTACAAACATGATTTTAAACAAGAAATAAATGAAGGAATTATGCGGTCAAGCACAAGCTAGGCATAAAGCTTGTGTTTTTACGACATAAAAACAAAATAAATATGATATTTCTGTAAGTTAAGGCTGATAACTTGTAAAATAAATAACATTAAACTAGTTTTGTAACGCAATGAATAATTAGCCCTTATTTCTAATACAGCATAGCTAGTCACTCAATTAATCCGAACAAAGCAACATCTTTTTTGAAAAGAATTTTTATTATTAATACTATAATAAAATCCAACACTTATTGGAGAGTATATGATCACTTTAGGCGAATACATTATTGAAAAACAGCATGATTTCCCAGAGGCTAGTGGGGAATTGACAGGCTTATTAGGAGCCATTCGCTTAGCTGCTAAAATAGTTAACCGTGAAATTAATAAAGCTGGTATTACTAATATAATCGGTGCTACCGGTATTGAAAATATTCAAGGTGAAACACAGCAAAAACTTGATTTATACGCCAATGATAAATTTAAAGATGCGTTAGAAGCTCGCGGCGAAGTGTGTGGTGTTGCTTCTGAAGAAGAAGATGATTTTGTTAGTTTTGATAGTGAGCGTGGCCATAACAGCAAATATGTTGTATTGATGGATCCACTAGATGGCTCTACTAATATCGATGTTAATGTTTCAGTAGGTACTATTTTTTCAATCTATCGCCGTATTAGCCCTGTTGGTACTCCAGTTACTCTTGAAGATTTCTTACAGCCTGGTATTAATCAAGTTGCCGCAGGTTATGTTATCTATGGTTCATCGACAATGCTTGTTTACACTACAGGTAACGGTGTTCATGGCTTTACTTGTGATCCCTCATTAGGTGTGTTTTACCTTTCACATGAAAATATGACAACACCAAAAATGGGGAATTGCTATTCTATTAATGAAGGTAATTACTTAAAATTTCCATTAGGTGTTAAAAAATATATCAAGTACTGCCAAGAAATTGAACCTACACAGAACCGTCCTTATACTTCGCGTTACATTGGTTCATTGGTTGCTGACTTCCACCGTAACTTGTTAAAAGGTGGTATCTTTATTTATCCATCAACAGCACAAGCTCCAACTGGTAAACTAAGACTTTTATATGAATCAAACCCAATTGCCTTCTTATCTGAACAATCAGGCGGTGCGGCAACTGATGGTTTCCAAAGAATATTAGAAATCAATCCAACAGAACTACATCAGCGTGTACCATTTTTCTGTGGTAGTGCTGATATGGTAAAAGAAGCTGAAAAAATGATGCAAGAAAATAAAGAAGAATAAATTCAATTTTTTAAAAACTGCATCAAAAATAAAAATACCAAACATTTATGTTTGGTATTTTTATTTGTAATTAAAAACAGAAAATAAATAAAATATCTGCATTACAAAATACACTTTCCAATCAATATCTATAGTTTTAGCCAAAAATATTGGCTATTTATACCGTTATTTCACATTATTTTTAAGAAAGTCCTTTGAAATGACATTTCAATATACCAATGCCCTCAATGATCTGTCATATTTATATTTACAATACCGCTTATACTCATTAGGAATGTACATGAAAGTCACAGGATTATTTTTAGCCTTAGTAGTAAGTCCATTTGCTTTTTCAGGAGAGATTATTCCAAGTAATAATATCGAAATATTAGCTATCAATGGCGTTAAAGCACAATCTTCATTTTTTGGTAGTAAAGATATTGAAGTAGAAGATGGTCCACAACAAGTTGTCGTTAAATATATTGACTCATTTGGTAATGAAGATTTTATTGAAAGTCGACCTTATATATTTACAATCAATATCGATGGAAAAACCTCTATTAGAACAGAAAAATTTAATAACCTTTCACAAGCGACTAAACAAATAGATAACGGCTTAAAATGGTATGTAAAAAATCAGAAAGGAGAGTTTCAAGTAGAAAAAGCAGAGCAATTAAAGGGGAAAGGTTTTATGCCATACTCTGATATCGAAGCAATAGTTGCCGAATATAACAAAAATAATATCACAGTTGCCGATATTAAGAATAATAGTCATAAAGTCCCTGCTAAAAATTCAAATGCTTTGATTGAACAATATAAAATATCCAATAAAGCACAAAGAAAAGAATTTAAAATGTGGTTAATTGAAAATGAAACAAAATAACAAAACCATTTAACAGCATCACTTAATGACACACAAAAAGTCATGAGATCAGAGTATTCATATAACTGATTTAAAGGAGTTTTAAATGATCACTGTCGATATTCCTGCTAGTTTTGAGTGGAATCAGACTAATTTGAATTGGGTTAAACATTATTTAATGCCAAAAACAGACTTAGTTATAAAATTAACTCATGGTACTGGATTAGATACTGATAATCTTGATGAAGATAAATTCAAAGCATTTTGTCATCAATTAGAAGGTACTCCCGAAGGGCGTGAACTGCGCAATAAAATGTTCAAAGCATGGCGGAGTAAAAAATCACGCGATAGTGATAATGGTAAGAAGCTATATACTTTTAATTTGTCTATTAAAGCAGGTATTCAATTAAAAAAAATAGCCAAACAAGCCCCGCTTAATCAAACTTTAGAATCACTTATCTTTGCGGGAAAAAAATCCTCTGAATTCGATATACAGCAAGAAAAAAAATTAGAACAGCTTGAAGCGGAAAATAAAGAACTTAAACAACAACTTGCTAACATCGATAATAACAATGACGAATTACAAGCAGAGTCTATACTTGCAGGAGATACTCAAGTCACTCAATTAGCTAAATTAGAAAAATCACAGTTAATAAAACAAATTTTAATATTGAAAAGAAAGATTAAAGAATTGTAATATTAATATTAATGTTAATGTTAATGTTAATGTTAATGTTAATGTTAATGTTAACAGCATGAGTTTTATAAATGGAAATATCTACCATTATTGTAGATAAACAATATAAGGATATAATATGCGCTACCCTCTTTTATTTTCTATTGCCTCAAGTGTGGCACTATTATCAGGTTGTGGAGAGCAATCAATAGATGATAATTGCAGATATTACGTTCAACAAGATCTTGATAATAAGAACTACGATGATGCGATTACAAAATTAGAGTCGACTACATGTCAAGATAACTATTCTGATGATGATTATTTAATTGACCTTGCTTCTGCTTATTTAGGCAGAGCGGGTTATTCATTACCTTCAATATTAGCAGCCGTTTTAGATAACAAATCAACTGATGATAGTTTTTTAAATTTTTCTACCGATATAGCAGATCTAAAAACAACAAATACACTTGCAAATCTTCAGCTATCACATGATACCTCACTTCAATATTTAAACGCTCAATGCAACGACATTGCAGACAAAACTCCAACAGAAGTTGGCATCTGTCTAACTCAAGCAGTCATTGGTTTAACTAAAACAGCCTTAGCAATTGATTTTTTAAGTGGTGGAGATATTAAAGACTGGAAAGATAATGCCTCAGGTGCAATGAAACAATCTACCTGTGCCATCGGATATAGTACTGCTTATACTGCCGATAATAGTATAAGTTTACCTTATTCAGCTTCCTGCCAATCTCCAATACAAGTTGAATCAAGTGAAGAAGTTACTTTCTCTAATGGAACGATTAGCAAAACGTATCAACACCTAAAAGTAACAGGAGGAACAGAAGATAAATATTATTTACAAAGTTCTTCTACCGATAGTGCTACAAATAATGTAGCAAGCAATATCGTATTTACAGAAAACTTCTGTCAAACAGATTTCACTGTTTGTAGCGTTATTAATGAAACAACTTGTTATGTTTGCCCAAGTCAGGAAGAAGATGATCTTGTTGTTAATTCATTTGTACTTGATTCTTTAAATGATGGTCTGAGTAATATCGATAGTTTATTCGCCCATAAAGAAGATGGTAATAGTGATATCACTGAAGCAACAGGTAAGTTTAAAGAGGAGATCAAACCTGGTGGTTGTGATACTACATCGGATCAACCTTGTTTTACTATGCAAGATATTACTGACTACTTAAATAAAAAATAATTAGCAAAGAATTACGAAAGGAATCAATATGAAAAAATTACCAATGCTCATCTTTGCAGGGTTAACAACACCAATGCTAGGGTTAGAAGCTTCAGAGCTAAGTTACTTATATAAAGACCAACGGATCATGGCAATGGGCGGAGCAAACGTTGCTGCCGGAGGTTATAGCACTTCAATATTTTCTAATCCAGCTGGGATTGCAAAAGTAAGTAATGAACATGGAATGGTGATCGAATTGTTAGGCTTCCAAGCAGGCACAAGTAAAAATGGTCAAGCATTATTTACCGATTTAAATGATGCTATTGATAGTGATAATGAAGGTGATATTTTAACAGTTTTTGACGATTACTCAGGCCAAACTGTTCACGTTGATGTATCTAACTATAGCTCAATGACAAACAATCATGGTCAATTTGCTTGGTCAATCGGTTTATTAAGTGCTGTTGATGCAAATTTAACCCCACATGGTAATAGTTATAACCTACTTGAAGTACAAGCCAGAGGTTATGGCGGTATAACAGGTGCCGCAAGTTATACGATCAAACCTAATGATCTTGGTGATTTATCATTTGGTCTAGGTTTAAAGGTTATTTCTCAACAATCTTACGAAGGCGCATTAACACCTGATCAGTTGGTCGATTACGACAATATATTGGATAACTTACAAGACAAAATGGAAAATAATGGTACTGCAATTGGTGCTGATTTAGGCGCTATTTATCAGTTCAATAGTTTTCTCAAGCCTTCTTTAGGTGTCAGCGTATTAAATATTGGAGGATTAGATTACGACGATAGTTATGGCTCTCAACCTATGACAGTCAATCTTGGTGCAGCTATAGAGCCAGATTTAGGTTTCATTAAAAAAACGGTTATTGCACTTGATTATGTAGATTTACTTAATGCAAACCAAACTCGTACTTATACAATAGGTAGCGGAAAAAATGTAACTTACACTGAAAATGATGATACTGACATTATAAAAAGAATTCGTTTTGGTGTTTCTGCATTATTATATGAGAACTCATGGTCTGCATTTGGTTTAGCGACAGGTATTTATCAAGGTGCATATACTGCAGGATTTGATTTTACTGCGAGTATTTTCCAAATTGGTTTCAGTACTTACGAAGAGCAACTTGGACCACAGCATGGAGACTACACAGATCGTCGCTATCAACTTAGAACAGGTTTTGCTTGGTAAAAATATTATTTAGTAAAAATAAAAAGGGCGACTAGTTTTTAACTAGCCGCCCTTTTTAATACATGACTTCCGATAAGCTAAGCAATATAGACCCATTATCCAAAATTAAAGCCATATAAGTTTAAACTATACGTTCCAAGGATTGCTTGGATCATATTTAGGCTCTTCTTTAGTGGTTTTAGGGCCTTTATTATCTCGCATTGGATGTTTACTGACTTGTTCTCTACGTTGACGAGAATGGTTTCCCTGACGCTGTTCATTTTGACGTTCTTGAAACGCTGAAGCCGCTTTAGCTTGTGATAACTCTATTGATTCAATCGTTAGTTTCATTGGAGATAAAGGGACGATACCATGTTCAAAGCCGCGTTCTCTTGGATTCAAATGAAATTCAGCATCATTTGGTTTTGGCATACGCTTAAAACGATATAGGTAAAAGCTCTCTAACTTTAAACGCGCCCACTCTGTTTTTTGTAGAAATTTCAGGCTACCTTTAATCGTTGGATTAACATCAAAACACTTAAAACGTGTTGCAGCGAATAATATTTTCCATCCATAAAATTCAACTAATTCAGTCAATAGTGTTTCGGTCTTTAATCCATGTAACGGATTATTACGTTGTAATTCAACAGACATTTTTTGTTCCTAAATGTAATGCCATCACAAAAGGTGAATCGATGGCGGTAATATAATTTATTATATCAGTTGTTTAAAATAATCAGAATCATTCTAAAAAAGAGTGAGCTTTAAATAAAAGGTTATAGCAATGATTCATTAATTAACAGCATTTCTATATGCTCTATACCATCTTCATCGTACGGATCTGATGTGACCTCAAAACCAAGAGACTCATAAAATACTTGTAGATGCATTTGTGCCGATATTTTTATCCTAGGTTGCTGCATTTCCTGCCAAATAAAATTAATTGCTTTATTCAATAATTGTTTAGCAAAACCTTGCTGTCTAGCAGAGACATCAACCAAAATTCGACCAATGGACACTTCTGCATAACTTGTTCCTGCCGGGAGTATTCTACAATAAGCCAATAATTCATCGTCTTCTTCTGATATTAGTAGTATATGTAATGCTTGTTGATCTAACCCATCAAGGTCAGCATATAAGCAAGCTTGCTCTAAGACAAAGACATCTTGTCGTAGCTTTAAAATTTGATACAAGCGTAAAACAGTAAGCTCTGAAAAAAATAATAATTTCCAAGTTAACACGCCTATCTCCTTTTTTATCTTTGTTTTTTATTTTATACCCCAAGGATTACTTGGATCATAAACAGGCTCTTTTTTAATAGCATTTACTTTATCATACACTCGATATTTACAAGCAATATCAACACGTTCAATTAATTCATCAGAAATAATTTCTGGAGTGCCTTCAACTTGATCTTCAGGAATATGGCGATCTCTTGGCGGTTTAGCTAATAATTTTGGCTCTGGATATGGGTATGCTTTAAATTCATGTAAATAAAACGTTTCAACCTTTTCACGAGCCCATTGGTTATTGCGTAAAAATTTACAAGTAGATTTCATGCCAGTATGAAAATCAAAACGGTCAATACGCAATGCTTTACTTAATCCAGGCCAAGTATAATGTTCTGAAATTTCAGTTAAGAGTATTTCAAGTTTCAAACCATATAATGGATTATTCTGTGTTTTAGCCGTCATGTATTACCTTGTTGTTGCGGTGTCGAGCACTTTTGAAAAAGTGCTGCTTAAAATTAAATATTCGAATTAAAAATATTGATGAATTTTAAAAAGGTGCCGAGGGATGATAACTCAATAAATCATTATGTATTGAAATACCTTGGTATTTAAGTTGATTTATTCTTTGTAAATACGCAGCACCAGTTAATAAATGTAATGCAACATCTACGGCTTTACGTTGTTCATAATCTGCAAGGTAGGTATTTTTAACCCAACTATTAAAAGCACCTAAGCTTGGGCCAGCCCAAATTTGATAATCCATCTCTCGCCCTTTTTCGCCAATATTTGACCATCGAGAAGATAGGCCTAAATACCAACGGAAAATTAGTGCCATTTTACGTTTCGGATCCTGCTTCACTCGCGCTAACATTTCCGGGTCTCGTGCATGGAAAAATATCATGGTAGTTTCCCAGACTTGATCTAAATTTTGACGAAAGATTTGTTTTTCAATTTTTTCTCGTTCAACTGCTGGGATAGCTTCAATACTTGGGTAATTACTATAAAGCTCATAAAGTTTATTGGCTCGCATAGCAAACATTGAACCACGTTTAACCACTTGTAACTTAACCCCCATTTCAAACATATCAGCAGCTGGTGCCATGGTCACATCAGCCATCTCAACATTAGCGAGCAGCTTTCTGGTATGCTCTGAAGCCCCTGCTTCTACACAAGCTTGATTAACAGAACCAAGAACAACGTAAGCAGCGCCCATATTATAAGCGGCTAACATTGACTCAGGAGTACCAACACCACCACCAGCCCCAACACGAAGTGGTACCACATAGTCATATCTAGCTTGAATTTGATCTCGCTGTTGAATAATAGTCGGTAATAACGTTAAAAATGGTCGGTTATCAGTATGCCCTCCAGAGTCAGCTTCTGCAGTAATGTCATCGGCCATCGGTACTTGTAAAGCGAGCTTTGCTTGTAATGCAGTTATTTTTTCTGCTGCCAGTAACTTATCTAATATCTTTTGAGGTGCAGGAGACATAAATTTCTCTGCAACTTCTGTACGAGAAATTTTCGCAATGACTTTATTCTTGATATTAATAGAGCCATCAGCGTTCTGTGACAGTCCTGCAACTCGATAATATACAATATGTTCAGTTAAGCCTAAAAATGCAGAAGCTTCGACGGTATTCACACCTAGCTTCAAAAATCGCTCTACTGCACCAGACTCTAATGCTTCTTCACTTGGAGCATGAATTAAATTTACAGCAAACGGTCCATTAGGTAGCGCGCGTTGAATTCGTTTAATTGACTCTTCAATTACATCTGGAATTAAACCTGCAGCACCAAATGAACATAAAAAGCCAGCTTGCCCTAACGCAATAACCAATTCAACAGAAGCAATCCCATTGGCCATTGCACCACCATGGTATGCGTATTTAACACCATGTGCTCTTTTAAACTCATTACAACCGAGCTCTTTTGCATTAATTGCCTGCGCAAAAGCAACAACATCTCCGCTCATTTCTGAAGCGCTCTCTTGAAGTTGATGTGTAGCACCAATCTCACCAGTTTGTGATTGAGCCAGGTACAAAGGTTTATCAATAGCTAAGAAAGCTTTCTTTACGCTATGCTCATCTGTCATTAATGTATTGGTATTAATATCCCAGTTCCAATTAATACCTGCTTGATTGGAAGTTATTAAGGGCGTTTTATTTTTATTCTGTGTCATTTCTTTTTTCTCTTAAGCTTCAACAATGCTAAGCACAATATCTTTTATTTGATAAATCCGCAGACCATCTTTAGATAGATTTGCATCACCTACTAAACGCACTTCTGAATCCGTTTTAATGATATCTGTTAAATGAATATCCAAACTCATTTGTTTATTCAGTGGCGTAATTTGCCCTCTATATTTCCATGCAACTTTTGTTTTCGGTGTAATGAAACGAGGATTAATAAACTGTTTACCTAAATCATTACTCAATGCATAACATTGTAATAATTCAATGATCGCTTCAACACCTAATGAACCTGGCATTACCGGATCTTGGTGAAAGTGATAACGGAAGAACCAATCACTTGCATCAATAGTACGTTCACCGTAGATATAAGCTAACTGGTGATCACCACCGCCTTCAACAATAGTCACGTTATCAACAAAGCTTAACTGCCCACCAGCCAGATGATAAGAAGGTTTATCTGTAGAAGGTTTATACAATGCCAACTCATTATCAGTTAAATCGATCCGTTTAACTTTTTCATCGGGTGTATTGTGTTCAACAAACCAAGGTTGCGTGATTTGTCCGTTATCGATACCTAATTGATTAGTTAACGAATCTGCACTGAAATAACCAAATACTGCACCACCGCGATACATTGTTTCTCCTTCAACACTTAAATCAAAACTAAAGCTTTGAATAATGGCACCACCCGCCATACTGGTAGACAACAACACTGATTTATTAACAATCGTTTTACCACGTAAATCAATCGCTTTGACCAATTCACCATGACCATCCAGATTACGGAAATACAGATCTTTATCAGGATATTTAAGCGTAGTGCCCATATAAGCGGAGATGAAACCATTAGGTTGTAATGCTATTTCCATCAATAACGCATACGGCATCCAGTTTTCACTACTGTTTTTAGTGAAATACCAAGCATCCTCAGGTACAAAATATTCAGCAACACAACTAGATGGCGTTTTAAAGTCCATACGCTGCCCTTTGACCTCTGTAACCTGTGTAACTACTTGTAGGTCACCACAAGGCGTTCTAGGAGGTGTCCTACCCAGGTATACGTCAAAGTCTTGACCAAAACATTGACTAATGTTGCCTGTCGCAAACTCAAACAAATGCCAAGGTGTAAATGGTGTTGTATCTGGTTTTCTGTTTTGTCCTGCTACCATAGGTGCAGAGAAATGTTGGATTGGCACGACACCTTTATTTGTTGGAGCTGTTAAATCAGATTCAACACGCATTAAAGGACGCTCTGGGTGTTTAAATGGTTTGATTCCGCGTTCGTCAATCACCTGTAATTCTTTTTCTGAAGTAACAGGAATGGCATTAACAGTTTGGATTTGTTGCAATTGTTCTTCAATATTATTAACTGACGGTTGATTAATTGAAGCTTGGTTCGGATTGGCATCATCAACCAGCTCTACGTTATTCGGTAGCGTCACAGGGAATGGGCTATTTTGATCTTGCTCTTTTATTTCCATGCAAAGGTTTTTAAAATCAACCACTACTTTGCCATCAAGAATAATATCAATATTTGCTTTGATGAAAGGTCTTGGCTCCATGCCAATCGCAGTCACTTCCATACGGTAAGTTAGCGTATTATGTTGTGGTCTGACTTGTCCACGACAGCGAACCGTTTGTGCTTCACCCGCCATAGGTTGAAAACGCGCATTATTAACATGACCATTCATGCCTAACCACAGCATAAAGAACATTGCCATTTGCCCACAACCTTCTGACATTAATGATCCTGCCATCACTTGGTCATCTTTAAAGTGACAAGGAAAATACCAGTGTTCAGGTGTAAGATCTTTCTGCCCTTCCAATATGCCTAATCCCCAATGACCGCCATTTCTATCAATCTTAGTAATACGTTCTATCATCAAGAATTTTTCAGATGAAAACTTCAATGAAGGATTACGTCCTTGTTGATCATAAGCGTGCCCAAAACAACCTTTGATGTCACCATGGACTAACTTCAACATATCTTGGTAGTTATACTGTGTTTTATTGTTCGCAATTAATGGTATAAATGACGATTTTTTAGCGGAAGTTAATTGTGCTTTGTCATTCGCTGTTGCAATCACCCCTTTACCATCGGCCAACTCTTCATCTGTAAAGAAACCCGCACAGCCATTACGCATAATTAATACTTTTTTATCCCCAACAAAACAGTCGTAATGGAAGAAGAATAAAAGCTGTTCACCATTTTTTGCATAAGAATCGATATGTATTTCATAACGTAATGTTTCACCACCAAACGCCATCTCTTCCAGGAAAGTTAGCTCACAATCTAATAAGCGATAAACTCGCTCACCTTTATTTTGGAAATCGATACCAATATAAGAGATCAACATGAGATCACATTGACCAGACTCCACAGATACAGACCAAGGAATTTGACCATCAATTAAAAATGGCGCATCAAGAGGGATATCATATTCAGTAAACATCGACGCTTTTTTGTATTGATTTGTTTTAGCATCAAGTTCAGTGACTCGGCTGACTAACAGATAATCCGTCGTTGGAAGACGTACTCGACGAGGATAACTATCAATAATTTTATATTGCTCACCAAATACGTTGGCAATATCCCCTTCAGCAAATTCAATTAATTGTTGCGTATCAAAAACCACGTTTTCAGGTTTATTATATTGCTCAATGAGTTGCAAATCAGGGTATTGGTAGCCTGCTTGCCCTTTGATTTGAATAACGCCATTAACCTGTTTAGTGACACCATTCAATGGCAAGTAAATAGTGGAAGTTGGAGTATTAGTCGTCGTTCCAGCGATACTCATTTGCGCTTGTAACTTGATCAGCGTTGAAATTTGCTTTTCAGCCATAAAGCGAGCACGTAAAAATGCTTGATGTGTTTGGTTTGTTTGTTCGATATCCTGTGTTGCTTTATTAAATGCTAACTGACTTACAGCAGAGTGTTGTTGAGGTATTTTGACATTCATTAAAACTTGCTCAGGTTGAATAATGTTTGTTTTCACTATTTCTGGTGTTGGATTCAAGGCTTGATGTATTTGTACAATAAGAGGATTATTTCTTTCACAACAAATACTGTCATAAATAGATTTTCCACCTAAAGACACGCTCTTAATAAGGCTAGCTTTTTTAACTTGAGATTTATTAAGCGTATCCTCTAGCGTTGAACTTATCGCTTTTAATGCATTGTTATTTGATACGATAAGATGTGCAATGCTGTTATCAAGACCTAGTCCATTGATTGCTACATACTTAGTTTCTTTAATATTCGATTTAGCCGCTAACACACTAGCAATCAAACTCACCATACCGGAAGCATTATATAAATGTCCCACTTGCTGTTTTGAAGAGACTAATTTAGCCATTGGGTAAACAGCTGTTAAGGCACATTTCTCTTGTGTTAGTTGTGATTGGTTACCAGCAGCAAATAATTCAACTTGAGATATTTGATTAGCTTCAATACCTGCCTCATGCAATGCAAGAGACGCGACATCTTCGTTGCCTGATTGGTTTTGCTTGGCGGTAAATACACAAGATTCAATATTGGCATAAACAGATTCAGAAAAGTTACCTAGCTCAAGGCTCTGTCGCTCACTACTGACAGCTCTCAGTACAATCGCTCCTGCTCCTTCACCCACTAACCAATTTTGCTGTTGAGTAGGATCCACTTCAACTTCTGCATTTTCAGAAACAGGATTAAAACGTTGTCTTAAACTGACATTTTCAAAACTACCAGCAAGATCAACACTCGCAATAATGACAGCTTCAACATCCGATGTTTTTAATAAATTATCGGCAATATCAACACATTTATAAACTGAATTTTCTTCACTAGACACAGTAAACGCTGGCCCACTAAAATCCCATAAAGCAGAGATCCTAGACGCCATTATATTACCTATAAAACTGGTATATTGATTTAATTGCGCAGGCTCATTAATACTACTTTTACTAATATGAGTTAATTCAGTTAATTGTTGCTCTGTTAACTCAATACCTTGGTCAATTAAACTTTGCTCTATTTGTGTCTGTAAATTAACACGGCCGCGATACTGATGAAGGTCAAGCTCTAAGCCCATCGCCACCAAGACTGCAACATTTGCACCTTCTACTAGTTTTGCGTCTTTTGCTGCGTTATCTGCCACTTTCATCATTAACAATTGCTGTGGTATCAGGCTATCTTGGTCATTAGGCGGGATTTTGAAACGTAAAAAATCAATATCAAACTGTTCGATATAATTACCTAAGGGTGCTTTAGTTAAACCAACCTTCTTTAATACCGACTTCTGTTGTTCAATCCCTTGCCAGCGTTGTTTAGGTAACTCTCTAAAACAATTTCCCCCTTGTTCACTTAATCTATTTTTATAGTCAGCAATGCTTTCAATGGAACCAAAGTGACAATCCATACCAACGATAGCCAGACTAGAAACATCATTCAGTTTACGCTTATCTTCAATTAACGGTGTATCACCTGCTTGCAAAACAATATGCGCATTACTGCCACCAAAGCCAAAGACACTCACCCCAGCAGTTGCTTGATGATCAGCTTCTGGCCATGCAACACTAGTAGATGGAATTTGTTGTTGAGAAAAATAAGCATGTTGCGTTGTAATGACATTAACAACATTGATTGTCGCAGGGATCACTTTTTCATTTAAAGCATAAATGGCTTTTGTCATCGCAGGCATTCCGGCGGCAGTTAACAAGTGTCCTAAATTGGATTTAGCCGATCCTAATAATGGCTTATGATCATACTGGCTAAAATACTGCTCCATCGAACTCAATTCGACTTTATCGCCTTTTGGTGTTCCAGTCGCATGACATTCAATATAATCAATATGTTTAGGGTCGATCTGTGCATCTTTATAAGCCTCTTCATAAGCAAGCACCTGACCTTTACTATTTGGGCTAAGGACAAATTCTCCTTTGCCATCATTTGTTAACGCGCCACCTTTAATCACAGCATAAACTCGGTCACCATCTTTAATGGCATCACTATGTCGCTTAAGCACCATCATGCCCGCACCTTGTGCGGCAAATAAACCTTGAGAATCTTTATCAAAAGGCGCATGTCTATTATTTCCAGGAAAAGCTTGGAAGATAGAAAAACCCATATTAACAAATAGAGAATCTGCCGCAGATACTGCACCAGCTAACATCATATTAGCTTTACCTGTTTGCAAATAATCACAAGCAAGTTTCACGCTGTAACAAGATGAAGCACAGGCTGCATCAAGCGCAAATGAATTACCGCCTAGTCCATTTACTTGGGCTAACATTGCCGCTGGATACCCTGCGACTAACGCATTTTCAGGAGATACTGTTTTTCTTGCTGCAAAAGGTGTTAATTGAAAGCTGCTATTGAGTGTTTTTTGTAAAGCGAGTTCAACTACATCATGATACAGATCCATAAATAGGAAGTTAGACTGCTTAGTAGGAAAAGATAGATTACCTAAAATTAAACCACAATCTTTTAATGCTGCACTTTTCCAATAACCAGCATCCTGTAAAGCACGCTTTGTTACAAATAATGACCATTGATGTAAGTCATCTAATTGCATTAGTTTTTCAGTGCTTATGTCTGTAATATTTGGCTCAGGTAAATACTCAGTTGCATCAAAATTAAAGTCGCGGATATAACCACCGTATAGACAATAATATTTATCACTATCGCCCTTTTTTCCTAAATATTTTAGCGGGTCAACACCTAACTCACTTTTAGTAATTTCCGTTCGATTATCTTGTTGTTGCAATAATTGCAGCCAAAATGCTTCAGGTGCACTTGACCCTGGAAATAAATTAGCAATACCAACAATGGCGATGTTTTCCATAAATACTCTCTATGATACTAAATTGTTACAGTTATATTTTTTAACTGGACGAATTATCGTGCCTGTAAAAAAAGACTGTAAATTAACTTGATAACCAAGGCTAATTAAAGGTGCAATGGTTTTTAAAATGGCACTATGATCATCTAAATTTTTCTGATTAACCGATAAGCATGTAACAGTTGTTAAATCATCTTTTAATATTCTTTCAATCCAAGTGCCTAAAGACTTTCCTGCGCCCATTTCAATAAATACACGTTCACCTTGTGCAGCAAGTTGCTTTATTAACCTTGGGAAATCTACTTGCTCGGTTAAACATTTACTAATACTGGTTGCGATGGCTTTTTCAGTGATCGGGATGGGTAAATAGCAAGAGCTAGAAAATAATTTACAGCTCACTTTTTCTTTAATATCCAAAGAATAAAGCTTTTGCATATTTTCATATTCGCTTTTGGCTAAAGGACAATGAATAATATTAGGTACATTAAGTGCTATTGCTCTAACTGAAAGTTGTTTTGATAAGGCTACACATTGTTCAGGATCACCAGCGATCACCAAACTATCAGGTGTATTAATAATAGTGATATACACCCGAGGGAAAGACTCTAATAGTGCTTCAACTTGCAATAATTCCGCTTTAATATGGTATGACTCCCACAAAGGAGTTCCCGTTTTTTTAGCTAATTTAGGCCACTCATTATCCAGACGTTTTAATGGACCAGATAATTGCGCTGTAAATATTGGACTTTCTCGTAGCCGTTGACTCATTACATGAGGTGACTTCCAACAACCAAGTGCAGCAAACATACTCACTTCACCCATGCTATAACCTGCAGCACTAGTTGCTTTTAATCCAAGTTGTTCTTGAAATATAGTGGTTAATAAACAAGCATAACTCACTCCTGCTTCAGCAATATTAGCTAATTCATCCCGTAATAAGTTTTCATATTCTATTATGTGAGTTTTATCAGGTTTACTTAATGAACGTGGGGTCATTAAGTTATCTTGTAATGCGGCGGCAAGATCATCTGTCATAGTTAATAGACGATGGTAACTTTCAGGAAATAATCGTAATAAATCTTTTCCCATCCCCACATACAATGCACCAACACCGGGATAAACAAAGTTTAATGAACTCTGATCTTGTTTAGTTTGAATTAGCTCCCCACTAAAATAACTACCCGTAGGTGTTTTCCAAGGTTTAACCATTGGCTCAGTTATGCCATGCAAAGCTAATTGAATTTGCTTTTCTAATGTCGAGAATGAACATGCAATCAGTACAATACAATAAAAGCTTTCAATATTTTCATCGGAAAAATTTTCAGTAAACAGATGATATTGTTGCTCACAAAAAAGATTAAAATTTTGTTCTAACTCTTTGACGTTATTTAACACTTTATTTAGATTTTGATGTAAGACGCTAATATTACATGCAGTAACGATCACGGGTTTGCTAGGTTGTTGCGCCAAAAACCCGTTATTCACGGACCTTTCATTTTCTTCACCGTTAATCTGATTTGCTACAGAAAGTTGTATCAGATGATGACTATCACCTAATGAAAAATTATCTGAACATATCTGGCTTAACAATATATGACGAAAGTGTTCTGTTTTGTTAGGCAAATAACTTGTTGATTGCTGTAAAGCGTATAAACCTGATAAGGGGTAGTCTTTAATTAACTGTTGATCAATAAAATTTTGTTTTCCAGCGATTCTGTAACCTTGATCTAAACACAATATGCCTGAGACTAAAGCTAATAACGTATTAAAATTTTCAGAAGCAGAATCAAGGAGATCAACATTGCTTATTAATGAATTTGCAAACAGAGTTTTTTGATTTAGCTCGTGTAGTAACGGCGAGGAATTTAACGAACTAAAAGCATGCAAACACCCTTTTTGATGTGAAAATTCTAAAGGCTTAAAAGCATGCTTTTCAGATTTATCGTTCTGTGAAAGTAGAAATGAATCAATATGCTTAGTTTTTAACTTATTTTGGAACAGAAACTGTTGAATATGTTGGCTAATGTTTGTAGTGACACTTTCATTTTCCGCATTAAAATTCGCTAATTTCTCTACAGAGGTTGCATTTATCTCAGCATAACAATGGCAATGTTTAATTTGTGCTAATTGCGCTAAGTGTAATTGATCTTTTGTGTCTAGATAAAACTCATCATTCAGTAACTTTTTATCACACACTAATAAAGCAACCATTCCATCAAAATGCATTTGGTTGATAGACAAAATCAATGTTGGTCGGTGATTTTCAAAACTTAATTGTTTTGCTAACTGTAAGCTTTGATTAATTTCATTTGCATGAGAAAAACTTGCAAAATCTGCTAAACAATTATTTTTTTTAATAATATCCGAGAAAATATTTTTGGCGTCATCAAGCGCAACCAGATCCACACATGACGCCACTATATGATTAGCCGATAACACTCCATTAACAAATGGATAGATATCATCAACTAGTTGCTGAGAATCCATATAAAATTCATTATTATTCAGCGAGATAGGTTTATTTCGGTAAAGGTGATAATCGAATGCATCGATACCTTTTACCGAAGTAAAACTAACGTCTAAACCTATCACTGACAACATATTATGCGTTAGCCTTAAATAACGCTTTTAATGTTGCACTGCAGGTCACCTCAGCAGAAGTTACCTTGCTAATAATGTTACCATCTTTATCAATTAATAAAATATTACCAATAACACGTTGTCCAACTGTTTTAGTGATAGTTAATTTAACAAAGAAGTATTCATTAATATTGACTTCTCTAAACACCTGCCAAGCATCTGTACTACTCGGTAGACTACCTTCCCCTATAAATTTACTTGTCCAAATAAGTAAAGCTTGATAAACCAAGTCATTAGCTAAAACATTATTATCAACTAATAAAAATTCACCTTGAGAACGTAAAACTGATTGATCAATAACACACTCTAACAATATCCCTGACTCATCCATTTGATGTATCTGTTTTATTCCTTGGAAATTTTTTCCATGAAATAAACTACCATCATGATAAAGCGCCAAAGCTTCTTCAGAGTCTTTTTTTATCAATGTAGGTAAAGCATCTTGATAAACTAACATTTCTGATTTTTGCTTAGATAAGTTAACCAATCCACGGAAATGGAAGAAGGTTTTACCTTTCTCTTTTTCACTACTGATCACGACATCAACACAAATCGATGACTCGCTGTCTTCAACTAATTTTGTTTCAATCAAAAACTGTTTTGCTTGGTTGCCATCAAATACAATACCTTTAAATAACTTAAACTCTTCAATCCCTTGGTATTTGTATTCTGGATATAATTCTTCACATACACTTTTCATCCAAGCAATTGAACAAACCGTCGGTAATACCTGAAACCCATCAATCTGATGATCTCGAAGCAAAGAACTATTATCGGTATTAAATACCTTAACCACACTGCTTGATAATGGTTTCGAAATCACTGGAGTTGAATCATCCTCTGTTGTTTTATCGTTCCCTGACATATCAGTACCAACAACAATTTGTACACAACGATTAGTATTTGAAGCTAACTCTCGTACTAATAATGTGGCGCCTGATTGAATAGGAATAATGTAAACACCACGTTCATCAAACATACGTTTTAATGCAGGTGTTACCATGCCACCATCCCATGGTCCCCAGTTGAAACTTAAAACTTGTGTCTCTGGATACAAAAATTTAAATCGATAAGCTGCTTTATTCAGTATTTCATTAGCAATTGCGTAATCAGATTGCCCTGGGTTGCCATAAAAACCAGCGGCAGAAGAAAACACGACAAGATGCTCTAATCGCTCTGGAACACAGCATGCTAACATCGCCTGTAGACCATTTACTTTTGTATTATAAACTTGATCAAACTCGAGCAATGTTTTTTGCTCTATATACTTATCAGCCAATACTCCAGCACCATGAATGATACCTGTGATAGCCCCCCATAACTCACAAATAGGTTCAATGGCTTGTTTTAGATTATATGCATCACATACATCTGCACTAACATATTCAGCAATACCGCCCTCATCTGAGATACGGTTTAATGTTTGACTGATTTCTCGGTTCGCAAGCACAGGATTAACCATATTTTGAATTAGTTTAGGGTTTGGCTTTTCACCCTCAGCGATTAAAAATTGCATCGCTGCTTTTTTTAATGATTCTTCTGTTTCATGCTCTAATGACCAAGTTTCTTCCTGAGCCTGATATGCAGAGCGACCTAATAAAAGAAATTTACACTGGTACTGTTTAGCAATCTCGATAACACAATGAGCAGTTACGCCTTTTGCCCCACCACTAACAAGAAAAACTGAATCTTGATCAATTGAGTGACTACTTTCTAAAGTATAACTATCCGTTGACTTCGCAACTAAGGTCAAACGCCCTTTACTGTTAAAACCAACTTCAACAGGTTTTGTTTGCTTATCATTCAACTCATTGATCACAATATTTGTTACTTTCTCTGCCGCATATTGTGATGGAATATCAAGGATACGACAGAAAACATTATCCCATTCATGAGCGAGCGTTTTCACTAACCCTGCCAAACCGCCTTGCACAAGATCTGCTTTTTTCTCAATCTTATTGGTAGAAAAATCTCCGCCCTGACGCGTTAATACAACAAATGATGAACGGGTTTCATTATTAACTTGGTTAAGCTTACTTAGTTTTGCGAGTAAAAATGCAAGCTGTAAGCCTTTTTTATATTTACTTTCAAAATGAATACCAAGCACTTCTGATTTAGGGTGTAGGTAAATAACTGATTGCCATTGTTCTTTACTTTCTAATACAACACTTAATGCGGCTTCAGTGACTTCATCTAAAGGAAGGTTAGTTACTTCTTTGTTAAAGACTTTGGTTGTTGCACTTTCGATCCAACTCGGTGTAATAACAACAACATTCCAGCCTAATTGAGATAAATTATTTGCAATATAAACACAACTTCCTTGGCCATCATTAACAAGTAGCATATTTTTATTTACAACACGTGAATCCATACATTCAAGTGCGGCTAATTGTTTAATCTGTACTGTAGCACTAGGAGATGGAGTGAATGCGATGATATTTTCTATCTCAGTAGAAACTAGAAGCGACTCATCTAACTCCTTTTTATCAATTGTTTTAGACACATTAAACCTAACAACCGAAGCACTAGAATCATTATTTACTTCATTCATGTAAGTGACAATTTCAGCTAAGGTGCGAATTTGTGATAATTGCTCAGCATCTAATTCAGGTAAGTCGATGATCTCATCTTGCACTGCACCTAATATCTCAACACGCTTGATTGAATCAATTCCTAAGTCAGCTTCCATATCCATGCTTAGTTCAAGCATCTCAGTTGGGTAACCTGTTTTATCCGCCACCACGGCTAGCATAGTTTGCTCAATCAATTTGGCATCAATTGTTTTATTAGCAATGACGTTATTCGAAATGCTATTAGACAAAGGACTTTCTTCTAACAACTGAGGTAAAGCAACGCTTACTGAACTCATCACTTCGTTCATGTAAGTGACAATTTCAGCTAAGGTGCGCATTTGTGATAATTGCTCAGCATCTAATTCAGGTAAGTCGGTGATCTCATCTTGTACTGCACCTAATATTTCAACACGTTTGATTGAATCAATTCCTAAGTCAGCTTCCATATCCATGCTTAGTTCAAGCATCTCAGTTGGGTAACCTGTTTTATCCGCCACCACGGCTAGCATAGTTTGCTCAATCAATTTGGCATCAATTGTTTTATTAGCAATGACGTTATTCGAAATGCTATTAGACAAAGGACTTTCTTCTAACAACTGAGGTAAAGCAACGCTTACTGAACTCATCACTTCGTTCATGTAAGTGACAATTTCAGCTAAGGTGCGCATTTGTGATAATTGCTCAGCATCTAATTCAGGTAAGTCGGTGATCTCATCTTGTACTGCACCTAATATTTCAACACGTTTGATTGAATCAATTCCTAAGTCGGCTTCCATATCCATGCTTAGTTCAAGCATCTCAGTAGGATAACCTGTTTTATCCGCCACCACGGTTAGCATAGTTTGCTCAATCAATTTGGCATCAATTGTTTTATTAGCAATGACGTTATTCGAAATGCTATTAGGCAAAGCACTTTCTTCTAACAGCTGAGGAGCAGCAACACTAATTGAACTCATCACTTCGTTCATGTAAGTGACAATTTCTGCTAAGGTGCGCATTTGTGATAATTGCTCAGCATCTAATTCAGGTAAGTCGGTTATCTCATCTTGTACTGCACCTAATATTTCAACACGTTTAATTGAATCAATCCCTAAGTCAGCTTCCATATCCATGCTTAACTCAAGCATCTCAGTTGGGTAACCTGTTTTTTTCGCAACCACCGCAAACATCGTACGTTCGATTAATTGAATATCGATAGCTTGAGTTATTGCCGTAACCGTTTCAGTCAATATAGGTGCTGAACTCACTACCGCATGAATAAATGATGCCGCTACCTCATTCATGTAAGTAACAATCTCAGCTAAGGTACGCATTTGTGATAATTGCTCAGCGTCTAATTCAGGTAAGTCGGTGATTTCATCTTGTACGGCACCTAGGATCTCAACACGTTTGATTGAATCAATTCCTAAATCAGCTTCCATATCCATGCTTAGTTCAAGCATCTCAGCTGGGTAACCTGTTTTTTCTGCCACTACGGCTAGCATAGTTTGTTCAATTTCTTGGCTATCAGTAATATGGTTTTTTACTGCGATAGTTGAGACTTGAGGCAAAGAAACGCTTACTGAACTCACCACTTCATTCATATAAGTGACAATTTCAGCTAAAGTACGCATTTGCGATAACTGCTCTGCATCTAATTCAGGCAAGTTAGGAATATCATCCTGCACAGCACCTAGGATCTCAACACGTTTGATTGAATCAATCCCTAAGTCAGCTTCCATATCCATGCTTAACTCAAGCATCTCAGTTGGGTAACCTGTTTTTTCTGCCACTACGGCTAGCATAGTTTGTTCAATTTCTTGGCTATCAGTAATATGGTTTTTTACTGCGATAGTTGAGACTTGAGGCAAAGAAACGCTTACTGAACTCACCACTTCATTCATATAAGTGACAATTTCAGCTAAAGTACGCATTTGCGATAACTGCTCTGCATCTAATTCAGGCAAGTTAGGAATATTATCCTGCACAGCACCTAGGATCTCAACACGTTTGATTGAATCAATCCCTAAGTCAGCTTCCATATCCATGCTTAACTCAAGCATCTCAGTTGGGTAACCTGTTTTTTCCGCCACCACGGTTAACATTTTATTCTCAATCTCATGTAAATTGATTTGAGTAATAGGATGTTGATTTTCCACAACAGCTTTAGCACTTTGAATTGTTTGATGCGTAGCTTGTAACTGTGCTTGCAAATCATTAGATTTAACAGCAGTTTGCTTAACAGTATTTTGATGAGCTGAAGTTACTTTTGCTGTATTCAACTGTGCGCTCTGATTTTGTGGCGTTTGCGAATGAGCATTGCTGGTCAAGTTAGCAACTTGATTATCGGAACTATGTGCAAACATTTGCTGCATATTATTAGTCTGATTGTTTAAATACGTTTCATGTACACGTAATGTTTCCGTTTGGAAATCGTGATACATAGCTAACGTTTTATCTAAACCTTCTGGTAATTTTTGTTGGCCAGCCTGTGCGGCTAATACGCTTTGAAAGGTTTCTGCATACTGATTTGGCCCATCTAAATAAGCTTGATGAACGGCTAATAAGTCTGATTGATGCTTAATAAATAGCTCAATATTATTTTCAATATTGGAAGCTAAATTTTGTTGTGCCGTAGGCGTTTGAGCCGGTTGATTAGCAAGTGGTTTACCAGTGTTATCAACATAAACAACTTTTTCAACAACCTTTTCAACAACAACTTCTTTTACAGTACTACTTGAAGAATGAGCATTACTTATTTTCCAATCATCCGTCAGAGCATCTTCAAAGGCCTTTTTAGTTTTTGGACTCACATAAGATGCACCAGAGAGCTTCATCGCAAGAGGTGATTTCTTAGGGGCAACAGTAGGTCGTGCTACTGCAGAATACGGGTCAATACCATCTAACTCTAATCCCATAACAGCAAGCTCTAAAGCAGCTAAACGTAGTTGTAAATCCGATGATTTTTTAGCATTACTATTAGTTGCAATAGTGAAAACGTCGTTTTTATCACTCAAGATATTATGAACTAAACGAGTTAAGACATTTTTAGGTCCAAATTCAACAAAGATGCGTCCACCAGCGTTATATAACTGGCTAATTTCTTCACTAAATTGTACTGATTGTAGAATATGTTTTTTTAGTTCAGCTTTAATTTCTTCTGGATTGTTGTTGTAAGCTTTACCCGTTGCATTAGAATAAACAGCCGTGGTTGGTTTATTGAAGGTAACTTCATCAATCGCTTGAGCAAATGGTTTTTGTGCATGCCCAACTAACGGCGTATGGAAAGCCGCAGAAACAGGCAACTCAATAACTTTAAAACCATTAGTATTTAGAGTAACTGAAGCCGCTTTAATTGCATCGGTTGTACCAGCAATAACGACTTGATTATGTGCATTATAATTAGCAATACTGACATTCTCAATTGAGGAAATTAACGTTTCTACCTCATCGGCATGACCAATTACCGCAGCCATTTTTCCTGCATCAATATCAGTATTTTCTGGTGTTGACATTGCTTGACCACGTGCAATAGTCAACTTCATATAATCAACTTCAGAAAACACACCTGCAGCCCACAACGCAGTTAGCTCACCAAAGCTATGGCCTGCACAGAAATCCGCTTTAAAACCTGCTTGTTTAAAAGTATTAAACAAACCAACTGATAAACCACCAATGGCAGGTTGTGCAAACTGAGTTAGGCGTAAATTAAGCTCTTGCTGAGAACGTTTCTCTGCATCAAAAACAGGAATAGGATAAACAATATTCGATAAACTTGCTTTACCTGCTTGATGAAATTGTTGATCCATTGCAACTTGAGTCGACATCATACTTGGGAAATGACAAACCAACTCACGTCCCATATTAACGTATTGAGAACCTTGACCAGAGAAAAGTGCAACAACTTTACCTGTTGTTTTTATACCTTGTTCACGATAAAAAATGCCTGTGGATTGAGACCACTCTTTGCTTTCATTGGCCATTAATTGTTTAATAATGTCCTGAATTAATTTAATTGCCTCATTAGCGTCATGTGCAACAAAACCACAACGCACTTGAGACTGAGCAATTTTCTGAACGGGATACGAAAGAACCATTTTATTAAAGGCATAAGGTTGAAATTCAACATCTACGTTTAATAAATTCAGGTTTTCATTTAATATTTTGATTAATTCAGCTTTGTTGTCTGCACTAAGTAAAAATGACTGTGCAACATCATTTAAACGATAAGCACCACGTTGAGCTTGCGTATATTCTTCTAAAACAAAATGAAAATTAGTACCACCAAACCCGAATGAGCTAATACCTGCTTGACGTTTAGCTCCATCAGCTCGTTGCATCCATGGTCTAGTTTCAGTATTAATATACAGAGGTGTATTTTCGATATTTAAGTTCTTATTGGGTTTATCAACATTAATTGTTGCCGGTAATACTTTATGATGCAAAGCCAAAGCCGCTTTAATTAATCCAGCAGTGCCTGCAGCTGCTTTAGTATGACCAACTTGAGACTTAACAGAACCTAATGCGACATGTTGTTTTTGATCATTATTTTCACTAAATAATAGCTCTAAACCTCTAAATTCTGCAGCATCACCCGCTTTAGTACCCGTACCATGAGCTTCAATTAGTCCACAAGTTTTTGGGTCAAAACCAGCGTCATCATAAGCGCGTTTTAATGCTTTTAATTGCCCTTCAGGTCTTGGCGCATAAATCGATTTAAATTTACCATCGGAAGAACTGCCAATACCTTTGATCACAGAATAAATTCGGTCACCATCACGTTCAGCATCTTCTAATCGCTTCAAAGCAATCATACCAACACCTTCACCGATCATCATACCATTTGATTTTTCATCAAAAGGACGAATACAATCTCCATCAGTAAATGCCGGTGTTTTAGAGAAAGACATATACATAAACGGTGAATTATCACAACAAATACCACCAGAAATCATCATGTCTGAACGATATTCTAACAAGTCTGAAACTGCCATTTTAATAGCAGCTAAAGAGCCCGCACAAGCTGCATCAACTACGCAGTTTGTGCCTCCAAAGTTAAAGCGATTAGCAATACGTCCAGCAATAACATTACCTAACATGCCTGGAAATGAATTTTCTTCCCAAGGAATATAAGCTTTTTTAAATTTTTCAACAATCACGTCGGTATCGTTATCGCTTAAACCTGACGCTTTTAATACTTTCTCTAATACAGGGCCTTGTAAGCGAGACATTAATTGCCCGCCTTGCTTCTGTCCGCCACCTACACCCAGCGTGATCCCCATTTTGTCACGATCAAAACTTGATTCCTCACTCACGCCAGCATCTGCTAATACGTCTCGAGCAACAACTAATGCCATTAATTGTGTAATATCGGTCAGCTCTAATAAATTAGGTGGTAAACCAAATTCCATTGGATCAAAGTCGATCTCAGGTAAAAAACCACCACGTTTACAATAACTTTTATCAGCGGCCTTTTTATCTTCAGAATAATAATCATCAATAGCCCAGCGATCTTCAGGTACATCTTGAATACCATTAACAGAGTTAACGATCATATCCCAAAACTGTCCTAGGTTTTTACTTTCAGCAAAAACAGAGGCCATTCCAACGATTGCAATCGGCGTTTCTTGTAAGCGAGAATTAATACGCTTATCTGACGCAGTGTTGGTGGTTTGTTCTTTTGACATTACTTTCTCCAATGGCATTACTATTAGTTCGGTTATTTGCTTACTGAGCTTTTACTGCTCATTTAATAAACTAAATCGACTTAAAAATTCATTATAATTTGCCGCTAATAAACGACGGATATGGAATGGTGCATGTTTCAATACATGTTTCATGTATCGTCTAGCTGCATCAGCTTCATCATCTTGATATAAATCGACATAAACCCATTGGCTATCAGGATCATTAGCAATCAATAAACGATGTTGGTTTGTTTTATTATTTTCTTCGCTGCCTGCTTTTTTATCTAATTCAGGTAGAGTGATAACATTAACTTGCACCACGTCCTCGCAAGTTAAACTACGCGTTTTTGCAGTTCTCGCATAATCAGTAAGCAGGCTACTTTGCTGCTCTTCTGCATCTTCTAAGCGTAATTGGTTTAATACCTCTAACATCGCTTGTGGATTCACTTCAGAGTTAAGAATTTTTTCTGAAGTATTATCTTGAATAGCCACACTCACTTGTTGTTCTAATTTTCCCAATTCATCAGCAGGATCAATATCGGCAAGTTTTGATACACCATGACGTTTTAAACATCGTTGCAAACCTGCGCGGGAGGTATTGGCATTAATAAACTGTCGACAAACTTTTAGTAACTCATCCAATGAAAGCATTAAACGAGTACGTAATTGCACAACAACATATTGCTGCTGCAATGTCAGGGTTGTATTGGAATGTTTAGGGATATGAGAAGCATCTTCTAAGGTTTCACGCTGACGCCATTTACGTACGGTAGACTCAGATATTTTTAATAAACGAGCTAATACTGCCGTTGGTAACTCGGAGTCTCGGATAAAGGCTCTTATCTCAGGCGTTGTTGTCGCGTTTTTATGCTGTTTTGCAGTCAAAATAATTTAATTCACAAAATGTAAAGTAGAAATTGACTGTAATATACACAGGTATCATTCCCTATACAATCTACCGATACTTTTATTTGTATTATTTATGAACGGATTAAATTTATGTGACTGAACACTCATTTAAGATCATTAAGATCAATATGTAAGAGGCTGATAAGATTGAAAATGCATAGGAAAAGCAGATGATTAAAACTGATATAAAAGGGAAATAATGACCTTAATGATAAGGCCATTGGATATTAATGAATACAGTGAATCCTCATCAATTAGGTTCTATAAAGCACTTTAGTAAAGTGCTCATTCTAACATAGTTAGAATAAGTGCCAATGGATATCCACCAGCACTAGAGCCTATCAGTAGTTAAGCATAAAGAGCGTTAGCATCACACTCTATTCCCGCCTCTTTAAACTCTTGTAATAGCTTCATTTCCCAACTTTCATTAGTGCCTATGTAAACAACACCTTGTATATCATTTTGTATTTCTACGCTCGGGTCTACAATCGCCGCAACTTTATCCATACCTAATCTAGCAATGAAATAACCATGTTCAAAAACTACATTCTGTCTAGCTCTCTTGTTTAAAACTGGCTCTTCTAAAGCACCTATAGCTTTGGCTTTTCGACCTTCGTCACAAGGCGTATAGAGAATAATAGCATAGGCAACATCACCATTTTTTATCAACTTATTAATAATAGTGTTACCACCATTAGCTCTATCCATAAGTATTATCGGGTCTAGCCCTAGCCTACGGACAAAGTTATCTACTTTTAATCTAAGTACTTCGTCGTGACCATGAACAATAAACACTTTTTGTTTAGGAGCTTGTTGGGTATTGGGAGTATTCATATATGGTTCCGTAGTCTTATAATGTATAGGTCGTTCTATTATTTGCGGTTGAGGTCGTATTTGCTCAGTTAAAAACTCTCTATCTAAAATACTAGAATGAGGTTGCATGTGCGCGGTTAGTGCCGTTAGGTCTATAGCATTTGGTTGAGTTAGTGCGTTGCTCATTTCCATTGCTTTAGTCATTTCTGCTAATGCACTTGGTTGATATAGCTGTTTGGTCATTTCTGCTATTGCACTTGGTTGATATAGCTGTTTAGTCATTTCTGCTATTGCGCTTGGTTGGGCTAGCTGTTTGGTCATTTCTGCTATTGCACTTGGTTGGGCTAGTGCTTTGCTCATCTCTATCGATTTGGTCATTTCTGCTATAGCGCCTGATTGAACTTGTAGCGCAGTCAAATCTAAAGCACTTGCTTGAGCTGGATAATAATCAGTCAATGACTTTACTTTACTCGCTTTACTAGAGTCTTCAGGTGTTAGTTTATTGGCTATATCAATGCATTTTAAACGAGCTTGTTCGCTATATCCTGACTCACCTGAGTAGTGGTTATTACTTTCTCTATCATCATCATATCGCTGAATCAAACCAAGCAACACACCACCAACAGTTTGATTATCACTTATAGTCCAAAAGCCACGCATTTTATTAGCTTTAGAGCCTGACTTTTGACCTACAGTATAAGCTTCATCATAGATATCAATATCATAGTCTTCAAAAAAACTACCAAGACTCTTATGTGTAAAGTCAAGTAAATGACCATCTTCCATTTGTAAGTAGCTTTCTAAAATGTTTTTATCTCTGTTGGTCAAATCTGCCATAAAATCTCCTAGTTAGAGATTCATTTTACCACAAACAATCCTTAGCAATATAAAGTGTTAACAGTTTCATATTACGGAATACCCAAGTTGATAGGTCAAACCAGAATCAACCTTTCAATTTCTTACTGACTTTTGCAACAGTGCCTAAAGAATACCCCGTTTCTGCAACTGTCTTTCTAATGCTTAGGCCATTATTCAAATGTTGCTCAATCAGTGCATAGTCTACAGTTGGCTTTCTACCCTTATACACACCTTTTGCTTTAGCTTTTGCAATGCCTTCTTTCTGGCGCTCTAACATTATTTCACGTTCGAACTGATAAACAGACCCAAGTAGGTTCAACATTAATTGATTCATCGGGTTTTTCTTGTCCGCTGTAAAAGTCATAGCCTCTTTTCTGAACTCAACCGCAACACCCTTGCTATTAAAGAACTCGATAATATCAATCAAGTCTTTTATGTTACGTGCAAGACGGCTTATATCATGAACCGTTACCGTATCGCCTAATCTCGCGAAATCTTTTAGATTATTAAGTTCTGCCCTATCTGTTGTTGAACCACTAACTTTATCAGTAAACGTTTTGTCCGCTTCAATAAGTTGTCTGTCGTCATTTTGTTCTACGGTTGAAACTCGAATATAAGATAAAAGCATAATACACCTGTGTCATTTAGAATCTAGAGTCCACTGTAACAGGCTGTTATACTAATTCATACCAACTCATAATGAACGCTTTTTACAGCTTTTTACCGTTACATTTAGACCGCGCTCTATTAGATACAAAAAAGCCGTAACAAAATTTACGGCTTTTAAATTCAAACTTTAAAACTTAATACCTAAAGTTGCCATAGCTGTTTGCGTATTTGTTCGACTAGCCATTAATAGCTCATCAATCGCGCTCGATGCAATAACACTTTCAAATAGAGATTCCCCCCACCAGATTTTTTATGACCTACATCCACAAATTGCAACATGAGAATATTGCAGGCCCACGCTTGGTGTATAGTTTTATTTGATATATTGATTTTCATTTAATAAAGGATAATAGTATGAATAGTTTGATTAAGGCAGTTGTGATTATGTTTTGTGTGGCAGTTGCTTCGCCAGCTTTTTCTCACGGCGGAGGCCTGAACAAACAAGGAGGTCATAATTGCTCTGAGAAATCTAAAAGCAAAGGACTGTGTTCGGGCTATCATAAGCATCGCTAACAAATATAGCGCAGTTTCATTAGACGCAGAAAGCCGTGACAATAGTCACGGCTTTTTAATTAATGCCCAAGGTTGTCATAGCTATTTGCGCATTGGTTCGACTAACCATTAATAGCTCATCAATAGTCTTGTGCTTGCACTTCGCAATCAGTCGCGTTCGCTCAGCATCAGAACACAACACTTTCACGTAACAATGAAAGCTCACCATATAATCATCAATCGCGCTTGATACCGTGACGCTTTCAAACAGCACATCATCATCACTGGCTTTTTTAAAATAATTTTCAATGTAATTCATTATAAAAAACTCCTCAAATCATTTAGGTCATCGGTAGATGTACGACTGAGGTCAATCATATTGTTTTTCAATAATTCAGTGATTGTCATTTTTTCACCCGTTACCGCCAGCTCTTGTTTATTCGGCTGCTCTTTTAGCATTTCATCAAGTTCCGACTTTACAACCATTTGCTCTATTTTATGACTATGCTTCAAAGACTCAGAGAACTGGACCGCTAACAATTCTTTAAGCAAGTAAATTTGAATTTCTTGTTTAACTCCATTTGATAGATTGAAATTGAGTTTGTAATCATCAAGCAACTCCAGCGGAGACTTAGAGGTAATTAATGCTTTTATCGCATTGCGTCGCTCGGCATTACAAGTGCGAGCTTCCGCACTCTTGGCTTGAGCTTGTACTGCATTATCTTTAGTAAACATACCAACTCCTATGCTACAGACGTGCTACAGGTTTTCTGTAGCTCATAAAAAACTAAATCTTGCTTCCGTAATCGCTCGACCCTCAATGAATCTGTAGTTAACAAATCCGATTCGATTTGCTCTCTTAGCTCATCAGGTAAAAGCTTTAACAAACCATGTTTAAAAGTCGAATATTTTTCGACCCTGAAAATGCTATCGAAGATTTCATTTGATATCCCATACGCTTTAAATGCATTCTGATTTACTATGTATATCATCGTAAGCCTCCTGCAATTAATTGCTCCAGAGTAACTTTGTTGTCAACTATCCCGTAACTAACGTTAGTAGTGTTTTTAGTCGCGCTTGCAGTTTCAGTGATTTTTTCAGATTCAGATTCAAGCTCGTCCTCCAAACTCAATACCTCAACTAATCGCTTCAAAACAGACTCACTCAAGCTATCAATTACAATTTCTGCATGTACATCAACTAACTCACCAGTCTCAACCAAATGAGCATCGTCTACAATATCAATTTCAAAATCTTCCGATTCTAAATTTAAATCAAGTCTTGTTGTGTAAACACCACCTGTTTCAGTAAAAGCAACCAGTCCAACTCTATGCTGATAATTCATTTTGTCTGTGTTGAAATATAATTCCATACCACTGTCATTATGTTTTTTTAGATAGCAAGATTCAGTTACGTAGTGCATTGATTCAGTTTCGCTAGGCTCAAAAACCCCCGATTCATTTATAGAATTGTCATTACTAATGAAGTAATTGCCACGAGCGTCCGCATTCACGTTTAATGAAAATCCAGTGCGAAATAGTGATTGATACTTTTTGCCAACTGAATTGTCATCAAGAAACAGAATTGATTTTCTTTCTTGATTGAATCGGCCAATGACCTTATTCAAATCTCGTTTTTGAGCCGATTCCTTATCAGCAAATACGATTGATTTGTGAGACGGTTCAATTCCGCTAATTTCTTTTTCAATTTTCATATACTCAATTCCTCAGCTTGTACAACCTCAGTTTCTGCCAGACCAAATTCATCAACAAGCCTCGACACTTGCTCTAACATTTCTACACCACTTAGCTTTACGTACTGTTCTGTATTTGCGCATAACAAATACGTATCGGGTTCAATACTGTTATTGCCCACGACTACTAATGAACCCACTTTAGTTTTAATGACTATGAACCGACGTACCGCTTGTGCATGATATTCAATTTCTACACCGAACCGTTCTGATAATATTGATAACGACATTATTTTGCCCCTAGACGTTCGAGCATGATTTTCGAGACCAATTTCTTAGTTGAATTTTTAGTTAACTGTGATTGAGTTTCATCTAGAAGATTATCGCTGATATCACGATACATTTTTGCAAGCGCCTTGTTATCAACTCCTAATTTGTTTGTCGTTTTGAATTCAAGTAGAAAACTTGCCTCGTTTCTTACTTTATTCTCTGCTAACTCAGCCATAAGATTTGAGAACGATTTAACAGCCTTTCGGCTCTCATTAATTTTGTCTTTATTTTTTCTGTAGTGCTTTAAGCTTGATAAGCGTGATTGCTCTTGATTTGTCATTTATGCCCCTTTGTTACATCTATTTAGTGATGTAATCAGACGCTTGACAGTAGATATGAGTAACTGCATTAACCAAGAGTGAATCAGCGTTAGAATCGATAGTAGGTCGCATACGCCGTAGGCGTTGTTGCTTCGCAACTTAAGCATACAAACGTAATGATTTAGGTTCCAGATAGAGTGCTACTTATATAGTAACTTTAAGTGGAGCCTAATTAGTTGCTACGCAACAATGCCTGCGGCATATCATTTTATGAATTCACTTTAGACGCTTGCGTCACCGTGATACTCTCGTGAGAAAATACACGTACGTACTTTTTCACGAGGCAATATGAAACAAGCATTTATAAACGTCAACAAACTACTTGTACCCAAGAATCGAGAGCGAAAAGTTAATATCGCTAAGGTTAAAGAATTAGCAAAATCAATTCATACGCTAGGGCTAATTAGCCCTATCGTGGTTAGTCGAGACAAAAGGACCGTCGTTGCTGGCGCGCATCGAGTCGAGGCATGCAAGCTTCTTGAAATAGAGGAAATAGAGGCGCGCATTATTCTATCCGAGCAAGATGCAAAGCTGGTTGAAATTGATGAAAATTTTAAACGAAATGATTTAAAGCCAGCAGAGCGCAAAGACCACGCAGTTAAGCGCATGAGTGAAATTATATTGAGAATTCGTGAAACTGAGAGTGACGAGGTTATTCGAAAAGCTATCCAAGAGAATGTCGACAACAAGAATTTGAGCGCAGATGATTTCAAAGAGGCTCTTGATATTGCTACTGGCTGGGCTTCGTTAGAATCCAATACCAAGCCAAAGGTAAAAGAGGCAGTAAAGAAAGCTGAGCGTTGCGTTAAAAAGCTGGCCGAAGACATTGTAATGGGTGAATTGGGGCTGTCGCGACGATACCTCAGGGATGCGGTGAAAACAGAAAAGAAAGTTGCAGTTGGTGACACTCCTCGAATTTACTTTGATGACCCGAAGCCAGAAGAGATGGAGGCGCAGGTTAAATTATTAACTGGTACAGCAATGAAAAAGGTAAGGCGATTAGGTAAAGAATTGCGTGCAGAGTTAAATGAAATCAATAGCAGTGATGCTAAAGAACTTGAGACGTTGATTGCTCAAATAGAAAGGATTGGGGGTTTAACATGATAATTACAGCAAGAATTCTTGATGTGTTGAAAGCGTTTAGCAAGATTAACATGAGCCTTTATATGGAAAAGAATGGCGTACTGGCAACCAAGAACTTGAACGGTGGCGTCTACGCCAAGGTCAATTTCCCTGTTCAAATAGATAACGATTACGGAATTTATGATTTGCCAGAATTCATTGACAGGTGCTACTCAGGCTCAGAGTTGCAAATCAACGGCACCGATATCACAATTGACCGGAGCACAACAGCTAAGCTACACAGCGCAGACAAAAGCGTGATTGTCAGCCCTAAACCCATAGAAATGAAGTTATTTGAGAATATATCACCTTCAATTTTTGAGATGAATATCAACGGCGCACTGGTAAAGGAAATTAAAAAGCATAAACATCATAACCTTGTGATTAGCGCCAGTGCAAACACTGTTCGTGCGACCATTGTAGATTATGGGCTCAGAAATGAAGTAATGCGACTGGCAGAAGCACCGCGAACAACTCCCGATTTCTCAGTAAACGTATCGACAAACAATCTAATGCACCTGCCTAGTGAAGATACTAGGGTTCGAATTACAAAAGTTGGAGTCATTCTTTTTGAATCAAAAAACATTCAGTCCATGGTGATTGCCCAAGCTTGCAAGCACCCTTACCTATAAGTAACGGCTTGCCGTCCGTGCGTAGCACGTTTACTTCTGAGTGTTTACGCTTGACGTGCTGTTTTCATAACGATTTTAGGTTCCACTTAAAGTTACTATATAAGTAGTACTCTATCTGGAACCTAATTTAGAGGCTTCGCCTCGCGCTACGCGCACAAACCCTAATTAGAAATGGTTCTGAATAATCCATTGAAGCGTAGCGTTAATTGACGACGCAGTCGTCCGTGCGTAGCACGTTTACTTCTAAGTGACGTGCTGTTTACGTTTGAGTCGCTCCGCTCCGCGCTACGCGCGCAAACTCTAATTATAAATGGTTCTGAATAACTCTATATTTTAATCTTTTGATTTTAAGAGTTCGGCCTATTCGCGTAATTAGTTTTATAGTGGCTCAACCGCCTGCTATCACTGAGCCGAGAGGAATAGAGTGTCGTACTTTTGGAATAGAGTGTCGTACTTTTTTTAACTCAATATAGCTAACTTGTGCGCTTGCTCAGTTTGTTTACTACCTTCCGAACCCCTAGTAAAATAAGACTTCAATTAGCTACTAAATAGATTAGTAGTCACTTCCGACTACCTAATCTAAATTCTTCGATATCATTAGAATGCGTACTGCATTTGATACTTCCAGTGTCTACCGCGTAATAACGTCAATTATTACGCATTCTAATGATATTGACCTTGTTGACGCAGGGATGGAATCCACTGGAATAAAATGAACTATCAAATATTCGCGAACTTAACCATCACTCGCGGTCAAAATAAAAAACAAGAATGGAAATCGTTCTACACCGTAAAATCTCTAAAGCTCAGAAACAAAAAAACAAAACAATATATCGAACTATCTGACGAATCGTTAAACAAGCAAATGCGCGGCCTAAACTTATCTAAATCTCGCCGTGATAGCTTAAATAGACGTATCCGAAAAATGGCCAGTGATAACTTAATCGACTTATCTGAATTCAAAGTGCATCTGCAATCGAAAGGTAAAACTATATCAGTATGGTTCGTAAAGAAGACTCAGGAACTCCAAAATATCACTATCGAAACGCACGTAATCGAAGAACGTCAAAAATCCAAAAATAGAGAATATATAGTATTCCATGACTACGAGACTTTAAAGGTGGACCAAATGAACGCTAAAACTAAATCGATTGTTTTTAACTTAAACACTTTAGAAAAAGAAGAAAATCGTGGCTGGAAGCTTGGTAAATTACGTAAAAACGCGACATTAGAAGAAAACACAGAGAAGACGAATGAAATCATTGAAACTGTTAATACATTAACTGATAAATCAGAACAAATGGAGTCCACATTACAGGAAATGGAAGCGCGTATACGCGCTGAGTTTGAAGAAAAAATGAATTTAATGAGAGCGCAGATGCAAGAAGGCATGTAATTGTTAAAATGCATTATTAAGCGGCATTTCCGCATACTAACTAAGACAAAGATTTTATGAACACTAAATATTTTTGTATTCACTGCTTATTGATACAACAGCATTAACACCCATTATGCTTTAAAAAAGCCGATTCATTAATTTGAATCGGCTTTTTCGTCTAGAGTTTTAAACTCTTTTGATAAATGCTTTATTCTGCTGACACGATTTGCCGTATCAGACTTACGAACTAATCGACATATTCAAAATCTTCAACACCAACAAGAAGGCTAGCAATCTCCTTTAAAAGCTTCTCGCTATCGTGCGTACCTAATAACGTAGAGTTACCAACTCCGTGGCGTTGCTCTAATGTACGGATAATTCTATGACCATTTTTCTGTATGCAAGTAAGCTTAAAAACAGCTCCAGTTTTTCCATACTTACGTAGGAAAAGCACTTCAACTTTATCAATCAATTTTCTGAAAGTAGCGTTCTGCTCTTGGGCATCCTCTAATTCAAACACTTTTTTGTATTCAACTTCCACTTCTGTGCTTTGCTTTTCATCTTCATCTTTGCTTTCTTCAATAAGTCGCTCTAATCGACTTATCTCAGCATTAGAACGCCTCGCGGCTTTTAAGTCTTTATTGTTTCTCGCATCAGATAATAGCTCTTCTTCAAACTGTTGTTGCTCTATTAGCTCAACGGTTTTTGATATATATCCTTTCTTTATTGTGTAGCTCATTCCAGAAAGCATTTGCTTCATTAACAAATCTGGTTCACGTATTAAATGGACGTTCTGACATCGCCCTTCTGTTGCACCGATGCATTTTCTATACATGACTTTTTTCCCATTATACGCACTTGTTCTTTGCACCATCCCAGACCCACAATCGGCACAGCGCATTATTCCTGTAAAAGCACTTTTCTTGGATATCCTGCCAGTTTTCTTCTGCTGTAGGCTCTGCCAACTTTCAAAGTTAGTGAGCGGAGGAAACATATCAGGCACTTTCTTTATCGGTTTCATTTCACCGCTACCAGTCGTATCGTAATAGACTTTTGCACCATATAAAGCGTGGTTCTTAATGGTCTGCCTTACAATCGAACCACCCCAACCTTTTCCAGATAACCCCCCTGGTAGAAGCTTGTTCAACTCTTTTGCAATAGTCTGGTTGCTATTACCTTTCAGCTTACCCTCAAGCATTACACTGGCATATTCGGCTTTGTCGTTTAAAGTCGGTATACCACCAACTAACTTTATCCAGAAAGGCAACTTACCTTTTATTATGTTGTTCTCAACAAGTCGTGATTTGGCATTTTTTATTAGGTTAGACTTTCGCTCACTTTCTTGCATTGCGCGGTCAGCATCTAACAATAGTGGCAGAACAGGCCCAAGATTTGTCATTGTTGTTTTGTTGTAGATTTGCCCAGTGTCGAGCATTACGATATTTACATTTAAGTCGACCAAGTCATTTACAAGGTCCAAAGCGTGTTGGTATCCTCGTCTAGTTAGTCGGTCTGTATTTTCAAATAAGACGTAATCAACTGACACTCTATGGCTTTCTATTGCGTCAACTAAATCAACTAAAGCCGGACGCTTACCACCTTCTTTAAAAGCAGACACGCCTAAATCATTGAATGTCTCTTCTATAAGTTCAACATCGTTGTACTTGCACCATTCCTTGGCTTTTTGAGTTTGTCGTAGGACTGAATCGCCCTGTTCTTGTTTGAGAGTAGAAAATCGTATGTAGAGTAAAGCTTTCATATTGGCAACCTAATCAGTGGTATATTCGAAAAGCACATTAGCGAAGCCAGTTTACTAAAACCTAGCACTGCATATGCAGGGCTAGGTCAAGAAAACTATATTAGATTCGGTACAGTACTTTAACAACATGCCAGCCAAATTTGGTTTTAACTAAGTGAGGAGTAATTAATTCTCCGTTAAAACACACCTTATCAAAAGCAGGTACCATTTGGCCTTTTTTAAATTCACCTAAGTCCCCTCCTTTTTTTCCTGAAGGACAAGTTGAATATTTTTTTGCCAATGTTTGAAACTTTGCACCTTTTTTTAGCTGTGCAATAATATCTTCAGCTTTATCCTGATGTTTCACTAATATGTGTAATGCAGATGCTGTTTTAGCCATTTTTTATACTCTTTGTAAAGCTATTGTTTATTAATTTACATATGTAAATAACGTTTAATTTTTTTCGTTGGTGTTTTGATAAAAGGGTCTGTTTGCTCAAATACACTAGTCAGTTTTGAAAATGATGATAACTGTTCATTTGACTCTACTTTAATTTCTTCTAATGAAGATAAAATATCTTGATGTAATTTAGCATCACTATTGTTTTTAAGATCATATTGTTGATCAAACAGATCATAATCTAGATGGATTTTTGCAACTACTTTATTGTCAAGTTCATAAACCATAGAATCAGCAACTAAAGGATGTTGCTCAATCACAGCTTCTATACATTCAGGGTATATATTTTCACCGTTGGGGCCAATAATAACATTTTTACTACGTCCATTAATGGTTAGGATCCCCATCTCATCAACATAACCTAAATCGCCTGTATTTAACCAACCTTCTGCGTCTAATACTTCAGCAGTGCGCTCTTGGTCTTTATAATATCCCTGCATAATATTAGGGCCACGAACGTGTAATTCACCATCTCGATCTTGCTCATTTGTTTTCACAAAACGATATTCAATTTCTGCTGCGAATGTACCCGTTGTTCCGACTCGAGTTTTACCAGGTATTGCACCCGCAATAATAGGAGCTGTTTCAGTTAATCCGTAACCAATGGCATATGGGAATCGCGCTTCAGACAAAAAATCTTCAACAAAACTAGATAATTTTGCCCCACCAACACCAAAGAATCTTATTTCACCACCAAAACTTTCTATTAATTTATTACCTGCTATTTTATTCATTTTTTTACGTATAAAAGCAACATTATCGTAAAGATACTTAATGGTCTTATTTTTATTAAATTGCGTTAACACTTTATTTTTGTAAATTTTTTCAATAACTAAAGGCACACTTAATATGCAAGTTGGTTTTACTTGCTGCATTGCACCTAATATTATTTTCGGAGAAGGGATTCGATTAAGGTAATGTATAGATGCCCCATTAGCAAAAGGCACTAAAAAACCTACCGAACATTCAAAAGTATGTGCTAGCGGTAAAATGGATAAAAAGCGGTCATTCTCTTTTATCTCAATTAAGGTGTTAGCTTGATGAAGCTGTGCCATTAAATTATAATGACTGAGCATTACACCTTTAGATTGCCCCGTAGTTCCTGATGTATAAACAATAGCAGCAAGATCATTTGGATTAATGGTTAAAAGATCGTCAATTTCACTGATTTTTAATAGATTTTTCTGTTTTGCAAAATCTAACACTTTATTTTTAATCTGCGCAACGGTCTGTGCCCCTTTAATAAAGAACTCTGAGTGTGCAGGCGTTTTGTCTTCCACTAAATCAAGTGTTTCTAATGAAAAAACATAAGATAAATTAGAACTAAAATCCTCTTCGTCTATTGTCTCCATTTTCTTATTTGAAGCAAATATAGCTTTCGCTTCAGAATGTTTAATAATGTGGTGAACTTCATTATTATGAAAGTCAGGCAAAATAGGCACAACAACTGCCCCCATGGCTGTTATTGCTAAATAAACAAGGCCCCAATGCGGCATATTTTCACTACATATTGCAATTTTATCACCTTGTTTTACCCCTAATTCTTTAAACATAACTTGTAATTGGATCACTTTTTGTTGTGCTTGTTGGTAAGTAATACCAGCTTCTCCAACATGTGTCACAAATACATTTGAAGCATATTTTTTAAATGTATGGTCCGCTAAAGACATTAAATTGTTGTGAGAAAGATTAAGTGACATAAAGCGCCTTTAAATTAGAATAATGAGCCATTTTCAAACAAGGTTTTTGATTGAAATTTAAGTATGAATATAGAGAAAATAAAAAATTGAACTCTATGATCTTAGTTTAAACTGAGCAAGTTTTTGTATTATCTCACACCTTTTCAGTATGTTAGTTTATAAATCTATCATTTTTTTATTTTAGTAAAACCTTAAAAGGTTGTTATAGCTCAGTAACAAGCTGTGATAAAATACTCTTTTTTATTCATTGGAACATCTCTATGGCACGCCAAGTTACTTATTTTTACCAAGGTACCAAAAAAACAATTACATTTTCATTTAGTCAACACTTTGATATTTATGAAGGTGTTGCAGCTGCAGAAGGTGTTGATTTAACTTCATTTTGGGCAATGGAAAAGCAAATAGAAATGAGTTGTCGTGGTCAAGGTATTATGAAAAATTACCGTGCTAATGAATTTGAACGCATGGGCTTTTCTGATATTAAATTTGTTAGAGATGAGACCAAAGAACCTAAAGAAAAAAAATAATGTTCGCCTATCGTTAGAGAATTATTTGTGAAAGCTTCTGAACCATTAAAATCACGTACCTTGTCTGAACAAGAAAAAAATCACCTAACTCAGGCACTGAGTTCACTACCCGTTCCTCGAAAAAGATACCTTAAAGCAGCCCTTAATACATCTGTATTTTGGGTATTTTCATTGGCTATCTTTTGTATCGTATGGTTTATTAGTAGTTTATTGATTGCAGCTTTTACTGAATTCGATATTGGGATCAGCAGTGATTATGCAAAGCACATATTTCCAATCATTATCCTAATTGCTGGTTTCTTTGCAATTAATTCCACTAAAAAATGGCTTGCTACTTCTGAAAATGACTATGCACTTGTAAAAGCAGATTTAAAAGCACAGCAAGTCGTGTTAGACACTTATCAAGTCATTGAGTCAAAATGCTTTAAAGAGCCTGAGCACGGTGGACTGTTATATTTTTTATTATTAAAAGCACCACACAATGAAACAACTAAAGTTAGAGCAATATATGACTACGAAAGCCAAAAAAAAGATCCTGATATAAAATCATTATTATCAATCACCCATCAAATAACAATTTGTACTGCACCACAATCAAAGTTAGTTGTAAGCAATCAATTTTCAGGGCAAGCAATGGGTAAAATAAGTTATTTTGCTTTAACAACAGAGCCTGAAAATTGGCCTCAACCTAATAGCTGGGTCAATAGTGATTGGCATACACTTCAACAAAAATTTGAAATATAAAGTTACACTCCAGCAAGTCACTTTTATAGGATAATTTTTGCAGGTTAATAACTGTATAAATATGAATGTCCATTGGATGTGACCATCTCAACCAAATCAACTTCAATTGTTTCGCCAATATTGTATTGTGATAAATTTTTATGACATTCAATTTTTGTATTAATAGGCAACTTGGCTGAGAAACAAGGACGTAGTTTTAACTTTCTTTTTTCTTCTTCATAACAAACTTGGGCAAGGATTGTTTTAGATTGGATGGCAATGATATTTTCTGTTCGCATAAAAATGGCCTTATCAATAATAAAGAACTGCAATTAAGCAAAAAAAGTCCATTTGTTACTTATTCCCTAATTTTAATCTAAGGATTATAGCCAAGCTTTTTTGAAAAAAAATCATCTTTACAATTTTTTACACTTGCCAATTTTCATAATGGATATCATCAAAATAAACTAATCCATGATATCCATTAACTTCTTCTGTAAACCTGATATTTATATGTTTACAGCTTGTTCAGGTAACTTAACAATGCGCTTTTCAAGGACCTTCAACAACACTCCGTAAGCCGGTAAAAATAACAGTAAACTAACTAACAACTTAAATCCGTAATCTACTAATGCGATTTCAGGCCAGTGCGCTGCCATAAAATTATCTGTTGAAGCATAAAATGCAAATGAGAAAAAAATCAGGGTATCTAATAAATTGCCAAATAATGTAGACATTGCAGGTGCAACCCACCATTGCTTAGTTCGACGTAATTTGGCAAACACTTTAATGTCTAATAGTTGCCCAAACAAATAAGCGGCAAAACTTGCAAAAGCAATCCTAAAAACAAAACTATTAAACTCAACTAAAGCCTGCCCTCCTTGAAATCCACCTTGATGAAATAAAACACCAATAACATAAGAAATAATTAAAGCTGGGATCATTGCTTTAAAAATGATCCTTCTAGCATTAGTTTGCCCAAAAATTCTTACTGTTAAATCAGTCGCTAAATAAACAAAAGGAAAACTAAAAGCGCCCCAAGTTGTATGCCAGCCAAAAATGGTAAAGGGTAATTGCACTAAATAATTACTAGCACAGATAATGATGATGTGAAATCCAACCAATAGCGTAATAGCACGGCGAATTTGCGTGTTTGAAAGTGATAACATATTTGACCTTTTTAACTGTAACAACGGGGTGAGGGAACCCGCTTTATGATTTATTCGAAAATAGGGCGTGCAGTATATACCTATGAGTGTTTGAGATGCAAAATAAGTAAACAATACCAATGCATTAATTTATCTAATCGAGGATATAACTTTGCAAATTTATGAGAGCTCAATATATACTGTATATAAATACATGCCATGGATTTATTATGTTTACTAACAAACCAATAAAAATTGCTAAAGATATTGAAGGCGTAAGACGTAGTGCACTCTGGCATTTATCCCGTCGAGATCACTCTCAGGCAGAATTGCTAACAAAACTAAAACGTAAAACAGATAATCACGATTGGATTGAAGTAATCATTAATGAGTGTTTAGATTTTAATTATCTAAATGATCAACGATTTACTGAGTCATTTATACGCAGTTCACAAAATAAAGGCTATGGAAAAACACGCATTAAGCAGGATCTAAAACTCAAAGGGATCTCAGAGCCTTTAATTAAAATGAATATTGATGATAATGACTTTGATTACATCAATTCAGCAGAGCAGTTATTAAATAGTAAATATCAAGAAGCTATCGTAACGCAACATTTAAAACAGAAAGCGATGGCATTTTTACAAGCCAAAGGTCATAGTTTCGATATTATAACGCTTGCAATTGAATCACATAATGAACACTACCCCACTCCTAAATTTGATAATACTGAACAAGCCTGTTTATTATTAAGTAAAAAATTTAGGAACAGTATTGACGATAAAAAACAAACAAATAAAGCAATACGATATCTCACTTCACATGGTTATGACTATTCAAAATCAAATCAGGCGATAAAATTATTCAACCAAAATATAACCCTAGAAGATGAGTAAAAAACTTACGCAATAGCACATTTAATATCTATCATTGTTTTAAAATACGGAGCCTATAATGGCAAAAGCAAAGACAAAAATTTCTTATGTATGCAGTGATTGCGGAGCTGATTATACGAAATGGCAAGGACAATGTGGTGAATGTAAAGCATGGAATACAATTACTGAATTTCGAGAAGCATCAAGTACTTCAAAATCCGTTAATGCCGCTATAAATCGTAACCTAAATGCAACTCAAGCTGGCGGTTATGCAGGTGTTACAAGTAATGGAGTACAACGTATTTCTACGGTACAAGTAGAGCATGCACAAAGAGTATCAACTGGATTAAGTGAATTAGATCGAGTACTAGGAGATGGTATTACCTTGGGGTCTGTAGTGTTAATTAGTGGCGACCCAGGCTCAGGTAAAACCACCCTACTCACAAAGGTTGCCTCTGTCATGTCACAATCAATGTCGACGTTATACGTTACGGCAGAAGAGAGTTTAAGCCAGTGGGCCAAAAGAGGTATTGAACGTTTAAATTTAAATTTTAATGAAGCAAATTTTTTATTATCTGATACCGATAGTATTGAAGATATTGTCGATCAATGTATCGAGAATAAAGTGAAGTTTTTAATTGCAGATTCTATTCAAGCTTTTGAATCTAATTCTGTTGATGGTTCTGCCGGTGGTGTTACGCAAGTTAAGACCTGTGCAAAAATATTAAACCGTTTATGTAAACAGCACGGCATTACTCTTATTTTAGTTGGACAAGTTAATAAGAACTCTCAAATGGCAGGCCCTCAAACACTTAAACACATTATTGATACTGCAATTCATATTGAAGTAAATGATGCATCTGTACGTATTTTACGAGCAGATAAAAATCGCTTTGGCGATACTGAACAAGTAGGTATTTTTCAAATGACAGAAAAAGGCATGCGGTCAGTTGATAATCCAAGTCGTTTATTTTTATCTGGCAGCGAAGAACACTTTGAAGGCTCTGCAATTTCAGTGATCAAAGATGGTGCTCGTAACTTATTAATTGAAATACAAGCATTAGCAACTGAGGTTGAAGGAGAAAAGTCGATCCGAAACTGTATCGGAATTTCATACAGTCGTTTATCTTTGATCACCGCAGTGTTAAAAAAACACGGAGGGATCCCAACCTATTACGATATAAATATCAGCTTAGTCGGAGGGTTAAAAATGGCTGATTCTGAAACATCAACTGATATGGCCGTGACAGCAGCCCTTCTAAGTTCAATCAATTCTAAGCCTTTACCTACTGATGCTGTCTTTATTGGTGAATTAGCATTAACAGGAGAATTACGTCAAATACCACAAATTGTGCCACGTGTGCGCGAAGCTTTAAGCCATGGTAAAAAACAAATTTTTATTCCATCAGTTGCTTACCATTCTTCCATGCAGCAATTTGTAAAAGGAGACCAAAAAATAATTCCTCTTAAAAATGTAAAAGAATTGATTGAGGCTCTACAGTAATGCAGGTTCCTCAATTATTACAAAATTATGCCTATCTGTTTGATAACGGTCCCGATGCAGTTCTAGATTTAGCTTGTGGTAAAGGTCAAAATGGTTTGTATTTGCAACAGCACAAAATAAATACAATATTTGCAGATATTAACGAAATACATATAGATAATTTAATCAATCAGCATGCTATTAAAAAAGAACATTGTTGGTGTGCTGATTTTGAATCAGCTTCATCTGCAGACGCTAGCACACTCAGTAAAATGAAATTACAAGGGATCATTGTTTTTCGTTATCTACACCGCCCCTTATTCCAATATCTAAAAAAGGCAATAAAGCCTGGTGGCGTCATTATTTACGAAACATTTACTGAACAAAATAAAGCCTTTGGCAGACCACACAGAGAAGCATTTTTATTAAAGAAAAATGAATTAAAAAATATTTTTAGTGATTGGGAAATCATCTTTTATTTTGAAGGCATTAAACAGGATCCGGATAGAGCTATCGCACAAATCGTGTGTAGAAAACCAAACTGTCCATAATCACAAGTTTCAGTTTATCTTTAAATATCATAGTGAGTTGAATTAAAAGACAATAATATAAAGAGGTAAAAAATGCACAATATTAAGCAGCAAGATCTTATAAAAACAAGCTCTTTTATTAATGGCTCTTGGCTAAAAAGTCAGCATTCATCAATAGCATTTGATGTCGTTAACCCAGCTAACCTTTTATGTTTAACAAAAGTTCACGATGCACAAGCAACAGATGCAGAAAATGCAATTGAGGCAGCCTCTAGATCATTTCCTACTTGGACAAAATTAACTGCATATCAACGAGCAGATCATCTTGTAGCATGGGCAAAATTAATTTCACAACATGAAGATGATTTGGCACGTTTATTAACCCTAGAACAAGGTAAACCCTTATCTGAAGCATTAGCTGAAATCCGATATGGTATTAGTTATTTACATTGGTTTAGCGAAGAAGGTAAACGTATTTACGGCGATACTATTCCCGCTTTATCCCCACAACAGCGAATTTTAGTGACGAAACAAGCCGTAGGAGTAGCTACCGCAATAACTCCATGGAACTTTCCTAATGCAATGTTATTACGTAAAGCGGCAGCTGCATTAGCCGCAGGTTGCACCTTCGTTGTCAAACCTGCATCAGAAACTCCTTTGTCTGCGCTTGCTTTAGCTTATCTCGCAGAGCAAGCGGATCTACCACAAGGGAGCTTTAACGTTGTTGTTGGCACTGACGCTAAAGCAATTGGAGAAGTACTAACCAAACACCCAAAAGTCAATAAATTTAGTTTCACCGGATCAACTGAAACTGGGAAAAAGCTTATCGCACAATGTGCCGAAGGCGTTAAAAAAGTATCTATGGAATTGGGTGGCAATGCACCATTTATTGTTTTTGACAGTGCCGATATAGACCAAGCTATAACAGGACTTATCAGCAATAAATTTCGTAATGCAGGACAAACTTGCGTATGTGCTAATCGTATTTATGTTCAACAGAATATATTAGATACTTTTACAAAGAAATTAACCCAATCATTAACCACGCTTAAAACCGGTAACGGTTTTGATCAAACAACAAATATTAGCCCACTTATTTCATCTAAAGCAGTTGATAAAGTGCGTCATTTAGTAAATAACGCACAGCAGCAAGGCGCGACAATAGAGTTTCAAGGTGATCTGCACTTTGATAATAAAACAGGAAATAAATCAGATTGCTTCTATCCAGCAACACTGTTGAGTGGTGTTAGCCAGCAAATGGAAATAGCAAAAACAGAAATATTTGGCCCTGTCATCTCATTGATTAGCTTTAATAATGAAGATGAATTAATTGAACAAGCCAATGCAACAGATGCTGGTTTAGCTGCTTATTTTTATTCTCAAAATATCAATCAAATTTGGCGTGTTTCTGAGGCATTACAATATGGCATGGTGGGGATCAATGAAAGTGCGTTATCAAATGCAGCAGCTCCATTTGGTGGGGTTAAGGGCTCAGGCAATGGACGAGAAGGTTCACATTATGGCTTAGATGATTATTTGGAAATTAAATATCTATGCTTCGGGGGAATTGATTAAATCATTATCTGAATAAATACTCGAATAAGTAAACCTATACGGTTTACTTATTTAAATCGATTTAACTAGCATATTTTTCTTCAACCAAGTTAATAAAATCACTCAGTTTAGTGTCTGGCAAACAATTGATTCCTGCGGCAGCTGCGCGCCCTCCTCCGGTTTCAAATTGGCTACAAATATCACCGGCCCCTTGTTTATTATTAAGTGGCGCTCTTAATGAAACTAAATAGTTTTTTGTTTGCTCAACTAAGTCCTGTTTTTTTGTATCGCAGGTCAGTACAGCAAAGGCACTATTTGGATTTTGATTCGCAAGAAAATTACCATATACACCACTAATACGTCGCGACCATGCTGCATCGGGCAACTCAAAAACACTTAAGTATTCAGAACGATATTGATAAGGGATAGCCAGTGCGAGAGCAAAGTCTGCTTGATAAGCCATTTGTAACTGTTTAAAAGGAGACTGTGCATCATCAATCACATCAAAGGGAGATTCATATTTTGATAATAATTGATACAAGGTTGCAGGATGAAAATGTAGATCACTTAAGTTTGAACCGTAACCATTATAATTAATTAATGTACCTAACTCTTTTAACTGCTTTTTTTGTACTTCATTATAGCCTGTCGTATTAGCTAATTGCTCTGCAGTTGCAATCATATTATCTCCATAAGCAGCACAAATAGCCCAGGCGTGATATTGGCCTTCTAAGTAGTTATCAATAATTAAAGCAGTACAAGTATTAGCATCAAGGTCTATCAATGCTTGCAGGTTTTTATGTTTAGGAATAGCGCCTGAACGATGATGATCGGCATAAAATACAGGGTTTCCTTTTTCTAGTATATGACGCAAAGCAGCACTATTTTTTTCCATTGAAATATCAAGTACTGTGACACTATCAGATGCTTCAACGTTAAGATTTTCTAATAATTGAATATCTCTTTTTACCCCAGTAATTAACTGAGAATCTTTTGGTTCACTAAGACGTAATTGTATCAGTGAAATAATGCCATCAGCATCACCATTGAAGACATCATAATGCATTATAGGTACTCATTTTCTTTTAAATAATCAATAACTTGCTGAGCACATTCCTGAATTGATTTTTGCTCTGTTTTAACATGAATTTCTGGATTGACAGGTATTTCATAAGCACTATCAATACCAGTGAAATTTTTAATTTCTCCAGCTCGTGCTTTTTTATACAGGCCTTTAGGATCTCGTGATTCACAAACGCCTAAAGGAGTATCAATAAACACTTCAATAAACTGACCTTTAGGCAATTGTGAACGTACCATTTCACGATCAGCAATAAAAGGAGAGATAAATGCAGTTGAAACTAATAAACCAGCATCGACAAATAGTTTAGACACCTCACCAACACGACGGATATTTTCAATACGATCCTTATCAGAAAATCCTAAATCACCATTTAAACCGTGACGGACATTATCTCCATCTAAGACATAGGTTTTAGCTTGATGTTGAAACAACATTAAATCAACAGCATTTGCCACTGTTGATTTTCCTGAACCACTCAAGCCTGTAAACCACAAAACAGCTGCTTTATGACCATTTAATTTGCAATGTTCCTGATGAGAAACACTAGCCTGATGCCATACAACATCTGTAGATTTTTCACCATCTACTGTTACTTCCATATACGGGTTATTCATCATAATTCTCTTTATTTCAAATAGTTTACAGTCCAAAAACACTAATAATCGCAATAATGGCGGTGATGCTGTACACCAAACTCACAGGTACACCTACTTTAATAAAATCATTTAATTTATATTGGCCTGCATTAAATACCATTAAGTTGGTTTGGTAACCATAAGGACTAACAAAACTTGCACTCGCACCAAAAGCAACAGCCATAATAAATGCAGTGGGGTTTGCATCGAGACTTAATGCAATGCCATAAGCGATTGGAAAAATAAGTGCAGCCGCCGCATTGTTTGTGACTAATTCAGTTAATAATAACGTCACAATATAGACACAGATAAGTGCAATTATTGGATTCATGACAATTGAACTATGTGCAAGTAATTCTGTAAATGAGCCTATTACCCCACTATTTTGTAAAGCATAAGACAATACAATAGCAGATGAAATAATAACCCAGATATCGGTAGGAAAACGTCTTAATATTTCACTACTTGTTAGACAACCACTGAGTAATAAAATACCTAATAATAAAACAACCGCTTTAAATAACGGGATAATACCAAATGCAGCCAACGCTATTGCTGCAAAAAATCCAACAATAGCTAAACATTCTTTTTTACCGGATAATCTCGAATCTAATTCAACATCAGAGAGTAATATAAAATTCTTACGGATATTTCGACGTGATTTAAAATCTTCGCCAACAGCCAACACTAAAAAATCACCCGGTCTAATCTTTAGTTTTCCAATTTTACCCGATACTTTTGCACCATCACGTTTAATTGCAACGACGGCAGCATCAAACAAAGAACGAAAACCAACTGATTTTAATGTTTTCCCCGTTAAAATACTTTCAGGACGAACGACTACTTCTCTTAAATTTCCTAATGGCAAGCCACTATTTTCAGCAAAAATAGACAAACCATCAAATAAACGTAACTGGTTAACTTTCGAGATATCACCACTAAAAATTAATTTATCGTTTTCCTGTAAAACTTCACTTGGTGAAATAGCCGTCAATAAAACATCCCCTCGCATTATTTCCACTAAGAATAAGGACTGTAAATGACGCAATCCATTTAGCTCAACACTTTTACCTATTAAGTTAGATCCTGGTTCAACCTTAGCTTCAATAAAATAGGACTGCGCTTTACCATCCTTCATTTTATGATCAGGTAAAAGAGAGCGGCTAAAATACAAGGTAATACCACAGGTAACAACTAAACATAAACCGACTAATGTGAAATCAAAAAAGCCTAAAGATGGTAAACCTGCATCTAATACCAAGCTATTAACAATAAGATTCGTGGATGTACCTACTAAGGTTAATGTGCCACCTAAAATAGCCGCATAGGATAATGGGATTAATAACTTGCTTGCAGAATGATTGGGGTTATTACGAATCGGCGCAAGCATAGTAGAAACAACAGCAGTGTTATTTAAGAAAGCAGATGATATGACTGTAAAACCAAACAATCTTGCCCACGTTGCTCTATAACTAGGTTTAATTACTTTCATTGCAACCAAGCGTAACAAACGAGTTTTTTCAAGCGCAATTGAACACAACATCAACAGTATTAATGTTAATAAACCTTGATTAGATAGGCTTTTAATTACTTGTTCAGTACTTACCATTTGAGTTGAAAACAAAGCCAACAAAGCAACACCAAACACTAAGCTTGGGCGTTGTTGAAATTTAATCAAACCCGCAATAGTTAGCACAAAAATAGCCAGTACAAAATACGATTGAAGTGTCATAAATGCTCAATAAATGAAACCATTATTATCAATCGTTAGCATTAACGAGATGCTAATAACTAACGACTAATAAACAATGGGGAATACTACCCTTTCAGGATATCTTTTGCTTCCCAATGAGGGAAATGTTTACGAACTAGCGCATTGAATTCAACTTCAAATTCACTATAAGTCGTTTTCTCAGGTGCTTTAACGTCAACCGCTTGTTTGATCATACCAGCGCCAACTGTGGCGTTAGTTAAGCGGTCAATAATAATAAATGCACCTGTTGCTCGGTTCTCTGCATATGAATCAAATTGTACTTCTTTTGCCACTTCAAACTGACAACTACCAATTTCATTCAATGCCAATAATGTTGCTGGTTTTTGTTGAATTGTATTTACATCTGTTTGGTAGTTAACTTGAGTAACACAACCTACTGTTGAGTTACTGCCTACTTTAATGATGTATTCACGATCAACTTGTAATGGCGTTTCATCCATCCAAACCACATCTGCTTCAAAGTTTTTAGTCGATTGAGGTTGCTCATGTGGACGAACAATCATATCCCCACGGCTAATGTCTATTTCATCTTCAAGCGTTAAAGTGATCGCCATACCTTGATAAGCAATCTCAATGTTGCCATCAAAAGTAACAATCTCTTTAACTTTGCTTTGTTTACCAGAAGGTAAGGCTGCAATCGTATCACCCACACGGATTTCACCTGATGCAATCGTGCCTGCGAAACCACGGAAATCTAGATTTGGTCGATTAACATATTGAACACCAAGACGGAATTGGTCATTTGCATTACTACTAATTTCAACAGTATTTAGTAAACGTAAAAGTGGAGAGCCTGGGTACCAAGGCATATTTTCACTTTGATTCACTACGTTATCGCCTTTAAGTGCTGAAATAGGCACAAAACGAACATCTGCTATGTTTAGTTGCTTAGCAAATTCACGGTAATCTGCTTTAATTTTTCTGTAAATTTCTTGGTCGTAGCCTACAGCATCCATTTTATTAATAGCGATAACAACATGTTTGATGCCTAATAAAGAGCAAATGTAAGAATGACGACGAGTTTGCACTTGTACACCATGACGTGCATCGATCAAGATAATCGCTAAATCACAAGTTGAAGCCCCCGTTGCCATGTTACGAGTATATTGTTCATGTCCCGGTGTATCTGCGATGATGAATTTACGTTGCTCTGTTGCAAAGTAACGGTAAGCCACGTCAATGGTAATGCCTTGCTCGCGTTCTGATTGCAAACCATCAACCAATAAAGCTAAGTCAAAAGACTCATCGGTTGTATTGAATTTCTTAGAGTCTTTTTCAATCGCTGCCATATGATCTTCAAAGATCATTTTACTATCAAATAATAAGCGGCCGATTAACGTCGATTTACCATCATCTACACTACCGCAAGTGATAAAACGCATCATGTCTTTATTTTCGTGAACACGTAAATATTCTTCGATATCAGCTGCGATTAGATTTGTATCATTAGTCATTTTTTTTCCTTAAATCTTTATGGTTATGGGTTATTTAAGCTGAAGCCTAGAAATAACCTTCCATTTTTTTCTTTTCCATTGAACCAGCAGAATCATTATCGATAACACGCCCTTGACGCTCAGATGTTGTTGTTAATAGCATCTCTTGAATAATTTCTGGTAGTGTTTTAGCTTCTGATTCAATCGCACCAGTTAATGGGTAACAACCTAATGTACGGAAACGAACATTTTTAATTTCAGGGACTTCCCCCTCTTCAAGAGGCATACGCTCATCATCAACCATAATTAATGAACCATCACGCTCTACTACAGGGCGAGGAGCAGAAAAGTACAAAGGCACCATTTCGATTTGCTCTTGGTATATATATTGCCAAATATCAAGTTCAGTCCAGTTAGAAAGTGGGAATACACGAATACTTTCACCACGGTCAACTTTAGAGTTATAAATATTCCATAATTCTGGACGTTGGTTTTTTGGATCCCAGCGATGTTTTTTATCTCGGAAAGAATACACTCGCTCTTTTGCACGTGATTTTTCTTCATCACGACGAGCACCACCAAAAGCGGCATCAAAACCATAATGATCTAGTGCTTGTTTTAGCCCTTGTGTTTTCATTACGTCTGTATGTTTAGCTGAACCATGTGTAAATGGCCCCATCCCCATCGCAAGACCTTCAGGATTTTTATGAACTAATAAATCAAAATCATACTTCTTTGCCAGATTGTCACGGAATTGGATCATCTCTTTGAATTTCCAGTCAGTATCAACATGCAATAATGGGAAAGGAATTTTACCTGGGTAAAATGCTTTACGCGCAAGATGTAATAACACAGATGAGTCTTTACCAATTGAATACAACATTACTGGGTTATCAAATTCAGCAGCGACTTCACGCATAATTTGAATCGATTCAGCCTCAAGCGCCTTAAGGTGAGTTAGTCTTTTATTGTTCATGTGTTTCCTTACAAAGTCACAAGATATGTATAATTTGAGAGTATTATGCAGTGTTACAAGACAAATATGCAGGAACGAATTTAGATAGGATATAGAAAATTGTTATAAGGGAAATTAGACCTTCAACGTATTGAAAATATTTAATTTTTTAAACTTACTGTTAGTTTTTAACCTATATAAACAAAATAAATAGAATATTTTTTACAATAAGACTCTATCTTAGTTATATAGCATGGAAGGCATTCAGGGGCTTTGGGGTTTACTCTAAGAATTACCAATAATAATGAGAAAAAAGCATATTACTCAATCAAGTAAATATGCTTTTTAATAAGGTTATAATAACTTAATCAATTTACTGTTTATTAATGGTAATTAGTTTTGGTTTTTCAGGTTTAATTTCGCTGTTCTTATTATTAACCGTAATATCATCTTGTTTATTGGTATCAGCTTTGCTCTTATCAAGCATTGTCTCTGTTGCTTTATTTGTTTCTTTGATCGTTTCATTGCTTAACTGAATACTTTTATTCACTTTAAATCTCAAAATAACTTGCTCTAGTTTATTTGACATCGTTAACGAACTGCCATTAATTTTATAAGTTTCAACGTGAGATAGTGCTTGTAAATAATTAAACTCATCGTCTCCATTTAAACAAGCCATTTGTGTAGAAATTAATGGGGCAAATGTTAATGTTGATTCAGTGACTTCATAACCGCCTGAAAATTGGTTACAACCTGCAAAGCCTGCCGCTCGTTTACTCTTTTGATTAAATGAAATTCCAACCGCTTTATCTGCAGCGGCAGCGGGTTCAACAACAATCTTATTAACTTCTGTTAATACCCATGGATGAGCTTGTAGCATAGTTTGATTATCGATTTCTATTTGTTGGCCTGCTGGAGATAATACAATATTAATGGCTTCTTTATTATCAAAAGCTGGCGTACTTGTAGTATTTATGAAACGTATTTTGCCATCAACTTTTATACTTGCTCGTAATGTATAATGACCTTTTTTATCAAGTTTTTTAGGGCTATATGAAAGTTCAAAATTCCATGGAGGGGCGGTATTTACCGTCATACTTTTTTCAGCAACACTAAAAGCAGCGACATCTTGTTTTGCAGTATCTTCAAGTTTAATGCTTAATACAGCATTTTCAGGTAATGCAATTCGTTCATGATAAGTCACAGTGCCAGAAATAATCGACGATTTAGGTGCGGAGCTACAGGCTGTTATTCCTAATAACACACAACAAAGTGCAATAAGTTTCCAATTGAACATAATAATTCCTTTTAAAATAAGAGTTTGTAGAGCAGAAAAATATGAGAAAGAGTTATAGTCTATCTCATATTTTGATTAAATCATCTCTTTACACTTTAGTATAAAGGCTTTTCTTTGTGTAATAATTAAGAGTAATAACTAACTGCCTAATATCATCAATGGTAGAGATAGTAATTGATCTCCTGATTTTGCAAAATAAAAAATGATCGCAATCAAACTCGCAACCGTAGCAAAATACCAAATAGAAGAGAAAATTTGTCCATAACGATCAAGTGGTAACAGATGACTGTTAAAACGCGCTTTCCACTCAAGTACAATTTCAACACTACCGATTAATAACATAAAACCAAGTAAAGCAAGTCCCAATGAATAGCTGATAACGACACCAGCTGCAGCGCCAACCGCACACGCCAACAAGCCAACTTTACTGTTCATTGAAAAGCTAATACTTTTTAAAATATGTCCTCCATCAAGAGGCAAAATAGGTAACATATTAAATAGATTTAAAAGTGCATTAAAAGCTGCTAGTCCTGCAAAAAAATCACTCCCCGTTATCCAATAAATGCATAGGCATAATATTGACATTATCAAACCAAATGTTGGCCCCATAATGGATATCACGACATCTTGCCAACGAGTATTAATTTTTTCATCCGAGACCGCTAAGCCACCAACAAAAGGGATCAAATAAATTCCCTTTGTTTTCATACCAAAGTATTTCATAGCTCGAATATGGCCGTATTCATGAAAAACCAAACAAGCGATTAACGCTGCTGCAAATTGGAAAGAAAAAAACCAACTATAAGCAGCAACACTTGCACCCGCTAACACTACTTTTATAATTTTTGCACTTTTAAATAATTTAAGCGCTAATGACCCCAAACCAATTAAGCTTAATTTTTTAGGTTCATTCACTACTTTTACAGGTGTTTGTTTTTCAATATCTTTTATATCACGCGACGCTTTTTTAATGAGTTGGTCATCTACATAAAATGTATACTTAACTAAAAAAGGCTGCCAAACTACATCAACTTCTAATTTACATTGAATAGCCCTTTTTACTGCTTCAGTCTCACCATTTTCAGTTTGTTCCTTAGCTTGTTGTACAAACTCAAATTCATGCGTTTGTTTCCCTTGAACGTATTCACTTGCTGTAATTTGTGAAACAATTTGATCTCCCCAATACAATTGTTGCCAACCAGCCATAGAGGCTTCAAGTCTTAATATTTTTCCAAAATGTGGTAGTTGTAATAATTCCATGTTTTATCCTTAATAAGTCGACGTAATTATGCCTTAAATTAAATAAACAACCTATTATCTCATTTAATCATTCTTCATGATTTCTCACTATCAATTATCAGCTTAACCCGTATACTAAGCGCTTTAAGTTTCACCACTTTCACAATAAGAGAGAAACACCATGACGCAAAACACTGCTGCATTAGAAAAATTTCAAGATGACGTTAAAGAAAGCCAGCTTTTATGGGCTCTACAAGATAAAGAGAGCGGTGATTGGGTAGTGATGGACTCAATGAACTATGAAGAAACTGAAGTAATGCCTTTATGGTCACAAGAAGATCTTGCAAAAACACATTGCGTAGAAGAGTGGGAAGATTATGTACCAGCTTCAATTACCTTAGCGGATTGGTTCGAGTTTTGGCTTGAAGATTTAGTAGAAGATGATGTTATTGTTGGTTTAAATTGGGTTGGTGATGAAGATGATCTTGAATTAGGTTTATCTGAATTTACTGAAGCATTAGGGCAAATAGAAGCTTTATAAAGTAAACCCTCTTTTATGTTATTTGCTTATTTACCTTCAAGTAAATAAGCAATGCAAAAATGCATGCTTAATACTCACCTCTAAAATATCAATATTAAATTATGTCTGAAAATAAAATAGATCTAACATCGCAATCTCGTACTATCATCGCCCTTACAAATCCTAAAAGCTCTACTAATGTCGGAGGTGCAATGCGTGCGGCTGGATGTTATGACGCTCAAAAGGTAGTGTATTCTGGAGAACGATTTAACCGCTCAGTACGATTAGCGGCAGATACTCAAAAAGTGCATGAAATTGTACCTTTAGTACATTATGAAGATCTATTGTCAGCCTTAGAGCCAGGTATGAAATTGGTGTGTGTTGATTTAATTGAAGGTGCAACCCCTTTACCTAATTTTGAACACCCTCAAAATGCAATGTATTTATTTGGTCCGGAAGATAATACAATTAAACAACAGGTTATTAATAAAGCCGATGCCGTTGTTTATGTGCCAACGATTGGATGTATGAATTTAGCCGCTTCAGTTAATGTTATTTTATATGACCGATTAGCAAAATCTCAACTTCACCAACAAGATAATGATTTAATTAGAAGTAGCCGAGATAAAAATAATAAGGTGAAAATTAAAGCGTTAAAGTACAAAAATAACTTAATTAAAGAAGCTAAAAATTTAGCAAGACAAGAAGAATCTAATAACAGTTAATAGCCATTTGAAGATAACAAGCTGTAAAAATTAATTAACAGCTTGTTTGATATTTATTTATAAACTCTACAAATGCTCTTCTGCAAATTCAGCTAATCGACTTCTCATTACACCATTTAAATATACATTTGCGCTGCCTTCGAAGTTTTTAAATCGTTCCACAATATAAGTTAGACCAGATGTAACAGGCGTGAGATAGTTACTATCAATTTGCGCTAAATTACCCGAACACACTATTTTAGTCCCCTCCCCACAACGAGTAATGATGGTTTTAAGTTGTGAGGCAGTTAAGTTTTGACATTCATCTAATAAAACAAAACTATTTTGAATACTTCTACCGCGCATAAAATTCACTGATTTAAACTGAATATTCGCTTTATCCATAATGTAATTTACCGAACTCGCACTACAATTATCGTTTTTATGTAGCACTTCCAATGTATCAGTCACGGAAGCTAACCATGGCATCATTTTTTCTTCTTCAGTACCGGGTAAAAAACCAATGTTTTCAGCAATATCTGGCGTATTTCGTGTGACAATAATTTTGTCATACTGCTTTTGTTCTATCACTAACTCTAATGCAGCAGCCACTGCAAGCAATGTTTTACCACAGCCGGCAGGTCCAGTTAAAATAACCAAATCAACGGATGGATCTAATAACGCATTCATTGCCATACCTTGATAGATATTTTTAGGCGTGACGCCCCAAGCTTGTTGTCCCATTAATCGTTCGTAGCCAATATCTAATAACTCAACGCCATCTTTAAAATGATCTGTAACTTTGCCTACAAACTCATGGTCAGTATCTACAATATATTGATTAGGGTAAGGTGCGGTTATTTTTTCAGTTTTAAATTGATGATAAGTATCCTCACCTCTATTAAAAGTTTCACAATTTTGGATACTCTCCCATAAGCTTCCTTCAATATGTTGATAACCTTTGCTCAATAGGTCGACATCAGCAAGTAATTGATCCGTTCTATAATCTTCAACATATTTCAGCCCAGCCCCTTTAGCTTTAAGGCGCATATTTATATCTTTAGTGACTAGAATAACTTTTGCAGGTAACTTACTTTCCTGTAAATAAAGTGCAGCATTAATAATTCGATTATCAGGCTCATCCTCACTAAATGCTTCTTTTACAAAAGCACTATGATGATCTGCAAAAATCGAAATAACGCCCCCAAGCTTAACCCCTTTATGATCTATCTCTACCCCTTGACTAATTTGTTGAGAACTCGCATCTTGAAAAATAGCTTCCAAACTTCTGATGGCTACGCGCGCATCACGACTAACATCTTTTTGCCTGTCTTTAATACGGTCTAATTCTTCTAATACTGTCATGGGGATCACGACATTATGCTCTTGAAAAGAATATAGCGCTAAAGGTTCATGTAACAAAACGTTGGTATCAAGTATGTAAAATTTACGTGGGGTATCTGTCATAAAGAACTCCTCAGTTATGGTCTAATATAAGCATACTTTCATATAAACAATCCTTAATGACCGTTTTATGACAATAGCTATAAATCAGTTACCTATGTGAAATTATTTAAAAAATCTGTTTCGTAAATCATTGTGCAGCGTATAATCAAATTTGCTGATTGAAAATCATTAATCTCATCAACTAGTTTTAATTATTAATTAAATAATCATGAAATACAAAAGGAACAAAAATGAGTAGTAACGTACTTGAACTTGTAAAAAATACTCGTCGTAAAAACAAATTAAAACGTGAAATACTTGATAACGATAAAAAAATACGTGATAACCGTAAGCGTGTTGATTTATTGGCTAATTTAACTGAATACATCACACCCAATATGAAGCATGAAGATATTGTTAATATCATTAAAAACATGCAATCTGATTACGAAGATCGTGTTGATGATTATATTATTAAAGGTGCTGAATTATCTAAAGAGCGCCGTGATGTAAATAAAAATATCAATTCATTTAAACGCCCAGAAACAAGTAATAAATAATTTGTTAAAGTAACAAATACATTGTTAATTTTTACTTTATTCACACAAGGTAAGCTTTTGTGCACCTATTGTTGTCTTCACTGCAAGCGCTAGAAAAAAACCATATTGATCTCTGGTTTATTGACCCAAATACTATTTCAGCCCAGTCTATTCAAGATTTAAGCTCTGTATTAAGCCACTCTGAAGCTGAAAAGTTGGCACAATATAAAAATAAATCTGCTCAACATACTGCCTTAGTGACTCGCTCAATTAGCCGTATTATATTAGCGAATTACACTCAGTTATCCGCTTCTGAAATCTCGTTTGTTCGTAATCAACATGGAAAGCCAGAATTAGAAAAGAATATAAATAATGTTCAATTTAACCTTAGTCATAACCATCATCTTATTGTTATGGCTGTTTGTGTCAATGATGATATTGGATGCGATATTGAAAGTCCTTTACGCAAAGTGAATATCGAACCAATTACAAGACGTTATTTCTCTAAGCAAGAACATAAGCAACTTATAGAGTTAAATGATGAGAAAAAACAACAACGATTTTTTGAATTATGGACATTAAAAGAGGCGTTTGTAAAAGCAACGGGTGTAGGGATCAGCTTAGGTTTAGATACCTTTCATTTTAGTTTTAATAAAAATAAGTTAACCAGTAATATCAATCTAGCTTTTAATTCACATTACCCATTAGATAAAAATGTTCAATGGCAACTTTATCAAGCCGCTTTTAAAAATCAGATGTTAGCTATCTGTAGAGCAAATGAATTACCACAAAACGTGAACTTTTTAGATGCGAGCCAGTTAATTAAAAAGAGTAAATAACTGGCTGTATGCCATTAAATACAATGATTAAAGTAATGCTTTTAATATCTCTTCAGGTAAAGGCTGTAACTGTTTATTTTTATCTAAACAAACCATTTCGATATCTCCAATAACCGCAGCTCGTTGAGCACCAGGGCGCCAAACTTCTTGTCGCCATAATGTTTTGTATTTACCATCAATGACAAAACTAGTTCGAATATCACATACCTCTGCAAATTCAACGCCATCTTGAAAAGTCATATTCGCTTTATAAACGGCAAATCCAATGCCTTTTTCATTCCATAATTTATTAAGGCGTTGACTATCAATAACATGTTCACGGGCACGTTCGAAATATTTCAAAAAATTGGGGTGATAAACCACACCTGAATGGTCAGTATCTTCATAATAAATTTGCACTGCATGGTGGTATATTTTATTAGTCATTTATCAACCTATCTTATCTAATAATTGATCGCTGGCTTTTTCTAATAGGTCTAACACTAACTCAAACCCTTGCTCACCACCGTAATAAGGATCAGGTATCTCACTTTCCTTCACATCAGACAGAGATAAAAATAGTGCAATTTTATCTGCATATTGTTCAGGACAACGTGTTAATAAATCTATTTTGTTTTGTCTATCGGCAGCAAATATATAATCAAAATAAGCAAAGTCTTGAGTTGTAACGGGGCGAGATGTGATCCCTTGAAAACTATAACCTCGACGCTCTCCTGCAGCACGAGAACGTTGATCAGGCCCTTTCCCTTGATGGTGATTTATAGTACCGGCAGAATCTACTTCAATATTTATTCCACGTAATTTCGCTTTTGCTTTTAATACTGCTTCAGCGGTAGGAGAACGACAAATATTTCCTAAGCAAACAATAAGAATTTTTTTCATTAATAAAACCTTTTACAAACATAATGCCTTAACAACATAATGCCTTAACAACATTAAACTAATTGATACATTCCCTGATATTCAAAACTTTCTACACATAAATCAGGTGTGTTATATGCTTTTTGACACGCTTTTAATAGAATTCTTGTTCGTGGTGAAAAACCTGTCTCTAATAATGTTAATACTTGATGATAAACTTTTTGTTTAAAGGCTAAACGGTTAATAACGATACCACTTAAATTATCACTACTTACGTCGAACTCCAATCCACAACTTACGGATAATGCCCATTCAATTGCCTGTGGTAACACTTCTACTTTTTCAAATTCAATTTGTCGCAGTTGATCCCGTCCATCAGGTTCATACCAATAACCATAATCAAGCTGACAACGACGTTGTTCTCCTGCCACTAACCAATGCGCTATTTCGTGCAACGCACTTGAAAAGTAACCATGTGCAAAAATAATTTGATGGTATTGGCAGTGCTCGTGAGCTGGTTGATATAAAGGTTCGTTACCGCCTAATACTAATTTAGTATTATAAGAAACGTAAAAGGTTTGATTAAATATTTCTATAATGTCTTGACTACGAAAGCTTTCAATTGCTTGTTTATACATACTTACAAAAATCTCATTACAGCGGTACTAAATGACTTAAAATTCTTATCTATTTTGTTTATCCGCTAACTAAACAATAAGTTCGACAAGATTAAAGACAAATTATACACTGCACCTTCTGTTCAATCTAATTAATAAAGATACGCCATGTCACTGTTAAGTAAACTACGTTGTGCATTCACCTTAGGACAAGGTGTCTTAATAGAAAATAAAGCACTTACCACAACTGATGATCCTATTTCATTTTTTGATAATTGGTTAAAAGAAGCTGAAAAGTCAGGGATTATTTTACCTGAATCAATGTCTGTTTCTACCTCAACAACTGAAGGTCGACCTTCTTCACGTATGGTGTTATTAAAAGAATTTAATCAACAAGGTTTTGTTTTTTTTACCAATTACGGCAGTAGAAAAGCTGCTGAATTACAAGCGAACCCATTTGCAGCACTTTTATTCCATTGGAATATGTTACAACGACAAGTGCGTATTGAAGGACGTATTGAACGCATCAGTCAGCAAGAATCAGAAGCTTATTTCCATTCCCGTGGACGTGGCAGTCAAATTGGCGCTTGGGCTTCAAAACAAAGCCACATATTAAATGACCGTAAAGATCTTGTGGATAGTGTGAAATATTACGAAGAAAAATTTGCAGGTAAAACGATCCCATTACCTGATTTTTGGGGAGGTTACCGTGTGATCCCTGACAGCATTGAATTTTGGCAAGGTAAAGCAGATCGTTTACATGACCGCTTTGTTTATACTAAACAACCAAATGAATGGAAAATTACACGCCTTAACCCTTAATAAACTTTGTTAGAAGAGTGAATTAAAACTCTTCTAACTTTTAAAGCGATTGCATTAAATATGCAGTCTAAATTAATGTAAAATTATTCATTGTAATAAAGCACTAAGGTACCACCACTAATTGAACTACCGTAGTTAATTGAAATGCCGATACCGATATTATCTAAAAAAGGAATATCGTCATTGGTATCAATAACCCAACCAAAACTTGTTTCATAATAATGACCCTTTTCTGCCATTGCTCTCATATCACCGAGTACATCAATTCTTTTAAAATCAATAGTAAGGAAATCATCAATCCCCCATAGCTCAGGGACATCAACAGTAAATTCAACACCATTGGTTAAACGCCAACCTTCAGGGTTAATATTTCTCGAATTTTCAATAGAGCCACCAAATCCTTGCCCATAAATATAATTTGTATTGTTATGTGCTCGCCATGATCCCCATTTTTGATTTTTTCGATAACCGATACCTATTTCAGGCTCAATGATTGCCGCAAAGGTACTAACATTGAAAGTATTTTCATTTAACTTATTTTTTAACTCATCTGGTACTCCATCACCATAATGATAAATATTTTTATAATAAGTTAAATAGGCACCTAAAGCAGATTCAACGTACCAATTTTTAGTAACATGATAAAATTGAGAATAACTACCGTATATACCAGCAGTATATTCATTAAAGTCATCTTTAATACTTGGGACAAGTTCATTATCGCGGCGGCTATTAATATAAAATGCACGCACCGTTAGTGCATGATCCCATGCTGAACTTTTAGGCTCTAAATACCAGGTATGAGGAATAACAAAAACATCCAAACTATTTTTTAACTTACTTGATTTATCATTCCCAAAACCTGGATCATCAACCTTAAGATCAAAATTCATAAAACCAAAAGTAAGCGCTTCACTATCTGACATTAACGTTGAGATTGCAAAAGCTTCTTCAATTGTACTTATTCCGAGTTCATCAGCTGCTTGTGCCCTATTACTCATCATCGTAATGAAGCCAATAAAGCTGATAACACTAAAAATATTTAAACGAGACAAAGTTATAACCATCCATGTTGTGCAAACATATCTGCCAATTTATCTAATTCTTGGTCAACATGTTTTTTCCAATTAATTCCATTTTGAGCAGCACCAACTTGCTGCATAAACCAGTTATAAAAAACAGCATTATCAAATAAACCATGTAAATATGAACTATGGATATTGTTTTGTTTCCAACCCATATTTTTATCTATAAAGACCTCAACATTATCTGTTAAAACAACGCTTTCTCCGTGATGTATTTGATAAGTTTCAAGTGTATTATTTTTCCATTTTATTATATTTTGCTGTGTTTCTTTTTGATGGGCTAAGGTTGTGCTCAAATCAATCAAGCCTAAACCATTTTTATCACCATCCTCTAATGCAAAAGGGTCTTTTATCTCTTTTCCTAAAACCTGCAAACCACCGCAAATACCTAAGACAAGTTTCCCCGTTGCTGCGAATGCAATAATACCTTGATCAAGTTGTGTTTGTTGTAAAAAAGCTAAACTTTTACCGCTATTTTTACTACCAGGTAAAATAACCGCATCAAATAAAGACAGATCTTGAACATGTTGAATAGGCACTAAATTAACATCTTCTTGGTATATTAACGCATCAAATTCATCCAAATTAGAGGCGTAAGGATAATATATTAAAGCCACGTTGATTGCACCACGTTGCCAAGTTGTCCCTAATCGAAAGCTATCTTCTTCTGGTAATTGATGACGATAATAAGGTAAATTAGCAACCGTAGGTATCCCTGTTTTTTCTTCCAGCCACTGCATGGCATTACCCAGTAAATTAGGGTCACCACGAAATTTATTAAGTACAAAACCTTTAATTAGCTTCTGCTCTTCTTCAGCTAAACACGCCCATGTTCCTAACAAATGAGCAAAAGAGCCTCCACGATCAATATCAGAAACTAAATAAACATCTGCTTGACAAGCAAGTGCAACGCTCATATTAACAATATCACCATCACGTAAGTTAATTTCCGCAGGGCTTCCAGCCCCTTCAATAACAATTTGCTCATACTCATTTTGTAATGACTCTAAAGCTGTTAACACCTTTGGCCAGATCAACTTCTTACGCGCCATCCAAGGCATATTGGAAATTTCATGATCAACTTTACCATTTATAATCACTTGGCTAAACGTATCTGCACTGGGTTTTAATAATACTGGGTTCATTAATACCGATGGTGTTGTTTTAGCTGCTAACGCTTGTAAATATTGCGCACGTCCTATCTCTAGACCATCCTTAGTGATCGCAGCATTGTTACTCATATTCTGCGCTTTAAATGGTGCTACTTGCACACCACGATTAGCGAGCAATCGACAAATAGCTGTCACCACAAGTGATTTTCCTGCATCGCTTGTACATCCTAAGATCATGATTGGTTTTGCTTTAGTAGACATGAAATTCACCTAGAAGTAGTAATAGCAATATTTACACCTAACATTGAACTGTTTTTCCAGCGCAAAGTTTTTAATATAATCGGTATAAATGTTAATAATTTTAAAAGAGACAAAAAAAAGCACCGTCTAAACAGTGCTTTATAATAAATCAAAACAAGGTCAGTTAATTAAATTAACCACGACGAGCAATAACCGCTGCAGATAATTGTGCTAATAATGTTTCTGTCGCATCCCAACCAATACAAGCATCGGTAATGCTTTGGCCATAAGTTGGTGTCACGCCGTCACATAAATCTTGACGCCCTTCTACAAGATGGCTTTCTACCATTACGCCTGAAATTGCTTTATCGCCTGCGGCAATTTGTGCACAAACATCAGTACAAACTTTCATTTGGTTTTCAAATTTTTTCTCTGAGTTTGCATGACTAAAATCAATCATTATCTTTTCAGGTAAACCTGATTTTTGTAAATCTTGTTTAATAGAAGCAACATCTTCTGCGCTATAGTTCGGTTTTTTACCACCACGTAAAATAATATGACAGTCTGGATTACCCGCTGTTTCAACAATCGCACTGTGACCAAATTTATTTACTGATAAAAAGTGATGCGATGCATTCGCTGCACCAATCGCATCCACAGCAACTTTGATCGTACCATCGGTGCCATTTTTAAAACCAACAGGGCATGATAAACCAGAAGCTAATTCACGGTGAACTTGAGATTCAGTTGTACGAGCACCGATTGCTCCCCATGACATTAAATCTGCAACATATTGTGGTGTTATCATATCTAGGAACTCAGTTGCAGCAGGCACACCCATAGCGGTAATATCTAATAATAATTTACGGCCTGTACGTAAACCTTTATTAATATTAAAAGTACCATTTAATTCAGGATCATTAATTAGACCTTTCCAGCCCACTGTAGTACGCGGTTTCTCAAAATAAACACGCATAACCACTTCTAATGAATCTTTATATTTTTCACGTAATGGGGCTAATTTTGCAGCATAATCAAGTGCTGCTTTTGTATCATGAATTGAACAAGGACCAATAATCACTAAAACACGATCAGATTTATCGCTTAAAATGTCACTAATTGCTTCACGAGAGCCTGCCACTGTGCGGCTAATTGCTTTCGTTGATGGGAATTTTTCTAACAAAGCGATTGGGGGTAATAACTCTTTTATTGCAGTAATATTTACGTCATCTGTTTTAATCATAATTTTTCCATGGCACTTTCTGTGCTTATAGTTAGTATTTCAATTTCATGAATATGTGTTCATTATTTTACACATATTCTGGTTTAATTTAGGCATCAATTTGCCTTATTGTATTAATCCATTAAAGGACTGTAAGGCTCAACAACTACCTTTTCACCTACCGAGACATTACCTCTATCTTGCTCCAGTACGATAAAGCAATTAGATTGGCTCATTGAGCTAAATACACCAGAACCTTGACTGCCTGTTGTATTAACAATTAATTGCCCTTGCTCGTTGACTGAATAAGTCCCACGTTGAAAATCAGTTCGTCCTGGGGCTTTAGATAATGCATCCCGACATATCGCATTAAAGCGCACAGCCGGTTTTATTTTCTCCCCACACATTTTAGCCATTGCCGGTACAGCTAGTTGGTATAGAGTGACGATAGCGGAAACAGGATTTCCTGGCAACCCAAAAAAGATACTGTTTTGTAACTTACCAAAAGCAAATGGTTTTCCTGGTTTAATCGCTAATTTCCAAAAACCAATTTCCCCTATTTCATTTAAAACATCTTTAATAAAATCTGCTTCGCCAACTGAAACACCGCCACTAGTGATCACAACATTAGCTTGTTGGTCAGCTTGAATCATAGCATCTCGAATCAAGGTATAATCATCTTTAATAATACCAAAATCGATCACTTCAACGTTAAGTCGAGATAACAAAGCAATAATACTATATCGATTACTATCGTAAATATCCCCTTGCGCTAATGGCTCTCCTAAACTTTTTAGTTCATCACCAGAAGAAAGCACCGCCACTTTTAATTTTCGATACACTGCAACAGTTGCAATACCCAATGAAGCTAAAAGCGGGATATCACGTGGAGTTAATTTGTGACCTTGTTGTAATACTGCTTGTCCTACTGTTAAGTCTTCACCTGAAAAGCGTATATTATTGTTGACCATAGCGCTCTGTGTAAAAGTAATTGAATCACCTTCAGCAATGCACTTTTCTTGCATCACAACACAATCAACTGAATCAGGAACAACAGCGCCTGTCATAATACGAATACAACAACCGCTTTTAACTTCGCCTGTAAAAGGTGCGCCAGCAAATGATTTTCCAACTAATGTTAATTGTATTGGATTATTCTCACTACCTTCTTTTATATCATTCGCATGTAATGCATAACCATCCATCGCTGAGTTATTAAATGGTGGAACATTTAATACTGAAACAATGTTTTCAGAAAGAGTGAAACCTAATGCTTCAGATAAAGGTAAAGTGATTGTTTCACATACATTGGATAATGAATCTTGCATTTTTTGCAATGCTTCTGATAACGGCATTAGCCCATTTGTATCGCAACAGCTCATAATGTTCACTCTTATTTTTATTGTTGATTAATAATCATTTTATTGTGTCTGTTTCCACTCTAGCGTGCAATTGAACAAACTAAATAATTAGCGCTAGGATCAATGAATACAGAAAAAACAGGCTTGAATGTCTTTTTTTTATGCACCTTTATTTATCTTCTGACTTAGTTGATAAAAAATTAGCCACTTTGATCCCTTTCAAATTGGAAAAGCAACTTTCAATTGCAGTCGCAATAAAATCTTCAATAAAAGCTAACGACTTTTGTTCTTCACGTACCGCAGCATAAAGTGTGTTCCATACGCCCTCTTTACCTAAACGACGAGCAACGACATAATCTTTTTGTAAGTATTCAAACAATGCCCAATTAGGTAAACCTGCAACACCTCTCCCACTTGCCACTAATTGCAACATCATTAATGTCATATCAGCATGACGAATTTTAGCGGGTACCACACCAGCTGGCGTTAAGAAGTGATTAAAAATATCTAAGCGTTCTTTCTCTACAGGATAAGTGATCAAGGTTTCAGATTGTAAATCTTCAGCATCAATATAAGTTTTATTCGCTAAAACATGATGACGGCTTAATGCCAACATGGGTTGGTAACTAAATAAAGGAATATAAGTGATCCCTTCAATCTCTTGTGGATCAGAGGTCACCACTAAATCTAAGTTGCCTCTTTTTAATGCAGGTAAAGGTAAAAAGCTAAAGCCGCTGGTAAAATCTAATTCAACCTCTGGCCAACTATCACGAAAGCGATCAATCGCTGGCATTAACCATTGAAAACAAGAGTGGCATTCTATCGCCATATGTAAGCGCCCAGCATCTCCAGAAGCAAAGCGAGATAGATCTCGTTCAGCATTACGAATTTGCGGCAGAACCTGATCTGCAAGCTCTAATAAACGTAACCCAGAAATAGTAAAACGAATTGGACGTGATTTACGCATAAATAAAGAACAATTTAAACGCATCTCTAACTCTTTAAGTTGGTGCGATAAAGCCGATTGCGTGAGGTGTAATTGTTTAGCCGCTTCCACTAAACTGCCTGCTTTATTAAGTGTTGATAATGTTTTTAAGTGTTTAAATTCAATCATAAGGAGTCCAAATAAAGCATAAAAAGAATAGTAAATTAAGCAAAGTTCATTATATTAATCAATTTTACTGAATGATTGAATTTAATTAATAATTATCTGCATTTACTTTCACATATTTTTTATTTCAACTTCACTAAATCAGTTAGATGAGGTACTTTATCCGACTGTTCCAAGCACTATGTAAATTAGTTTTAAGGGGTTTAAATGTATATTCGTTCAAACAAATTAGATAATGTCTGTTATGACATTCGCGGTCCTGTATTAAAACAAGCGCTAAAATTAGAAGATGAAGGTCAGCGCATTCTTAAATTAAATATAGGTAACCCCGCCTCATTTGGTTTTGAAGCCCCAGAAGAAGTATTAATGGATGTGATCAAGCATTTACCAACGAGCCAAGGTTACTGTGATAGCAAAGGGTTATTTTCGGCTCGTAAAGCGGTTATGCAACATTATCAAGGCAAAGGTTTATTATCTTTAGACACAGATGATATTTATATCGGTAATGGTGTAAGTGAACTTATCGTAATGGCGATGCAAGGTTTATTAAATAATGGTGACGAAATTTTAATACCTGCACCTGATTACCCACTATGGACAGCTGCAGCAAATTTATCTGGTGGTAAAGCCGTTCATTATGTTTGTGATGAAGAATCTGACTGGTTTCCAGATATTGATGATATTAAATCAAAGATCACTTCTCGCACCAAGGGTATTGTTTTAATTAATCCTAATAATCCAACGGGTGCCGTTTATAGTAAAGATTTGTTAGAGCAGATTGTTGAGTTAGCACGTCAACATAACTTAATTGTTTTCTCTGATGAGATTTACTCAAAAATTGTTTACGACGATGCGGTACATATCCCATTAGCAACCTTAGCTGACGATATTTTAATTGTTACTTTTGACGGATTATCAAAAGCTTACCGTGTATGTGGGTTCCGTGTAGGTTGGATGATGATCAGCGGAGCAAAAAAACAAGCACGAGATTATATCTCTGGTATAGAGATCCTCGCCAGCATGCGCTTATGTGCCAATGTACCCATGCAACATGCAATTCAAACTTCTTTGGGTGGTTATCAAAGCATTAATGAATTAACCGTTCCCGGTGGACGTTTGTATGATCAAACACAAACAGCTTGGAAGTTAATTAATGATATTCCAGGATTAAGCTGTACCAAACCCAAAGGCGCTTTATACCTGTTCCCTAAATTAGACTCAAAACGTTTTAATATTAAAGATGATCAGCGTTTTGCCATGGATTTATTAGTAGAAGAAAAAATATTAATAGTACAAGGCACAGGCTTTAACTGGCATAAACCGGATCACTTCCGTATTGTATGTTTACCTCGAGTTGATGAAATAACAACAGCGATTCAGAAAATCGGTCGCTTCTTAGATGGATACAGTCAGTAGATATAAAGTTCAACAACCACCCGCTAAAATAGGTGGTTGTTTCATTTTCAAAACTTATAATTAAAAAGCGAGTTGTTTTAACTGCTAAAGTAGATCAGCTATTGACTACGATTGGTATCAGTCACTTCAATGTTAGCTATTTAATTTTTTAGATCGAAAAGAGTTAGCAAATAGAGTTAATCCTCCACCAAAAAATAATGCCAGCATAGACAGCCCTATTCTTGCTTCTGTTACATAACCTACCGTTAATAATAAAATACCAACTATCATTAAGCTTACCCCAATCACTAAACATACGCCTGGATAACGGCTTAACAAAGAACGAGAATGCTTTCTGTGGCTTCCTGCTTTACGTTTATATTTTTTAGCTGACATCACTATTTACTCCATTCTACAGTTTCATCAAACCTATTGTTATAATACAAAATAGATTCTCTAAAATCGCATGTCAGATCACGCATTGAGGTTAAATTTGAATTAATTATTACCAACTTAACTATTGCGGATAACTAAAGTATTGCTTTAATAAATGGAATGGTAATAGGTAGAATAACAATGTGGAATGGATTAATAATAAAGCTTAAACCACTCATGTTAGATTATGGCGGCTAAGCAATATTAAGGCAGTAAAGATAAGATAAATTTGTGGTTAATCTGCTCTTATTTTTATCTGCTTATTGGCTGTAATTAGGATAATGGGCCATACAGTTTATCCGTTAAGCGCACGTGTACTGTTATTTCTTCTCGATCATGATACAAGTGTTTTGCTTGTAGCTCATAGTTAAACCCGGCTTCATCAATCATATCAGTTAATATTTTTAAATCGTCTGTCGCTTCTTGATAGCGTTGTTTCATTGGTAGCTTAAGATTGAAAATAGCTTCGTTACACCACCCCTCAATTAACCACTTTGCCATTAACTTCGCAACACGTTTAGGTTTTTCAATCATGTCGCAGACTAACCAATGAATATTTTTACGTTCTGGCTCAAATTTAAAGCCATCTTCCATATAATGGGTCACTTGCCCTGTTTCCATTAAACTTTCGGCCATTGCACCATTATCAACACAACTTACAAACATGCCTCGACGTACAAGTTGATAGGTCCAACCACCGGGACAAGCCCCAAGATCCACAGCACGAAGACCTGAGTGAGCACGCAACTCTTGCTCTTCTTTGCTTAAAAATGTTTGAAAGGCTTCATCAAGCTTTAAAGTTGAACGACTTGGAGCTTCATTGGGGAAACGTAATCGCATGATCCCCATATGTTCATTACTACGATTATTAGGGATAGAATAACCAACGTAAGCTGTTTCATAATCCATAAAGCAAACATGCAAACGTTGTTTTTTCGGATTTTCTTTATTAGTTAAATTATTTTTCTGTTTCAACTTCTGCCTAAACGGTACAGTAAATTTACGGCAGAAAGTCAGTAAAGGTTTAGTTTCATCACCTTCAGGACATTCAACGTAAACATCACCTGACATAGGTAAGTTTCTTGTCACTTCTAAAATAGGACTAATACGATCTTCTGCGGGTAAATTTTCTAGTAGTTCAACAGCAACAATCATTTGTCGAGCAAAAATAAGTTGAGCAAAATTAAGCTGTTGCGCTAATGACTCAACTTGTGAGGGATCGTAACAATGATATAAAACAAAACCGCTATTTTTTAATGTTTTAACATAACCAAAAACGTCTAACTCACTCGCTTTTGCTTGGATCTCATTTGCACAGTCATTTTCAAAACCTGGACGACAATATAATAGAATACCTAACATACAAACCTCAATTTATTCACTCTAGAATAAACCTTTATTTTTGTTTAAATAACATAGCAAAGCCAAGGCACAACCATGCACAAATAAGTAATAGACCACCCAATGGGGTGATCAAAACAAGTAACTTAGTACCAGCAAAAACCAAATAATACAAACTACCACTAAAGCACAAAATACCTAGAGTAAAACACCATAAACTGAAAGAAATCAAAGTGCGAGAAATAGATTTCCCAACAAATACTGAGTTTAATAATGAAACAATTAATAAGCTAATTGCATGAAACAACTGATATTGTGCAGCTAGTTGTACTTGTGATATTCGAGCGGCACTTGCCCATGCAGATAAACCATGACTTGCATAAGCCCCAAACATAACCGCAGAGGCCCCCAAGAAGGCAGCAACAGCAATAAAGAAACGGGTTTGATTAGATAACGTAATCGATGGCATGAGTTTATTGTCTACCAATTATTCAGTATCAATAGCATCTAAGCTTTTAGCTAGCTCGTCCATTTGCTTCATTTGCGTTAAGAAAGGTACTAACTTATCAAGTGGTAAAGCACATGGTCCGTCACATTTGGCATTAGCTGGATCTGGGTGAGATTCTAAAAACAATCCCGCAATACCTTGAGACATACCAGCAAGTCCAAGCTGCACAACCTGACTTCTTCGCCCATCTGCACTATCACTACGCGCACCAGGTTTTTGTAATGAATGAGTAACATCAAAAATAACAGGATACCCAGTTTCTTTCATGGTACTAAAACCTAACATATCAACAACGAGGTTGTTATAACCAAAACAACTACCACGTTCACACAAAATAATCTTGTCATTTCCCGCTTCATTAAATTTAGTAATAATATGCTGCATTTCATGAGGTGCTAAAAATTGTGCTTTTTTGATATTAATAACAGCATTGGTTTCAGCCATCGCTTTAACCAAATCAGTTTGACGACTTAAGAATGCTGGTAATTGGATCACATCAACCACTTCAGCTACAGGTAGTGCTTGGTATGGTTCATGAACATCAGTAATAATAGGCACGTTAAAAGTAGATTTAATTTCTTCAAATATACGCAAACCTTCTTCTAAGCCTGGTCCACGATAACTATTAATAGAAGAGCGATTTGCTTTATCAAAAGAAGCTTTAAACACATAAGGAATATTTAACTTACTTGTCGCTTCAACATAAGTCTCAACCATTTGCATTGCTAAATCACGAGACTCTAAAACATTCATTCCACCAAATAAAACAAAAGGAAGATCATTAGCAACATCAATGTTACCTACTTTAATAATTTTCTGGCTCATCTGCTCTCTCAATTAGTGACGACTTTAACTAACAAAGTCTAATTTTGTTGAATTAATGGATAGTTTGAGTAATTAGCTCATCACCCATTTGTGTAATTTGTAATTTTAATAAATTAACAATCGGATCTTCCGGGCACTGCTCAATGAAAAAAGTAAAATCATTACAAGCTAACTGAAAACAATCTAATTGTTGAAATAAAAAACCACGGTCTCGTACTTCAAACGCATCATCAGGATCCAGTCGTAATAAAATATCACTACATAATAATGCTAACTCAATTTTTTCAGATTGAATATAAGCCGCTTTTAGTACATTTACGTAACGCTTAATGATGGTTTCATTATTATCAGCTTCTAACATATTTGAAGTTAAACGAGCATGGTTGCCTAATTGACCACGAACTTTTAATTCTAGGTGTTTGCGATCAACCAATTCACCATTAAAAGGGTCAACATAAAGCGATTCATTATCTATGTTAACTTTGACAATAAAACCACTAGGGAAACAGATCCCCTGCGCAATAAAGCCAGTCTCTTTAAGCATTTCAATTAATAAAATACCTAAACTGATAGGCACACCTTTACGGCGAGATAAAACTTTAGAGAGCAATGCATTTTTAACTTTAAAAAAAGCTTTCCAATCACCACTAAAACCTTGAGTTTTATAAACACTATCTAATAAAGCTTGTAGTTTATCTTTGTTAATTTCAGTGTTGTTTTTTAATTGTGATTTTAAAACAATCATTTGCAAACGTAATGCATCATTAAATTTAACAATAGATTGACCTGTTATTTCAGATTCAGCCATGCTCGCTAACTGTAAAAGCGAAAAATTATTGTAGTCTATACCTTCAAAAATGAAGTTTGTTTTAGTTTCTTCAACTTGTGTTTCATTAACAATTAATTCTTCCGTAATTGCTTGTTCAATTCCATTCTGCTCAAGGGCAATTTGCTCATCTAATTCCATGCTTTATCCCACTAATAAAATGGCCTGTTTGGTGATGGCTAATTTAGCAATAAAAGCGAGCCACCCAAAAGCACCGATAAATGTAATCCACTGAATATGTGTTTTTGTTTTCTCATTTAATGCCACTTGCACCATGATAAAGTAAGCCGCAAACGCAATTAACTTCTCTAACAACCAAGCATTGCCTGTGGCAAATGGATTTAAGTGTAAATATCCCATCAAACCTAACCCTAAGGCAATAATAGTAAAGGTTGAATGCAACTGAATTTTTTTAAAAACAACTTTTTGTGAATTTGCATTATTTGTTTTTAACCAATAAAAACGAACAATAAATAAAATGACAGCGATTAAAATAAATGTCATATGTGCATGTTTTAAAATTGAATACATATTTTCCCTAAGTGTATTTAAATAGTTACTTCTTTATGCGTTAATGCATAACCTAACGTAACACGGTCATTTTGACCATAATCTTGGTGTGTTGTGATGCTTGCAAAACCATTCTTCTTTAATAAATCTTGTACTGCACTTGCTTGTTCAAATCCATGTTCAAACAATAAACAACCACCTACTTTTAAATATAATTTTGCTTGTTCACAGATATGACGAATATCTGATAAACCTTGTTCATTTGCGACTAACGCTGAAATCGGCTCAAAACGCACATCACCTTGATGCAGGTGTTTATCATCAGCATCAATATAAGGTGGATTGCTAACAATTATATCAAACCGACCTTGCACATTATTAAACCAATTACTTTGTTGAACAATGACATTTTTAAGCTGTAAATTATCAACATTTTCTAGAGCTAGCTTAACTGCTTCTTCGCTTTTATCTACCGCGACACAAGTTGCATTAGGTAATTCACTTGCAAGCGCTAAGATAATAGCACCAGTGCCTGTACCTAAGTCGAGTATATGAGCATCATGACTCATCTTTTGTTGTACAATATCAAGTGCGACTTCTACTAATATTTCAGTATCAGGCCTTGGGATTAAAGTACTATTATTTACTTTTAACGGCAGGGACCAAAATTCTCTCTCTCCCGTTAAATGAGCAACCGGTATTCCCTTTATTCTCTGCTCAATTAATGCTTTGAAACCTAATGTTTGCTGCTCTGTTAATTCTCGCTCAGGCCAAGTCATTAAATAAATAGTTTGTTTATCTAATACAAAAGCAAGTAATACTTGTGCATCTAATAATGCAGAATCACTGTTGCTCAGAGTTGACTCTGCCCATGTTAATGCTTGATCAATACGCAATTACAACGAACCCTGTGCTAATGCAGCAAGTTTGTCTGCTTGATCTTCTTGTAGAATAGGATCCAGTAAAGCATCTAATTCCCCTTCTAATACTTCATTTAAACGGTATATCGTTAAATTAATACGGTGATCACTTACTCGACCTTGTGGGTAATTATAAGTACGAATGCGTTCACTACGATCACCACTAGCAACTAGACTACGGCGAATATCTTGCTCTTCCGCATTATTTTTTTCATCTTCAGCTTGTTGCAAACGAGCTTGTAGTACAGACATCGCTTGAGCACGATTTTTATGCTGTGATCGTTGATCCTGACATTCAACAACTGTTCCCGTTGGTACGTGCGTAATACGAATAGCCGAGTCAGTTTTATTAACATGCTGACCACCAGCCCCCGATGCACGGAAAGTATCAACTTTTAAATCAGCAGGATTAATTGAAATAGCTTCAGATTCTGGAATTTCAGGCATTACCACTACAGTACATGCAGAGGTATGAATACGGCCTTGTGATTCAGTTTCTGGAACACGTTGTACACGGTGACCACCTGATTCAAACTTCATTAAACCATAAGCACCGTCGCCTTCGATTTGCATGATGACTTCTTTAAAACCACCTTGCTCGCTCTCATTGCTATTCATGACTGTCATGCGCCATTTTTTGCTATCAGAGAATTTACTGTACATACGGAATAAATTACCTGCAAAAATTGCCGCTTCATCACCACCAGCACCGGCTCGAATTTCAACAAAACAGTTACGATCATCATTTGGATCTTTTGGTAACAATAATATTTGTAGTTGATCAGCTAATTTTTCTACATTTTCTTTTGCTTCAACGATTTCATCTTGAGCCATTTCACGCATCTCTTGATCATCGTCTTCTAACATTAATTCAGCAGCAACAAGATCTTCCTGAGCGGATTGAAATGCTTTAAAAGAAAGCACAACCTCTTCAAGTTGTGAATACTCTTTAGTTAATTCTCGGTATTTATCTTGATCCGCCATGGTTTCAGGATCACCTAACAATGCTTGAACTTCTTCATAGCGTTCAACTAATATTTCTAATTTTGCAACAATTGATGCTTTCATGTTTGTCTCTTTTTATGAATAGGTTAATAGCTTAACTATTAGTTTTATTCGTTATAATTCGTCTTTTGAGCTTAACCCTAAAGTCGCTCTTAATAACATTAACTCTTGCTCATCACCTGTTTGGCTAACAGAGGTTAACGCTTGAGTAGGATGATGGATAAGTTTATTTGTTAATTTGTACGCAAATTCTTTTAATACTTTTTCACTATCATTGCCATTCGCTAATGAAGTAATAGCACGTTGTAATAATTCATCTCTTAATTGCTCACTGTTTTGACGATATAAACGGATACTTTCAACCGCTTTTAATGATTCTTGCCAAGCGATAAAGTCTTCAACGCAAGTAACAATTATTTTCTCTGCTTCGATAGCAGCTTCCGCTCTAGCTTGTTTATTCTCTTCAATAATACCTTGTAGATCATCAACGCTATAGAGGTAAGCATCATTTAATTCAGAAACTTGGGGTTCAATATCACTAGGAACAGCAATATCAATAAATAACATGGGTTGATGACGACGATGCTTTAACGCAGTTTCCACCATACCTTTACCAATAATAGGTAATGGGCTTGCAGTTGAAGAAATAATAATATCTGATTCAGCAAGATGATTTGGTATTTCACCTAAGGTAATTGCTTTTGCATCGAACCTATCAACCAGTTCCATTGCTCTTGCCAGTGTTCTATTCGCAATAGTAATGTTAGGCACTTCGTGTTCTAACAAATATTTACCTACTAGTTCAATCGTTTCACCCGCACCAATGAGGAGTACTCGGCTTTGTTTTAAATCACTAAAAATTTGTCTCGCCAAACATACTGCAGCAAAAGCTACGGAGATAGCATTTGCGCCTATTTGTGTTTCAGTCCGAACACGTTTTGCAACAGTGAATGCATGTTGAAACCATTTATTTAATATTTTATTCGTTGCTTTTTCTTGGTTTGCTGTTGCAAAAGCTTGTTTAATTTGCCCCAGTATTTGTGGTTCACCTAATACTAGAGAATCTAAACCACACGCAACACGGAATAAATGCGCCACGGCCTCTTGGTTTTGATAACAATAAAAATTATTTTCAAAACTGCCTGCATCAAGATGATGAAATTGGATCAACCAATTTAATAACGCATCACTCTCAGTTTCATTGGTGTAACAATATATTTCACAACGATTACAGGTAGAAATAATAACGGCTTCTTCAATAAACGGTTGCGCTAACAAATCTGCATAAGCAGCAATCAAAGAATTAGGTGCAAAAGCAACTTGTTCTCTTAATCTCACTGACGCAGTTTGATGATTAATTCCTAACGCAAATAATGGCATTTATATAATTCACAGATACAAGAAAATGAAGCAAAATAAAAGAGCTGAATTCTACGTAAATTTGCAGCAAATTTAAAGCGAACTCTGTTTCTACTGCATATTTAGTCTTATTTTTAATCAATTAATGCTTAACACTTGACTGATAAAACATAAACACAAAATTTCTTCGCTTATATTTTTACTTGTATGCTCTGCTTGGGTATCATCGAGTCAAAATATCTATCACTAAAGCATCGACGAGATCATGATCATTAAAAAAATATTTTTCTGCCTTGCAATCAGCTTTTCACTTTCTGGTTGTACTTATTTATACGATAAATTTGTATACCAAATAGATGTTACTCAAGGTAATTACATCGACAGTGCTAAATTAGCACAAATCGAAATTGGCATGACACAAGAACAAATTATCTTTGTATTAGGTTCCCCTATGCTTATTGATCAATTTGATTCATCTAAGTGGTATTATGTTCGTTATATCAAACCCGGTGGTGAGAAAGTACAACAATCTCAAATCATACTAACCTTTAAAGATAAAAAATTAACGGAAATTAATAGTGAAAATACAGGCGAAGATAATCCGTTAGTTGAACAATCTGCAGAGAAAAAAGAACCAAATGAAGCAGCAGAAAATGCGCAACCTAATAAGTCTGTGACTTCTGAATAAAGCGGATTATTGAATGAGTGAACTTAAAAGGGATATCAGTTGGTATTCCTTTTTTTATAGCTATTTAAAGTGCGCTAACTCACCTTTAACAACAAATTATTATTTTCCCTTGATCTAGCCCAATTTCATCAACACAAAGCTTTGCATTTTGTTTTCTAATACCTATGATGAAAGTTCCTCTCAACATAGAAGTGAACAAAAAAATGACTAAAAACTACTCAGATACATTTTTTGAAGAAATCAAATTACTTGCTAAGTTCCCTGAAAAATCACAGTTAGAAGGACTAAAAATTCATAAAGAAGCCGCACCGTCAGTTATCCAAGCAGCACAATCTCTTTTCGATAAAGGTTTAATCTCTCAACGCGATGGCGGATATTTAACAGATAGCGGTTTAGAAACAGCCTCACATCTACACCATGTATTAATTGCTTTAAAATAAAATCCCAATACCGATAGTTTTACATCTGATTTTTTAAAAACGTCAAAAAATAATATGAATTGCTGTCCATTACCTTGTTGAGTAAATAAGCTCAACAAGGTACATTCAGCCTTTTGATTCTGTAAAGGCTATATTCTATGAAAGTTATTTCCTTCAATATTAATGGACTACGCGCTCGTCTTCATCAATTACAAGCAATTATTGATAAACACCAACCCGATGTAATTGGCTTACAAGAGATCAAAGTACATAATGATGCATTCCCTGTTGAAGCTGTCGAAGCAATGGGATACCACGTTTATTATCATGGCCAAAAAGCACATTACGGTGTTGCTATGTTATGTAAACAAAAACCTTCAGCCGTTCAATATGGTTTTCCTACGGATAATGAAGATCACCAAAAGCGCATGATAATGGTGACAATTGATGATCAAGATGGACAACCAGTACATATTCTCAATGGTTATTTCCCTCAAGGTGAGAACCAAACGCATGAAATAAAATACCCATACAAACGTCAATTCTATCAAGATTTAAATACATACCTTAATACACATCATACTGCTGACGATCAGGTTATTGTCATGGGAGACATTAATATTTCACCACTAGATTTAGATATTGGTATTGGTGAAGTTAATGCAAAACGTTGGTTACAAACCAAAAAATGTAGCTTTTTACCTGAAGAACGTGAATGGCTGGCAACGTTAATGGGGTTCGGTTTTACTGATACATTCCGCTTATTACACCCAGAAGAAAATGAAAAATTCAGTTGGTTTGATTACCGTTCTCGTGGTTTTGATGATAACCGGGGTTTACGCATTGATGTGATTTTAGCCACTGCAACATTAGCAGAGAAAACCGTAGAAGCAGACATTGATTATGAATTAAGAGGAATCGATAAACCTTCAGATCATGCGCCTATCTGGACTGAATTTGCATAAAATAAGAGCCTGTAAATAATACAATAAAGCTTGTCACCCACTTTGTAACAAGCTTTATTGACTAAATTAAAAATTGATTTAAATTTTGGGCCAGTTTAATTGATCACATCTATCCAATAACAATAACTTATCCTGACAAGATGCTAATAAAAACTCTTTTCCAGCTTCAGGAGTAACTATAAAGTTGAATGATTGTTGAGCATAATCAAATTGAATTTGATACGCATGTAAATAACCACGATCGTAACGGTATGCGTCTTCTGTAGCATAAATAAGATCGCCACAGATCGCGCTTCCAATACTCTTTAATGCAACACGAATTTGATGCGTTTTCCCCGTTTTAGGTTTAACAACAAACAAACGTTTTCCATCACCTAATGCATAACTAAAAAACTGAGTGATCGCTATATTGTCTTGTTTTCTTGTAAGCTTCCACATTGAACGACGTGACTTCTCCATTCCACCTTTAATCAAGCCCTGTGTCTTTTTAGGTTTTTTATCAGAAATAGCTAAGTAATATTTTTGTATTTGTTGCGTTTTAAATAATTCAGATAACCCATTAGCATCTTGTGATGATTTCGCTAACAGTAATAAACCCGAAGTCATTTTATCTAATCTATGTACGCTATACAGTTTTTGTTTTAAAGCTCGCTCGGCAGCAACAACAACACCAATATCCCCTTCTTCAGTATGAAAGTTAATACCTGCTTTTTTATTGATCACAACAAAGTATTCATTTTCAGCCACTAAAGTAAAATATTGCTGGTATTCAGTCATTGCTTGTATTGCTTTAGGCATATTTATTCTCAATAAAAATAGTGATAGTACTTTTGTTATTATTATTCATCTATGTTTAAAACTTGAGCGGCACAATAAGCAAGGTTAGTTAATAACTGTGGCAGTATTTGTAATATCTCAGCAAAATCTGGTAACTGTTCAAATAGATCTAACAACTGTTGATCAACTTCTTCACTTGGTGCCAATTTACTTAGTAATAAAATACTCGTTTGTAATAAGTTTTGTGTGTTTTCATCTTCATTAGTCACTAACCATTGTTCATTAAAACATTCAATAGCTGCTAAATATCCTGCTGCAAATTCTACAGCTTCGACAGTTAATGCATCATTATCTAACCATTCTTGACAGTTTAGTTCGTCAAGTGATGTTGCTTCTGCATATAAAGATTGAAGATGAGCAACAAGATTTAATACTCTTTGTGCGTATTCTGTCGCTTGTTGTTCATCAGTAAAACTAATATCAACACCATCACGCCATAAATAGGACAACCATTGTTCAAGATCTACCCCTTCAGGTATTGCTTGAATACTACAAATAAAACCAAGTTGATAATAAGCGGGTTGTAACTGTTCAGTTAATGGATGTGTTTTATTAAAATGAATAAAATCCATAAAAACAGAATTTTGATGATCGTGTAACGAATCATCAGTTAGGTTATGCATAATAGGATCCTATCGTAAAAATACAGCTCTAATATAGATATAAAAAAGCCCACCCAAAGGTAGGCTAAATGAATAATAGCTATCTAGTACTATCTAGTACAACAATTTTGATAAATCATATAAATCTTGACGGAATGGGCGCTGCATATTATCTAAACAGTCAATAATATCATGATCGATCAGCTCACCATTTTTAATACCAATACAACGAGCACTTCGACCTTCCATCAATACTTGTACCCCATAAGCCCCCATTCGACTTGCTAAAATACGGTCAAATGCCATCGGTGAGCCACCACGTTGTATATGCCCTAAAATAGTAGCTCGAGTATCGCGATTGGTTTTTGCTTGAATACGTTTAGCTAATTCATTGATATCAGTTATGCGCTCAGTGATGGCAACAATCGCATGTTTTTTACCTTTTTTCTCACCTAACTCAATTTGCTTGATAAGACTATCTTCATCAAAATCTTTTTCCGGTAAAATAACGTACTCACTACCACCAGCAATCGCAGCCCATAAAGTTAAATCACCACAATGGCGTCCCATAATTTCAACAATTGAAATACGATTATGTGAAGAAGAAGTATCACGTAATCGATCAACTGCATCAACTACAGTATTTAATGCCGTCATAAATCCAATGGTATAGTCTGTTCCAGCAATATCGTTATCAATCGTGCCAGGAAGCCCAACACATGGGAACCCCATTTCACTTAACTTTTTAGCTCCCATGTAGGAACCATCACCACCGATCACTATTAACGCTTCGATACCGTGTTTCTCTAATACTTTGATTGCTTCTTGACGAACACTTTCTTCTTTAAATTCAGGAAAACGAGCGGTACCTAAAATTGTTCCCCCGCGATTGATAATATCTGATACTGAATGGCGATCTAGCTGCTCAATTTTATCTGCATGTAAGCCGGCATAACCATCGTAAATACCAAACACTTCAATACCGTTAGAAATACAACTACGCACAACGGCTCGGACTGCACAATTCATTCCCGGTGCATCACCGCCACTTGTTAAAACTCCAATTTTTTTAATCATAATTGTCCTCCACCAAAGAATGTTAGTTAGTAAAAAATAGTAAGCGTTGAACTTAATATATTATAAATAATGTCATTTGATGAATATTGATCACGAGGAGCACTTGCACATCATTTTCAGTTAAACAATCAACAACTTGATTAACAGCATACAATAATAAGGGCTGAATTAAACAACAATATTAGTAAAATCATCATAAAAAATATTTTTATGATGATTATTTATAAAGAGCTTAAATTATTTTAAATTGTCACAAATATGCAATAAAAACGAGGTAATGTATTGGAAATTAAAAAAGGAGAATAAAATGAAAAATAAAAAGAAAGCATTTAGAAATAAACATATTTGGTTTTCAGTATGGAATGCAAAAACATCACAACTTAGCCCAAAATGCGATGATGAATATCGCCCAATCCGTCAATCCAACCGTTAAATAGAGCCTATAAATATATACTCTTTTGCTTGAGGAGTATTAATTTATAAATCAACAACAAACATTTTCGCTAACCATTTCCTCCCCTCTAAAAAACAAAAGCAGGTTAAAAAACCTGCTTAAAATAGAGCTTATGAATACGATTATAAATACTAAGTAATTAACCTAGTCTATCTGATGCAACTGCATAAGATGGATCTTCAATAACATTTATTTCCACTAATACACCTGCTTTATGTAATAACTTACGACAATCTTTACTTAAATGGCGAATATGTAATTTCTTGCCTTCTTTTACATAACGTTCATTAAGCACACTGATTGCCTCAATAGCGGAGTGGTCAACGACTCGTGAGTCATAAAAATCTACAACCACATGACGAGGATCATTTTTCACATCAAACAATTCTAGAAAATTACTTACAGAGCCAAAAAATAATGGCCCATTAATACCGTAATATTTTTCACTATTATCATCATTAGTTTCACATTTAGCATATATGTGGCGAGCATGCTCCCATGCAAATACTAATGCAGAAACAATAACTCCAACAAATACAGCGATCGCTAAATCTGTTACTACAGTTACCCCACTCACTAGTACAATAACAAATGCATCTTTACGCGGTACATTACGCATCATTTTAAATGAAGCCCATTCAAAAGTACCTAACACAACAATAAACATCACCCCCACTAATGCAGCTAATGGAACCACTTCAATTAAACTTGATGCGAATAAAATAAAAGCTAACAAAGCTAATGCAGCAGTGATCCCCGATAAACGACCACGTCCGCCTGAATTAATATTAATCATCGACTGACCTATCATCGCACAGCCCCCCATACCACCAAAGATGCCATTGACCATATTAGATGCACCTTGCGCAACACACTCTTTATTAGGACGGCCACGTGTGCCTGTCATTTCATCTACAACGGTTAGCGTTAATAATGATTCGATTAAACCAACTGCAGCTAAAATTAATGAATAAGGTAAGATAATTTTCAAGGTTTCTAAACTGAATGGTACGTCAGGTAAAGCAAATGTAGGCAATGTACCTGCAATGGTCGCATTTTCATCACCACTCATGCCTTGCAAGTAATCTAATACGGTACGAGTATCTAACGCAGGAATAAAATAGACTAATAAAGTTACAACAAGAATAGCGACTAAAGTTGAAGGTACTGCCGTTGTTAATTTTGGTAAGAAGTGAATAATAGCCATAGTCAATATAATTAAGCCGAGCATTACATGTAAAGCACTTCCTTCTAACCAGACTAGTTCACCACTTGCATCAATAATTTTAAATTGTCCTAATTGCGCGAGAAAAATAACAATAGCTAAGCCATTTACAAAACCAATCATAACCGAGTGCGGTACCATTCGGATAAATTTACCAAAATGTAATGCCCCACAAATGATTTGAAATAATCCCGCTAAGAGCACTGCAGCAAAAAGATATTGGACACCATGTTCAGAAACCAAGGCAACCATAACAACAGCCATTGCACCTGTAGCGCCTGAAATCATACCTGGGCGCCCACCGAATATAGAGGTAATTAATCCCACCATAAATGCTGCATATAACCCCACCATTGGGTCTACCCCTGCCACAAAGGCAAAAGCTACTGCTTCAGGAACCAGTGCTAGTGCGACAGTTAAACCAGAGAGCACATCATTTTTAACACTGCTTTTATTTATTTGGGGGAATTCGAACACCGCTGTAGTTCCTTTTAGGGCTAAATATAGGGCGCGTAGTATATCGTTGATTTCGACGAACAGCAAAATAAACAAAACTTAAAGTATTTTATAAATAGAATAACAATAAGATCGCAAAGGAAATAACAAGAAGATAAAACTAAATAGGTAATACTATTACCTTTTAGATTATGATTTATTCTCCTTCAATAGCTCCCTTAATCTTATGATTTATAGAAAAATACCCTCTTCATTTTTGCTACTTAAATAATCATTAAATATAAATTGATGCTGGCTTGGCTATTTGAACACTTAGATTCAAATAACAAATTTAGAAATGACGTCCTTAATATTCACAAAAAGAACGTAGATAACTAGCCTGATGATAAAAGATTAATTAGAAAACTCAGTTTCAATTTCCCACGCTTTTTGATGGTATTGATACAGTGTATTACTCCCTAAATAGTTAATTTTTATTTTATCTTTATCGATATAAAAATCTTTATTAAACATAAATGCGCCCTGCAATAAAGGCAAGGTTAACCATTTGGTAGGTACTTCAATTTCTTTAAAAGCAGCTAAACGTTGCGAAGGAGCACTTCCCCGCTTGCTTGCAATCGTCCATCCCCATTCTCCAAAAGAAGGAACATTTTGGTGATATTGCTCAGTATTATATCCCGCTTGTTGTAATGTTTTTGCAATAGAAATAAAAGCGGATTGAGCATGAAAAGGTGATGTGGACTGCACTACTATTACACCATCACCACTTAATAGATGCTGTAAACGATAGTAAAAATTAACACTATATAGTTTATTTAAATCTGGGTGACTTGGGTCGGGTAGATCAACAATAATGGTATCAAAAGTTTGTTTAGTTGCTAATAAGTTATCTATCGCAATAAAGGCATCGTCATTAATAACATTTACACCAGGTTGATTAAAACTATCTTGGGTTAGATCTTCCACTTTATGGCTTAAATGAGGAGGTAAAAACTGCTCTGGATTTTTAAACAATTCCACCAATTGACTATCTAAGTCGATTAAAGTAACAGCTGAAGGCTTCCATTTTTGAACCTCTCTCAAAGCTAAGCCATCTCCACCACCGACAATTAATACTTTATCATGGCGAGCAGAAGCTTGCATGGCAGGATGTACTAAAAATTCATGGTAGATATGCTCATCTAAACTCGAGAATTGCAAACGTCCATTAATGTAAAAATTATAGATAGGATCATAACCACCACCTAATAATCGTTCTGTAAACACAAGGTTTTGATATGGTGTTTGTGTTTGATAAACCACCTTATCAAGGTATAACATGTTCTGCATTTGCTTTTGCCAATGTCCACCAAAAACAAACATTAACACCACTAATAATGCTAAAAATCCATGGCCTATTAACAATCTCACTTTATGGCGAAGATAAACTCTAAAACGAACTAAGAAAATAAACCCCGCAATTAAGTTAAGTGATGCTGTTAAGGCGGCTGCTTGGCTAATTTCAATATTGAGCATAAACAACACCCAAATTGCAGCACCAACACCAGCACCAATATAATCTGCACCGTATATAGTACCTGCATTATGTGCTAAATGGTGACCGTAAATCGTTTCTCGAATACGCGCAATAAGGGGAATTTCCATACCGATTAAAAAGCCTAAAACAAATGCAAATAGATACGGTAATTTAATACTCATCCAATTTAATGTTGCTAAAAAGTCTCCTTTAACTAATACATCATTTGGTATCTGATAAGTATCGGCAATAACTTGTGGTAATGTTTGGCTGAAGCCAATCACTGAGGCAATAAATAAAGTCGCACTACAACCAATAAAAGCAACAACTAATTCAAGAACAACAAACCCTTGAAAGGCATCTTTCACTTTTTTAGCAGCAAAAGCGCCAAGCCCCATAGATACAATCATAATACCAATGATGGCATAAATAACCGTTTCTACGCTGCCTAATATACGAGCAGAATAATGTGATAAAAGATACTCATAAATTAATCCACAACAAGCTAATGTCGCCATAATTAATATTAATAAAGTATCATCAACAAGCAACTTTACTTGTTTATTTTTGAGTGCATTTTCCTGCATAAATTTACATTCACTTATAAAAAAGGCCATCAATTAGATGGCCTAATAGTTAATTTGGTTTAAATTATGACATTAAGGCCATTAATAATAATGCAATTGAGAATGAGGTTGCGAACTCAATAATGGCGATACCAATATTTTGCTGGTCTTCTACTTCTTCACGGCGGTTAATTCCCCATAAAACAAGATACTTAGCTATCGTCGTTAATATGGTTAATGAAGCCATCAAGACAATACTGATAATCACCCATTGTGCTAAACCAACCCACAGTGCGTCCATATCAAAAACAAGAAAATAACTTGCAGCAGTCACTGACATTGCAGTTGAAATTAAATAACCGCTGTAACGAATAGATAAAGCAACGTGTTCATTGATTAATGCCGTTTGGAAAGAAATACCGTTATTTTTAGCGTATTTCCATTCAAAAACGCGTGTAATAATAACCAACATTATCTGCGATACGATCCAAGCAGCAGCTAATGCGATGAATGTTTTAACGCTAATTCCATCAACCCAGATAATCGCAGCACGTACCACAATGGCAGTAGCAATAACAGATGCAGCATCGACAATACCAACCGCATTATTACGGTTTAAAATTAGTTCATGCTTATCAAACGCAGGTAATGCAAATTTATCGTGAATATAACGTCCCGCTTTAATTAAAATTAAACCTGCTAAACCATAAGCAAGCATACCGATAAACTCTATTTGGTATGATCCTGCTAATTCACCTGTAATTGCACCACTTAATGCAATCCCCATCGCGGCAACACCACCCGCTAAACTAATACCATAAGCAAAATTGTCTTTTGTTGCTAATTCATCTGTAGTATCAACTTTACCAATCATTCCCATGGTGTAACGAATGCCAGTTAATAATAAAATGGCAACAACCATATCAATTACTAAATAACCAATCAGCGAACCGCTGTATCCTAATGTTGTCATTAACTCATTCATGTTATATCCCTATTTCCCACGTCTAATGCCACGTGAAGTGGTTGAAGTACTATTCCGAAAACTACTTGTTGATGCTTTTTGTCTAGAGTAACTTGATTTACCTGCAAAACTTGGGGCTCGTTGTGCTTTTTGACTTGCTGTCGACATACGACTTGCCCCCGTTTTAGTTTTAGCATAAGGACTATTAAAACTACCTCGGTTACCAAATTGCTTTTTAGTGCGGTTAGCTAAGTTATCTTGAGACTTTTTCTGTTGAGGTGAGGTATAACGATTACGTCCTACATCATTGTAATAGCTGTAATCTCGACCTGAAGACCAACGATTATAACCAATAGGACGAGGCGAAATAGCAGAAAACATGGCATACATTCCATACCAATGCCAAAAAGACATACCACTATTATTGGTTTGCCATTCTCCATAACCTGGGTTACCAACAAGTTGACTGCCCGCTCCGTTATCATCAGCACCGTTAGCGCGTAGACTTTGTGATTTACTGATCGCATTCACACGAGCTAATTCACCATCAGACATATCAGCAATAACATTGATAGGATCTGATAATGCATCATTAAATAAACTTGGATCAGATGCTTCAATTAACGTTTCACTTTCAAACAACTGAGCTTCAATATCACCTAAAATAGCTGGTTGTTTTTTTAACGTTGATAAACGATCGGTTAAAGAACGATACATTGGCCCATTACGTGTAGCATCTTTCGATAATTCCGTGAGTAGTGGACGAAGTTCTGGTTTTCGTTGTGTTAATAACTGTGCATATTGTTGCAAGATAACGGCATTTCGAATGCGGTTATCATTTAAGTTATTACCCAAATTTCCAATGAGGTAATCAGCTGTTTTTATATTTGCTTGCAGTCGTTCTGGGCGATCATCACCACAGGCAACTAATAACAAACTTAAACAGCAGATAAGAAATATGCGCATAAGTTTTATAATCCCTTATTTATTTATGTTAACGGCGGATAATACATTGATTACACGTTGTAGATCTTGCGCAGTATCAATGCCTGCAGGTGGAACTTCAACAGCAACATCAACATGTATTTTAAAACCATGCCAAAGTACGCGTAATTGTTCTAATTTTTCAATCACCTCTAAAGGTGAAACAGACAATTGAGCATACTGTTTTAAAAAGTTAACTCGGTAAGCATAAATACCAATATGGCGTTGTAAATTTTCCAAATTAACGTTTTTGCTTTGCTGATTTTCAGGAGTAAAGTTATCACGATCCCAAGGTATTGTTGCACGACTAAAATAAAGTGCTAATTTGTTTTTATCCGTCACCACTTTAACAGCATTAACATTAAATACATCTTCTTGATCACCAATCGGTGCACTTAATGTTGCAACACTTGCTTGTTCATTTTCAAACAGGTTATTTGCCACTTGTTTAATCACACTAGGTGGGATCAGTGGTTCATCTCCTTGTACGTTAACAATAATTTCATCATCTGAAAAATTATAAATATGACACACTTCAGCTAATCTATCGGTACCTGATTCATGGTCTTTTGACGTTAAACAAACCTCTATATTTTTTACTCGCTGCAAAGCATCAACAATGCGTTGATCATCGGTTGCCACAATGACCTGCTTAGCACCACTTTGTAATGCTTGCTCTGCAACACGTTCAATCATTGTTTTACCTAATATATCTGCAAGTGGTTTTGCAGGTAAACGAGTTGATTGATAACGAGCAGGAATAACAACAATAAATGACATAGTTATTCCTCGTCAGCACTCATTTTTCGCGCCTCAACTTGTAATAGAGCAGGAATACCTTCTCTTACAGGGTAAGCTAAATGGTCAAACTTACAGATTAATTCATTATTGATTTTGTCATAAGCTAGTTTTCCTTTGCATACTGGACAAGCAATAATATCCAATAGTTTTATATCTAACATTTTGATTCCTTGATCTGTTTTAATTTATCTAAAAACGGTTGTGTAAACGTATTTGGTAATTGCCCATCAATTGGTAAGTACCACCAATTATCTTTAGCAAATGAAGTGCATTTTACTGCATCTTTTTCTGTCATAAGTAATGGGATATCTAATTCAAATTGGTCAAAATCATCTGAAGTATAAGCGTGGTGATCAGCAAAAGAGACTGTTTTTTGTAGCCTAAAGTTTTGTTTCCTTAAGGTTTCAAAAAAACGAGGAGGATAACCTATCGCAGCACAAGCATTAATATCAGATATGGTTAAAGTGCCTTGCTTTCCATCAACACGTTTACAGGTAGAAGGTAATAAATTCATGGTAAATTCACCAGAACATACACCACCATTATTAATAATATAATCCACAGATTGTAAACGACTCAAAGGCTCTCTTAATGGCCCCATTGGCATAATGTGCTGATTACCATAACGGCGTTTACCATCTACAACAACCACTTCAATATCACGTTGTAATGCATAATGCTGCAGACCATCATCGGTAACAATGACGTCAACATCACACTGTTCAGCCAAATAAATGGCTGCTTGTGAACGGACTGGATCAACAACAACAGGTATCTGTAAACGTTGATAAATTAAGACTGGTTCATCACCCGCTTCTTTTCCTGTTGTTTCATTCACAACAAGCAGTGGGTATTGTGGTGATTTGCCACCATAACCTCGACTAATCACACCCGGTTTATATCCTGCAGTGATTAATAGTTCACACAAGCTAATTACAAAAGGTGTTTTGCCATTACCACCAACTGAAATATTGCCTACCACAACAACAGGTAATGGGCTTTGATAGCTTGCTAACCAGCCTTTTTTATAACAAAACCTACGAATAGTGCTGATCAATTGCATTAATAAAGAAAATGGGTACAAACACCATACCCATAAACGAGTTGCTTGATACCAAAATGGCATTACAACTCTCCCGATGCTTGCATTTGATTTAAGCTATGGTAAATCTTGCCTTGTGCTAATAGCTCAGTATGAGTGCCTTGTTCAACCACTTGTCCTTGGTCTATTACCAATATTTGATCTGCATGTTCAATAGTTGATAAACGGTGTGCAATAACAATTGATGTTCTATTTTTTTGCAGTTCATCTAATGCGGCTTGAATATGACGCTCTGATTCCGTATCCAATGCAGATGTTGCTTCATCTAATATTAAGATAGGTGCATCACGTAATAATGCACGGGCAATAGCTAAACGTTGACGTTGTCCACCAGATAACATCGCACCATTCTCACCAATCACTGTATTTAAACCGTCAGGAAAACCTTCTATAAATTCCATTGCATGAGCAGTTGTTGCCGCATTAATTATATCTTGCTCGGTAAATTTACCTTCACTTGCATAAGCAATATTATTAGCAATAGTGTCATTGAATAAATGTACATTTTGAGAAACGATAGCGACTTGGTTACGTAATGACTTTAAGCTATATTCTTCAATATTTTTACCATCTAATTTTATTTCTCCTGAATCAATATCATAAAAACGAGTTAATAAATTCGCAATAGTAGATTTTCCACTTCCTGAACGCCCCACCAGTGCAACTGATTGGCCAGATTTGACATTAAAACTCACTTTTCGTAGTGCAGGTTGCTCCGCTGTAGGGTAAGTAAAAACAATATTATCAATACTAATATCGCCTTTAGCACGCTCAACTTCATAAGTACCGTCATCTTTAGCAACTGTCATATCTAACATAGTAAACAAGCTGCTACTTGCTGAAATACCTTTTTGAATTTCGTTATTTACCTGAGTTACACTTTTGATTGGTTTCATTAATGCCATCATAGAACTAATGATCACAACAAAAGTACCTGAAGATAATGTATTCATAATTTCAGGGTAAGTCGCTAGGTACAATACAAATGCTAATGCCAGTGAAGCAATACTTTGAATAACAGGAACACTGATTGCGTTCGCACTTGCCATCTTCATGTTTTGACTACGAACAGTGTTACTTACTTTTTCAAACTTTTTATTTTCAAGTTCTTGACCACCAAACATCAAGACTTCTTTGTGACCTTTCAACATTTGCTCTGATGAAGTTGTAACTAACCCCATTGCATTTTGTAAATTTTTACTTATTTTTCTAAAACGTTTACTCACAATATTAATAGCAATACCAACGATTGGAGCCACTACAAAAAACACCAATGATAATTGCCAACTTTGATAAAACATCAATGCAACTAAACCAATAACCGTTGCACCTTCACGGAATATCTTAACCATGGCACTACTAGCTGCATTAGAGACTTGGTTAGCATCGTAGGTGATTTTTGATAACAGGTCACCAGTATTGGTTTTATCAAAAAAGCTAATAGGCAGAGCAATTAATTGAGAAAACAGTTGGCGTTGTAATTTCATTACAATATGTGTACCAACCCAAGCCATACAATAAGAACTTAAAAAAGCAGCAAGACCACGTAAAGCAATTACTACAATTACAAAATATGGCATTAATTGCATTACACTAGGATCTTTCCCCGTAAAACCATCATCAATTAATGGTTGTAATGACCATATAAGTAACATATCTACAGCGGCATAACCAACCATACCAACAATGCCAAACGCTAATGCAACTTTGAACTCTTTGATATAGCCGAGTAAGCGTTTAAATACTAAGTAACCGTTTTCTTCTTTGTTTTTCATGAATACACCAAATAAGATATTTATAATGCAGGATGTCGATGATACCAATAAGCTGCGAGATCTTCTCTATAAGTTTTTACTTCAATATGCTGATTTTGCACATTAAATCGAATAAATCCAGTATTCCCTGTCGTTAACTGTTTTGCGCCTTGTTGTTGATAACGTTGTACAACTTGTAAAGCAGGAAAATTCCAACGATTTCTATAGCCAGCAGGGAAAACAACCCAACTAGGATTTACTTGCCTGATAAAAGCTTCACTGGATGAGCTTTTACTACCATGATGTGGTGCAATAAGAATATCTGCCTTTAATATTTCTGAATTATTATTTTGTAACGCATTGTATATTAACGCTTGTTCAATAGTATGACTAATATCCCCTGTTAATAATAGACTGTTTTTTCCATCACTTATTTTTAATACACAGGAGTTATTATTGTTATTTTTACTCACCACTGACGGAGAAAGTATAACGACACTTAATTTTCCTAAAATAAACTGCTGCCCTGTTATACATTGCTGATAATCAAGATAAAAAGAATGCATCTTCAATGCCTCACCAGCATAAGCTTTTTTGACTTTTAATGACTGTTGAATAATATTTGCGCCACCCGCGTGGTCATTATCACTGTGACTAACAATTAAATAATCTAGATCTCGGATCCCTTTAGCTTGTAAATACGGCAAAATTTCAAACTCGGCCGTAGCATAATTTGGCGGGTAGCTAGGGCCTGTATCATACAACAAGTATTTACCCTCACTTTGAATTAATACCGCCAATCCCTGACCAACATCAAATACCTCAACTTGCCAAGTATTTTGTTTTTCCCACCCTATTTCTCCTATTCTCACAACAATAAAGCCAATGAAACTAAACACCAATATTGATAGCAATAACATCCTACGTTTTACAAGAAAAAAAGATTGTAGATAAATGAATAAAGCAACTAATAGGCTAAATATAAAAACACTCAACATTAGTTTTATGGTTAAGTCAGATAATAACAAATAAGCTTCTGATAATTCTGAAAAATAATACATAAATTGTATTAACAAATAGTCACTTATCATTAATAAAAAAACTCCAATAGGCTCAACAAGCATCACCAATAGTGTGCCTAATAAAGTGATAGGAATAATAAACCAAGAAAATAAGGGGATAGCGATAAGATTAATAATGAAAGAAAACAAACTCACAGCAGAAAAATTAAGTAACTGAATTGGTAACATAAAAATAGTCAAAATAAGTTGTAACAATAATAACCACTTAATAAATGAAATACATTTTTGGCTATATATTTCCCACCAAGCTGGCATATCCGCTTCAACTTTTTGAGTTTTTTGAGGTTTCTGTTGACTCCAAACAAAGAGCAAAATAATGCTTATAGCTGTAAATGAAAGCCATAAACTACTACTTAATATCGCTAATGGGTCAACTAATAAAATAATCCATAAACACAAGATTAATAAATCAAAAAGACTTATTTTTCGTTTTACCGAAAACATTAATACACTGATAAATAACATTAACAATGCACGTTGGGTAGGTAATGAAAAACCAGAAATATAACCATAACTTAAACAGACACAGAAACTAAGTAGATATATCAGACGCCAAGAAAACCAGCCTAATAAGCTGATAGGTAATATTCTTTTCAGCAACAGATTAAATATAAAGAATGAAAAAACAAATAATAAACCAATGTGCAAGCCAGAAATAGCAAATAGATGAGCAATGCCTAACTGTTTAATCAATTGCTTTTCGTCATCACTCAGTAAACTTTTATCTGCAAAACTTAAAGCTATAATTGCTCCTTGCTGTTCAAGTTTATCCGAGGCATGCAATACTTTTTGATATAAATATGCCCGTAATGAAATAGAGGGATCTATTGTTTGTAGATGAGTTCTAATGTTGGCAATATAAGCAATATGATTTGAATAACGCCATTTTTGTCGGTCAAAACCATTAGGGTTAGCTTTCCCTTGCAATGGTTTTATACTTGCTTTGAATTGGTGCACCTGCCCAGCTTGTACTAACAATATTGGCTTAAACCAACGCATTTCAATTAATGGACAATAAATACAGTGCTGATTATTGATAGAAATTATATTTGCAATAAAATAACCATTATTTTTTGAATTGATTAATGATTTAACCTGTACTGTTATGATATTGTCTTTGCCGTTCAATGCATTAGTAAAAAAGCTAGCATGTTGTTTATTAACGGAAGTTAACGATGGTTTATTTTGCAATATATTAAGGACATTTGTTGAATCAACAGAGACTCCCAATAATGTAACTTGTGTAAATAAGCTAAAATAGGCAGCAGTTAACGGCAGGATCACTAATGTTCGCCATCTAGGCCAACAAATAAAAATAAATACACTTAGCACGCAATACAGTATGCCACTATAATTTAATAATTGTGGCCAATAGAGTGTGCTAACAAAAACAGCGATAGATAGCCCTATTGATATTCGCATTTTTTCCCATTTACGCAGATAAAGTTTAATTATATGCCAAAAAAATTTATTAAACGCTTTTCGCCAAATCCAGAAACGCTAAAAGCTCATCCTCATTTAAAACATTTTGGAGCTAAACTTCAAAATCCTAACTTATGGCATTTAAACAGACGTAGTGCTGCAGGTGCTGTTGCAGTAGGATTATTTTGTGCTTGGGTCCCAATGCCATTTCAAATGTTACTGGCATCAATTATTGCAATGATTTTCTGTGTGAATTTACCTTTATCCGTTGCCCTAGTTTGGATATCAAATCCACTCACTATGCCTCCATTGTTTTATGCAGGTTACCGCTTAGGTGCTTTTATTTTAAATCAGCCATTAATGGATTTTCATTTTGAATTATCCTATGCGTGGATCATCAATACCTTAGAAACAATTGCGCCCGCTATGTTTTTAGGTTGCTTTATAATTGGTTGTATTTGTGCCTTTTTTGGATATTGGAGTTTTACTTTTTTCTGGCGTTATAGTGCTGCTAAAAAATGGAAAACCCGTCAACATTCGCAAAAACGCTAAAAAGAGCATTAAAAACCTAATTACTAGTTTATAAAAATGGAGAGATTCTGCTTTAATATTAATGAACTAACAGCAGACTTCTAAAAGGAAATGGATATTTCATGAAACTACACCAACGTATACTGCCTGTATTTGTAATAAGTACTTTTTCATTACCAAGTGCAGCTGAAAGCATCTTTTTTGAAGACCCTTATGGGGCCAAAAACTATATGACAGTGAGTGCATTTTTAGGAACTCGAATTAGCGAAGATGTAGCACATAAAAGTACTGGTGAAGTCGCTGATTTTAGCGCCGCATTAACTCAAGCAGTTGCTTTAGGTTGGACATACGATAGGCACTCTGAAGGTGAGTTATTATTCTCAAATAGTAAACCAACATTATCAATGTCCAATTCAACCACAAGTGCGCCTGATATCGATGTGTATATACAATATCTACATTTTGGTGGACGTGTTTTATTTCCAACTCGTACAGCATTCTCAAGCAGTTTTGGTTTAGGTATTGGTGCTACTTATTTTAATCCTGAAGGTAATGATTACGGCTCTGAATTTGCTTTTTCAGGAAATATTACCGGTGGTATTCGTTACCAATTAACAGAAGAATTTGCTTTACGCGGAGACTTACGTGTATATGGCACCCTGTTAAACTCTGAGAGTTCATTATTCTGTGGTAATCAAACGTGTTACTTAGATGTGGATGGGGATGTTTATGTACAAGGTGAATTAATGGCAGGTCTTGAATTCAAGTTCTAAAAGCTCTTTATAAAATAGCATTATTAATCCTCTGTACTCATGTGATGAAATGTTTAATGAGTACAGAGAAGTTTTATAAAATCGGGTAGATTTACGTTGTTTTTTAAGGCTTACCTAATAAACGAGCAAGTGTTTTAACATCTAATTTTTCAGCATAATCTTCATGATCAAGCCCTTTTTCAACTATAAATTCAGTCACTAACTCTTTCACCGTTTGTAATAATTCTTCAGGATCCCATATTTTTTCTAAAAAATGATCTAATCGAGCATAATTAATTGCGCGTACCATATCGGCTTGCGTTGCTAAACCAGTTAATAACAGCTTTTTAGTGCCCATGAAACGATTATCCATCTCAATTTCTGTTAATAATTCAACTCCATTTTTGCCTGGCATAACGTGATCAGAAATAACCAATGCAACATATTCTTGATCTGCATGTAGGTCTTCTAATAAACCTAAACATTCAATCGCAGATTCACACTCTTCAATATTAAAAACATCTGCAAAAAATGCTAAATCTCGACTAACTGAATCTAAAACCTCACGTTCATCATCAACACAAATTATGTTTATTTTTTCCATCAAGACACCCACCCAATAAATTAAAAGCCAAACTTAGAGTTATATTAAAAGTATAATTATCTTATAACTCCGATACTATATGATACCTACTTTACTACCTCTTTTGTATAGGTACACCCCTCACTATTATAAATAGTAGTTAAGATTATCCTTTAATAATCAAAGACCAAGCGAATGATAAGCTTAACAATGACGATTGCTCACTCCCTATTTATAGATAGTTTTAAGTAATTTGGATTAAGTGTATGTCTATTTTAAATATTCACATCTTGAAAAAGAGGGGTAGATCAAGCTCAATAAAAAAAGCCTTTCTAAATGTTTAGAAAGGCTATCCAGATCACTTTATAAGATTACTGTGCGAGTGCTTTAGTCACTTTTTCATATAAGTCGACAGCTAAATCAGGTAATACTAATAAACGATTTAATTGTTTTTTAATTAATTGAATACGCACTTCATCCAAGCGTTTAAATTGAATTAAAGGAGTGATCAAGCGAGAAGCTACCTGAGGGTTCAAACTATTAAGCTTGATAAGTTGCTCAGTTAAAAATTGATAACCACTACCATCAATATTATGAAAATGATAAGTATTATTCTGTGCAAATGCGCCAACTAAAGAACGTAATCGATTAGGATTATTAAAAACAAAGCTGCGGTGATTAAATAAATTTTCAATATTATTTAATACTTTTTCACAAGGCATACTCGCTTGTAACGCAAACCATTTATCCATGACTAGACCATTTTCATACCAAGTATCATCAAAGGCTTTCATGACATCTGAACGACAAGGCAACAAACCAATATTTGCAGCCGTTAATGCTCCAAGATGATCGGTCATGTTATTACATGAATCAATTTGTGCTAATACGTATTCATTTGCCAGTTTTTTGTCAACTAATGCAATAAATATTAAAGAGATATTTTTTAGTTTACGTTCAGCAATATCATTGATATCTGCTTGGTATGCTTTTAATTTATGGTGGCGTAAATAAGTATCAACAAATAACTCATGTAGCTGTGTCGCAATTTCTTGAAGCATGAAATGACGAGCATGATGAATTGCATCAATATCTACGTACTCAAATAATTCTCGAGCACCATTTTCACTAGTGAAAGTAAACATATCTGCAATTAATGCAGGATCTAGGTTTTCACTAACTAGAACCGATTTAAAACCATCAATAAAAATCTCTGGTAATTCAAGTGCTTCTTTTTGCTGTAAGGCTTTTACATTTTTAACTAAGTATTTGTTAAATAGAGTTTGTCCTGCATCCCAACGAGAAAACTCATCACTCGCAAAGCTCATAATATCTAATAATTGCTCATCGCTATAAGCATATTGATATTTAACAGGTGCAGAAAACCCACGGAATAAACATGGAACAGGTTTACTTTTAACATTTTGAAATACAAAAGTTTGCTCTTTATGCGTTAAACTTAAAACTCGAGTTGTTCTACCTTTTGATAATTCAATGGCGTTACCTTTGTTATCTAATAACTCTATATCAATAGGGATATGTAGAGGCAATTTTTTTGCTTGATCCGCTGTAGGTAAGGTTTTTTGTTTAAAAGTAATTTGGTAAGTATTGTTAATATTATTGTAATGATCAGTCACAAAAACGTTAGGAGTACCTGATTGTGAATACCAACGTTTAAATAATATTAAATCAATAGCACTTGCATCCTGCATTGCAGCAACAAAATCATCACAGGTAACTGCTTGCCCATCATGGCGTTGAACATAAAGTTGCATGCCCTGTTGAAATTTCTCTTCTCCCAATAAAGTATGCAACATACGAATCACTTCAGATCCTTTTTCATACACTGTTAAGGTATAAAAATTATTCATTTCCATTACACTTTCAGGGCGAATTGGATGTGACATTGGGCCCGCATCTTCAGAGAATTGATGATCACGCATCGTCATTACATTAGCAATTCGATTAACACTACGACTACCTAAGTCTGAACTAAACTCTTGGTCTCGAAATACTGTTAAGCCCTCTTTTAGACTAAGCTGGAACCAGTCTCGACAAGTAATACGGTTACCGGTCCAGTTATGGAAATATTCATGCCCGATAACAGCTTCAATGCCTAAGTAATCTTGATCTGTTGCACTTTGTGGGTTAGCTAAAACAAACTTAGAGTTAAAGATATTTAAACCTTTGTTCTCCATTGCCCCCATGTTGAAGAAATCCACGGCGACAATCATATAAATATCTAAATCATATTCTAAATTAAAACGTTGTTCATCCCATTGCATTGATTTTTTAAGTGATAACATTGCATGTTGAGTTTTATCTAAATTACCTTTATCAACAAATAAAGCTAATTCAACTTCGCGTCCACTTTTAGTGGTGTAAGTGTCTTTCAAGCAATCAAAATCACCAGCCACTAATGCAAATAAATAAGCAGGTTTAGGGAAAGGGTCAACCCAAGAAACAAAATGTCTGCCCCCTTCTAAATCACCTTGATCAACTTGATTACCATTTGATAATAAATACGGATAAAGTGTTTTATCTGCAATAACTTTGGTACTAAATTTAGCTAATACATCTGGGCGATCTAAATAATAGGTAATACGTCGAAACCCTTCAGCTTCACACTGAGTACAAAAAGCTTCGCCAGATTTATATAATCCTTCAAATGCTAAGTTTTTGGCAGGGTCAACTTCTGTATTAATCTCTAATTTAAAAGAGTCAGGCAGAGAGTTAATTAACATGCCCCCTTCTTCAATTAATTCAAAATCACTATAATCGACATCATCGACTAGAACAGAAAGTAACTTTAATGACTCACCAAATAAAAATAATGGTGTAGCTTTCGCACTAACACGCTTTACTTGGCTAATAGCTTTAACTGTGGTTTGGTTATCAAATAGATCAAACTCAAGGTCAATAGTAGAAATGCTGTAATCTGATGGTCGATAATCACTCAGATGTTTTTCTTGGGGATTTTTTTCGATAACTTCTTCGAGAGAATCAACTTGGCTCATTATTTATATACTCTTAAATCTATGGGAATCTGTGCGCATAATATACAAGAAGGCTTAATAATTATTAAGCCTTATTTAAACAACATGGCAATACTCAGGCATTAACATCGTTTAACTCAATAAATGAGTCGTTCAAATCACAATTATTGAGCAGGCTCTGCTGTTAAATCTATTTTCATATTAATGATCCCTTCTTCTATGTCTCGTTCAATTTTAAAACCTAAACTTTTAGCCAGCATTGCCATACCAACATTACTTAACATCGTCATGCCCGAAATCGAATGTGTGCCTTTATCTCGATGGTATGTGATCAATTTTTTAAGCAATAATTTACCTAATCCTAATCCTTGTAAATCAGACAACACAATCATAGCAAATTCTGCATCAATATTATCAGGGTCAATCGATGCTCGCACCACAGCAAGGGTTTCTTGTTCATTGTTTTGATTCAAGCGAATAGCAATAAATGCCATTTCTCGCTCATAATCAATTTGCGTTAATATTGCCATCTCTTCATGTGACATCTTACCTCGTTGTGAGAAATAACGTTTGTATCTATCCTCTTCCGTTAAAGAGTTATCAAATACTTGATGTCTTGCCTCATCTTCCGCTGTAATTGGACGAATTAATACTATTTCACCATTTTTTAAAACAACATTTTCTTCTAATTGTTTAGGGTATGGACTAATTGCAAATCGACTTGATGCGTTTTGTATATCAGATGTTAACTGCATTTGGCCATCAACAATGGTCACTTTGTTTCCAGTCACAAGAACAGGATTTAAATCTAAATCTGTAATTTCAGGGTTATCCAACAACAGCTGCGATAATTGTGTCAGCATCAAACAGACCGCATCCATATCAAAGTCTTTTGCATGCTGTTTTACTTTGATTTTTTTATCTTTAATCCCTTGGATCACTAAATATCGGGCAAGTGCCATATTTAGAGGGGGTAACGCTACCACCGCATTTTCCAACGTTGATTGTAAGTCTCGTGCATCACTATCTTGAGAAATAGCAATCACAGGACCAAAAATAGCATCTTGTTTAATCATCACTCGTAACTCTAATGCCAGACCTGATGCCACCATTTTTTGTAAAATAAATCCGCTAAATCGTGCATTAGGCAAGACTAATTTCACCCTCTCCGAAATAGATTTTAATGCTGAATCAAGCTCTCGAGCATTGTTAATATTCAGCATAACGCCATGAACTTGAGACTTGTACTGTATATCCGGTGAATTAATTTTTACCGCTAGCGGATAACCAATTATTTTAGCTTTATCAATCGCTTCCTCAATATTCTGTACAATATGAGTATCGATAGTATTAAGGTGATAAGCATCTAATAAAGGCTTAGTAAAATAGGTATTTAACTTAGCACTCAATGTTTCTTCATTAAGATTTTGTTTGATGTATTCTGCAGCTGCAGTGGCATCATAAACGAGGTGTTCAGGTAACCGAGTGGGAGTCTCTAATAATAATTTCTTATTTCGGCGATATTGCACCAAATGCATAAAAGCAGTGATCGCACCCTTAGGTGTTCTAAAAGTAGGAATTTTTTCATTAGAAAATAGTTTTCTTGCTGGTTTTGCAGCCTCTTCTCCACTCCAATTAGTTAGGATATTAATTTGTTTTTTCTTTTTATGTTTTTTAATAACGTCAATAATGGCTTTAGCCGTTTCTTCGCTATCAGATAAAGCAGAAGGCGAATGCATAATTAAAATAGCATCAACTTGATCACTATCCATTAAGTGTATTAATGAAGTGGCATAACGTTTGGGGTCTGCATCACCGATCATATCGATAGGATTGTTATGCGACCAATTACTGGGTAAACAACTATTTAATTTATCCATTAAGGGTTGATCAAGTTCAGCTAATCGCCCTCCTTCTTCCACCAGATTATCAACAGCTAAAATACCTAAACCACCACCATTGGTAATAATCGCTAAACGCTCTCCATGCAAATAATTTGCATAAGCTAAGGTTTCAACAGCAGCAAACAGCTCATGCAAATCATGTACTCGTAGCATACCCGCCCGTTTGATAGCCGCATCATAAACACTATCGTGTCCAAAGCATCCACGACTATGTAATGCAGCAGCTTTAGCACCTAATAAGGAACTGCCCGCTTTAATCACTAACACCGTTTTATGCTGGGAAATAGCACGTGCTGCAGATAAAAATTCACGAGCATTGGCGATATTATCGATATATAACAAAATGGCTTGAGTTTTAGTGTCACGAGCTAAATAGTCTAGCAACTCAGCAAAAGTGATATCTTTTGCATCACCTAATGAGACAAAAGCTGAAAACCCTATTCCTTTACCCATTGCCCAGTCTAATACTGTGGTGCATACGGCGGCAGATTGTGAGATAAAGGCGATATTACCAGGTAGTGCATTACAATGAGCCAAGCTCGCATTAACTAGATTATGAGGATTAATAATACCTAAACTACTCATGCCTAACAGGCGAATTTTATGTTCAGCCGCAACCTCATAAATACTATTTGCAATATCATGGTCAGTTTCTGTGGTAATAATAATGGCGGCTCGACAGCCTTTATCTGCAAGTGATTTTAATATTTCAGGAATACGAAATTCATTAGTACAAATTACCGCTAACTCTGGCGTAATAGGCAAGTCAGAGACTTGTTTATAAGCGAGCACCCCATGCACAGAGGTGTACTTCGGCGTGACTGGCATAATTGGGCCATTAAACCCAGCCGCAAGTAAATTATTCATCACTAAGTAACCAGCCCGTTTGACATTCACGGAGGCCCCGATCACAGCTATAGATTGCGGATTAAAAAAATGTTTAAGTAACTGTAAACTCATAACAAACTCGCCCAATGTAAACGATATAAGATAAATTAAGTTTACGCTTTCAAAGAAATCTTGCCGTAGTTTTTAAGTAAAGTAAGAGGCATATCATTGAATATTTTTTACGAATTAATTTGCGCCCTCTGTGCGTGCAGATTACACTCAGCCTTTTACCTCGTCCGGAGTAGGTTTTGCCCTTTTTTATTGAATCCAAGAAAATTATAAAACTCAGTTTACCGCTATTTATTGCGCAATTTGCACAAACGGCGATGGGCTTTGTTGATACTGTGATGGCAGGTGGTGTCAGCTCAAGTGATATGGCTGCTGTAGCAATTGCATCTAGTATCTGGCTACCTTGTATTCTTTTTGGTGTGGGTGTATTGATGGCCATAGTCCCCCTCACGGCACAAGCACATGGCGCTAACGATACACTGCAAATACCCAAAACAGGACAACAAGGTTTATACCTTGCATTATTATTATCAATTCCTATCGGAGTTATCCTGTTTAATGCAGGTATTTTAATGAAGATGATGGATATTGAAGCTTTATTAGCAGCCATTACAGTACATTATTTATACGCAATGATTTTTGCAATTCCAGCCTTTTTATTATTTCAGGCACTACGAAATTATGTAGAGGGATTATCACTTACCAAACCCGCTATGGTTATCGGATTTTTAGGGTTATTGGTTAATATTCCTTTAAACTGGATGTTTGTTTACGGAAAGTTAGGGGCTCCAGCTTTAGGTGGTGCAGGTTGTGGAGTTGCTACTGCAATTGTCTACTGGTTAATGGCTATCGCACTGGCTTTTTATGTTTTTTATAGCAAAAAATTAAAACATTACCCATTATTTAAAGAGTTTACTCAACCTGATATTAAACACCTTCTCTCGATATTTAAGTTAGGATTACCCGTAGCCGTTGCAATATTTTTTGAGGTGACCATTTTTGCCGCGATTGCGATATTAGTTGCACCTTTAGGAGCAGATGTTGTTGCCTCTCATCAAATTGCGATTAACTTTTCAACCATGATATTTATGTTACCAATGAGTATTGCAAACGCGGTGAGTATTCGAGTTGGTTTTAACCTAGGTAGCAAAAACAATAATGGAGCCAAACAAGCGAGTTATGCAGGTCTAAGTATTGGTTTAGGTTTGTCCGTTATCACCGCGATATCAACTGTCTTATTTAAAGAGCATATCGCCTTATTATATTCAAATAATCAAGAGGTTATAGACCTAGCGATTGTACTTATTTTATTCTCTGCTATTTACCAATGCGTTGATTCAATTCAAGTCGTCGCTGCAGGTGCACTACGTGGTTATAAAGAAATGACGGCTATTTTTACCCGTACTTTTATCTCTTACTGGGTTGTGGGCTTACCATTAGGTTATACGCTTGGCATGACAAATTTACTCACAGAACCTATGGGAGCACAGGGTTTCTGGATTGGCATCACTGTCGGTTTGACCGTTGCAGCTATTTTGTTAGGGCAACGTTTATACGTAGTACAAAAAACACAGTTTAATTAAGCGCTTAATAAAATATGACACATTCAAAGTAGACTTATTTGCACTCCAAATAAGTCTATTTATTAAGAGCAATATTAAAAACGAAAGCTAACAATCCACAAAATAACTCTCAGAATAGATAACATCAATACTAATGTACTCGCTAAAATAATCCCTATGACATATAACATCGAGACCATATTAATAGTCTGCTGGAATTCAAAAAAGTGACCCCCAACGACTTGAAGTAACATCATAGTCAGCAAACACAATAGAATAAATATAATAAAACCAACCCACGCACCTTTTAAATCTTCTTTTGATGGCGAAAGATGCAAACTAATGGCGGCACAACAATATGCCCAAACCAACACATTAATCGGTGAAGTAGCGTAAGTCTGTTGAATTAAATCTTTTATTTTTTGCAGCAAGGAGAATATTTCAGAAAAATGTAGCTGTAGCGGTTCATTAAACACGGCACTTTTTAAAACCTCAAATAAAGAAGCAGCATTATCTAACAATAACCAAGTTGTTAAATAAATGGCAAATAACCCACCAAATAACGGAGCAATACCAATAAAGAAATTCCCCATTACTTGCCATAAATTACGATTGTTATAAGAATGTGTTACATAACCTAATGTGCCATCTTTGTCTGGGTTAAATAACATAACTTTATGTATTTTATGCCCAAATATAAGGCAAAAAAGTGCATGTGATAATTCATGGAATGGCGTTCCTAACCACGCACTGAGATAAATAATTCGCCCACCAAGCATATTAATTGATAAAGAAAACACCATACGCTGAAGAATGAATAACAGAAAAACCAAAACAAAAAACAATGTAAAATAATGCCCTAAAATCAGTAAATGTTGGCTTATCCAAGCCAGAAAAGATGACAGTTTCATACTCTATTTCTACCTATTACATCAGTGATTTTAATCAACAATTATGACATTGCTTTAATTCTAGCGACCAAGAAGTCTACCGCCGATTTTACTTTAGGTACTTGATAACGTTGTTTTTGATATAACAAAAACACCCCCAAACTCGAATTCTGTGTCACAGTTAATCTTGGTTGAATATCTAATTCCACTAAATCACCTGAAGATAATTGAGATGCAAGTGCCCATTTGGGCATCATTAAAATGCCCTTTCCTGCACATGCTTTTTGTAATAACCAATCACCATTATTAGAAGTTAATATTGCAGGTGCAGAAACATCATGCCATTGCCCTTTTATCTCACACAACCAAGGCGTAGGGCCAACCGGAGTATTAAAATATAAACCTTGATGTTGCTGTAAAGTTAACGCATCCAGTGGAAAATCCAATTCCTTAATATATTCTGGAGAAGCAACAGGAATAAAGTCATTACTCATTACTTTAATTGCTATAACACGCTCATCCGGTGCGTATCCACCGCGAATAGCTAAATCAACTTCATCTCTGGCTAAGGTTGATAGTTGATCACTTAAATTTACATTCAAAGTTATTTCTGGGTATAAATCTGAAAATTCATCTAATAACGGTAACAATATTTTTTCACCAAAACCAACCATAGAACTGATGTTCAGCACGCCCATTGGAGTCGTTTGATAAGATCTTACTGATTCATCAGTCATTTCTAATGACTTTATAATCTCGCTTACTTGTTGATAATAACGGTTACCTATTTCCGTTAACGTCACCACTCGTGTTGAACGCTTTAACAAGGTTGCACCAAGGCTTTTTTCTAAATCAGCGATGCGTCGAGATAGTGATGAAGGAGGAACAGAAAATAAAGCAGCAGCTTGAGTAAAGCTACCCGTTTCAACAACCTGTACAAAATATTTAAGCGCTCTTAACTGATCCATTTTTATCTTCCATAAGTTTATATTCAACAAGACAGTCACAAGTAAACGTACAAATATTGATACTAACTCCATTATTGCTTTTACGACAATAAAGAAAGGCTAATTAACGCATATATATTGCTATAAAAACAATACATAATCATTTTATCAATGACATTTAGCAACAATTACTCATATTCATTATCTCTACAGAAAAAAACACGAGGAACAAGCAATGACAACATTTACTGCAATTAACTTAATCAAACGTCCTACTGGCGGTCCTATTAATGCATCATTATTTGAAGTAGTTAAAAAAGAAATGCCAACCGTTGAACCTGGGCAAATATTAGTAAAACAAAACTACATGTCATTAGATCCGGCAATGTTTGGTTGGATGAGCCCTGATACTAACAGTTATATTCCTCCAGTCGCTTTAGGTGAGGTAATGCGCAGTTCTGGTATTGGTGAAGTGATTGTAAGTAACCACCCTGATTTCACTGTCGGCGACCGAGTGATGGGTATGATGGGATGGCAAGAATACTGCCTAAGTGATGGTAAAGGTTTAAATAAAGTAACAGCATCACTGCCTGACCAAGGTATTTTATCTGTTTTTGCATTACCTGGTTTAACAGCAACACAAGGGTTATTTAATGTTGGCAAACCTAAAAAAGGGGAAACATTAATCGTGACCGGTGCAGCTGGCTCTGTCGGTTCAATCGTAGGACAACTTGCTAAAGCAGAAGGTCTACGTGTAATCGGCGTTGTTGGTAATCAAGAAAAAGCAGATTGGATTGTTAACGAATTAGGTTTTGATGCAGCTATTAATTACAAAAGTAATGACTTAGATGCACAATTAGCAGTTGCAGCACCTAATGGTATCGACCTGTTTTTTGAAAATACTGGCGGTCCAATTCAACACTTAATATTTGATCGAATTAATGCACATGGGCGAGTGGTTGTTTGTGGTTTAATTGCTGATTACGATAATGAGGTACCAGAATTAAGCCCTAGTTGGATGAACATTATTAAACGTCGTATTACGATCCAAGGTTTTACAATGCCTGATCACTTCCACCAAGTACCAGAGTTATTAGAAAAATTAACTCCTTATGTATTAGCGGGAAAAATCAAACATCGCGCTCACGTATTAGAAGGCTTAACCTCTGCAATTGAAGGTCTTAACTTATTTTCTGAAGGTGAAAACAAAGGTAAATTGATAGTTAAAATTTAATAATTAATAACATCAAAAGCTCGTTTTCATACTAGTGATGGAAACGAGTTTTTACTGCATCTTTTAATCTTTATATAAAAAACTAACAATAAACCTCCTATCTTCACCTCCATGCTTAACCATCTAAACTTGCCATAGATATCAATAAGTAACAGAATAGCGGCCTTAAGATATCTTGAATAAAGATCAAACTTCAAATATCAGACTCGAATAAAAGACAGGCAGTAATAATAAATGTTTAATGGTATAAAAGATCTACATCAGCAATATTATGAAAAAGGTTATTTTGTAGTTAAAGATTATTTTAGCAAAGCTGAAATGGCGGCATTAAGAAAGGTTATATTAACTTTTCATGAACATTGGAAATTAGAGAATAAAACTTTCTATCAAGAAGAAGCTTTTAACTCCTCCCTGATCACTGGTAGTCAATATTTAGCATCTGATGATCGGGCTGCATTATTCAACTTTATCAGTTCGCCAAAAATGATAGGTATCATCAATTCAGTGATTAAAAACTCGCCTGCTTTTATGAATACACAACTATTTTTTGATCCTTTTAATCAGCAACAGGAAAATTTTTGGCATCGAGATTGCCAGTATGATTATGATATTGAAGATCAAAAAAGAGTAATACAGCAAACTCAAGTAGTCCATCTTCGAGTACCTATATTTGATGAGCCAGGAATGGAATTAATTCCGGGTTCACACAATCGTTGGGATACCACAGAAGAGTTAGCCGTTCGACAAGAAGAAAATGGAAAGTTAAGCAGTGATGATTTACTCATGAGTCATAAAATCCCTCTAGCCGCAGGAGATTTATTAGTTTTTTCAGCAGATATGATCCATCGAGGTTTATATGGACTTGATCGGTTAGCTTTTGATATTTTAGTTTTTGATGCTTCGGGAGATGGAGCTATTTATGCGGATTATGTAGATGATGACTGCTTGCCTAATGACGCTATATTAGAAAAAATTAATCAACCTGCATTATTCATTAACACCATGAAATTAAAGTCCGAACATAAAGACTTAGATACATTCCCCATTTGTATCTAAGTCTTAGAAACAAAAATAGAAAGAGGTGTTAATACCCAATTTATGAATTTGTTAAGCGTTATTTATCCAACTTAATACATCTGAAAAACGATAATTCTCTAGTATTGCAAATCCAGATAATTGACGTACTTTCAGACGAGTAAAAATCGGTGTTGTTAATCCACAGAAAAAACGTGCTCTTAATACAGCGCTATCATCTTTTCCTAATTTTGCGGCTATTTCTGCGCTTAATTGTTCTGCATTATATTGTTGTAAAGGCATTAAGGATCCCACAACAGGCATAATAGCTGGACGACCAGCACAAACCGAACAATGTCCGCATGCTTGCTGTAAATGACTGTCGGAGAAGTAGTTAGCTAACTGTAAATTTAAACATTGATCACTAGCAAAAAAAGCAAGTAGATGATGAATTCGTTGAATTTCACTGCTTTCTTTTTGCTGAAAGCGTTGCGTTAATTCATCACGTAACCCTTCTGTGATTTTATTTTTATCAACCTTATAAACTTGGGTCATCTGCTTGGTTTGTAACTCAATCAAACCTTGTTGATCTAAATAATCAATTGCAGTTAATACACGGCTTCTTTCACATTGATACGTTTGCTGCATCTTTTCAAAATTTAACGAAGACCAAGTACGTGCTTTATCTGATGTCGCAAAAATGGTTTGTAAAAATTGAGCTCGTTCACCATGAAAGCGAGCAACCAGTTCGTTTTCAGGCATTAAAAATTTGTATTTATATTCAGCGTAATAACTGTAAGCAGGTTCAATCACTCCTTCTAATTCTAAATACACTAATAATGTTTTTAATGCTAACAATCGAATATTAGATTGACTAGAAAGGCTGTTCATAACCACTTCCCAGTTTCCCTGAGATTGAGCAATTTCATTAATAATATAATCAATTGCAGTGCTTTCTGGAGTATCCGCATAAACAAAATTTTCAAGTACATTCAGGTTATTTTTGTTCGCTAAGACTAAACAATCTGAAGCCTTGCCATCACGACCTGCACGACCAATTTCTTGTGCATAATTTTCGATGGATTTAGGTAAATCGTAATGCACAACAAAACGAATATCACTTTTATCAATCCCCATGCCAAAAGCAATAGTGGCGACGATCAAGGGTAATTGTCCGTTCATAAATTGTTGTTGAATTTGTTGTCGTTGCTCATTGCCTAATCCAGCATGATAAGCCGTTGCTTGAATACCCTGCTCAGTTAATAATTGTGCAACTTGTTCAGCTGTTTTTTGTAGGGTGACATAAATAATGCCGTGCATTTGTTGATGCTGATGTAACCAAGGTACTAAAGTTGCTAACTTTTCAGTTTCATTAACTCCAACAACAGATAAGTTTAAATTACGACGGTAAGATCCAGTTAAGGTTATATGATTAATATCGATATGAAATTTAGCCGCCATATCTTGTATAACTTTTTGTGTCGCAGTGGCTGTTAATAGTAGAACTTGGGTAATAGAAAACTCTTCTCGATAACTCGCTAACTTTAAATAATCAGGTCTAAAATTATGCCCCCACTCACTAATACAATGAGCCTCATCAACAACCATCAGCGAAATAGGCACTTTTTTCAAAAAAGTCCTAAACCTTTCACTATTTAATCGTTCAACAGAAATAAATAAAATTTTAATTTGACCATCAGCAACATTTTTATAAACCTGTGCAGACTCTGCAGGACTTTGCATCGATTGGATACTTGCAGCTGCAATACCTTTACTCTGTAAAAAATCTAACTGATCTTGAATCAATGCAAGTAATGGAGAAACAACTAAAGTCAGGTGCGGAAGGTGTAATGCAGGCAATTGATAACACAAGGATTTACCTGATCCAGTTGGAAAGATTGCCGCAGCGCTATGACCATCTAATAGCGCTTGAATAACCGACTCTTGTCCTAGTCTAAATTGTTCAAATCCAAAGTATTGCTTTAATGACGAGTACATAAATGGCCTTAATAATAATATTGAAGCACGTTTATAACATAGATATTTATAGGATCTAGTTATACCAATAAATAGCTTATCTATTTAATTTATTAAAACAGTTCACTTCCTCGTTGTAAATCTTATAAAGGAGTAGCCATTTACGTCAATTTATTGACGTTGTACTCCGTTGTTACCCCTCTTCATTATGATCTAATACTTTTTGTAATAAGGTATCTAATTGCATCGTTTCTACTGCTGTTAAACCACTTAATAGAGATTTATCTTGTTGATGCAATTGAGTCATAATTTTTTCTACTAATTGTTTCCCTTTAGTATTTAATTGAACCAATTTACTCCGTTTATCATCTGGATTTTCTACTCGTTTAATCAAACCCGCATCAACTAAACGTACTAATACTTTGGTTAAGCCACCAGAACTAAAAAACATACTTTTATATAAATCGGTTGGGGACAAACAATAAGGAACAGGACTACGTCTTAATGTCGCTAACACACTAAAATCAGCATGTTGTAGATCATATTGACCAACACAAGATTCTATCTCATTTTTAAATAACTCTTGAACTCGAGTTACTTTTAATAAAGCAAATGACATGGTTTCAGCGCATTCAGGCCAATTTTCACGCATTGCTAATTCAATTTCTCGTAAACTGTTTTTCATCTTCTTTCTTATTCGCTTCTTATTTTAAAGTCATCAATCAATATATCTTGCCAGAAAGACAAAATCCACCTATTATCTTACTAGAAAGATAATAAGGCGAGACAAATGACACAAAACAACAAAAAAGTAATCAGTAAAAAGTTGATCGTAACGCTTTCGAGTATTTACGCGATCTCTCCTTTTGCTATTGATAGCTACTTACCTGCTTTACCTAGCATTGCAAAAGAGATGCAAGTTGATATCGCTATGTTATCTGTCACTGTGAGTTTATATATCTTTGGTCTTGCCATTGGACAATTAATTGGAGGACCTTTATCAGATAAACATGGTCGACTTCCAGTAATGCTTTCTGGTTTAAGTATTTTTGCCATCTCAAGTTTATTACTAACCACCAGTACACATATTGAAGTGCTTTGGTTATGGCGTATGCTGCAGTCTATTGGTGGTGGTATCGCAATTGTCGGTGTGCCAGCGGTCATCCGAGATAATACAGAAGGAAAAGAAGCCGCTAAATTATTTGCATTAGTCTCATTAATTATGATGGTAGCTCCTTCGATTGCTCCCACCATAGGTAACTTTATTTTATCTTTACACAGTTGGCATTGGATTTTTTACTTTATGTCAATCGTGGCATGCTTTGCTATGTTCATGGCGATCAAATTTATTCCTAGAAAGTCTGCTGAAGAAAAATTAGCACAAAAATACCAAGCTAAATTGACACCAGCTCAACGCCATAAAGGCATTAAATTTATCGATGTGTTTAAACACAAGCAAGCTGCAGGTTATATGGTGGCACAAGGTTTTGCTTTTGCAGTTATGATGAGTTTTGTAACCAATTCAGCAATGATCTATATGGGTGTTTTTAAAGTCACGCCAGATACCTTTTCAATGTTATTTGCAGCAAATATTTTTGGATTGATAATGATTAACCGTTTAAATAATTTTTTATTGAATCGCTTTGAACCTTCAACATTATTGCGCTTCTTTTTAAGCATGCAAGTAACTGGTGCAACTTTGTTAGTACTATCCAGTTTCTTAATGCCTAAGATATTGCCATTAACCGTAGTAGCTTTTGTTATCACGCTCAGTGCAAACGGTGGCATTATTGCAAATTCAAATGCTTGCTTCTTAAGACATTTTAATAAGAGTACAGCAGGTACAGCATCTGCGGTATTAGGTGCTTTTCAATGTGCAATAGGTGCAGCAGTTAGTGCATTAGCAGCATTCATTAGTATGGGGAAATTACAACCTGTGGTAATACTGATGTTAATATCTTCAAGTATTGCTTTGTTTGCGGTGATCCGCAGTAACAAACAAGCCCGTTTAGCAAATGAAATTGAAATATCAGAAAAGAAACAACAGACGATTAATGAAAAGTCTTTATTAATGGAACAGGCATAGAATGAGTTTTTGTTAAATAACGAGGGCAATGACATTTCAAAGAGCAGTTAATTATCTATTTTAATACTTCACTTCAATATATTACTTATCAAGCTCTAGAAACAAAAACACCATCTAATTTTATATTAGATGGTGTTTTTTTATCACTTATAAAAGGTGATTATTTAAGAATAAATATCTTCCTGACATTAATCTAAAGTATGACCAAAATAAACTTCAAGTAAGGCTTTAGGCGTATACGGTTCTACTTTAGCAGCAGGGTTTTCAGCATTAGTACCAATAATAAATTGCACATAATAAGGAATATTATTTGCTTTTAGTGTTGTATTCTCAGCATTACCCGCATGTTCATAACCCCAAGTATGCGTTAATTCATGTAATATAAGAGAGGCTGCATTATGTTCATAACCTTTTACTAACTCCAGAATTTGCGGTTCAATTGCTACATAAAGATCAGGCATACGAGGAGGATATGCAGGCATACTGTAAGCAAGCCCGGTAGTGTCGGTGCCACCACCCATATAAAATTTATAATGATTATTAGACGCAAGCATCGCTTTATTAGCTTGGTCTCTGAATACCTCATAATTTTCAGGATATGGTAACTTCCCTTCATAATCAGCATTGAGTAAATTAATATTATTATTAAATGCAGATTCAAACTTTTGTGTATTAACCACAAACACTATACGTCCAAATATTTTTTTGAATTGACGTATTTGATCTTTGTCCCAAGTAGGAAGAATACTTACAAATGAAGCAAAAGGAGCAGCACCGCGATCCGATGAGCCAACAAACATATCATCGGCTAATTTAGGAAGGTTTTTAAATATACGATCTGGATTTTCTAAAACATATTGCACATCAGAAGGATGATTTTTAATTAAACATTTAGCATCTTCTACATCAAGCCCAATACTAACGAGAGCATCTTGTGGGTCTGAAGGTAATTGAGTTGTACTTTGATCTGTTGTTTTAGTGGTATTGCCATCGCTTGGGTCACATGCGACTAAGAATATAATTGTAAATGAGATAATAATTGCTTTTTTAGCAAAACAAAAAAATAATTTTCTCATATATAGTCCTCTAATTGATAAAAGAAGAGAGAAGATTGTTCTTATTGCAGATACAAAAATGGGTTGCTTTAATCAGCAACCCATTTTTGTATTAATGTGGCGGAGAACAAGAGATTCGAACTCTCGAAGGGTTGCCCCTTACACACTTTCCAGGCGTGCGCCTTCAGCCACTCGGCCAATTCTCCATAAAATTTTAATGCTCAATAATTACACTAACTTAGTCGTTGTAACAATGAAGCGGAGCGCATGATAGTTAACTCAGTAAGTTAAATCAACCGTTAACACTCAATATTCAGTGATTTATGACAATTCTTGTCGTAAATAAACGGCTGCCCCCAATAAGCCAGGGTTTTTATGAGTAATGACATAAGCTGGTATATGAGATAAATATTCTTGCAAACGCCCTTTTGCTTCAAAATATTGACGAAATTCACTGTTTTCAAAGAATTCTAAAAAACGAGGAACAATACCACCAGCAATATATACCCCACCTCGACAATCTAAATTTAATACTAGATTGCCTGCGAAACTACCCATTGCTTGGCAGAATAGGTTTAATGTTTGCTCAGCCATTTCGCATTCATTATTCACTGCTGCAGTGGTTATTTGTGCCGCTTCATCATATTGAACAGGTTGTTCTTTCAGTTTACATAAAGCTTGATAGATATTAACAATACCTTGTCCTGATAATAAACGTTCTGTAGAAACATGCCCAAACTGCTCTTGTAATATTAATAACACTTCAGCTTGTTGCCGATTATTAGGAGCAAAACTAATATGCCCACCTTCACCATCTAAACTGATCCACTTATCATCCTGCTTAATCAGATGTGATACGCCTAAACCAGTACCAGGACCAAAAACAGCTTTCATTGCATTATCAACAATACTTCCACCACCTACTTTTATTTGCTGAGTTTCATCGAGGAAAGGCACTGCTAATGAGATAGCAGTGTAATCATTAATGACATAAAGTGATTTCAGTGCGAATTTGTTTTTTAAGGCCGCTTGAGAAAATTGCCAGTGAAAGTTAACCATTTTCACTTCATCTCCCTCAACTGGGCAGGCAATACCAATGCATAAATGAGCAACGCTAGCCGGTAATGTAACAAAATACTGCTCAATGGCATTTTCTAACGTAGTGAATTCACTACAAAGATATTCTTTAACTTGGTCTATTTCTCCGTTGCTTAAATTTAATACACCTAAACGTATATTCGTTCCGCCTACATCAACAACTACTGACAACATCCTTGTGCTCCTGACTTAAAATTAATATTAAGAAGCCTAGTGCAACCTCTCAATTTTCTTATTTATACTTTTATTTTTTGATCTAAAACATTTTAACTCTGTAATAAAATGACATCAAAAATCGCCTACTCTATAATCTTATTGTGTTATAACTGTATTTCTTGTAATTTTATTTCATAAAACATTACAAATTTCTTTGCCAAATGCTAACTACCTTTATACATCGAGTGAATAATATAATGAATACTTTAGAGTTAATTAAAAAAAACCTTGATACTTTTAGTAAATCGGAACGTAAGGTAGCAGAAGCAATTCTAGCTGCCCCACAAACCGCGATTCATTCTAGTATTGCTAACTTAGCTAAAATTGCTCAAGTCAGTGAACCAACAGTTAACCGCTTTTGTCGCCGTTTAGATACTAAAGGTTTTCCTGATTTTAAGCTACATCTAGCACAAAGCTTAGCGAATGGTACACCTTATGTGAACCGTAATGTTGATGAGGACGATGGTCCTGAAGCTTATACCTCAAAAATTTTCGAATCTACTATGGCATGTTTAGATGTTGCTAAGAATAGTCTAGATATCAATTTAATTAATCGTGCCGTCGATATATTAACGCAAGCCAACAAAATTTCTTTTTTTGGTTTAGGTGCTTCATCTTCTGTTGCCCACGATGCACTTAATAAGTTTTTCCGTTTTAATATCCCTGTATCCTGTTTTGACGATATTGTAATGCAACGTATGAGTTGTATTAATAGTTCAGAAGGTGATGTAATTGTTTTGATCTCACATACAGGTCGAACAAAACCTTTAGTAGAAATAGCTCGTCTAGCCCGCGAAAATGATGCTTTTGTTATTGCATTAACTGCCTATGATTCACCACTCGCAGAGCAAAGTAATTTAGTGCTTTCTTTAGGTGTACCTGAAGATACGGATATTTATATGCCGATGTCATCTCGTATTGCGCAGTTAGTACTAATAGATGTATTAACAACAGGTTTCACTTTGCGCCGAGGAGCTAAATTTAGAGATAATCTAAAACGCGTTAAAACAGGTATTCGAGATTCTCGCTTTGAAAAAGAAGATGACAAGTGATAGGTTGTTAAATAATAAATGTTAGCAATAACATTAACTACCGCCCTTTCTATCTTTAAATAGAGGTGAACATGACAAGACGTACAAAAATTGTAACCACATTAGGCCCTGCAACGGATCGTGATAATAATTTAGAAAAAATCATTGCAGCTGGCGCTAATATGGTACGTATGAACTTTTCCCACGGTGACGCAGTTGATCATGTAAGACGAGCACAAGAAGTCAGAGAGATAGCAGCTCGATTAGGTTTAGAAGTTGCCATCATGGGTGATTTACAAGGTCCTAAAATTCGTGTTTCCACCTTTGAAAACAATAAAATAGAACTAGCTGTAGGTGATAAATTTACACTTGATAGCGATATCCAAAAAGGTCAAGGTAATCAGCAGCAAGTTGGTCTTGATTACAAAGCCCTACCAAAAGAAGTCTCAACCGGTGATGTTTTATTATTAGATGATGGCAGAGTACAGTTACAAGTTGAGACTGTTGAAGGTAATAAAGTACATACTAAAGTGATTATTGGCGGTCCTTTATCAAACAATAAAGGGATCAACAAACAAGGTGGTGGTTTATCCGCAGCTGCGTTAACCCCAAAAGACAAAAAAGATATTTTAACCGCAGCTGAAATAGGTTGTGATTACCTCGCAGTTTCCTTCCCTCGAAATGGTGATGATTTACACTATGCGAGAAAATTAGCAAAAGAAGCTGGCTGTCATGCAAAAATAGTCGCTAAAGTTGAACGTGCTGAAGCTGTAGAAACCAAAGAAGCACTAGAAGATATTATTCTTGCATCAGATGTTGTTATGGTTGCTCGTGGTGATTTAGGTGTTGAAATTGGAGATGCTCGTTTAGTTGGTGTGCAAAAAGAAATGATCCGTACTGCACGTCGTTTGAATCGAGTGGTGATCACCGCAACACAAATGATGGAATCAATGATCAATGCTCCCATGCCTACACGAGCAGAAGTGATGGATGTTGCTAATGCCGTATTAGATGGAACCGATGCAGTTATGCTCTCAGGTGAAACGGCCGCAGGAGAATACCCAGTAGAAACCGTTAAAGCAATGAGTGATGTTTGTATCGGAGCTGAAAAACACCCAAGTATTAATGTATCAAACCATCGTATTAATTATACTTTTGACAGTCCAGAAGAAGCATTAGCCATGACAACTATGTATGCAGCAAACCATACTAATGGCGTCACCGCGATTGTTGCATTAACAGCCTCTGGTTCAACCCCTTTATTAATGTCTCGTTTAAGTAGTGGCTTGCCAATTTATGCATTATCTAGCAAACAACAAACATTAAATTATTGTGCTTTATATCGAGGTGTTACACCTGTTAAATTTGCATCAACATCCATTGATAGTGTGCAATATATTGATAATGCATTAGAAACACTTAAAGCATTAGAGTTAATTAAAACCGGTGATTTAATTCTGTTAACGCATGGCGATAATGTAAAACAAGGCTCTACTAATACCTGTAAAATAATTAAAGTTTAAAATTACTTAGCAATACAAGCACAGAAAAACGCTCTTCTATTTAATAAAAGAGCGTTTTTAGTTAAGTATTAGTCTTGTGGGGCTGTGGCATTAAAAATAGGATCGGTATTAGCAAGATCTAATAATTTTTGTATATATGGGTAATCAGTTAGCGAAAAAAGATCTCTAAATAAAGCCCAATCAATAAAAATAGCTACTCTCATTTCTGCATTAGACAAAGGCAATGATTGACTAATAATTTTATTATTTATGGCTTCTAACCCTGTTTCTATGCGTTGCTTTTGACGTGTTAAATAAACACTTTGCTCTGGTGTAATATTATCAAATTTAGCGAGCATTAATAAATTAACACTGCTATCTAATAAAGTGTTGGTCATATTATATAATTCGACTTCTTCTACATCAGTTAAAAACTCTTCTCCAGCCACTTCATAAATATGCGTAAGAATAGAGGTTGAATCTGTCAATTTAAGATCGCAATCAATTAAAATAGGGACCTTCTTGGTGGGAGACAATAACGCGCTTTGTGCAGCATCCGTTTCAATAAACTGACATTCAAGCTCAGTTTGTAATAACGCAATACGACAATGGCGTACAAAAGGAGAAGTGTAACTACCGTATAATTCCATAATAGCTCCTAAATAAAGTAAGTCGAAAATAGCACAATGAATAGTGATAAATACAACAAAGAAAACTTACTTTAGGGGCTGCATAATTATTAGTCAATTGATTCGATCATTTATTGCTAAGTTAATGATCAACTCCTTTATATCTGATCAATAAGAAACATATTTTTTGATCTCCTAAGTAAATATATCTGATCAAAAATGTAAATATCACCTTATTTAATCATGTGTAGTGATACAGACTAGATGGCGATTTACAATACCTGATAAAGCAAGTAACCTTGCGCCCTTGCAAATAACATGCAACAACATTTTAAAGCTACTTTCGTGAAAGCGAAGTAGGTGCGTTATTATTAGACAGTAAAAGACCAGTGAATATCATAAAGCTGTTTATTATCTTTATCTTACGCACATTAGTGACCTTACCTGTTATTGCACATCTTATTTTTTAAAAACTAAAGAGAAAACAAATGGATATTGCACTCTATCTTCATGCATTAACGGGTTTATTTGTCATTATTGACCCTATCGGATCAGCATTAATTTTTAATTCACTGACCTCTGGTACGGATCAAAAATATCGTACAGTAATGGCCATAAAGTCAGTTGTGATCAGTGCTTTTTTACTCATTCTATTTGGCAATTATGGAGAGGCTTTATTCTCTCAATTAGGTATTAATATCAATTCATTACGCATCTCAGGGGGGCTGTTATTATTTTATACAGCTTTCATGATGATCACCCAAGAATTGAAATTTACTAAAACAGAAAAGAATGCGGATATTTCAGTCTTTCCTATGTCTATCCCTTTATTAGCAGGTCCAGGTACACTTACACTTGCGATCTTATTGTTTTCACAAAATAACCAAGGCTATGCAGTGTTCTCTGTTAGTGCTGCTATTGTGAGTATTTTATTACTTACATTAGTGGGAATGATCGCTTCAAAGTACTTGAAAAAGATTATTGGGAAAACTGGTGATGAAATTTTACGTCGCTTTTTAGGGGTTATTCTTGCGGCATTAGCAATTCAATTTATTTATGAAGGGATCCGTAATATTTCTATGTAATGGGTCTATTCATTATCAATCAGGCTTAACTGTATTGGATATGATTGTTCAGTTAAGCCGACACTCAGACCTAATAAACGAATAGGTTGTTTAGGATTAGCTTCTATCAATTGATGTAATAATTGTTCAAAAATAGATAGGTTTAACTGGCTATATTTTCTTTCACTACTTTTAATAGTGAAATCGCTAAACTTTAACTTCACACCTAATTTCGTAATTATTTTCTTATCAAGATGCTTTTCTAATCGCCCTTCTAATTCATTATAAAATTGCTTTAAATGCTCTAAACATTGTACTTCACTGAATAGATTATGTTCAAAGGTCCGTTCAACAGCAACTGATTTACGCTCTCGATTAATTTGTATCGGTCGATTATCAATACCTTGACTATAACTGATTAATGATTGCCCTAATTTACCAAATGTTGTTAGTAGCTTTTGCTCTGAATATTGCATGATATCTGCACAGGTAAATAATCCTTTATCAGCAAGATTTTGTTGTGCCACTTTACCTACACCCGGTATTTTTTTCAGCGGTAATTTTTTGATGAATGCTTTGGCTGACTCAGGTGTGATCACACACTGTCCATTAGGTTTATTTTCATCTGAAGCTATTTTAGCTAGAAATTTACAATAAGAAACACCAGCTGATGCTGTCAGATTTAGCTCTGTTTGTATTGCTAGTCTTATATCCTGTGCAATATAAGTTGCCGATCCTTGAAACATTTTACAATCGCTCACATCTAAAAATGCTTCATCTAAGGATAACGGTTCAACTATGTGTGTATAACGATAAAAAATATTACGTAGTTTCTGTGACACCTCTACATAAACTTGCATACGGCCCGGTACAACCAATAATTCAGGGCATAGCTGCTTAGCTTGGAATACCGGCATGGCAGAATGTACTCCAAATTGACGGGCGAGGTAATTACAGGTCGATAATACTCCTCGACGTTGACTCCTGCCCCCGATAGCTAACGGTATATTTTGGTAATTAGGATTATCTCTCATCTCAACAGCTGCATAGAAACAATCCATATCGATATGAATTATTTTACGTTGTGAATATAAAGAGTCAGATGGCATAGAGTCAGAACACATAAAAGTACCACCTCACCATAGAATAAAAAGACACATCACACCACAAAAACAAAACAACTGTTTTTATAAACAGTTATAATATTATGAACATAATAAATTACAAGCTAAATAAAAATATTTAAATACATTTGACATTAACCTAAGGGTAAAGGTTAATCTTCTACATTAATAAGAGTGATAACAATAAAGTAATCTACTAGAGCAGGTTAATATGATGACTCCACAACAAATAACATTTCCTGTATATGGTATGAATTGTGCTGGTTGCGCCAGTAAATTAACAACAAGCTTCAATGATATTGAAGGGATTGAAGCAAATATTAATTTTGCTTTAGAAAAAGTAACATTAACAATGGATCAAGTAGTAGTGACCCCTTCTATCGCTAAAATAGTAGTGAACACGTTAGAAAAAAAAGGTTATCAAACAGATTATCAAAAGATAACTTTTGAAGCAGATTGGTCATGTGCAAGTTGTGTAGAAGCAACATTAAAAGCATTAAAAAAACATTCGCTCGTATTAGATGTTAAAGCTAATTTTGCGACTAAAACACTTTATGTAGAAACATTAGAAAGCTTTATTAATAATACTTTTATCGAACAACTTATTAAATTAAGCCCTTATACGTTAATCCACAAACAAGTCACTACATCACAGCAACAATTACTTGAAAAACAAAATAATGAACGAAAACAACAGCAAAAAGAAAAATTAAGTGTCAGTATCGCTTTATTATTAAGCTTACCTTTTTGGTTCGCTATGATACATATGCTGTTTACCGATTCCCATTTATTATCTCCTTGGTTTGAATTTTTATTAGCAACACCATTGCAGTTTATTATTGGCGCTCGCTTTTATAAAGGATCATGGAACAGTCTTAAAAATAGATCCGCTAATATGGATGTCTTAGTAACTTTAGGCACCTCTGCAGCATACTTTTTCAGCTTAGCGATGCTGCTTCAAAATAGCCCTCAGCACCTATACTTTGAAACAAGTGCTTTAGTTATTGTTCTGATCCGTTTAGGGAAATATTTAGAATTCCGAGCTAAACAAGCAAGCAGTAAAGCTATTAATGCGTTAAACCAACTACAAGCCATTGATGCCCTTGTTAAAAAAGGTAAAGCCTTTAAGCGCATGTTGATTGATCAGGTACAGGTTAATGATCTTGTGCAAGTAAGCTCGGGTGATAAAGTTCCTGTTGACGGTATTATAGTTGAAGGTAGTAGTTACTTAGATGAAGCATTATTAACCGGTGAAAGTCGTACAATACATAAAGAAATTGATCAGACTGTATATGCAGGAACCATTAATGGTGATGGTGTTTTATTAATTAAAACAACAGCAGTAAATGAACAAACAAAACTACATCAAATCATACAATTAGTTGAATCTGCTCAGATGAGCAAAGCCCCAATATTACAATTAGTAGATAAAATCAGTTCTATTTTTGTGCCCATCGTATTAGTTATTGCCATCATTACTTTTTTTGCATGGTTGCATTTAACCGGTGACTTTGAGCAAGCATTGATCCACAGTGTTGCTGTATTGGTTATTGCATGCCCATGTGCCTTAGGGCTGGCAACGCCGACGGCTATGGTGGTAGGAATGGGGCTAGCCGCTCAACAAGGTATATTAATTAAAGATATCAATACATTACAATTAGCTCATAAGTTAGATTATATTGCCTTCGACAAAACAGGCACGCTAACTAAGGGGCAAGTTAGTTTAAAAAATATAACCTCTTTAGATGAACAGTTTTTACCTTTATTAAGTGGATTACAACAAGCCAGCAAGCACCCTATTGCTAAAGCTATTACAGAGTATTGTCAGCAACACAATATCCAAGCAAAGAATATTAATGAGATACAAAGTGTTCACGGTGAAGGAATACAAGGAAGTTATGATAATGAGATGATCATCGCTGGTAATCCAGCAATGCTGTCTCGTTTAAAAATTAATTTAGCAGAACAATTAAAACTGCATAACATCAAGATAGATCTATCCGAAAATAATATTTATGTATGTTACCAACAAAAATTATTCGGATATTTTTCTATTGAAGATCAATTGCGTCCTGAAAGTAAGCAAGCAATTAAAGACCTGCAAAAATTAGGACTCTCAACCCTATTAATTAGTGGTGATCAATACAGTGTAGTGCAAGCAATGAGTGAAAAATTAGCAATAAATACTTTTTATGCGCAACAAACACCACAGCAAAAATTGCAGCATTTATCAGAACTTCAACAAAAATCATTAGTCGCTATGGTAGGAGATGGTGTTAATGATGCGCCGGCACTCGCTGCGGCAGACGTAAGTATTGCAATGGGAAGTGGTAGTGATGTAGCTAAACAAACTGCAGCAATGACTTTAATGCGTGATGATCCACGTTTAATTGCCGTTGCTATTAAGCTATCACGTGCAACTTGGTCAACCATTCGTCAAAATTTATTTTGGGCATTCATCTTTAATAGCTTAGCAATTCCAGCTGCGGCATTAGGTTATCTAAACCCAACATTAGCAGCGATGACGATGACAGCTTCAAGCTTAATGGTATTAAGTAATTCATTATTATTAAAACGAACTCTACTTAAATAAATGAAAAATGCAGTCATAATATAACCGTAAACTCAATATCAAAAATACTGGAGAGAACCTATGTTATCAATAAGTCAGGCCTCTAAAGAAACTGGATTATCAGTTAAATCTATCCGTCATTATGAATCAATAGGTTTGATCGATGAGCCACCACGGGAGCACAATGATTATCGTTTTTATCCTAACGAAATCATAAAACAGTTACATTTTATCCAAAAAACAAAGTTAGCGGGATTCACTTTAAAAGAATGTAAAGCGCTTCTGCTGCTATGTGAAGATGAGCAAAGAAATAGTGCCGATGTGAAAAAGATAGCATTAGAAAAAATACAAGAAATAGAGCAACGTATTCAACAACAGCAGGAAATTGTGGATCAACTTAAAAAAATCAGTCAATTATGTCCAGGGGATGATCAAGCAAAATGTAGCATTATTGATGCTTTTACTCAGTAGTTTTTTATTCCTGTTAATAAAAAAGCCAATTCAGCATATTAGCTAACATACTGAACTGGCTTTAACTGTTAATCTTAACTTTATAAGAAAACAACTTTGTGAATAATGTTACTCTTGTTGCACTTTACTAAGGCCTATTTTTTCAGCTTTATAAGCCGTATCAGGATCATTGAACACATCAATATCCATTTCGCCTTCTGATTTAGCTACGATACAAGTAACAACACTATCACCCGTAATATTTACCGCTGTTCGGATCATATCAAGTAATCTATCAACACCCATGATCATCGCAATACCTTCCACTGGTAAACCAACTTGATTTAATACCATTGCTAACATGATTAAACCAACACCAGGTACCCCCGCCGTACCGACAGATGCCAATGTTGCAGTCATTATCACAGCGGCATAATCAGAAAGAGTTAAATCAATATTAAAGGCTTGTGCAATGAACACAGTCGCCACACCTTGCATGATCGCCGTACCATCCATATTAATAGTGGCACCTAATGGAACAGTAAACGAAGCAACTCTATTATTTACACCTAAATGTTTAGTAGCTGTTTCTAATGTCACCGGGATCGTCGCATTTGATGATGCAGTAGAAAATGCAAATGTAATTGCTGTTTCCATTTTTCTGAAAAATTTAACAGGACTTAAACCCGTAAAAATTTTAAAGAAAGCACTGTAAGTCACAAGAGCATGGATAATTAATGTTGCGCTTAATACTAAGAAGTAATTCATTAAATTAAAAATAGCGTCTAAGCCAATTTCACTAAATAGTTTAGCCATTAAGAAGAACACACCATAAGGTGCAATATTCATTAACATGACAACTAACTTCATAATCACTTCATTAAAATCTGAAAATAAAGTAGCAATACGTTCGCCAGCTTTACCAGAAGCACTAATAGCAATACCAAATAAAATAGCAAAAACAATAATTTGCAAGGTATTACCTTCGGCCATTGAACTCACTGGGTTAGTTGGAAACATATTAATGATCACGTCGCCAAGGGATGGTGCTTCTTTGGAAGCAAAGGTTGTTGCTTGAGCTAAATCAATCCCCACTCCCGGCTGGAAAATATTAGCCATCACAATAGCAAGCGTAATAGCAATACCTGTTGTCACTAAATAAAAAGTAACTGTTTTGCCGCCTAAACGTCCTAAAGTGGAGAGATCTTTTAAGCTACTTGTACCACAGACTAAAGATACAAAAATTAATGGGACAACCAACATTTTAAGGCTGGCAATAAAGACAGCCCCACCAACATGAAATAGACCATGCACGATATAATCATGAATAAATGCAATATCTGCAAACACACTACGGATCAAAAATCCCGTTAAGATCCCTAAGCCCATGCCTATTAGCACTTTCTTAGTTAATGACATTTTATTTTTTGTTTCGGTCATGGTAACTCCTGTTTAATGATCCCTTTTACGTACTTCCAACGTAACAGCTCAGTTTTAGTTAATTAGTTAATATAAAATCAGTCGAACATAACTGCACACCATTGACCAAAATAGCCAAGCTATGTAAACCTAAATAATATTGACGGGTGGATATTTTTTTAAAGCTAAATGACTTCTTAATATTCTTAGAATCTTGTTTGATCACTGATTCTGATAATTGGAATATTTTACGTGATTGTAGCCCATTTTTTTTCATAAAATCAATGGCAAACTCAATGCGTAACTTATTCAGAGGTAATAAATATTGATGTTTTAATAAACATGAAAAATACAAAACGCCACCTAAGCTGACTTGCTCATCAACAACAAAATCAATCATTTGAATATCTTTTGGAGGAAGAAATCCAAATAAAACTAATGCATCTGGATCTGCTTGTTTTAACAAGCTACGACAAGCATGTTTAACTAAACGTTTTGATTGAGTGTTTGGATTTTTAGCTAGCCATTGTTTGGCTAAATTAATAACAATCTGAGGGTGATCCTTAGCAATGTCATTAAGGTTGTTGGCTACGCTACGACGTACATACTCACTACAATCATCTTTTAAGATTTCTAAAATGGGTAAAATATAGCGAGGGTCTTGTTTAAACAAAGGCAAAGACATTGCCCAAGGTAAACGAGGACGGCAACCTTCAGAAGCTAAGCGTCTAATATGCTCATCGTCATTCGTAGCCCAATCTAACAAAACTTGATGCATTTGTTCTGGGTATCGTTCTATGAATGGACGTATTGCAAATTCAGCACTAGAAAATTGAGTAATATATGCAAGTGCTTTAACAGATATTTTAAATTCATCCAAACCATATAACTCTACAAATGTAGGGATAAACATGCCTTCATAATGGGTAAAGTGTTTGGCAACTTGTTGAATAATGCCTACTGCTTGTTTGTATTCTAGAGTAATAAAGTGATGTAATTGCTGTGCAATATGGAAGGTACGAGCTTTGAGTTCTTTATCTTTCCATTGATTATTAAAAACAGCATGAATAAAATCAGTTTTTTTAAAATCAGGATAAACCTCATGAATGACGGTTGCGACATTTGTTATATATAATTGATTATAAACATCTTTTAATAATACAGCCATAACATCCCTATCGTATTAGAGTAGTGCTTCAATAAAAGAGGTTCATTGAATAATGATGGCATTTTTTAGTTTTAAAGAATGCCATCTCCATTGTAGTGCTTATATAAATTAAAGTGATGAAAGAAAATGCTTAAAATAATTTATATTCTGAAGCAAGTTCACAATTACAGTACACGCTCACCAAAATGAAAAACACAGAACTCCCCTTCACCCATTTTATTCCATGCTTCATCTTTTGTTAAAGGACGAGTTGCGATCACTGTTACTACATCACTATCAGATGTTTCCTGCTGAAAATCAACAATCATATCTTCATCTATTAATTGTGCTTTTCCAAAGGGAGCACGACGTGTGATCCAATGTAAGTTATTTGTGCAATAACACATCACATATTCGCCATCACTTAATAACATATTAAAGACACCTAATGCTTTTAATTGATCAGCATAAGTTGCAATCAATTTAAACATACTCAACATATCATCAGGCGGTTGTTTATATTCTTGATGTAATTTATCAATAATCCAACAAAAAGCTCGCTCGCTATCGGTTTGACCAATAGGGTTAGCGTATCCCATCGGTAAATTTTCATAACCTGTTAATTGACCGTTATGAGCATAAGTCCAATTACGTCCCCATAGTTCACGTATAAAAGGATGAGTATTTTCTAAGTTCACGCCACCACGATTAGCTTGCCTAATATGACTGATCACTGATTTACTTTTAATTGGATAATTTTTAACTAACTCTGCAATTTTTGAATCACAACTTGGACTAGGATCTTTAAAGCTACGACAACCTTTGCCTTCATAAAAAGTAATTCCCCAACCATCTTTATGTGGTCCAGTTTCACCACCTCTTTTCACTAACCCACTAAAACTAAAACAAATATCTGTTGGTACATTGGCACTCATGCCTAATAATTCACACATTTTTTAAAAACCTAAGCCATTTTTTTTTCAATTAAATAGATCAAAATATGAATGACCTTGATATGTATTTCTTGAATACGATCTGCAAATCCAAAGTGAGGAACGCGAATTTCAACATCAGCTAAACCCGCCATTTTACCACCATCTTTACCAGTTAAAGCTATCACTTTAATGCCTTTACTTTTAGCCACAGTAATAGCATTAAGGATGTTAGCTGAATTGCCACTCGTCGATAAACAGAATAAAACATCACTACGACGACCAACACCTTCAAGATAACGAGCAAATATTTGCTCAAATCCATAATCATTCCCTACACATGAAATATGACTCGCGTCAGAAATTGCAATAGCAGGATACGATGGGCGATGTTCACGGTAACGACCGGTTAATTCTTCTGCAAAATGCATCGCATCACAATGTGAACCACCGTTGCCACAGGCTAAAACTTTGCCATCATTTTTAAATGATTCAGCTAATAATGAAGCGGCATTTTCTATATTTTGTAAATTTTTTTCTTCTGCTAAAAAATTTTCCAACACGGCTTGTGCTTCTAATAATTCATCTTTAATTATTGATATATTTACCATATCTACTTACCTAATTATTTAAGTTATTAACTACATTAACGAGTTAACATTCTTTTAAATTTATCTGATATCGAGCTGAATGACGTTCAGACTCTCCAAGTCTATTGTTACGCATAAAAGGCTGTTGATATATTAACGAACAAGCTGTGTCATCTAACCCTTCAGGGTAAAAGACCAATTGTCCATTTTCTTTACCTTCTACAATTGATAGCCGTTCCACCCAAATAAAAATGGAGATATTTTGTGTTAATGCAGCCATCTCACCTAAGGTTAATATTCCACCTTGATGTACTTCATCAATAACACTTGCATCCAGTCTTTCATTCAATTGTAGGTTATGGATACTTGCTCTACTGAATAACATACGATTAACAGACTTTAATTGCATCTCTGTTATTTTCAGCATGTTAATTCTTGCTTCTCGTGCAATATCCGAGGTATATGAGATAAATGTACTCATAATAATTAATACAATTAAAAAAGTAGTAAGATAAACTAATAAACGCTGAGAAATAAATCCTTTATGCTGAAACATTGAGATCCTTAAACACTCAAAATACAATAATGAATTATCAATATAAGCGAACTAAATCAACCATATATTTTATATTCATATTGCCATCAAAACCTTAACACGACTATAAGTTAATAATATGTGTGTCGCTTAAATCAGTTTCTTCAGAAAATTGACTCTTTAAGACTTTCTTTGATTCCATATAAATTTCACCATTTTGTGCAATAGTGAAATGATCTGGCTGTTCATTAAATTCTTTTTGATAAGCCATCACTAACTGTAAGGAATGTGCTTTTTGTTCTTCAGTTAATACAGCACCATCTAACCATTTTCCTGTTTCTACGGCTGTTTTTAATTTTTCATAAAGTGATGGAGTTATATTTTTTGCATACTCATTAATATTTGACACTGACTTTACCTGTCCTTCTGATAAATACTAGTTTCAGTATAAATGATCTTAATTAATAATTATCTAGTTATGTTTATTTTCAACTATAAATATTTACAATCGCTCTGTCTTTTCAATAAATTTTATAACACAAATATTTCTTTTAATGATAAACATAAAAAAAAGAGACACCTACTGTTAGATGCCTCTTATTATTTGAATCTAAGCTAAATAATGAACGTTAAAATAGTTCATTAGTTTGTTTATCATTTCTAATGGCTGACAGCTCTAAACAATAATACTGAATGAGCAGCCGCTTTCACGGCATCAGACACAAAAGTAACTTCATCAATTAGTTCACCATTTTCACAACGAGTATCTATCTCCGCTTGCCAGAATTTATTTTCTTCTAAAGCAGGTAATTGACAGCATATTTGATAACTAGAAGCATTTAGTACCAAATAAAAATGTTCTCCTTCTGAATCAATTTCATTTAGCTCAACAGCAATCGCTTGTGAATTTGCAGCATGCCAGTCTATTTCTTGCATCAAATATCCATCTGGATGATACCATTTCACTTGATCGCTATTCTCTAAATTATCATCTAAAAGAAGCTTTCCAAATAATCGAGATTGTTTACGTAGTGCAATAATCTTACTGGTAAATTTAAATAACAATAAGTCATCAGAAGAATGTTCCCAATTAATCCAACTTATCTGATTATCTTGGCAATAAGCATTATTGTTACCTAATTGATTGTTTCCCATTTCATCACCCGCAAGGAAATGAGGTGTCCCTTGAGATAAAAATAAAGTAGCAATCATATTACGTTTTTGTTGTTGTCTTAGCTTATTAATTCGAACATCTTTTGTTGGTCCCTCACAGCCATAATTCGCTGATAAGTTATGTCCATGACCATCACGATTATTCTCTCCATTTGCTTCGTTATGACGATCTTGAAAAGACACCATGTCGTCTAATGTAAAACCATCGTGGTAACAAATATAATTAACACTCGTGCTATTACTTCTGTTTTCAAGAGGGAAGAAATCACGAGAGCCTAATAAGCGAGTGGCCACCTCAGAAACTTGCCCTGTATCACCTCGCCAAAAAGAGCGAATAGTATCGCGATAACGATCATTGCACTCTTTCCATTGTTCAGGAAAGGCCCCTAAGCGATATCCACCAGGACCAATATCCCAAGGTTCGGCTATCAAAGTGACTTTACTTAGAATAGGATCTTGTAATAATGCTTTAAAAAATGAGCTTTGCTCATTAAAACCTTTAGCTTCACGACCTAAACTAACCGCTAAATCAAATCTAAAACCATCAACTTGCATCTCTGTCACCCAATAACGTAGCGCGTCTAGAGTGATCTTTAAAGACCAAGAAAAATCTAAGTTAACTGTGTTCCCACAACCTGAATGGTTACTATAATTTTGATAATTAACGCCATTTTTATCGCTTTCAAAAGTATAATATTGCTTATTATCAAAACCTTTAAAACTAAGTACTAACCCACCATCACCTGATTCAGCTGTATGATTAAATACCACATCTAATATCACTTCAATATTGGCGGCATGTAGTTCACGAACCATTGTTTTAAATTCAACGACAGCATCATATTGTGAATAGCGAATTTCGGGCGCAAAAAAGTTAATTGGGTTATATCCCCAATAATTCGTTAACCCTAAGTCTTTTAAACGTGGTTCACTCATATAACTAAATACAGGCATAATTTGTAAACTCGTTATACCTAATGATTGATAATGTTTAATACTTTCTGGATGTGATAAACCAAGGTATTTTCCACGTAAAGGTAATGGAATATTAGGATTTGATTGAGTGAAACCTTTGCAATGCAATTCGTACAAAATACGAGTTTTATTATCAATCGTTGGTTTAACACTCTCCTGCCAATCAAACTGGTCATCTATTACAATTGATTTGGCAATATGAATATCATTTTCATCGCTTTGCGATTGGGCAAAACTATGCTGAACTTTGCTTAAAGATTTAGCATAAGGGTCGATTAATAAATGTTTGTTATTAAATAATAACCCTTCTTCCGGGGCATAAGTACCATGGACTCGGTAAGCATATTTTTGACCCGCTCGAATACCTTGCAAATGAATATGCCAAAGATGCGAATGAGTAGTGTTTAGAAAATAACTCTCTATCTGAACTTCGTTATTATCGAATAAACAAAGCTCAACACTTTCAGCTCCTTGGCTATGTACTGAAAAATTACACCCCAGTTCATCCAAAGTAGCACCTAGTGGATAATAATTTCCGAGTGAACTAACAAAACTCCCTTTTATGTAGTCAGTTTTACTTACCGTTTCTTGCTCACTATTGATAATATCCATGTTAGTTTCAGTCACAATATTTGACACTTATGCTCCTTTTCTCTTTAAGTAAACGGTTGATAGTGGGGGTAAATTGATGACGATAGAATGACCTTTACCTTGCCAAGGATGGGATTCACTTTCAAACACTCCCATGACATCTCCCATGGCATAATTACTTCCCCAGTAATATTCACTATCAGTATTAATAACAACTTCATATTGACCTGCTATATCAACAGCTAATCGATAATATTCACGAGGTACAGGGGTAAAGTTTGATATACAAATAACATGCTCAGTTTTATTTAAATTATGACGCACAAAAGAGACAATACTATTTTCACCGTCACTATGATCTAACCACTCAAAACCTTGCTGTTGGTAATCAGATTCATACATTGCACGATTATTTTTATAAAAATGATTTAAATCACAAATAAGTTTTTGTTGAGCTTGGTGCTTGTCAAAAGCAAGTAAATCCCAATCTAAACTTTGATCATGATTCCATTCTCTACTTTGGGCGATTTCAGTTCCCATGAAATTTAATTTTTTACCCGGATGAGCATACATATACCCCATATATGCTCGTAAATTAGCTGCACCTTGCCATTCATCTCCAGGCATTTTCCCTAACATACTTTTTTTACCATGCACAACTTCATCATGTGAGATAGGTAATACAAAATGCTCGTTATAATGATAAGCCATGGCAAATGTCATTTCATGATGATGGAATTTTCGGTACATAGGATCTTGCTCAATATAACTTAATGTATCGTGCATCCAGCCCATATTCCACTTAAACCCAAAACCTAACCCACCCTCAAAAGTAGGCTTGGAAACACCAGAAAAAGCAGTGGATTCTTCAGCAATGGTCATCGCATGTGGGTATTGACGATACACTTCCTCGTTAAACCATTTTAATAAACTAATCGCTTCATAATTATGATTTCCCCCATCAACATTCGGTACCCACTCACCTTCTTCACGCGAATAATCCCAATACAGCATTGAGGCAACAGCATCCACGCGTAATCCATCAACATGGAATTTATCAAGCCAAATAAGTGCACTCGCGACTAAAAATTGACGCACATTATCGCGCCCAAAATCATATATATAAGAATTCCAATCTGGATGCCAACCACGGCGAGGATCTTCATATTCATATAAAGGAGTGCCATCAAAACAGGCTAAACCATGTGAGTCCGCGGGGAAATGAGCAGGTACCCAATCAACAATAACGCCAATGTTCGCTTGATGGCATTGGTCAATAAAATATTTCAAATCATCTGCATCACCAAATCGACTTGTGGCAGCAAATAATCCCACGGGTTGGTAGCCCCAAGAACCATCAAATGGGAACTCAGAAATAGGTAAAACTTCTAAATGTGTGTAGCCCATTTCAACTAAATAAGGTAATAAATCTACCGCTAATTCTCGGTAGGTCAGCATTCGTTCTACACCATTTTCTACCACTCTTTTCCAAGAGCCGAGGTGTACTTCATAGATGCTAATAGGTGCAAAGCGTTTATCTCCAGCCTGAGATGCTTGCCATGCTTGGTCATTCCATTGGTAGGAATCATGATCAACAACAATAGAAGAATGTGATGGAAATAACTCAGCTTGAAAACCAACTGGATCCGCTTTATGCGGTAAACGATTTCCTTTGTTATCTTTAAGTTCAAATTTATAAGCGCAACCTGCAGATAAACCAGGAACAAATAGAACCCAATGGCCACACCAACTGCGTTGCATTGGATGACGTTGCCCATCCCAATGATTGTAAGCAGAAATCAAACTAACACTAGAGGCATTAGGGGCATAAACTATAAAGCGCACACCGCTTACTTCAACACCATCAACACATACTGTTTTTAATTGAGCACCTAAAGTTTGATAAACATTCTGAGGGGCTTCATGCAATGTAGCCAATCCTGAAAAGGCAATATCATGAAACTGATAAGGGTCAATGAATTCATGTACACCACCTTGATATTCAGCGGTTAATTGGTAAAGAAACGGCTCTGTCACATTAGGTAATTCAACTTCAAATAAACCTGCAGCATCTACCAGTATTAATTCCCCTTCAATATCTAACTCATCGGCAGCGGCACAAAAGGAAACGGTAATCGCTTCAGGTAACCATACTCGCAAAGTAAAACCTTGTTGCTCAGTTTTTTTAATTAATCCTAATTTGGCAAAGGGTTGTGCTAGTTTTGCTTGTTTTAATTGTAAGATTAATTCTCTTGCTGCTAAGTTCATTTGCTTCTTTTCAATTTCAGCTACTGTCTTTTGTACGGCTTTTTTAGTCATTTTAAATACCTAGGTAGAAGTTCATTTAGCCCGAATTCAGGTTATTTAGATCTTGCTTCTGTTAGTTCTTTTAATAAATTATGAATATTTGTGTCTTTAAAAATAGAGTCAACATCATGTGTCAATTTTCGTTGCCAATTTCTATATTCATCACTTGTACCAGGCACATTAACGGGCTGCTCCATCTCTAAGAAATCTTCAAGTTGCAAAGTTAATAATGTAGAACATCCTCTTGCTAGATGTTTTTGCAATGCAAAGTTTAAAACCTGATCCATACCAATATAATTTGCATCTCTAGGAAAATCATCAGGTAGACTATGATGCCCATGTAAACTATCTAGTATCTGTTGCTTAGCATTAACTCTATCAACAAGTAGTTTATTAAATACCTCAGGATCTGGATATAAACCAAGTTCTCTGCCTAAATATAAATCCTCACAGTGCCAATAACCTTTTATTGTTGGCATGTCGTGAGTTGATAAAGTGGCCATTGCTTGTTGTTCATAATGGGAAGGAGAAATAAAACCTCCATCTTCAGCTTGTTCGAAGAAAAAGACTTTATATGAATACACTCCAGCTTCTTTCAACAATACATCCATACCATCAGGCACAGTGCCAAGATCTTCTCCAATCACTAAGCATTCATTGCGAACACTTTCTAAAGCTAATAAATTCAACATATCATAAACATTGTAATAGACGTAAGCACCGCCATCAGCAGTTTCACCTTCAGGAACCCACCACAAACGTAATAAAGCCATGACATGATCAATACGTAGAGCTCCACAATATTGCATATTTGCTTGTAGTAATTCGATAAAAGGTTGATACGCCGACTTATAAAGTTGATCTGGCGAAAGTGGTGGCAATCCCCAACTTTGGCCTAATGGCCCCAATACATCAGGCGGCGCTCCAATACTAATATTTTCACAATACAAATCGCGATTGGCCCAGACTTCACTACTATTTTTTGTCACTCCTACCGCTAAATCACGATAAATACCCAATGTCATACCTAATGATTTAGCAAGTTTGTCTGCCTCTGCTAATTGCTCTTCTGCAATCCACTGACAATAGCTCCAAAATATAATTTCTTGAGCATTTTCTGAACACCAATCTTGTGTAGCAGTACTTGAAAATGATTGTAAGTTATCAGGCCAAACAGGCCATCCCCAGGCTTGCTCATCTTCAGTAAAGAATTTGAATTGTAATGCGTCATAGGCAGCTTGTTCTTTTAGAGAATCCCCTTTTTCAGCAACAAAAGAGCTCAGTTTTTGTAAACGTTTATTATTTTCTTCTTCACCATCATGCAAAGTAATGAACAAATCTCGCAACGCCGCAAGTTTTAAACGAGCAACGGATTCGTAATCGACCCATTTTAGGTCTTGTAACTGAGTTAACGCTTGTTGAAACTCAGCAGAAGCTAACTTGTTTTGTAAAACCTGACAATGCTGCAATTCTGGGATCTCTGTAATATCGATATACAGTATATTTAACCATTTCCGTGATGAGGGGCTATAAGGGCTGGCATTATTAGGTTGTGATGGACTCAGTGCATGAATAGGATTTAAGCCAATAAAGTCTCCACCACTTTCAGCCGTTTTAGTTAATAATTCTTTTAAATCAGAGAAGTCCCCTATTCCCCAATTTTGTTGACTTTTGATACCATATAATTGAACACTTGTTCCCCATAGCTTTTTGCCTTCTCTTATAGCAGGAGGCGTAAAGCAGACTGTAGGTGTAATAACTAAAGACATTACCGCTAATGGTTGATCATTACCTTCTTCTAATAAAGTAAGCTGATGATAGCCAATATCCAACTCCACCTCTAAAGTCACAGCATATAATTGAAATTCAACATCCGAAATTTCATTACAACCTAATAAGGGGAAATCTGTCGCTGTTATCTTTTTATCAATTTGTAAACCATCTTCGGTAGTAATACGATAAACCAGTGCGTCTGTTACAAAATCAATAGGTAAATGCACTTCAATTTGATAATTTGAGGCTTTTTGCCATACACAGACAGGAGGTAATAAAGATAACCAGTGTTGTGTTTCTTCTTGTTGATAATGGGCTGATAAAGCGGCTTCATCTAAAGCATCAAATCCCATATGATTAATGAGAGTATTAACATTTTCATCAGTAACGGTGGCAGGTTTTCCCCAAGCATCAATAAAATGAGGATCAATCCCTTTTAATTGCATAAACGAATCTAATGTAGAACTATTCATGTAACACCTATATTTATGATTAATTGATAGTACCCAGTATGGAAACTAGATTTCTAATTTAACTCGTCATGATTACGAATAAAATGAATACAAAATGGTGATAAATAAAAACCATGTCACCTACTATTTAATATCAGTTATTGTATTAATAACCACCACATCAAAAATAACATTCAATCTTAGATTGTTTTACCACAAATTATTTTGACTACTCATTAAACTGAGCAATTTACTTAAGTAAACTCACAATTTATCTATTTTGTATTTAATATCAATACGATTGTTCAACTATACAAAGGAAACAATAAACCAGGAAAGAGAGTAATTAATTGATATGAAGCTAAACTACTTCAATTTTATTAAATAAAAATGATCATATAGTTACAATTTCTACCTAGGTCTCATAAAAAATTATTCAATGAATAGACAAATAACACTTTAATTGCTGTTTTGCTTTATTTTATGTGGAATTGCCCTTAATATGACACTGTAATTTAATTACAGTGATATCAGTTCAAAAAACATACTACTTATTAATTAGAAATTTTTTTGCAATTTAATGAGTAACAAGGTGTTTTCAGAGCGTATAACTTGACTAACATCAAGTCTCAGGTGTTTTTGACACCTATAATGATGACAAGTTTTAAAATCAAACATCCATAAGGAACAAAAAATGACAATTAAAGTAGGTATTAACGGCTTCGGTCGTATCGGCCGTTTCGTATTCCGTGCATCATGTGAACGTGCTGATGTTGAAGTTGTTGCAATCAATGACTTAATCGACGTTGAATACATGGCTTACATGCTTAAATATGACTCAACTCACGGTCGTTTTAATGGTACAGTTGAAGTTAAAGACGGAAACCTAATCGTAAATGGCAACACTGTTCGTGTTACTGCAGAACGTGATCCAGCCAACCTAAAATGGGATGAAGCAGGTGTTGAAGTAGTTGCAGAAGCAACAGGTTTCTTCCTAACTGACGAAACAGCTCGTAAACATATCCAAGCAGGCGCTAAAAAAGTTGTTCTTACTGGTCCTTCTGGCGACGTTCCAATGTTCGTAAACGGTGTTAACTTCTCTGAATACGCTGGTCAAGATATCGTTTCTAACGCTTCTTGTACTACTAACTGTTTAGCACCAATTGCTAAAGTACTGAATGACAAATGGGGCATTGAATCTGCTCTTATGACAACTGTACATGCAACAACTGCAACTCAAAAAACAGTTGATGGTCCATCAATGAAAGATTGGCGCGGTGGTCGTGGTGCTTCTCAAAACATCATCCCATCTTCAACTGGTGCTGCTAAAGCTGTAGGTAAAGTAATCCCAGCTCTTAACGGTCTTTTAACTGGTATGGCTTTCCGTGTACCAACTGCTGACGTTTCTGTTGTTGACTTAACTGTTAACCTTAAAACTGCTGCTACATATGAAGAAATCTGTGCTGAAATGAAACGCGCTTCTGAAAATGAAATGGCTGGTGTTCTTGGTTACACTGAAGATGCTGTTGTTTCTCAAGACTTCATTGGTGAAACTCAAACTTCAGTATTTGATGCAAAAGCAGGATTATCTTTAACTGATAAATTCGCTAAAGTTGTATCTTGGTACGATAACGAAATCGGTTACTCAAACAAAGTACTAGACTTAATCTCTCTTGTTTCTAAATAAGCAGTGATATAAGTTTCGAGTTAAGCCTGCTATATGCAGGCTTTTTTGTATCTAAAACTTAGTCTTCAAACTCTTTTAAGTGAAGGTCATGTTTTCACTAATTTAATTGTATTCGATAATTAATTATTAAAAACACACCTGCAATATTCTTTACTTCTAATACTTATCTTTAAAATAAACTTATTTTTCAATTACATTATTGTAATTAATATCGATTACATTAAATATGTTATCTAAATTTTGCGCTGAAAAAATAGTTCAATTCAAGACCTAATGGCAGTTTCTTTTACAAAGTTTACAACCAGAAACTGGGACTGTTGTGACAAGTAAAATAGATAAGCTATTTATTGTGATTAGTATCATTCGCTTTTTACAAGCAAATTAGCCACAATATGTGAATCAGTAATTTCAGGTAATATAAATATGAATCAAGATGCTCCAAGCCTTTTCTGGCACGATTACGAAACCTTTGGTTTAAATCCAGGTACCGATCGCCCTTCTCAATTTGCCGGGATCCGTACCGATCTTGATTTAAATGTAATTTCAGAACCTTACGAATGGTACTGTCGCCCACCTAATGATTATTTACCCGCACCTGAAGCTTGTTTAGTTACTGGTATAACCCCGCAACATGCTTTACAACATGGTGAATATGAAAATCAATTTATATTTAACATTTTACAGCAATTCAAACAGCCTAATACCTGTGTGGTGGGTTATAACAATATCCGTTTTGATGATGAGGTGACACGCTTTACTTTATACCGAAACTTTCATGACCCTTATCAGAGAGAGTGGCAAAATGGTTGTTCGCGATGGGATATTATCGATATGGTACGTGCATGTTATGCACTAAGACCTGATGGTATAGAATGGGTTTATGATGAAAATGATGCACCTAGCTTTAGGCTTGAATTATTAACCAAGGCAAATAACATTGCACATCAACAAGCGCATGATGCAATGTCGGATGTTTATGCCACCATTGCAATGGCAAAATTAATTAAAACAGTACATCCTAAGTTATTTGATTATTGTTATAGTTTGCGCCAAAAAAACAAAGTACTACGTGAGTTAAAACTTGGAACCTTCACCCCTTTAGTGCATATATCAGGTATGTTTTCAGCTTTACAAGGATGCTGTTCATATATTTTACCTATTGCACAACATCCAACAAATAATAATGCAGTGATAGTAATTGATTTAAATAAAGATATTAAGCAACTTAATTCTTTAACCATTGAACAAATACAATCTTACTTATACACACCAACCAATGATTTGCCTGAAGGGATTAATAGACCACCACTTAAGCTTATTCATATCAATAAATGCCCTATTATTGCAAGTGCTAAAACATTAACACCTGCACGGGCAAAAGAATTAGGGGTTGATGCAAAACAATGCCGTGAATCCATAAATTTCTTCTCAGAAAACAGAGCGTTAGTTGAAAAATTAATCACTGTTTTTAATGTAGATCCAAAAATCAATCGAGAACAACAGCCAGAGCAAAAGTTATATAGTGGAGGTTTCTCTACTGCAAACGATAAAAATCAATGTAAAGCGATTACAGAGCTGTCTGCTCAACAAATTTCAGGCTATGAAGCTAACTTTGATGATCCTAATTTAGCGATATTATGGGGACGCTACAAAGCAAGAAATTATCCTGATACTTTATCTATTGAAGAACAAGAAAAATGGGCAAAACACAGGGAGGCTTATCTTATAGAACATAGAGATAATTATATTGAACGTTTAAATATACTCGCGCTTGAGCACCAACATAGCCCAGAGAAAATAGAAGTATTACAAAACTTAGTACATTACTTAGAATTTTTAACAGAAAGTTAAAAATTCTAATATTAATTTCCTTATATATCAGTTAAATAACATGAAGTACGGTCGTATTGTAACTAAATTTATTTAACTGATTTTACAATCAACTCAGCCTCTCAACAGCTTAAAAGCTAATATATCTCAAAAATCTATATGGTATAACAAAATTTTACTTCCGCATTTAGAAACATTGGATATGCTACTAGCTATAAATTATTAAATCACTCAACGAACAGGAAGATCATTATGAGCAAAATTTTTAGCGACAACTCACAATCAATCGGTAATACACCACTAGTACGCTTAAACAATGTAACAACTGGTAACGTATTTGCAAAAGTAGAAAGTCGTAACCCAAGCTTTAGTGTGAAGTGTCGTATTGGCGCAAACATGATTTTAGAAGCAGAAAAAAATGGAACATTAACAAAAGATGTACAATTAGTTGAAGCAACTAGTGGTAACACAGGTATTGCATTAGCTTTTGTTGCAGCTGCCCGAGGTTACAAAATAACCCTAACTATGCCAAACACAATGAGTGTTGAACGTCGTAAATTATTAAAAGCATTAGGCGCAAATCTAGTATTAACCGATGGTGCTTTGGGCATGAAAGGTGCAATCAATAAAGCAGAAGAATTAGCTGAATCTGCACCAGGTAAGTACCTGGTATTACGTCAATTTGAAAACCCAGCAAACCCACAAATTCACGAGAAAACAACTGGCCCTGAAATCTGGAATGATACAGATGGCGAAATTGATGTATTTGTAGCAGGCGTTGGTACTGGTGGTACAATTACAGGTGTTAGCCGTTACATCAAACAGACACAAGGCAAAGCAATTATTAGTGTTGCAGTAGAGCCTACAGACTCTCCAGTTATTGCTCAAACATTAGCTGGTGAAGAAGTAAAACCAGGACCACACAAAATTCAAGGTATTGGCGCTGGATTCATCCCTAAAAACCTAGATATTTCATTAATTGATCGTGCAGAACAAGTAAGCAATGATGATGCAATTGAAATGGCTCGTCGATTAATGGAAGAAGAAGGTATTTTAGCAGGAATCTCTTCAGGGGCAGCCGTTGTTGCAGCAGCACGTTTAGCAGCAGAACCTGAATTCAAAGACAAAAATATTGTTGTTATTTTACCAAGCTCAGGTGAACGCTACTTATCAACAGCATTATTTGCAGGTGTATTTGAAGGCGAAGAGTTCGCTTAATTTAAAAACATTCTGATTTAAAAAAGGTGCTTTTTAGCACCTTTTTTTATATCAAAAATTCCCTTCCTCATCTACAGGTCAAAAAACAAGCAAAAAAACAAATATTATGGCGTTTTTATAGCCATAAAACAGAAATTCGTTGACCTATCGTATCTTATTTAGGATCATTAATTTCATTATGGGTTATTATAATCATCGCCTGTTAAAGAAAAATGACATATTAAGAAAAATCTAATATTTGGCGAAATAAATGTTGGCTTAGTTCCAACCTCCATTTCTCATTTTTAGTTGTTTTGATGAATACACTTTTATTATCTGTGCATTATTTTTTATGCTTCATAACAGATCATGTTCATCACAAATTCAAAATTTATTTAAGGTATTACCATGTATCAAAAAACAGTTACTATTACTGCACCGAATGGTCTTCACACTCGTCCTGCAGCTCAATTTGTGAAAGAAGCAAAATCATTCACAGCTGACATTTCTGTTGAAGTAGGTGGTAAATCAGCAAGCGCTAAAAGTCTTTTCAAGTTACAAACATTAGGTTTAACTCAAGGTACTTCCATCAATATCAAAGCTGAAGGTGCTGATGAACAAAAAGCGGTCGATACTTTAGTTGAATTAATGGCAACTTTAGTGTGATCCAACCATTCTCATTTATGAAAAACCTAATAGCTTAAGGGTAGATTATGATCTCTGGCATTCTAGCATCTCCTGGTATCACGTTCGCAAAAGCGTTGTTATTACAAGAAGATGAGATTTCAATCAACACCGATAAAGTGCAAGATTCTCAACATGAAATTGAACGTTTTCTTGAGGCTCGAACAAAAACATCTGCACAATTAGAAATTGTTAGGAAAAAAGCACTTGAGACATTTGGTGAAGAACAAGAAGCTATCTTTGAGGGACATATTATGTTGCTTGAAGATGAAGAGTTCGAAGAAGATATCTGTGACTATATAAAATTAAATCACTGTTCTGCTGACTTCGCAATAAACTATGTTGTTGAAGAAAACGCAAACATGTTGCAAGAATTAGAAGACCCTTACTTACGTGAGCGCTCTGCTGATTTCCGTGATATCGGTAACCGTTTATTAAAAAATGTACTTGGTATCAACATTGTTAGTTTAGATGCAATTACTGAAGAAGTTATTTTAATTGCAGATGATTTAACTCCTTCTGAAACAGCACAAATCAATCTTAAAAAAGTATTAGGTTTTATTACTAATATTGGTGGTCGCACTTCACATACTTCGATCATGGCTCGTTCATTAGAAATTCCAGCAATTGTTGGTACAAATGATATTACAGAGCGTGTTAAAAATGGTGATATTGTTATTCTTGATGCATTGAATAATAAAATAATTATTCAACCTAGTGACTCAGAACTAACCAAAGCTAAAGCAATACGCGATCAATTTTTAAATGAAAAAGTAAAACTTGCAGAGTTAAAAGATCTTCCTGCTGTCACATTAGATGGACATCACGTCGAAATTGCTTCAAATATTGGCACCGTTAAGGATATTGATGGCGCAAAACGTTATGGCGCAGAAAGTATCGGTTTATATAGAACAGAATTTTTATTTATGGATCGAGATCAACTTCCAACTGAAGATGAACAATTTTTAGCATATAAAGAAGTAGTTGAGGCAATGCAAGGACACCCTTGTATTATTCGTACCATGGACATAGGTGGTGATAAGTATTTACCTTATTTAAATTTACCAGCTGAACTTAATCCTTTTTTGGGATGGCGAGCAATTCGAATCTATTTTGACCGTCCTGAAATAATGAACCCTCAATTACGTGCATTGCTACGAGCATCTGCTTTTGGCAAAATCCAGATCATGTTTCCAATGATCATTTCTGTTGAGGAAGTGCGCAGACTTAAAGATATATTAACCGTATTGAAGCAAGAACTAACAAATGAAGGCATCGCTTTTGATACAAGTATAGAAATTGGTGTTATGATCGAAACACCAGCGGCAGCAACTATTGCACATCATTTAATTAAAGAAGTCGACTTCTTTAGTATTGGAACAAATGATTTAACGCAATACACTCTTGCTGTTGATCGAGGCAATGAATTAATTTCTGAACTATATAATCCATTATCACCTTCTGTATTAACATTAATTAAAACAGTAATTGATGCTTCTCATGCAGCTGGAAAATGGACTGGTATGTGTGGTGAGTTAGCCGGCGACGAGCAAGCAACACTTCTACTATTAGGAATGGGGCTAGATGAGTTCTCAATGAGTGCAATGTCTATTCCTATGATTAAAAAAATTATACGTAATACAACTTTTTCAGAGGCAAAAGCATTAGCAGATAAAGCTCTTTCTTTAGCTACAGCTGCTGAAATCGAAGCATTAGTCAGTAATTTTAATAAAACTAAAGCATTAACTAATTAAAACTAAGCAGCTGATTAGCTGTTGATTTAACTTATTTTATTACAACTTGGAGTTTAACATGGGTTTTTTCGATTCATTAAAGAAAGCAGTAACTGGTAGTACGCCGACATCAGATACCATTGACATTGTAGCGCCTATTTCAGGTGAAATAGTGGCAATTGAAGATGTGCCAGATGTTGTTTTTGCTGAAAAAATCGTCGGTGACGGTATCGCTATCCGTCCAACAGGTAACAAAATGGTTGCCCCATGTGACGGTAAAATAGGTAAAATTTTTGAAACAAATCATGCCTTCTCATTAGAATCTGACACAGGGATTGAATTATTTGTTCATTTTGGTATTGATACTGTTGAATTAAAAGGTGAAGGTTTTACACGTATTGCTCAAGAAGGCCAAAAAGTAAAAGCTGGCGAGACTATCATTGAATTTGATTTAGCTTTTTTAACTTCAAAAGCAAAATCAATATTAACGCCTGTTGTTATTTCAAATATGGATGAAATTAAAGAGCTACAAAAAATGTCTGGCACTGTTGACGTTGCAGAAGATATTATTCTTAAAATAGTTAAATAATTCATCGCCAGTAAATACAAATAGTCGATTTGCGACTCTTTGTATTTACTGACACCTTATCTTAAATTTTTCTTATTGCCCCTTCCTTGTTACAATTCATTATTCTTTTTATTTCAACGTATAAGCTCCCATAATGCAGACAATAATGTACGGTATCCCAAATTGCGATACGATAAAAAAAGCTAAAAAATGGCTCGATGATAATAATATCCCTTTCTTATTTCACGATTACCGTAAAGATGGATTAGACAGTAATTTAATTTCACAGCTATACCAAACATTAAGCTGGGATGAATTATTGAATAAACGTAGCACCAGCTATCGTGCACTCACCGATCAGCAAAAAGAGTCATTAAATGAAAAATCAGCAAGTTTATTGTTTATAGAATTTCCTACCTTAATCAAACGCCCTCTTGTGATCCACCAAGGCGTAGCGATAATTGGATTTAATCAAAAAAACTATCAAACCTTTTTTGCCGTATAAGGAAATACCATGAACCACTCACCTGTTGTAACATTATTAGAAGATTTGATCAGTCGTCGTTCAGTGACACCTGAAGATGCTGGCTGCCAAGATCTTTTAATTGCTCGTTTAGAAAAATTAGGTTTTGTTTGTGAAACCATGGAATTTGAAGATACATTAAATTTATGGGCAAGACGCGGCACACAAGCGCCTCTATTTTGTTTCGCTGGACATACCGATGTAGTACCAACTGGACCTGAAAGTAAATGGGATACGCCACCATTCGAACCAACTATTATTGACGGTATGTTATATGGGCGTGGTGCGGCTGATATGAAAAGCGGCATTGCTTGCTTTATGCTTGGATTAGAAGCATTTATCAATGAACATCCTGATCATAAAGGCTCTATTGCATTACTGATCACAAGTGATGAAGAAGGCCCATTCATAAACGGCACAACACGTGTTATTGATGTATTAGAAGAACGCAATGAAAAAATAGATTATTGCATTGTTGGTGAACCTTCAAGCACTACTCATGTCGGTGATGTCATTAAAAATGGACGTAGAGGCTCATTAACAGCTGATATAATATTTAAAGGAACACAAGGACATGTTGCTTATCCCCATTTAGTGAATAATCCTATCCATTTAGCCACGCCTATATTAACAGAACTAGCTGACACTGAATGGGATAAGGGTAATCAATATTTTCCTGCAACTAGCTTTCAAATCACTAACTTTAATTCAGGTACCGGAGCAAGTAACGTAGTACCTGGTGATGCAGTAGTACAATGTAACTTCCGATATTCAACGGAATTAACAGCGGATATGATCACCAATAAAGTAGAAGCAATTATCAACAAAGCTAAAGTAGAGCATGAGATAAAATGGACTTATAACGGGCAACCTTTTATTACCGAGCCCGGTTCATTAACTGATGCAGTGACTCAAGCTATTTTATCAACTAATGGCATTACGACAGAGCTATCTACTAGTGGTGGTACTTCTGATGCTCGTTTTATCGCACCAACAGGCGCTCAGGTAGTTGAATTAGGACCAATCAATGCCACTATTCATAAAGTAAATGAATCAACTAATGTTGCACAATTAGATGAGTTAGTTGATATATTCAAACTTACATTAAAAAATCTATTAGCATGATTTCATCTGTAATAACGCCCAAACAACTTACGGGCCAAGAGCAAACTCATCTAATAGAGTTTGCTCCAAATCGATTGCTTCACAAGCAAGTTGTAAAGGATTTTACTGCATTACAATTAGCGGCAAAACAACAAGGTTTTACTTTACATATTGCTAGTGCATTTCGAAGCTTTGAGCGTCAATTACAGATTTGGAATAATAAATATTCTGGTCGTGTTGCTATTTTAGATAAAAATGAAGTCGCACTCGACTGCAAGCAAACAAACAAAATAACTGAGACAGAAAAGCTATATCAGTTATTACATTGGTCTGCTTTACCTGCTACTAGTCGCCACCATTGGGGCACTGATATAGATGTTTATGATCCAACCCTACTACCTCTAGGTCAATCATTACAATTACAAAAAAGTGAATATTTAAGCGGTGGATATTTTGCGGAATTAAATGAATGGCTAACAAATAATATGCAAGCTTTTGGTTTTTATCGCCCTTATCAAAATTATCAAGGAGGAGTTGCTGAAGAACCTTGGCACATTAGCTACTTTCCAATAGCCGAAAAATGTCTTCCGCTATTAGATGAAACACTGATAGCAGACACAATAAACAAAGCGTCTATTCAAGGAAAGTCTTTAATTTTGCAACAGTTACCTATTATCTATAAACAATATATTTGCAATATTAATCAAAGAAAATAGCAGAATTAATAGAGCTTTATATGTAATAAACCTCTATTAATTATTGATAATTTAGTCTTTAAAGTTATTAAATTGAAAGCCTATTCCTAAATCACAATCTTTCACTAAACGCATTGCTTGCTGTAAATCATCACGCTTTTTGCCTGTTACACGTAATTGCTCACCTTGAATGGCAACTTGTACTTTAATTTTGCTATCTTTAATTAGTTTTACTAATTTTTTCGCCGTTGGTTGATCAACACCCACTTTAAATTTAACATTCTGAGACCAAAATTTTCCTGATTGATCACATTGTTCAGGATCCATTGCACGCGTATCCACACCACGTTTAACAAGATTACCACGTAACATATCACGCAAAGCAGAGATTTGCATATCGGCTTCAGCTTCTAGTTTTACTACTTCTTTATTAAGTGTCACGGTTGCTTTAACACCACGTAAATCATAACGATTACTTATTTCTCGTCGTGTATTGTCTACTGCATTTTTAACTTCTTCTAAGTCAATTTCTGAAACGATATCAAATGAAGGCATCTTTATTCCTTAATGAATGGTTTAAATTAATGTGTGCTGAATTTACCAGAAAATGCATTCATCTTCTATCATCGAAACAGACTTTGTTACTTGTATCTTATTATACAAATTAGCATAATGAATTTTTAGGAGAAATTATGATTCAAATTATTGGTGCAGGTGCAATCGGCTGTTTATGGTTAGCAAAATTACAACAATCAAATTTCGCCTGTCATATTGTGACCCGTACTAAACACCAAACAACTGAATTACAATTTACTAACTTACAAGCAGAAAAAATTCGATTACCTATTTCTCACAGCCATCAGTTATTACATAACACATTAATCGAGCAACAAAGTGTTATTTTAGTTTGTGTAAAAGCACCTAATGTATTATCTGCTTTATTAATGCAACGCCCTTATATATCAACCCAGCAACCTATTATATTAATGCACAATGGTTATGGCTGCGCTGATGAAATACTTAAGCACTTCCCTAACAACCCCATTATTTCTGCAACAACAGCTAATGCGAGCTTATTAAACGCTCCTTTTAATATTACGCAGACAGGTAATGGGGCAAGTTACTTTGGTACTTTTAATTGTGAGAATAAAAAATTAGATCTAGCAACTCTAATTAAACCTTTTCAAGCAGTTATGAAAGATGTGCATTGGTGTAATGATATCGCTGAAAAATGTTGGCTAAAACTAATTATTAATGCAGCCATCAATCCATTAACAGCCATTCATCAAATTAAAAATGGAGCATTACAAGCATCAGAGTTTTCTTTAACCATCAAAGCAATTATTGAAGAATCACTTGCCATAGCAAAAGCTGAACAATTTAATTTTGAATTATTATCATTACAAAAAAGTATTAATGCAGTGATTGAAGCAACGGCCCCAAATTACTCATCAATGAACCGAGATATTTTTTATCGGAGAGAAACTGAAATAGAGTTTATTAATGGTTACCTTATAAAAAAAGCGCATCAACATAATATTGAGGCGCCTATTTTAACGAACTTATATCAACAAATTAAAGCGTTGGAGTATCGCTCACCAACTGTTGTAAATAATTGCTAATTTGACTGTTTAATTTATCTTGTAAACGCAAATTTAATAATTCTTTTTGCTTTGCAGAAATTTTAACAGTCCAACGTTTACGGCTAATCACTTTATCATTTTCACTAATTGTTAATTCATAACTACCACGTAACCAATACCAATTATTAATAAACGCTGGATCAGTGACATCAATTTCTGCAGAAAGTTGTAAGCTTGATTCATTAACAACCTTTACTCCTAACTTTGCTAAACCCGCTTGTAATGATTTTTTTTGGCTATCACTGTCCGCTTTTACACTCATTTGTAATGATGCTAATTTACGACTAATTAACTGCTCAATTTTGTTACTCGAAATATTATTGGGTACACCACTACCACTAATATATTTCAATTGTAAATCAGCAGTCTTACGTGCAAGCTGTTGATCTCTTGCCGAACGAAGCGCATTAACAGCTAAAATTGAATTAGGCGCAAAATTAATACTGTAATCAATTAACTCTGCTGTTTTATTATCTAGCTCAGTAATGGATTGCATTAAATTTTGAGCCGCACTATTTTTTTCTAATACAGCTAGAGCATAATAATCACCAGTAGGACTTAGCCAACTTTCTTTTATTTCTACGCCTTGAATCACTTGATCAGTTTCTGTTTCGATACTGCGCTGTAATGTGGTCGAACTTTCTAGCGTCACTCCGACTACACTTTCTTGTTTTACCGCTTCAGTTAATGTTTTTGTCTCTGCACGTACTTTCACTGAAAAAATTTCCAGTAAATTAGTGACGGCACTTTGTCCTGCTCGAGTACGATTTGAGGCTTGTCCTACAGCAGTTAAATAATCATTACTTGGGTATTTTCCTTGTGCATTATCAATCCAATCAGGACGCTCTGCCAACGCTTTCTCTTCAGGTGTTGGAGCTGCACAAGCCGTTATCAATAATAACGAAATGAACATACATAATGTAAGCTTTACTTGCTTCATAAAAATTCCTTATTTAAAGATTTATTGCTGATAATGAAAAACTTTATCAGTCAAACTCGTTGTTAAAATAACGTGTTGCGTTCCTTTACTTAAACTAATTTTATGATCAATATCGTTTACACTCGACACAATAACATTATCTGCATTAGTATCTAAATAACTAAATTGTATGGTAGCAGGCAACATGTTCCAGCTACGTAAATCAGCAATTTCACTTAACACAGTAGCAATATTTAATAATGTACCAACCAATGAGCTTTGTTCATGACCTCTTTGCACTAACTCATATTTAGCAATCGCTCGCGTTGTTGTTAGTAATAAAATTGATGGGTATTCTCTATCTAAATCTTCTCTTGCTAAGGAGTCAATATTTTCAATTACATCACTACGAACTTGTTGCTGACCATCACTCATTTTAAGGCGTTGTAAACGGTAATCTTGTTTATCATAAGCAGGCATAGAGATTCTAATTAATTGCCCATGATCATGACTTGGCACCATCACTGTTCGCTCAACTTTATTCGAAACAACGCCATCAAAATACAGGCTAAAAACTTGCTTATTAGTCTTAGCACGCTGTACAAGTGATGGGAATTTTTGACTATATTTCGCGTATTGTTGATCATTTCCCATTTTTTTGCTCATACGTAATAAGCCTAACTTTAGCCCCTCAGGTAAAGTTGCTTTACGTTGCGTTAAAATACTTTCGGCAGATTGATAACTAATAAAAGCATTTGAACGTTCATCTAATAGCTCATAAATCATAGCAGATAATAGATGTGTGCTTGCTAGTTGACCGTTTAATTGTCTGCCACTAACTAACTTTTTCATGGCAACATCAGCTTGTAGCATTTCAACGCGTGCCCCCTCAATATCGTTATTAAATAAATAACTTAGAGCAAGCATATTATGTACCATTACTCGATCAGTTGGGTAACCGCTATATTTTCGAAATGTCTCATTAACAGTGCCAGCAGCGACATTTTCAGTAACTGATATAGCAGCTAATGATTGCATCTCTTTTTCTGCATGTGTTAGTGATTTAATAGCAGGATCAAATTGCCCGGTGAGCAACTGCAAATATCCAAGATTCAGATAATATTGTGCAATATCTGTATCACCAGGATCTTTTTCTTGTAATGTAGAAAGGATTTTTTCAGGTTTTTGTTGTTGTAACTGATCAGCTAATTCATTGTTGTGATATTGCTGCAAAGAACAGCCCGTAGACAACAACACAAATAAAGTAATAATAAGTATTTTATGCATGGTTTTCCCACTTTGAAATTAAAATAGGCTCAAAATTGAGCCTATTTAAAGGGTTCGTTGGGTGCTTACTCGCGAAGTTTACTATTTTTAACCAGTTTTTTGATTTTCTTCTCACCAACCCATACTTTACGATTATCTTTGATACTAATTAACTCTAAGTTAACTTGGTAGAAACGTACTTGAGTTGTACCATCCACATCAATAATAGTATTGATTTGACCTTGCATCATGTAGTCAGCGCCATATTCTTGGCCCATTTCTTTACGCGTTGCTTCAGTTGCATTTAAATCTTGATCAGCACGTTCATCACGGATCTCTTGACGAGCACCAGAACTTGCAACAAATTGTACTTCACCAGAGTTAATTAACTCACGTTCAATATTGGCAATAAATGCATTGGTATTAATATGTTCATGGCTTAAGTTTTTAATACGACCAACAATAACTGCAGGATCTTTACCTTGTGTTTTTACAAATTTAGTTATCCATGCACGTGATAATGCATCATCAACCATTTCTCGCGCAACAAGTTGAGAATCGGTGTCATTCCATGCCCCGCTTAAATCGATTTGCTGTTGTGCATCTAAGCGCTCAACCGATGTAGAACAACCCGACAAGACCAACGTCGCTGCAACTACTAACCAAAATTTAGATTTTATTTTCATTGTAAACTCCACTAAAGAATAATTGTGCTGGATTTGATTATCCAACGTTTTTAAAAATTTAACTAATTAATTTCCCTAGATTTTTTCCACCTAACAAATGTAGATGAATATGATAGACCTCCTGTCCACCATCATTATTACAATTCATAATCAAGCGATAACCTGACTCAGCAATACCTTCCTGTTTTGCAAGGTTTTTAGCAACTGTCATCATTTTACCAATTAATAATTCGTCTTCAATTTCAATATCATTTGCCGTTGGGATCAGTTTGTTAGGAATAATTAATATATGCACAGGCGCTTGGGGAGAAATATCTCGAAATGCAGTCACATAATGATCTTGATATAAAGTATCTGATGGGATCTCTTTATCAATAATTTTTCTAAAAATAGTTTCTTCTGCCATATGAGCCTCTTTAAAATAATTCAAATAAGTAATTAAACAGCTAAAATTAAAGCGTAACAATTGCTCCTTTACCAATACCTTCATAAGCATAAACGGTTACACGATTATCCCCTTCTTGCTGTTTAATTGTTTCACAAATAAAACGAGCTAATTCTTCAACTGTTGTGTCATTATCCAATACTTCACAACGACTCGCTGGCATCAACAATTCAAAATATCCCTGTGGTGCATGATATGCAGAACAATGGACAGGTACAGTACTTTTGCTGGTAATAAATGATAATTCACTACGTTCAATCACGTCTTCTTGACTTGCTAAATAAATATCCGCCCAACGCTTAGCCCACTTATCGACCCAAGATTCACTGTATTCATCATTGATGAAAATATCAATTTTTGAACGGTGTCCATGTGCAATACGTTGACAATTTCCATTATGCTTTTTCAAACCATGCGTATAGTGATAATAAGGCGTTGTTAATACTTCTGAACGTAGCTTTATTGATAAACCAGTTATATTTTCTGGTAGTTTAATCAGCACAACTTGTTCTAGATAAGTTTCTAATAAATCGACTGTAATCGTTTCACTTTCTAACAAACAATACGCTTCATGCGGGCTTTTTAATTGAATAACACTTTTATCTTCAAGTACATAATCAACTTGTGTGCGTTGTTCTTCTAATGTAACTGAGCAACGAGATGATGCATGTGGCACGAGTAATTTATGATCAACTTCAGCATCAATAATGGCTTTTATCTGTTTTTTAACTAATGAAAAATCCAGAATCATAGATTGTTCATTCAATTGTCCATCTAACACAACATCAACTTGATAACTTTCGCCAACAAAGCCACGCTCTGGATCTAAATATGTAGCATCAATGACCGTTAGGTCTCGTACAAATAATTTCATTCTTGTTATCTCTTATCAATTGCAGTGAGTAATTAGCACATGATTAAAACGGTGCTTTACTTTCATCTTCAGTTGCACTTTGTAATACAACGTCATCCGAGTCAATTAATGCATCACGTTTAAGTTGTTCACGTAAATTAGGCGGAATACCTTGAATGGTTAATGTGTCAGACGCTTCGTCATATTTGACAGATGAACCTAAATGCTTTTGATCAAAACTAATACTCATGCCACCACCTTGACCAACATATTTTGTTAATTTTCTAACTAGGCTTCTGTCAGCAGGAAAATTTTCTTCTAATTGATAATCTTCACTGACAAAATCATAAAAACTTCCTTCCAAACTAGATGTACTTTCAAATTCATTAGATAAGGTTGAAAGATCAATATCTTGACCTTCTTTAAGTTGCTCTTTGCAGTAGTTCGATGTTACTTCACGCACAGCTTGCTTTTCTTCAGTTGGTAAAGCTTGTTTTTCACAAAACTCTTCTACTGCTTGTAATAGACCTTGATTTTGTACCTTTGCATCAAAGCCTTCTTTTGCCCCCATCATATCTAAGAAAAAATCAGATACTTTACGACCAACTCGACCTTTAATAAATGAAATATAACGGTTAGCTTCAGGTGAGCGTTTTAATAACGTGAGATCAATACGCGCGACTAGTTGAATTTTACTTGTTTCAATATGCTGACTTACTTTAAGCTCTAAATTCTCATTAACACTGATCGACTGATTATTTTGCAATAAAGCAATAAATAGGTAATCACTCGTTGTCCAACTATATTTACTTATCAGTAACACACCTTCTTCAGCAAAATCATGCTTTTTTAATTCTTCTACAAGTCGGGCTGCAGCTTGCTGTGAAAAACCAACAAAATCTAATTCACCATTTAACTCTTCTGTTAGAGCACGTTGAAATAATGGTGACTTTTCAGATTCATCAGCAAAATAAGCATAGGCTTTATTTGATTTACTCTGGTAGTTACGGTGCAAATCCATTACAAACTGCTCAATTGAAGGCGAAATAGGTAACTCACCTTCACGCATTTTACATTGTAATACCCCTTCATCGTTGTAATTCAAAGAATGTAAAATGATATTAGTAGCAGAAACGTTCATAGATAGAATGACCTTTTGAAAGCAAATTGATTTAGTGGCAAATCTGATTCGCAAATTATATACCTGTTATCCTTCAAGATGCAAAAATCAACACCACTAATCACAAATAACATTTAGCTAAAAAACAAAGAAAATATTAAATAAAATCAACACTTAGTTAGATACGTTTGCTCGTAATAGATAAACTCACCTAACTATTTTTTGATCAAAATAGAAGCGATAACATTATATTTTCATAGCAGAAATGATGATTAAATAGAAAAAGAGATGAAAAACGAAGATTAAATAGTTTTATTATCACCTTAACTTTTTAAATTCCTCCTGTTAAGTGATTGGTATAATAATGTCAGTGGGGTATCATACTGTAATTATTCATCCTTAATTACATAGAAGTTTATTATGCCAATTCAATCAAAATACTCTAGCCAAAAAATTGAAACTATCCTTGATCAAGTCATGGACGTTTTACATGATAATGACGTATCAGTTGATTTGAGCTTAATGATCCTTGGTAATAGCATTACACATGTTATTAATAGCCAAGTTCCGGTGACACAGCGTAAAGCAATTTCAGATAAATTTGTAAAAGCATTAAGTGCTTCTATTAACTTAAAAGATAAATAAAAACATGGTTGAGACAGGTCATAAATTCTACGACAATGTAGCCAAGAAAGTAGCCTGGGCACACTGGTTTACGTTTTTTAATATTATTGCTGTTTCATTAATCAGTATTCGTTATGTAGCATATTCTGGTCTGGCTGATTCAGCCTTAGGTATTCTTTATCAATTTGTCAGTCTGATTGGACACTTTAGTTTTCTTTCTGCTGTTGTCTTTGGTATTTTTTTATTTCCACTGGCTTTCCTCATAACAAACAACCTTGTTTACCGATTAACCTCCATATTAATCGCCACTGTTGGTATTGCTTTTTTAATCGTAGATACACAGATATTCCGACTTTATGGTTTTCATCTCAACCCTCTAATTTGGCAATTTTTACAACGACCGGAACAAGTCGAAGCCATTTATTCAATTAATTTACACTATATTTCTATTCCTATTATTTTTGCCTTAGAAGTATTCTTTTCATTAATTGTATGGAAAAAAGTACGTAATTTAAGTGCTAAACGTATTGGCAAGCCAATTACTTTGGTGTTGTTATCAGCATTTATTCTTAGCCATCTGTTGTTTATTTGGGCCGATGCAACTCAATACCGCCCAGTCACCTTACAAAAATCTTTATATCCATTATCATACCCAATGACAGCCCGCACGTTTTTAACTAAACAAGGTTTATTAAACGAAGAAAGCATTCAAAAGAATAAACTTGCCCAAGATGGCACTAATCCAAATGAATTACGTTATCCCATTGAGCCATTAGCTTTTTCTGCTAGTGAAAACAATCCTGAACATAATCGAAATATTTTAATTATCACAGTTGAATCACTGCGTGCAGATATGTTGAATGCTAAAAGCATGCCCTATCTACAGACACTAAGTGAACAAGGATTTAATTTCAAACAACACTTTAGTGGTGCGAATAATAGTGAGCAAGGCGTATTTAGTTTATTTTATGGCTTGCCGAATAGTTATTGGACAACCGTTATCAACAATCATATTTCGCCTGTTTTTATTGATAAAGTAGCAGAAGATAAACGTCCTATTGGGCTATTTTCTGGTATAGGTTTTGTACATCCTGAATTTTTACAGAGTAGTTTTAGCCAATTAAAAGCGACACCTAACGTTTACTTTTCAAAAACTCAAAATAATAATCAAGTCGTACAACAGTGGAATAAATGGGTTAGTGAGCAAAAAAACACTCAGCCTTGGTTTAGTTATGTTTATTTAGCACAAAAAAACAGTCATTTATTTGCTCAAAATAACCACAAAACGGTTTCTGAACAAAGTGAAGATTTATCGCTATACCAATCTCAAGTACTGACAATTGATAATCAGATAAAACGATTAGTAGAAAGGCTAAAAAAACAAAAGCAGTATAAAAATACAATCATCATGATAACCGGAACGAATGGGCAGTCATTTAAAAAAGCGAATACAAGCGATACTTTAATTAACGGTTCACATGTACCAATGGTCTTAATATGGCCAAATAAAGTACCACAAGAAATAAATAGAATGACAAGTCATGTAGATATCATGCCAACCCTAATGCAAGAAGTGTTCTCTGTTGATAATATGCCGAGTAGTTACAGCAGTGGTAAACACTTGTTTAGCAACAATAATCGTCAGTATGTTTTGTCAGGTGATACCAATAACTACATTATTTATGAAACAGATAAAATAACACAATTTTCACGTAATGGTGATATTGATAGTATTAATTGGCAAGGTGACCGTATTGAGCAATCTGAAAATAATGCTCAATATGACATAACGTTATTAATTGATGTGCTATCTAAATTACGTCGTTTTAATCCTAAATAAACAATAGTTCACATGGGGGAAACGTCTTCCCCATCACTTCTCAACTCTCTTTTTTACATTATGATTTTTGAACTTTGATGAAGCTCATACTAGTAGCCATAATATATATGTTACATTCCACCAGCATTTACAGTAAATAGCGGATCTATTTTACTGGTTAAAACAACTCACTTCTTTGTTATAAATTTTGTAAATGGGACAACCATTTATCTCAATTTACGCCTCTAATTGAATTGTTTTTTCTGAGCAAAACTTAGATCACATACTTAATGTAATTGCTCTTAAACAATGACATTGCATATGATTTGTACGTAGTAACAAGGTAGTTACTACTCAATAAAAAAGGGATACTACTATGACCATATTATCTTGCGAGACAACAACTCGCCTAGAGCAAGAAATAAGACTCTTTTCTCAAAAAATTTACCATAAAGGAAGTGCTCAAGCTGAAATCGTCAAACAATATGAGAATAGAAAAAAAGTTGAGCAGTTTAAAATTAACCTGATCTGTAATACAGCCTTGAATATTGGACTAATAATTTGCTTAGGAAGCTGGTTAATTTTATAAAAAAAGTAACGAAAAAGCCAATTAACATAATGAAAGCCATTCTTTAAATTCGATTTTTGTCGTTTTAGGCTATTGAGATGACAAATAAATTACGCTTACCAGCATCGTTTTTATTGTTGCGCCATTATGATCTTCTTATCCTATCTGATTCTATAACGGTTATTAACAGAGCTATTTTTAAATTAACTCAACCAATACCGTAATTTAGATTATTGTAATAACCTACTCTATAAACGATAAAAGGTATAAATTTCATTAATTTACACCTTTTATTATGAAAATATAAAACATTTTTTGGTTATACATTAAGTAAATAGTCACCATTCAAAAAGTAGATTGGAAAACTATCCAACTATTTGATTTATTTTAGTAAATTTATTTACCCAAATAAGAGAAATGAGTAAACTCCCCCCTATTTTTATGGAATAAAACTTAATGCCAATACTTATTGCCATCACTTTTTTGTGGGCATTTTCTTTTAGTTTAATCGGAGTCTATCTAGCAGGACAAGTTGATGCTTGGTTTTCTGTTTTAATGCGAGTTGCCCTTGCCACTTTAGTCTTTTTGCCATTTTTACAGCTGGGTCAAATTAAACCTAAAATTGCTTTACAACTGATGCTATGCGGCGCATTTCAACTTGGTATTATGTATGGTTTTTATTACCAATCCTTTTTATATCTTTCCGTACCAGAAGTTCTCTTATTTACCGTTATGACCCCCATTTATATCACTTTACTTAACGATATACTTGATCGAAGATTAAATATTGGATTTATTATTAGTGCATTAATTGCAATTATTGGAGCAATTGCTATTCGCTATCAAACGATAGATGAAGGTTATTTAAAAGGCCTATTGATTGTACAAGGTGCAAACCTATGCTTTGCCGCAGGTCAAGTTGGGTATAAACGGATCATTGCAAAAGAGCGTGCTGATTTACCACAACGTACTGTCTTTGCTTGGTTTTTTATCGGAGCATTAGTTGTTGTTATTCCTTGTTATTTATTACTTGGCAATCCTAACAAACTACCAACAACAGGTCTGCAATGGTCTATTTTAACTTATTTAGGAGTTGTTGCTTCAGGTATCGGTTACTTTGCTTGGAATAAAGGTGCAACCATGGTGAACGTGGGAACATTAGCAGTCGCAAATAACTTATTAATTCCTGCAGGTATTTTAGTAAATGTTATATTCTGGAACCATGATGCCGATATATTACGTCTTTCAATTGGTGCAGGGATCATATTGTTGGCACTGGTGGTTAACGATAAATTTAATCAGAAAATAGATCAGCAAAAAACATAATTGCTTTACTTAAAAATATAAATAAGTGGTGCTACTGCACCATTTATTTACTCATCTCTGATAAAGAAAGCTTGTGATCTAAACCACTGCTCAATATCCGTCAAGTAGCCTTTAAATTGTGGTTGTATCATTGCTAAAGCCGACATTTTTTCACTAATAGCGGTGATGCTATAATGGTTATTCAGTAATAAGTTACGTAACACATCAATAAAATCAACATCTAATGCATCAGAAAAAACAACACATTCATCAATCACACCTTGTTTTACTTTCAGATTGATATCAACAATTCCCCATGTAAAACGCGTCTCGAGTTTGTGGTCAAATTCAGGTGTTTTACCAAAGCGCCAATCGCTATCACTCATTTTTTGGTAATACGTATCTAATACATCGATCTCTTTTAATACTTCAATATCTAATAACTCAGGTTCAACCCTTGTTTCATAATGAGCACAAAAAGCATCAGTAATTGCCTCACAAATAGTTTTATGATTAATCTCTGCATTAAATTCACATAAATTAGCAACACGAGATCGAACTGATTTAATACCTTTAGCTTCAAGTTTTAACGGATGAGGATTAAGGTAATTAGCAAGTTGAGTTAAATCTGCATTCACCAATAAAGTACCATGGTGGAAACTTAACTTTGAAGTGTGTTTGAAAGCAGATCCAGATATTTTTTTATCACCAACAGTTAAATCGTTACGTCCAGAAAGTTCTGCACTGATGGCAAACGTTTTTAACGCCTTAATAATGATATCGAAGTTATCTGTTTGCTGATAATTGGCTTTGCTACTTAAAAAAGTAAAATTCGTATTACCAAGATCATGAAAAACCGCTCCACCGCCACTTTGTCTTCGGGCAAGGTAAATATTATCAGCTTCCATTTTATCTAAACGACATTCTGCCCAAGGATTTTGATGTTGGCCAATCACCACAGTCGGATCATTTTGCCATAGATAAAGTATATGAGTAGAATGGTCTAAATGACGAAAGATCCAATCTTCTATCGCTAAATTAAACCAAGGATTGTTTGTTGATGAATGCAATACTCTTATTTTAGTCATAACATACTCTAAATGAGGGTGAAAAATGAACTGATAAACTAAGTGCAAAACCACATTAATTTATCTTAGCCTGATATTCAATAAGTCATTATTTACACTATAAATATATTATTTATGGATACACCATCGTATTCATCAGGCGCTCTTTTCCTTGAAAGTTTAGCGAAAATTCACTTGTAATACGAAACCCCGATTTTAGATACAGTCCTTTAGCGCGCTCATTTGATTTCCATACCGACAATCTTGCACTACCTTCTAATTGGCATAATACATAAGCTAATAACTTCTGCCCCACTCCTTCCCCTCTATTAATGGAATCAACAAAAAGCCAATTAATGCGATCACCTGTAAAACCGCAGAAACCTAAAATATCCTCTTCTTCGTAAACATAAACTTTAGACTGAGAAAATACCGCCATCATATATTCATCTTTACTCCAGGGAGTAAATATAAAATCCCCCTCCTCTTGATAAAACTCATGTGGACGAGCGGCATCATAAATACTGGCTAAGCGAGTAAAATCAGTTTCTTTATATTGTCTAATATTCATATATGCCTCACTTTAAACAGATGCTATACAAGGTAACATCTAATAAGCTATTCAGTGCTAAGTATTAACCCACTATTCTTGCTTCATTCAATAATATTTAAAAAGTGTATGTTCAAAGTTAAGCATCTAAAAAAACAAAAGCCCCAATATTAAAAAGTAACAATGTAGCTAATAATATTAATTCATTTTTTTATTCGTATTCAGAAGAGTATGTTTCACTATATGAATGAGAATATAACTCAAAAAAATTACCAAACGGGTCTTCTAAGTAGATCATTTGATAAGGTTTACTCTCATCTTCAGGATGGTATCTCATGGTTTCCATTCTTGTTTTACCCCCGTACTTTTTCAATCACACCTTCAAAATCATCAGCTTCTAAAGAATAATGGAAAATACCAATTTTTGAAAAATCGACAATATGCTTTTCTTCTCTTTCTTTCATCTCGAACAATTCAAAACCAATGCCATCTTTAGTGACTAGATGAGCAATATTAAAGCTTTTAAATCCTTCACCAAATACAGCGATGCACATAGCACCAATCGCGGTTTCTTTTTCTTCAACCACTTTTGATTTCCCCATGACAATTTCAAGCCCTAATGCTTTAGTGTAAAATTCAACGGCTTTGTCTATATCACCAACCATAATGCCTACATGACTCATTTTCATATTCATTTCACCTATATTGTTTTTTTGATTACTGCTGTGTTTTGATGGAGGTATTATAGGCAGAACAAAAAAAACACTTAAAATTATTAATCTTTATTATTTTAATAATTTAAATTTATCATTATATGTTGATTATTTTGCTCATATAAATAGGAATATTAATAAACAGAGAAAGTGTAGTAGAACAAAGGATTGTTAACTTTTGTGAATACAGACCAAAAAACTCAATAAAATGAACATGATGATAACTTTATATATCACCATGACTATTTTTCTACTAACATACATAAGATAAGTACATCTCACCATGCCCCCTAACCGAACACTGACATATTGAGTAGCGAATGGAAGTTGAATTATTAGAGATAAAAGATTTTATTAGCCAATATGCCCCTTTTGATCAGCTTCCTGAAGAAGTTTTATTAGAGGTGGTGCAAAGCGTGCAAATATCTTATTACCGCGCAGATACGCGTATTGTGGATTTTAAAGATAACATCCATGAATTATATTTGATACGCAGTGGTGTGGTGGAAATTTATCGCCGTAACGGTGATCTTTATAATCGACTTGACCAAGGTAAGTTATTCGGTCAAATGGGCTTACTAACCAATAATAAAGTACGCTTTCCTTCAAAAGCAGTAAAAGACACGCTTTTATACTGTATTCCAGACACTGTTTTTTATGATTTATGTGAACGCTTTGATAGTTTTGCTGAATTTGTTGAGTCAGAAGATAGTACGCGTTTAAAACAAGCTGTTGAAGGTAAAAGTGATGATGCTAATGATCTCACCACATCTAAAGTAAAAAAACTCATCACAAGAGAAGCTCTAGTTTTACCTAGCAACACCAGTATTCAGTCAGTTGCACAAATCATGGCTGAAGAATACCAGTCTGCAGCATTAATTAATGATCCAACTATTGACGATGAAGATGGCGGTAATCTTGTTGGTTTAATCACTGAACATGATTTGTGTGCAAAAGTGGTTGCTGCTGGTTTGAGTGTTGATAATCCAGTATCAGAGGTAATGTCGACTGAGCTTATTTCACTCGATCACAATGCTTATATTTTTGAAGCGATGTTATTAATGTTGCGTAATAACGTGCATCACTTACCTATTCTTAAAAATAAAAAGCCCATTGGTTTAGTGGAAGTTACAGATATTATTCGTTATGAATCGCAAAATAGCTTATTGTTTGTAAGTGGTATTTTTCAACAACAAAGCACTGAAGACTTAGCACTTTTATCTAGTCAATTAAAAGATTGTTTTTTACGAATGGTCAACGAAGATGCCAATTCTCATATGGTTGGACGTGCCATGTCAGAAATTGGACGGAGTTTTAAACAACGATTATTAGAATTAGCAGAAGAAAAGTTAGGCCCGCCACCTCTACCTTATTGTTTCCTTGCATTGGGTTCAATGGCAAGAAATGAACAGTTAATTGTAACAGATCAAGATAACGCATTAATACTTGATAATGATTACGACCCAGAGATCCATGGAGAATATTTTGAAAAGTTAGCGCATTTTGTCTGCGATGGTTTAGCCGCATGTGGTTATACCTACTGTACAGGTGAAATCATGGCAACAAACCCTGAATACCGTAAAACTCAAGCACAATGGGAAGCATGTTTTGCTGATTGGATAGATCACCCTAATCCACAGGCATTATTAAACTGTAATATTTTCTTCGATCTTTCCGGTGTTTATGGTCGTGTTAAATGGGCTGAACAACTTAATGCATTTGTATTACGTAGAGCCAAAAAGAATAATCGTTTTTTATCTTGCATGGCACGTAATGCATTAAACAGAAAACCTCCACTGGGTTTCTTTAAGAACTTTGTAATGGAAAATGATGGACGTCATAATAATTCAATCAATTTAAAACGTCGAGGAACAGCACCTTTAGCGGATTTGATCCGAGTACATGCTCTCGCCATCGGTTCTCAATCTCAAAACTCATTTGATCGTTTAGAAGATATTATTGAAGCAGGTATTCTACCTAAATCAAAAGGGGCTGATTTACAACATGCTATGGAATTGATCTCTTTAGTCAGATTACGCCATCAAGCACTTGATGTTGAGTCTGATCTTGAACCTGATAATAATATTGAACCTGAAAATATGTCCGATTTTGAGCGACGCAATCTTAAAGACGCTTTTTTAGTGTTAAGTAATGCACAGAATTTTTTAAAATACCGTTATAGTGCAACTAGCCTTTAAGGGGATATAATGCATCATTTTGCTAACAAAGAAATTCACTTCGCTAATAAAGAAATTCTAAACTGGGCCGCTTTTTTGCAGCTAAAAGCAAAAGAAAGCAAAGATATACGGTTACAGAATTTCTACAATAACGGTACTTATCACGATGAAACAAAGCTAAAAGATATTGAATTTGTTGCTTTAGATTTTGAAACAACAGGCTTAAATCCACAACAAAATAGTATTATTAGTATTGGCTTAGTCCCTTTTAGTTTAAATAGGGTTTTTTGTAATCAAGCCAAAAAATGGTATGTAACTCCTCAAGACAAGTTAGAAGAAGACTCAATTGTTATTCATGGCATCACACATTCTGATTTAAAAGGTGCGCCTGATTTAATACGTATTTTAGAGCATCTATTAGACGAATTAGCAGGTAAAGTTGTGGTCGTTCATTACCGAAGAATTGAACGAGATTTTTTAGATCAAAATCTACGCGCATTAATTAATGAAGGAATTGTTTTTCCTATTATTGATACCATGCAAATTGAGGCTGATATACAACAAAAACAAACATCAGGTTTTGTTAATTGGTTATTCAGAAAAAAAACACAATCTATTCGTTTAGGCAGTAGTCGTTTAAGATATCACTTACCAACCTACCCGCCACATGATGCATTAACAGACGCCATTGCTACTGCTGAGTTATTTCAAGCACAAGTGAGCTATCATTTTAGTGAAAATACAGCCATCAAAGATATGTGGTTATAACACTCCTCTATTCGAACTATAAGTTTACTCCCCACTGAATAAAGATAGTGAGTAAACATCATCAACAAAAAAGACGATTAATCATTGATTAATCGCCTTTTTAGATCGTTTTAATAATTTTTATTAATTAAAAACTACTTATACTTCGCCTTTCGCGATAGCTTTAGTACGTTGCTCTGTTCTCATACCCATCAACAAACTCACACACATTATTAATAATATAATGGTGAAAGGTAATGCTGTTGATATGGCGGCAGCTTGCAATGCTTCAATGGCATGTATACCGCCAACCCATAACAATGCAACAGCAATTGCTCCCTCGATCGAAGCCCAGAAGATACGTTGTGGAACTGGTGCATCAACTTTACCACCAGCAGTAATGCTATCAATAACCAGTGAGCCTGAATCAGAAGAAGTAATAAAGAATACTAAAACTAATACGATAGCAAGTACCGATAAAATACTGCCAAACGGTAAAGCATCAAACATTTCAAACATTGCAAGTGGAACAGAAGTTAACCCTTTATCTCCTAAGATACCTACATGATTAACTATTTGATCAATCGCATTGCCACCAAATACTGACATCCAAATGACTGTAACAGATGTTGGAATAATTAATACTGCAGTAATAAATTCACGTACTGTACGGCCACGAGAGATACGCGCAATAAACATACCTACAAATGGAGACCATGAAATCCACCATGCCCAATAGAATACAGTCCAGCCATGCATCCAAGCTTGATCTTCACGACCGATAGGATTACTTAATGGAATAATATTTTTTACATATCCCATAATAGTATTAGGGATTGTACCCATTGATACAGCAAAAGTAACAATAATAACAAATACAACTAAAGCTAATGCTAATAGCATATTGATATTACTAATCACTTTAACACCACCATCCATTCCTCGAACAACAGAAACAACAGCTAATAAAGTGACCGCTACAATAATAATGATCTGTGTGGTCAGCCCAGCAGAAATACCAAACACATGGTGGAAACCACTCGCTGCTTGCTGTGCACCCATACCAAGGGATGTAGCTAAACCAAATAAAGTCGCAATAACGGCAAAGATATCAATGATATGTCCAGCCCAACCCCAAGTACGATCACCTAGTATTGGATAAAAAATAGAACGCATTGAAAGTGGTAAACCTTTATTAAAAGCAAAAAATGCTAATGATAAGGCAACAACACCATAAATAGCCCAAGGATGTAATCCCCAGTGGAACATCGTTGCACCTAATGCTAATTGAGCAGCTTCTGGTGTATTAGCCACAACATTTAATGGCGTTTCATACCAACCAGTATAATATGCAATTGGCTCAGAAACCCCCCAGAACATAAGTCCAATACCCATTCCGGCTGCAAATAACATTGCAATCCAAGACCAAGTTGAATAGTCGGATTTTGCATCATCTCCACCTAAACGAATTTTACCGTAAGGTGACACAACTAATGCTAAGCAGAATACAACAAATATATTTGCTGACCACATGAATAACCAATCAAATGAACCAATGATTTGCCATTTTATTCCATCTAATGCGGCTTTAGAAACTTCAGGATCAACGACCATGATCACAACTAAAAATAAACCTATTAAGCCCGCACTAATACCAAAAACAGGATTATGTACATCAAATCCCCATTTTTGAACGTTATCTTGCCCCACAGTATAGTCGGTGTTATCTATACTATATTTATCCTTGTTTAAACTCATTTTTCCTCATTTAGAGCATCCGCTCTGTTATGTACCAGTTTCCATCGCGATGATATTAACAAAATCAACATTATTTTTCAGTTTAATCTTGAAATTAATATTAAATAATGACATTAGATTCCCATAAATAATCTAAATTTTAGATTATTAGGTATGATGTGGAGAATTTATTAACGAGAATAATTATTCTTCTGAACATGAAGTTGATAAAAATAAAATGAAATTAAGTTATTCTTATCAAGAGTTTAGTGAAGAGCAAGATTAATAGATTGTTTTTCTATGCTTATCTTTTTTTTGTTTTACAATGTGAATCTAACATTACATTTTAAACTCGGAATTATTCATGTCACTTCGTATTGCAATCAATGGTTATGGACGTATCGGACGTAGTTTTCTACGTGCTTTGTTCGAAGGTAATTTTCAATCAGATATTGAAGTCGTTGCCATTAACGAACTCGCAAGTGCTGAAGCGATTTGTCATTTAACACAATACGATTCAACACATGGACGTTTTCCATTTGAAGTTTCACAGCTCAATAATTATCTCTGCATAGAACAACAAAATATTCAATTGCTCTCTTTTGAAAATATACAAGAGTTACCATGGCAAGCCTTAAATATTGATATCGTCATTGACTGTACTGGTATTTATGGCAGTAAAAATGATGCAAATGCACATATCTCTGCTGGCGCTAAAAAAGTCATTTTTTCACATCCAGCAGATCATGATGTGGATGCGACCGTTGTATATGGCATTAATCACCAACAGTTAACCGGTCATGAACAATATATTTCAGGCGCTTCTTGTACAACAAATTGTATCGTGCCAGTCATTGCCAGTTTAGATACAGCATTTAATATTAAATGTGGCACCATCACTACTATACATTCTGCAATGAATGACCAACCAGTGATTGATTCTTATCATCATGATTTACGTAGAACACGCTCAGCTAGTCAATCGATTATTCCCGTTGATACGAAATTAGCAGCAGGTATCGAACGAATTTTACCTAAATTTGCCAATAAATTTGAAGCAATAGCAGTGCGAGTTCCTACCATTAATGTAACTGCAATGGATCTGAGTGTGACAGTTGATAGTAAAGTGTCTATTGATGATATTAATCATTGCTTAAAGCAGAGCGCATTAAGTGAATTAAAAGGTATTTTGGGTTATACCGAAGCACCGCTAGTTTCTGTTGATTTTAACCATGACCCACGTTCTTGCATTATTGACTGTACACAAACAAGAGTAAGCGATGGACATTTAGTTAAATTACTTGTGTGGTGTGACAATGAATGGGGGTTCGCAAATCGTCTATTAGATACGTGTATGCACTTAAAAACGTTAATAGAACAATTGCCAGAACACAATAAATAAAATAGTGCGGTGATTATTTAGCAATAAACTCTTCACTGCACTCATATGATCCCATTTCAAAGATACGACATACCCAAGGTCTGTTTTCATAAATCGTGCATAAACGAGTTTCACGATCAACACAGATACAGTACCCATCATCGAGTTGTTTCATTGTTTCCCCTCCCCATTGATCACGATTAATATATTGCTCTGGTACACCGGTCTCTGTGATCAACATAACCTCTAACTGACAGCAAGCCGCTCTACAGTTATCACAAGTTAATTCAGGGGTGGAAATATCTTTAATGGGTATCGTCATTTATTCACAAATATAAAAGGAATAATAAAGTAGTAAGCCTATAGGGCTCACTACTTAAAAGATACCAAAATTATTTAGCTTATTGGAAAACCTAATTAAATTATACGCTTACATTATTGGTTACTTTATCAAACCCAGTTGGTTTTAAAGCTAAACCTGTTTTAATAAACTCAGAGAAATGTGCAATCGTTTTTTGAGCTAATGGTGGCAAGTTATCAAACTCTATATTATCCAGTAAATTTTTCACTTCCAAACCTAGTTCTGTATCACCTTCTATTGATAAACGACGCTGGAAGAATAATGTATCTGGATCTTCTTTACGGCCAACCACTAAGATCAAATCATTCACAACAGCGGTGAATGACACATCCGTTCTCGGTGCTTTTTCTTTAATCACAATGGCATCATTTTCAAAACTTAAAAACCAAGTTAATTTAAGATCTGAAATAGTTACTTTTAACCATTTATCCTCTAAAAATCTTAAATCATCATCTTCAATCGCTTCTTTAAAAATACGACTTAATATTTCATTTAAACATTTTTGTTGTACAGAAAAAGGTAATAACAAACTTGGGAAAGCTAATAATTTAGGTGTTTTTGTTACTATTTTATGTTGAATTTCGCTGCGTAATTGAGTAAACATATTTATCCTTTAAGTCACCATTTTTCGATAAGGCTGCAGCCATTCAAGACAGTAACCATTTAATAATAGAAATTATAAAGACGTCATCGAAGAACAACTTGGTTTAAATCAATTTAGCTCTAATCAATTTTGCAAGGAATGCATTTTGCCTGCCCTACATCAATAAATATCTAGCTACTTTTTTTACAATAGCCATATTATGAATAACGGAGAAAATGAATGGAACTTTTATGCCCCGCAGGCAGTTTACCCGCATTAAAAATGGCCATTGATTGTGGTGCAGATGCCGTTTATGTCGGATTAAAAGATGATACCAACGCTCGTCACTTTGCAGGTCTAAATTTTAATGACAAAAAGCTAGCTAAAGGTGCACAATATGTCCGGGATCATAACAAACATTTACATGTAGCCATCAATACTTTTGCACATCCAGGAAGTGAAAAAAGATGGTTTAATGCTGTTGATAAATGCGTTGATTTAGGAGCAAACGCCGCTATTATTTCTGATATTGCAACATTAGATTACGCCGCTAATAAATACCCTGAATTAGAATTACACTTATCTGTACAAGCTTCAGCCACTAACACTGCTGCTATCGATTTTTATAAAAATAATTTCAATGTAAAACGAGTTGTCTTACCAAGAGTTTTATCGATTCATCAAGTAAAACAATTAGCACGTAATACTGATATGGATTTAGAAGTGTTTGCTTTTGGTAGTTTGTGCATCATGGCAGAAGGCCGCTGTTATTTATCATCTTATTTTACTGGTGAATCACCAAATACGGTTGGTGCATGTTCTCCTGCTAAATATGTAAGATGGCAAGAAACGGAACAAGGTTTAGAATCTCGCTTAAATGATATTTTAATTGACCGCTATCAACCTGATGAAAAAGCTGGATACCCTACTTTATGTAAAGGAAAATTTACTGTAGATAATCACCTTTATCACGCACTCGAAGAGCCAACTAGCTTAAATACATTAGCGATCCTACCTGAATTAATGCAAGCCGGAATTACCTCTGTAAAAATTGAAGGCCGTCAACGCAGTCCTGCTTATGTTGAACAAATAACTCGTGTATGGCGTGCAGCCATCGACAGTTACCAACAAGCACCAGAAAATTACAGTGTACAAAAAGATTGGGATGTAGTGCTCGCGAATGTTTCTGAAGGTAGCCAAACCACCTTAGGTGCTTACCACCGAGATTGGCAATAACATCACATCGACATTGTTGTAATAGGAATATTCATGAAATTATCATTAGGGCCTTTGTTATATTACTGGCCAAAACAAACAACCGAAGCATTTTATCAAGCAGCTATAAAAAGTGATGCTGATGTTATTTATTTGGGTGAAACAGTATGTAGTAAACGTCGTGAATTTAAAGCTCGCGACTGGATCAACCTTGCTAAAGAATTAAATAATCAAGGCAAAGAAATTGTATTATCAAGCATGGCATTACTTGAAGCACCTTCCGAAATAAAAGTACTCAAACAACTTTGTGAAAATGGAGAGTTCTCAGTTGAAGCAAATGACTTAGGTGCTATTCAATTACTTTCTGAACGAAAAGTCCCTTTTGTATGTGGCCCAGCTATTAATTGCTATAACGCACACGTACTTAAATTATTTGTCAATCAAGGCATGCAACGCTGGGTTATGCCCGTTGAACTTTCGCGTGATTGGTTGCAAAGTGCATTAGACGATGCACAAAAAATGGGAATACGTGATCAATTTGAAGTTGAAGTATTTGCTCATGGTCATTTACCCCTTGCTTATTCTGCTCGTTGTTTTACCGCAAGATCAGAAAATAAAGCAAAAGATGACTGTGAATTGTGTTGTATTAAATACCCTGAAGGGCGAACAAGTCATACTCAAGAAGGCCAGCAAGTATTTGTATTAAATGGTATTCAGACACAATCTGGTTATTGTTATAATTTATTAAATGATGTTGAAAGCATGCATGATTTAGTTAATGTTATTCGTGTGAGCCCTAATTCAATGGAAAGCTTAGCAATCTTAAGTCAGTTCAAACAACAGATATTAGGTGCCCAACAACAATTTAAATTAGATGATTTACAATGTAACGGTTATTGGCATCAAATTGCTGGTTTATCATTACAAACCAGCCTGTAAAAATATCGCCTAATTAGTCCTTAATTAGCTTAGTTTATTATGCTCATGGTTTTCACATGAGCATAAACGCAACTCCCTACTTCTAGTTGTAACTTATGAAATGAACGTGATGTAATACGAGCATAGATAAACTGAGATCCTATTTTTAGTGTTAATATCATTGAATTTTTATCATCTTTCATAAAATCAACAAGCTGAACAGATAAGCAATTTAATAACGAACTATCCATGATCGGTTTAGTAGCAATAATAACATCACGACTATTTATCTTAACTTGAATGCTCTTTGTTTTTGGCTCTTCTACGGTATTGATAAATAACGTCTGCCCATCAACGAGCCCTTCAATCAAACCTTCTGTTAAATCGATTGTTTTAACCTGCACATTCACAATTAATCCTTGATGTGCAAATTTTCTTAATGATAGCTCACTATCAAGAAATAACTTTTGCGGCTCACCGATCGCTTCCACTTTGCCTTCATTCACTAATAACATGTTTTTACTAAGATAAAAAAGCTCATGAATAGAATGAGTGACGTACAATATTGGAATATGCAAACTCACCAGCTTTAAAAATGGCAGCAATAAATTTTTACTACTGATATCTAATGATGATAATGGTTCATCCATTATTAATAACGTTGGGTTAGTTAATAATGCACGTGCAATGGCAATACGTTGTTTTTGACCACCTGATAGCTGTGTTGTTTGATAAGTTAGCAGTTCACTAAAACCTAGCTGTTGGGCTAACTTATCAATAGTAAATATATTATCAGAGTGTTCTTGAGTTGTTGCCTTAGCAACGGCAAGTAGTAAATTTTGTTGTACATTAAGATGAGGGAATAATCTTGGCTCTTGAAATACCATACCAATTCGACGCTTTTCTGTTGCTAATAGGAACTTATTTTGATTCACTAATGCATTAGTATTTAACCATGCTTGTTGGTTAAATTGGATCTGCCCTTCACAAGTTTCTAATCCAGCTAAACAGCGTAATAAAGTTGTTTTTCCCGCACCGGAATCACCAAAAATGGTACATACACCTGATAGTTCAATTTCACCTTCAAAGTGTAAAACATTGTCATTTACTGCATTGTTATTAAATGCTTTTTGAATATTAAATTTAAGCATTTAATACCCGCTGTTGACGTTTTTGTAAGCAACCATAAATCACCACTAATACCGACATAGAAAACGCTAATAAGATAAAAGAGAGCTTATGCGCTGATGCATATTCAAGAGATTCAACATGATCAAATAAGAGAATAGATAAAACTTGAGTTTCACCAGGAATATTACCCCCAATCATCAATACTACTCCAAATTCACCAATCGTATGTGCAAAACCTAATGCACCGGCGATAATAAAACTCGGTAATAACATGGGGAAGATGATTTTATATAAACGTTCAAATTTTCCATAACCTAATGTTGCACTCACTTCTAAATAGCTTTTATCTAAATGAACAAAAGCACTTTGTAATGGTTGCACAACAAAAGGGAGCGAATAAATGACCGAAGCAATAACCAAGCCAGTAAAAGAAAATGCCAGTGATGAGTCATTAAAACTCAACCACCACTCTCCTAAAAAATGCTCTGGAGAAAAGGCGATTAATAAATAAAAACCCAATACTGTTGGAGGCAAAATTAATGGTAAGGCAACAAGTGATTCAACTAACGGACGGATTTTTGTCTGACTACGAGCTAACCACCAAGCAAGTGGCGGAGCCATTATCATTAATAACAATGTTGTTAAACTTGCTAATTTTAGCGTTAACCAAATTGCCTGATAATCCCCCGCCGTTAACATTAATTATATCCTTGTGATTTTATATACTTTTGCATATTTTCAGATAATAAAAATTGACGAAATAATTGCGCATGTTTAGTTTCATCATTGTTTAAAACAATACCAGCTTGTTTAATTGGATGATGCCATTCTTGAGGAATAATTACGTAATTTTTTTGTTGTTTTTGAATAACTGATGCATAAGCAACTAAGCCCGCACGCACATTTTTAGACTCAACAAATTGGTAGGCTTGGTTAATATTATTACCTTTAATATATTGCTGAACTTGCCATTTTTTAATCGACTTTAAGGTTTCTTCTGCTGCAATACCATAAGGTGCAAATTTTGGATTAGCAATGGCGAGTCGTCCATCATATAAAAGAAAATCTTGTAACGTTGGTACTCTGGTAATATCTGGTTTCCAAAATACTAACCGACCTTGAGCATAAATAAACTCATGTTCTTGATTCACTTTATTGGCATCAATTAATAAATCAATATGCTTTTGATCTGCAGATAAAAACACATCAAACGGAGCACCTCGTAATATTTGTTGGTATAAAGTAGCAGTAGAAGCACTTGATATATTAACTTTAATACCTGATATTTCTGTAAACTCATGGGCAATATGTTGCGCAGACAATTTAAAATTACTAGCAACAGCGATGTTTAATGGTTTGTTTTTTACCGTACTTGCTAAAGCAAAGCTGTGAGCACTCCATAAACTAATAAGAATAAAGGAAATAATTAAACGAATTCTATTCATTATTGATAAATACCTTGGACTTTTATATTCAACATTTGTTTTCAAGATTCCATTTTGAAAGAGCTTGCTGATCGGCTTCTCTTGCATCTACCCATTTAGTTTCACCACTTTCCATTGTTTCTTTTTTCCAAAACGGGGCTTGGGTTTTTAAATAGTCCATTATAAATTCACAGGCAGCAAAAGCATCTCCACGATGTTGACTCGCGATACCTACAAAGACGATTTGTTCTGATAAAGTTAATGCGCCAATTCGATGAATAACAGTTGATTCAATAATATTCCACCGAGCTTTAGCTTGCCTAACAATATCAATCAAACATTTTTCAGTCATTCCCGGGTAGTGCTCTAAAGTTAAATCACTCACTCGTTGATCTTGATTAATATCTCTCACTAAACCTGTAAATGTAACAATGGCACCGATTGACGTTTTACTTTTTAAACGATTATATTCAACTTGTTGGTTAAAATCTTGTTTCTGGACACTGATCATTTAACCGCCTGTAACTGGGGGAAAATAAGCAACTTCGTCCCCGTCATTTAATACAACATTCTTAGTTGTCATACTTTGATTAACAGCTTTCAGCCATATTTGAGAATTTAACACGCCACTCCAATCTGCTTGATACTTTAATAGGTGTTGAAATAATTGCTCAGTGTCTTTAATATTATTAGATTCTATAAGCAGTTCTCGAGTCCCTAATTGCTCACTTAACTTGGCAAAAAATAGTACTTTTATCATTTTCAATCCTATTCTGCAGCTTTAAAGTGGCCAGATTTACCACCAGTTTTTTCTAATAACTTAACAGTAGAAATCACCATATCTTTTTGTACTGCTTTACACATATCATAGATAGTTAACGCAGCAACTGACGCGGCTGTTAACGCCTCCATTTCAACCCCAGTCTTGCCAGACAATTTACATAAACTTTCAATACGTACACGGTTAAACTGAGTTTCAGCAGTAATACTCACTTCGACCTTAGTTAATGCAAGAGGATGGCATAAAGGAATTAAATCAGATGTTTTTTTCGCCGCCATAATCCCCGCAATACGAGCTGTTGCGAAGACATCTCCTTTATGATGCTGACCATTAACAATTAAAGATAATGTTTCAGCAGACATTTCAATATAAGCTTCAGCAATCGCTTGTCGTACAGTGACCTCTTTTGCACTTACATCCACCATATTAGCTTTACCATCTTGATTTATATGGGTAAAAGTAGCTGACATTATTTTTTCCCTAAATGCGGCATAAAGTTACATGGTTTATGCTGAGAATTAATTTGCTCGTGAATAATGTTAGTCCAAGCCGTTTTACAAGCACCTGTTGACCCTGGCATACAGAAAATAACCGTATTATTAGCAAACCCAGCTAAAGCTCGACTTTGAATCGTTGAAGAGCCAATTTCTTGATAAGAAACAGCACGGAATAACTCACCAAACCCTTCCACCTCTTTATCAAATAACACAGAGACGGCTTCTGGAGTTGTATCTCGAGCAGTAAAACCCGTTCCACCAGTAATTAAGATCACTTCAATATTTTCATCTGCAATCCATTGTGAAACAACTGCACGAATTTTATAAGGATCATCAATGACAATTTTTTTGTATGCTAATTTGTGGCCTGCTTCAGCTAATGCGTTAACAAGATATCCGCCAGAGGTGTCTGTGGACTCATTACGAGTATCTGAAACAGTTAATACTGCAATGTTAGCGGCTGTAAATTCTTTGCTTGATAAATGACTCATGTTAATCCTTAGTACTGCTGATTTAATAAAACTATCAGCATAAAAATTTTAATTTAATATCGTTTTTTAATTCTATTTAATGGCTAATCTTTTGACTGCATCATCGCATAAGTTGATAAACAATGCTGCCATTGCTCCGGTGTATTTGTATTTTCAAAGCGAAATGCATCACGTTCATTTTTACATATGCCTTTAACCTTAAGCTGCTTAAGCAAACGATATAAAGAACGATGCTTTTTATAGGATGAAGTAACCGCATCGGATAAATAACCTGTTAAATTGTCATTTAATGTAAGCAACATAGGGAAAGTAACATCTTGATAATACACACCTTGTATTTCTAGAGAAGTAAATTGCTGCAATATATGTTGGCAATCTTCAACAGCTAATAAAGGCATATCAACAGGGATAATCAACATCGCATCATAATGTGTAGATAGTTGTGTAGCACATGCATCAAGCCCGGCAATAGGCCCTAGTGATGAATATTGATCACTAATACAGTTAAAGCCTTCGTAATCACCACTAACAAAACAATCATTAACACCTGCATTTTGTAATAGTGTCACTGCACGTGATAATAATGTATGTTGCTCAAGCGTTAAGGTTGCTTTATCTTTACCCATACGTAATGACTGCCCACCCGCTAATACAACTCCTGCTATTTTCACATTCATCCTTATACTAATCACAGTAAATAAAAAAGGAGCAATAAGCCCCTTTTGTTTTATTGAGTATATCGGCTATTTTACCAACCTTCTATACCTTCCATATTAGGTAATTGATGTGCAATACCTTTATGACAATCTACACATGTTTTTTCACCTGAAGCAAGTGCAGTTGAATGTTGAGAAACACTTCGTTTACCTTGTTCACTGAAATCCATAAATTCAAATTGATGACAATTACGACATTCTTGTGAATTATTTTCCTTCATTCGTTTCCACTCTCGATTTGCTAGATGAGCACGTCGAGCTTGAAATTTTTCTTCCGTACTAATGGTCCCCATTGCAAATGCAACAAGTTCTTTAGAAGCTTGTACTTTGCGAACAATTTTATCAGTCCAATTATGTGGAACATGACAATCAGAACAAATCGCACGAACACCTGAGCGATTAGAATAATGGATGGTTTCACGTATCTCTTTGACAATAGGAGCATGACAGCCAGAACAGAATGCTTCTGTATTTGTTGCTTCCATTCCGGTATTAAAGCCACCCCAGAATATAATCCCACCTAAAAAGCCAATCACTAGGATAAATCCGAATGAAGCTGTCGAAGGAGATTTCATAATCACCCATAAACGCTTTAATAATTTAAGCATAATATTAACTCCTGCTTAGCGTAACGAATGAACCGGTGTGAATGTGTTTTCAACCAGAGGTTTAGCGTCTGCTTGTGTTACATGGCACTGTAAACAAAAATAACGACGAGGTGATACATCAGATAATGTAGTACCTGAACGAGTTTCAAAATGAGTCACACTAATTTTCGTCGCCCCCATTTCACCCGCATTTTTGAAACTATGGCATGCCAAACATTTATTTGCATTCAAGTTAACCTGATAGCCACGAATTGAATGTGGGATCATAGGTGGTTGCTGTACATAATTACGATCAATAAGTTGTTGTTCACGTTGTACTCGTTTTAAATCTTCAGCTTTATTCACATCAGATATTTCATATAAACCACGTAATGATGATACACCACCATTATTTGATGTTAATGCATCATCGTTACTCCAAGCAGGTGAGGATAATGCGATAATTGATGCAGTCAAAATTGCTGTTAATATTTTTTTCATTACTTTTCTCCATCTTCTTACTATAACTAAGAGCGGTTATAGCCAAGCGCTCTTTTTAAGTAGACGTAAATCATTCCGTTTATACGGCATTACAACTTCGCAATGCCACATTGTCATTACACTTTTTTAGTAACTTTAACGGCACATTTTTTATAATCTGTTTCTTTCGATAACGGATCAGTTGCATCTAACGTTAATTTGTTCGTTAACTGTTTAGCATCAAACCAGGGCATAAAGACTAATCCTGCTGGTGGACGATTTCTGCCTCGCGTTTCTACTCGAGACGTTAACTCGCCACGTCGAGAAGCCATTACGATTTCATCTCCACGTCGCAAACCACGCTTTTCAGCATCATCAGGGTGCATAAATACAACCGCATCTGGGAAAGCTTTATATAACTCAGGAACACGTCGAGTCATTGAACCTGAATGCCAATGTTCAAGAACACGTCCCGTACTTAACCATAAATCGTATTCTTCATCAGGAGATTCTGCTGGCGGCTCATACGGTAATGCAAAAATAACTGCTCGCCCGTCTGGTTTACCATAAAATTGATAGCCAGAACCTTTTGCTACATAAGGATCTGAACCCTCACGGAATCGCCAAAGCGTTTCTTTACCATCAACAACAGGCCAGCGTAAACCACGCTCTTCATGGTATCTATCATAAGGAGCTAAATCATGACCATGACCACGACCAAAGCTAGCATATTCTTCAAATAAGCCTTTTTGAACATAGAAGCCAAAATGACGAGACTCATCATTTAATCTATCATCAGCAACTTCGTCTAAACCAAATGCATCAACTTGCCCATTACGATAAAGCACGTCATACATAGTTTTACCTTTAACTTCAGGCATTTTAGCAATCAAGTCAGCATCCCATACGTCTTCAATTTTGAAACGCTTTGCAAACTCCATCATCTGCCATAGATCTGATTTAGCGCCTTTAGGTGCTTCTACTTGTTGATGCCAAACTTGTGTGCGACGTTCTGCGTTACCAAATGCCCCCTCTTTTTCAACCCACATGGCAGTTGGTAAAATAAGATCTGCCATTTGTGCCGTTACTGTTGGGTACGGATCTGATACAACAATGAAGTTTTCTGGATTACGGTAACCAGGAATGACTTCTTCATTAATATTCGCCGCTGCTTGTACATTATTATTACACATAACCCAGTAGGCATTTAGTTTTCCGTCTTTTAACATACGGTTTTGTAACACTGCGTGATAACCTGGTTTAGAAGGAATAGTTCCTTCAGGTATTTTCCAAAGCTTTTCAGAAATAGCACGATGTTTAGGATTATTTACAACCATATCTGCAGGTAAACGATGTGAGAACGTACCAACTTCACGAGCAGTACCACAAGCAGATGGCTGTCCAGTTAAGGAGAATGGACCCGAACCAGGTTTAGAAATCTTACCTGTTAATAAATGCACGTTGTACATTAAATTATTTGCCCAAACACCACGAGTATGTTGGTTGAAACCCATTGTCCAGTATGATGTCACTTTGATTTTTGGATCCGCATACACTTTAGCAAGTTTAATTAGCTTAGCAGCCGGAACACCTGACATTTTTTCAGCATATTCAACGTCAAATTCAGAGACGTATTCAGCAAATTCTTCATAAGACATTGGTGTTGAGGCACCTGAATCTGGATTTTTGGCTGCTTGCTGTAATGGACTTTCAGGACGAAGTCCATAACCGATATCGGTTGCACCTTTGCGGAAGTTAGTATGTTTTTTAACAAAATCTTTATCAACAGCATCATTTTGAATGATGTAATTGGCAATAAAATTAAGGATGGCAAGATCTGATTGAGGTGTGAAAATCATACCATTATCAGCTAATTCAAATGAACGGTGTGTGTAAGTAGATAAAACATGTACGCTAACATCAGGATTACTTAAGCGGCGATCAGTTAAACGAGACCAAAGTACTGGATGCATTTCTGCCATATTTGATCCCCACAATACAAACGCATCTGCATTTTCAAGATCATCATAACAACCCATCGGCTCATCAATACCAAAAGTTCGCATAAAACCACCAACAGCAGAAGCCATACAGTGACGAGCATTTGGATCAAGATTGTTTGTACGGAAACCTGCTTTCATTAATTTAGAAGCGGCATAACCTTCCATAACGGTCCATTGACCTGAACCAAACATACCAACAGAAGTTGGGCCTTTATCTTTTAATGCTTTTTTGAATTTCTCAGCCATTACATCGAATGCAACATCCCAAGAAACAGGTGCAAAATCCCCCTGTTTATCATAAATACCACCTTTCATACGCATTAGCGGAGTTGTTAAACGATCTTTACCGTACATGATTTTAGAAAGGAAATAGCCTTTAACACAATTAAGACCTTTGTTAACCGGCGATTCTGGATCGCCTTGTGTAGCAACAACTTTGCCTTCCTGTGTACCAACAAGAACACTACAACCAGTACCACAAAAACGACATGGCGCCTTTTCCCATTTTATTTTAGTGGCATCTGTACTTGCAATAAGATTACTAGCAGTAGCTGGTAATGTTATGCCTGCAACTGCAGCAGCAGAAGCCGCTGCTTGTGCTTTCATAAATTCACGTCTGGTAAACTTCATTGTATTTCCTCGCTATCATTTTGCGTAGACTTTTCAAATTCGTGGTAAACAAGGCCAGTATGTAATACACCGTCTAGTTCATTAATTTGGTCAATACATTGCATTATTTGGCCTTGATTAGCGGCTTCTATTATTACAATGGCTTTCCCTTGCTCTGTTATCGTCACCATCTCAGCACCTTTTAATGCATTGATACTGTTAGTAATGCTAGACGACTTTTCAGGTTTAACATGTACAATTAAACTTGAAACATGTAATTCTTCTACTTTCATTTACTGTCCTTGATGTTAATGGCACTGGTTGGACATGGCGAAAAGCATGCCCCACAACCATTACATTTTGCTAAATCAATTTCTGGAATTGCGTTAATACCTATTTTGAAACTTAAAGCTAATTCAGGACAACTTTCGCAACAACTACGGCAATAGACATTTTGATTTGCTAAACAACTCTCACTAATAACTGCTTTTTTTTGCCATGCAATTTCACTGGTATCTGCAAAAATATCTTCCTGGCAACTTACTGCACATTTAGTACAAAAAGTACATTCACCTGCAGAAAAGTCGATAACAGGAAACCCACCATCGCCTTGTACGATAATATTTTCAGGGCAACTATTTAAACAATTTTGACATTGAGTACAGTTTTCGGTGAATTTTGTTGCATCAACAATCCAAGGCATTAAATTATTAATTACCAATTCAGATTTTCGGCGAAATAAATTACGTTTTTGTGTGTCAATTATTGGCATATTTAATTGCTAACAGAATGTTAAATAATATGAGAGTAACTTTAGCAGAAGTATTTTAAAAAGAAGGGGAAAGGGAATTTCACTTGATGCAAATCAACAACTATTATATGCAATGAGACATCCCCCACAGAAAATGAGAGAAGTCTCGACAATTAGTTTAGTTAACCACCAATAGAAGCAAGATGTGGCGTGCCACCCGATACTCCTAAATCTAGAAAATGTGTTGCTTTCTTTTCTTGTAAAGCAGAGATAATAGTCTTTTTTAATTGCTCTTTATCCGAACTATTTTGTAATAAATGTCGAAGATCTACTCCCTCTTCACCAAATAAACATAAATGTAGTCGCCCTACTGCTGATACACGTAAACGATTACAATGACTGCAAAAGTCTTTGCTATAAGGCATGATCAAACCAATTTCACCGACATAATCAGGGTGAGTGAAAACTTCAGCTGGGCCGTCGTTGACATGCCTTATTTTACAAATCCAATTTTGCTTTAATAATATTGATTTGATCGTTTGACCAGATAAATGATAGCGATTAAAAAATTCAGTATTATCTTCTGTTTGCATCAACTCAATAAAACGTAATTGAATGGGGTGATCTTTTATCCAGGCTAAAAAAGTATTAAGGTCGTTATCATTTAAGCCTTTCATTAAAACACTATTTACTTTTACCTGTTCAAAACCAGCAGAAGCACATGCTTCGACACCTTCCATCACTTTATGAAAGATATTTTTTCCAGTAATTAAGTTAAAAGTATTAGCATCTAAGCTATCAACGCTCACATTGATCGCACTTAACCCCGCTTCAAACCATTGTTCAGCATGTTTACTTAAATTAAAGCCATTGGTTGTAGTGGCAACTTTTTTAATACCTTCAGTTTGTGAAATTTGAGAAATAATATCAGCAAAATCTTTGCGTAAACTAGGTTCTCCACCTGTTATTCTCACTTTACTTGTGCCTAATTCTGCAAAGGCATTAATTAAGTTGGTTATTTCATTTTGAGATAAAAATTGCTTTTGATGAGTACGTTGATATCCATCAGGCAAACAATAATTGCACTTGAAATTACATTCGTCCGTGATCGACAAACGTAGATATTCAAACTTACGATGATATCTATCGATTAATTGCATGGTCAGTTCCTTTCCAAACACGGGAGGCAAACCCATTTCTAGATTTACCCTTCTTAACTTACAAACGGTTAAGCGGCTTGAATCACATATTTACACAAAATACGGTAAACTTAGTGATAAAAGCTCGGAGCTAAATTAAATATAAATGACATATGCCTCTAATTAAAGGAAACTATGTCGATTCGTTACCTATTATTCTTAACTATGTATGAAGATTAATCTACTGTTTCATTCAATTTCCATTACAAAAGTGATCTCAACGATCTGTTTACTCATATTAACCATCTCTGGCTCTCATATTCTTAATGTTGTCAGCGCTTATAGCGGCTTAGATAATAGTAATGAAGCAATTGAACGTTTGATGAAATTAAAATTTGCTACCCATACTCTAGCAGTGGAATTTAAATATACGAATAAAAACAGACAAGACTCCCTTAATAAACTATCTCCTTATTTATCAGAGCAAGTGTTAACACATAAATTTTTTGATGTCTCAGAAATCAATACACTCAATGCAGCATTAAATGAAGAGTTTCACGCATTACAATTACAGTTAAGTCAGTTATCTCAGTCAGAATTAGAGTCACGTCTCGCACATTTCACTGCACAAATAAGCTTAACCATAAAAGAATATCAATTATTATTAGAGCAAGAGGAATATTTAAATAAAACCTCAGAAACCTTAGCTTTCTTCTTAATTGCTTTATGCTCATTATTTTTATTAGTCTATTGTCGACGTTATGTTGCGACTCCGCTGCAGCAATTAGAAAAAAACGTAACCTCGATTACCAATCATCATTTTAACGTCGACTTTCCAGAATTTAAAAATGAGATTGGTGTTCTCTCTTCTGGTTTACAAAGTATGTCAACTGAACTTGAATCCTTAATTGTAGCAATGCAAAAAAAGGTATTAAGCAAAACTACCGAGTTAGAAAATGCTAACGAAACAATTCAATTTTTATATACTATTTCTCAGCAGTTAAATACGGTTAAGTTAACGAATGCTATTATCATTGAAGCACTTAACGCCTTAGCAAAACAAGCTAACCTTTCAAAATTATGTTTAGAACTCATCAATGGAGTACAGATCGATAGTGATTATGGATGTGCTTCTCAACACCCTGATAAAAAAAGAATTCCTATCATTATTAATGGGAAACCTTTTGGTTATTTAAATTATGTTCAAGAAGTAACAGTAACCAATAACGCAACCATTATTGCAAGTTTTAGTGGCCTTTTAGCCCGAGCGTTATATCAAGAAGAATATAGCTTACAAGAACAAAAATTATTATTAATGGAGGAGCGTGGTGTCATTGCTCGCGAACTTCATGATTCTATTGCGCAAGCCCTTTCATTCTTAAAAATACAATGCACTGTCTTACACCGCCAAATAAAAGCCAATGAAGGTAATGATAAATATAAAGAATCCGTGAACAATATCGAAGAAGCTGTGTCAGATGCTTATGTACAATTACGTTCACTACTATCTACTTTTAGATTAAACATCAGTGTATCTGATTTTAAAGAAGCAGTTTTAGTTATGATTTCTCAATTGCAAAAACAAACAACTGCTAGCATTAAGCTTGGACATTTTGAAACCAATTTTCAAACACATGCCAACCAACATATTCATTTGTTGCAGATTGTTAGAGAGGCAATCATCAATGCAATGAAACATGCAAATTGTAATAACATAACAGTTAGTTGTATCACTATTGGGCAAAAAGTCATGCTTACAATTTGTGATGATGGTATTGGCATTGATGAAAAACCAGCTAAAGACAATCATTATGGTCTTGAAATCATGAATCAACGAGCAACAGAGCTCGATGCAGTATTAGAAATCCAAAATTTATCAGTAGGTACTGAAGTCAAACTGATATTTACAATTTAAATAAAAACTCGATTAAGTTTGTAACACTAAGGAATAATAAATGAGCAATGTATCTACGGTTATTGTTGTTGATGATCACCCTCTTATGCGTAAAGGCATCACACAGCTATTAAATATGGATCCTAATTTTGTGGTCATTGATGAAGCGACAAACGGTATAGAAGCCGTTAGTATGGTGAAAAAACAACGCCCTGATATGGTCTTGTTAGATTTAAATATGAAAGCTGTATCTGGTTTAGAAACTTTAAAAGCATTACGTAATGACGGTATTACCAGCAAAATTGTTATTTTAACCGTATCAGATGCCAAGCAAGATGTAATTTCATTAATCAATCAAGGTGCTGATGGCTACTTATTAAAAGATACCGATCCAGAATTATTATTGAAAAATCTACATCAAATCCAACAAGGTAAACTGGTTGTAAGCAACGCACTAACAGAATATTTAGATTGCTTAGATCAAGAAGATAATATTCGAGAAAAATTATCAGGGTTAACACGCCGTGAAACACAAATTATGGAAGAAATTGCAAAAGGATTAAGCAATAAAGAGATCTCTGATAATCTACATATTTCAGAAGGTACTGTAAAAGTACACGTAAAAAGTTTACTTAAAAAATTAGGTATAAAATCTCGAGTTGAAGCCGCAGTTTTATTTTTGGAACAACCAAAATAAACGATACCCTAGCAGTTTCTAATTATCATTTTTATGATCTATAAAATAAGATAATATTTACAATAATAAGTTGATTAATAATCGGTAAATATTTCACCGATTAATAAATACTGCACAAGTGTTAATATCACAGATAAATAACCTTTATTTTGGTAAACTGCCAAGATAAAGGTTTTTTGCTTTTTATATACAATAAAAAACCATTTAAAAACAGATTGATAACCTAAACTGTCACTTATTATACTGATTAATAGTATCGAGATTTATGCTTTCAGATTCATTAAAAAAAGAAATTCGCGCCAACTATGAGCTTATTACTCAAGCTTTACCACAATTTAAAGCGCGTAAAGCTCAGAACTATTTAGTTGCCGAAATAGCAAAAGTTTTAGCAGGAAACTATGATAAATCACGCCGAATATTAGTCGCAGAAGCAGGGACAGGAATAGGCAAATCACTCGCTTATATTTTAGCCGGGCTTCCTGTAGCACTTAGGTTAAATAAAAAACTCATTATTTCTACTGCAACAGTAACGCTACAAGAGCAGTTAATTAGTAAAGACCTGCCATTTTTTCTACGTCATAGCGATTACAAGTTTACTTTTACACTAGCAAAAGGCCGTCAACGTTATTGTTGTGAACATAAATTATTAAATCAACATAATAACGATAACCAACAAACACAACTATTCATTGAAAAGCCTCAAGCAGGCGATGCGGAACTATTAAATAGATTAAAAACAGCGTATCTAGATGGTAAATGGAATGGCGATCAAGATAGTTGGCCAACACCTATACCTTATCGTATTTGGCAACAAATTGTGTCCGATAAACACAGCTGTAAAAAAGCGTTAGCCAATCACAGGCAATGCCCTTTCCATCGCGCTCGAGATAACATTAATAAAGCCGATGTTATTGTAGTAAATCATGCCTTATTGTTAGCTGATTTGGAATTAGGTGGTGGCGTCATTTTACCCGATCCTGATGCTTGTTTCTATGTACTTGATGAAGCTCATCATTTACCCAAAATTTCTCGCGACTTTTCTAGTGCAAACGTCAATATAAAAACCAGTCAAGAATGGCTTAAAAAAATAAAACAAGTTAGCACTCATATTAATCGTGTTGTTCATCGTCAAACAACGATCACGCCTAATTTAAATATGTTAGAAAGTGCGAATGAAATCATTAATGATTTAAAAACCATTGAATTGTATTTTAGAAATAACCCGCTTAACTATAACAAATCAAACCAATATCGTTTCCCAATGGGTGAAGTACCACAACCTATAGTCAATGCATTAATTAGTTTAAAAGAAGAATCAAAAAAATGCTTAAGTGCACTTAATAAATTGGTTAATATCACTTCAGAAGAATTAAAAGATGCCAATATAAAACTCTCAGACGCAGAGCCTATTTTGATTGAAACAGGTTATTATATTCAACGTTTAGAAACTCTTTGCGCTTTGTGGACCATGTTACTAAAAGAGCGAACCTCCACTCAAGCACCGATTGCTGCATGGGTAAATAATGAAAATGAAGGTTTCACTTTATGTGCAAGCCCATTAGAAGTAGGTGGTCTATTAGAGTACATGCTGTGGTCACAAGGCGCTGGCGTAATTTTGTGTTCAGCGACCCTAACGTCGTTGAATAGTTTTGATTACTTTATGCGTCAAGCAGGTTTAAAGAATAATGATGGAACACAATATCTACGCCTAAAATCACCGTTCGATTACCCTTCTATTGCGCTTAATGTGGCAAAAATGAAATATGATCCAACAGAACCCGGATTTGATAATGAATTAGTTGATAATATAGCGCAGCGAATAGAAGAGAAAGAAGGTAATTTAGTGTTATTTGCTTCTTATTGGCAAATGAATTTAGTTGCCGAAAAACTACGTAAAAAATTTCCTAATGCATTATTAATTCAAGGAGAAAGTTCGCGTAGTAGAATGATTGAAACTCATAAAAAAGCTTGCGATAAAGGGCTCACTAGCATTTTATTTGGAACAGGTAGTTTCGCAGAGGGATTAGATTTACCTGGGCATTATTTAACTAATTTGATGATCACCAAGTTACCTTTTGCGGTACCTGATTCTCCTGTTGAAGAAGCACATGCAGAATGGATCACTTCAAAAGGTGGAAACCCATTTATGCAAATAACCATTCCAGAAGCGAGTAAAAAATTAATACAATCTTGCGGTCGTTTGATCCGTAAAGAAACAGATACCGGGAACATAACACTGTTAGATAAACGTGTGATCACTAAACGTTATGGTAAAAGCTTAATTGACTCCCTTCCTCCTTTTGCTTTAAATGTAGAGAAATAAAATGACAGAGTTTGTATTAGATCCTAACAGCTGGATGCTATTAGCCTTAGTTGGTTTATTTGCAGGGTTTATTGATGCCGTTGTAGGTGGTGGTGGGATGTTAACCGTACCAGCTTTATTAAGTGTTGGTTTACCACCACATTTAACATTGGGCACTAATAAATTATCAGCAAGTTTCGCTTCAGGTACTGCAGCCTATACTTATTTTCGTAAAAACCTATTTGATCCCATTTTTTGGAAGCATTGTTTTTACAGTACATTTATTGGGGCTGTATGTGGCACCGTATTAGTTAACTTTATTTCCACCGAGTTTTTAAATAAGTTTTTACCTTTAATTATCTTAGGTGTGGCTCTTTATACTTTATTCAGTCGAGTAAAGGAGATTGATAATAAACAATTACCAGAAAACACCCTGAAGTTAAGAATAACACAGCGTTTACAAGGTTTTACATTAGGCTTTTATGATGGTGTTTCTGGCCCTGGAACAGGCGCATTTTGGGTTATTTCGAATATGCGTTTATATCGTCTAAATATTTTGCTTTCTAGCGGTATTGCAAAAGCAATGAACTTTACTAGTAACCTAGTTGCTTTAATTATTTTTATTGCTTTTGGAGAAGTTAATTGGTTTATTGGATTAACCATGGGGGCTTGTTTAATGCTAGGAGCTTTTATTGGAGCCCATTCTGCAATCCATTTTGGCGCTAAATTTATACGACCATTATTTATTATGGTTGTACTTATCATGGCGATTAATCTTGGGTATAACGCATGGTTCAGTTAGTTGATTTAAAACACTTAAACGCTTTGTCTGAACAACTTGATGCACTAACGGTACGTTGTCAGCAATGGGATCAAAAAATAACATTAACTGAGAATAAATCATTTCGTTTTGAAGTGCATTTATTTACAACAAGCAGTTTAACATTGAGTGGTTATTGCCAACAAATCCACCATACTTTTGCACACTTAAAACATGTTACAAGTAAAAATATGGATAACGTGATCGTTCAATATGAATGCGAACGATTTATTAATCAATTCTCTGCATTGTTGAACATTGTTAATCAATTAGATGCAGGAAAAGCAGAAGGTTTATACAAACGTTATTCAACACAACAAGAAAAAGTATATCAACAATTACAGCGCCAATATCAATATGAGCAACGATTATTAACAATGATATCCGAAGAAAACATTTTGTACCAAAACGCAACAACAATGAATAAATCAACACACAAAGCCCGTATTAGTGCGCTTAAAAAGCGCTATCAAAAGTGTAATGAATTTACTCAATCACTAGAATTTAAAATGGAAGCATTAGACAATGACTAATAAGCAACCAACTAACACAGCGTCTACTGCATTAGATAAAGCACCTTTAGAAATCAAACTAGCCGTTGATTTAATTCAATTACTAGAAGAAAGTAAAATTGATATTGAAATAACGATTAAAGCATTAGAAATAACATTACAAGATTTCAAAAATAAACAGAATAGTTAACTATTCTGGTCAAGCCCAACCGGACACCTGACTTTGTAAATTTTCATAGTTAATCGGCGTTAAGTCGCCGAGTGCTGTATGAAGCCGTTCGTGGTTGTAATAACGGATATATTCTTCAGCATCCATCTTCATTGCATCACGTGTTAAGTGAACAATATTTAATAACCATTCATTCTTTAAACTGCCAATAAATCGTTCTACAACTGCGTTATCTAAACAAGCTCCAACACTGCTCATTGAGGCTATTATTTTATATTTTCTCAGTAACTGACTAAATCGCCCACTTGTATATTGAGAACCACGATCATTGTGAAACATTAACCCAGACTCAGGTCGTCTGATGTTAATCGCCATTTGTAATGCTCGCTCAACTAAATCAACCGTCATGCGTTTTGATAGTGACCAACCGATAACCTTACGTGAGTATAAGTCCATGACGACGGCTAAATACATCCAACCTTGATTGGTTCTCAAATAGGTGACGTCACCTGCTCAAACTAAGTTTGCGTACTTAGGATTAAACTGCTGCCTTAATAAATTATCGGCAACGCTATCACGGTGTTTACGCTTGGTTGTTATTTATATGCCTGACGCTGTCTCACGACTAGTTTTAGCTTACGCATGATACTGCGAGTGCGATAAAGTCCAACATTGAGCCAGCCAGTCTTAAATTCTTACACAACTGACAAGAACCTAAACTGCCACGACTACGTTTAAATAGCTGTCGTGCAGTACGGTACATATTTAACTCTTCTTCACTGATGATTTTAGCTGGGCGTTCTAGCCAATCATAAAATGCACTACGGCTTACTTGTAGTTCAAAAGCATATTCTGATTTAGTTGTTGAACTTTAGTGAGTTATTAACAACCTCTATAATCTTTAATAGGAAGAAATGATTCTTCCTGTTATTTTCCCTATGCATCTCTTAAATTGATATTTAGCGATAAAACCAAGCTTACGATGTTAACCCATTTCTAAATTATCCAGAAAACTGAAGTTCAAATAACAAGTAAGATTGACCTATTATTTAATATGATTACTATCATAATATCACTGTTAATAATGGAGTATTAAGTGAGTAAAAATAAGGTATTAAGCTATTTATCCGGATTATTGTATTTCATCTCCTACCAGATATTTGCGCAAAATGGATTATATAAACCTAATCTCTTAATTCAAGAAGGTATTGACCCACAGATCCTTAATCTTGCTGTGGCAACATTTAGCCCAGAAGTTGCATTAACTCTTGATACCACCCAAGTAATCGAATCAAACAATAAAAAAACTAAATTAAATTACAAGCTTCTATATGACCCTTTTACAAATTACGGTATTGACCTGCGTTTACAAGTCCCCAAACAATACGAACACCTTTTAGCAGGTAAAGATATTTCAAATACCCTAGATGAAATAATGGCATTACAGATAAAACTAGGTAATACATCTGTATATGATCCAGATAGCTTTAAAATTGTTTCCAAAACCGAGCAGCAAACCGTTATCTCATTTACTTTGTTAAAAGATGAAATTCCTTATGAAATAAAACAATATAGAAGCTTTAAAGGCTATGTTTACATTACATCACACCGAATTAATAAAATAGTGATAAGCAATCAAGAATCTTTTGAAGATCAAGGTATTGATGTCACTATATTTGAGAAAGAGCTAACCTTTAACTCAGTACCTTTTAATGGCGGTTATTTATTACAGGGTATTAAAATTGAAAAGCAAGGCATTAAAAATGGAGAAAAATATCATTCGCTGATTAATGCTGTTGTTTCGTCTTATCAAAACCATAAATTAGATCCTGTCAGTTTTTCAGGCGGTATACAAAAAAAAACTCCTTTCTCTGAATCAGACTATAAAACCTATTATGTAGAGCTTGATCGAATATTCCCTTTGTTTGGCCAAGAAGCACGTAAACAAGGTTATGATTTACCGAAGCCTTTTGGTATATCAATGATTAGTATGTTACAAGAAACAACCATGCATATGACAAGTTTTGCCGTGAATGGAAAAGATGTAGGTAATTTAGTTGGTGGTGATGATGCAAAAGTTGTTAATAGCTCCGCTGTCATGTTAGTGCGTGCAGATATGTGGTTATTACCTTTTTTAAACGTTGGATTAATTGTCGGTAAAACTCAAACCCTTAGTGATATAACTTTACAAGTATTGCCTAATGGTTTTAATCCATCTATTCCTATTTTTGATGATATCGGTCCTGGTGATTATTTTACAGTGAACGATGCTAAAAGTAGTAGTGTTGTATATGGTGGTGGTGCAACTATTGCTGGAGGGGTCGGTAATTACTTTGGTACAGTGGATTTACAATATGTAACTGCATATACCAAGAAAGCCGATGCGGAATTAAAAATGTCTATCATCACTCCAATCGTAGGTTATCATTTTAAAGAAATTGGGTTAAGGGCATTACTAGGAGCACAATATCAAGATACCGCAAATCGAATCGTTGCTAACTTTGTTAAAAATCAAGTGGTTGTAGGGTTAAGATCTAAAAAATGGACTGGACTGGTAGGTGTTGAGAAAAGCTTTGCTCGCCATTGGAGCAGTTCATTAATGTTTAGTTATGGTGAGGATAGGAATAATCTAAACTTAGTAGTAGGTTATCGTTTTTAATATTGTATTCATTATTTAAAAAGGGCATCAATTGATGTCCTTTTTGATTTAACAATAAAGCTTATTTAAATATTAAACTTTTCGCCAAGTAGTACCATTAGCACCATCTTCAAGCACTATATTTAATGCAGCCAACTTATCACGAGCATCATCTGCGCTCGCCCAGTCTTTATTCGCCCTTGCTGTATTACGTTGTAATATCAATGCTTCAATCTCAGCAACTTGATCATCTTCACCATTACCTTGTGAAGTACCTTGTAAAAAATCATCCGGCGATTGAGATAATAAACCTAACACATTAGCAAATTTTACTAACATGCTTCCTAACGCTACCGCTTTATCCATATTGGTTGCTTTGATTCTATTGATCTCTTTTGCTAAATCAAACAATACCGCTAATGCTTCCGGTGTATTAAAGTCATCATCCATGGCTTTAACAAAACCTTGATAGAATTTATTGCTCTTAAATTCATCATCAAACTCATTAATACCAACAATTTTAATATCACGAATAGCTGTATATAGTCGCTCTAAACTCGCTCTCGCTTGTTTTAAGTTATCTTCTGAGTAATTTAATTGGCTACGGTAGTGACCAGATATTAAAAAATAACGAACAGATTCACTATCATATACATCGAGTACATCTTTAATGGTGAAGAAGTTATTTAATGATTTCGACATTTTAACTTTATCAACTTGCACCATGCCTGAATGCATCCAAGTATTCACATACTTACCGTGATGCGCACAACATGACTGAGCAATTTCATTTTCATGATGTGGAAAACTTAAATCAGAACCACCGCCATGAATGTCAAACACTTCACCTAAATGTTTTCTGTTCATTGCTGAACATTCAATATGCCAACCAGGACGCCCTTCCCCCCATGGAGATGACCAAGATGGTTCGCCCGCTTTAGCCATTTTCCATAATACAAAGTCTAATGGATCATGTTTACTATCTTCTACTTCAACACGTGAGCCAGCTTGTAACATTTCAAGATTTTGACCGCTTAATTGTCCATATTCAGGAAATGAAGAAACAGAGAAAAGTACATCACCAGTATCAGATACATAAGCGTGTCCTTTAGCAATTAACGCTTCAACCATGCTAATAACCTCAGGCATGTGGTCGGTAACACGAGGCTCAATATCAGGTCTAATCATATTCAGTGCATCAAAATCAGCATGCATTGCTTCTGTAAAACGTGTCGTTAGTTGATCACAAGTTTCACTGTTTTCATTAGCACGTTTAATAATTTTATCGTCAACATCGGTAATGTTACGAATAAAGTTTAAATCATAACCACTAAAGCGTAAGTAACGAGCGACAGTATCAAAAGCAACAAAAGTACGACCATGTCCAATATGACAATAATCATAAATAGTGACACCACATACATACATCCCGACCTTACCGGTAACAAGGGGTTTAAATTCTTCTTTAGTTCGAGTTAGGGAGTTGTATATTTTTAACATTTTCCATCCAATGCGATTACTGTAAAGCGCCTATTCTAACCTGCTAAAGTGACAAATTCACCCTTTGTATTTAATGAATTACCTAGTTAAGGTATGATAACGCTCTTTTTGAAGATAGGATTTAACTATGATTACTTTACATACAAATTTTGGCGATATCGCACTAGAAATGAATGAAGAAAAAGCACCTAAAACAGTGGCAAACTTTATTAAATATGCAACCAGTGGTCATTATGACAACACTATTTTCCACCGTGTTATCGATGGTTTCATGATCCAAGGTGGTGGTTTTGCCCCTGGTATGGAAGAAAAAGATAGCCAAAAGCCAATTAAAAATGAAGCAAACAACGGTTTATCTAATGTTAAATATTCTGTTGCAATGGCTCGTACTATGGAACCACATTCAGCTTCAGCTCAATTTTTTATTAATGTTGGTGATAATAAATTTTTAGACTTTAAATCAGAGACAACTGATGGTTGGGGATACTGTGTATTTGCTAAAGTAGTCGCTGGTGAAGATGTTGTAGATAAAATCAAAGTTGTTGCAACAGGTAACGCACATTATGTTCACCAAGATGTGCCACTAGATGATGTTGTTATCACTAGTGTTACTGTAGCTTAATCTATGATGCGCACTTTATTCATTGCAGATTTACATCTCAGCGAAAATCATCGACACATTAGCGATGCTTTTTTTTCTTTTCTTGAAAAGGAAGCAGTCAATGCTGAGACACTTTATATCCTTGGTGATATGTTTGAAGTCTGGATCGGTGATGATGAACACACACCTTTAATGGATGAAGTTGCGCAAAAATTAACGCAGTTTTCTCAAAAAAACAATACTCCTATTTTTTATATACACGGTAATCGTGACTTTATGATTGGAAAACGTTATGCAAAACAAGCTTCCATGACATTATTACCTGAGCATACTGAAATTGATTTATACGGTTGTAAGACGTTAATTATGCATGGTGATACGCTTTGTTTATTTGATAAAAATTATCAACGCATGCGTAAAGTTATTCATAATCCAATGCTGCAATTTATTTTTAATTGCTTGCCCCTGAGATTACGTAAACGTATTGGTTGGAAAATTCGCACAGCGAGCCAGTCAAAGAAAGTTTATAAAAATACAAATATGATGGGTGTAACACAAGATGAAGTTTTACGTTTAATGTCTAAACACAACGTACAACACCTTATCCATGGCCATACACATCAAGCTTTTATTCATGACTTGGAAGTTAATAACAAAGCAGGAAAACGTTATGATGTAGGTGATTGGTATAATAATTTAAGTTATGTGGAAGCCTCTCCTACAGGCGTTGAATTAGTCGTTCGTCCTATTAATTACTATCAATAATTATTTTATAATTTCCTCATGAAAAACAACCGTAACCCCTTAAAATGATATTACGGTTGTTATTGCTTATCTTTCTTTTAATAATCGTCGTAATACCTTACCAACATTATTTTTAGGCAGTTCAGTGACTATTTCAATATTTTTAGGTTGTTTATAACGAGTTAAATATTTAGCACAATGAGCCTTAATGGTTGAAACTTTAATATTAAAATTACTCAATACCACAAATAATTTTACAGCCTCACCAGACACGTCATCATCAATGCCTACTACAGCAGCTTCAAGTACTCCATCTAACTGAGTAACGATATCTTCGATTTCATTAGGATAAACATTAAAGCCAGACACTAATATCATATCTTTTTTGCGGTCAACAAGACGTAACAAGCCTTTTTCATCAAAAAGCCCTATGTCACCACTCTTAAACCACCCATCATTAAAAACAACTTTTGTTTCTTCTTCATTTTGCCAATAACAATCCATTACTTGTGGACCTTTTATTTCAATTTCCCCTGGTGTATTAAAGTCCTCAATTATATTATTTTGATCATCAATTAACCGTAAGTCAGTACCTGGCATAGGAAGGCCAATTGAACCATCATGTGCAGTAACATTATATGAATTAACACTCACCATAGGCGCACACTCAGTTAGCCCATAACCTTCTATAACTGTACTACCCGTTACTTCTTTCCAGTGCGATGCAACTTTAGTTTGTGTGGCCATGCCCCCTGCTAAAGTAATTTTCAAATGGCTAAAATCAACGCTATCAATTTTAGGGTGATGTAATAAAGCATTGAACAAAGTATTTAATGCAGTGAAGTAAGTGAAGTTATATTTGCTTAAAGTTTTTATGAAAGTATCTAAATCACGAGGGTTAGTGATCAATAAATTAGTTGCGCCTTTTTTAATAAAAAATAGACAATTCACAGTGAGAGCAAAGGCATGATACAAGGGTAATGCGGTCACAATCATTTCACTTTCTTGCTTCACCGTTAAACCAAATACACCATCAGCTTGAGCTAAGCTGGCTGCCATATTACGGTGTGACATCACTGCGCCTTTTGAAACACCGGTTGTGCCTCCTGTATATTGAATAAATGCAATATCATCTAAACGGATCACTGGGCGAACATACGCAAATTTAGCACCATCTTTTAATGCAGAACGATAACTTTTAGCGCCGGGCAACTTAAATTTTGGCACCATTTTTTTCACATAAGCCACTATAAAATTAACTAAATTCCTTTTAATCAGTGGTAATGCATCACCTAGTTTTGTTAAAACAACGTGTTGGATCTGTGTTTCTTTAACAATACTTTCTAATGTTTGAGCGAAATTAGAAACAATAAAAATGGCTTTTGCACCAGAATCATTTAATTGATGTTTAAGTTCAGAAGCCGTATAAAGTGGGTTCACGTTTACCACAGTTAAACCCGCTCTTAAAATACCTAATAATATAATCGGATACTGTAAAAGATTAGGCATCATGATAGCAACACGATCGCCTTTGCTTAGCTGCGATGTTTGTTGCAAATAAACAGCAATTTGACGAGACTGCAGCTCTAATTCAGCATAACTAAGCGTCTCATCCATATTAATAAAAGCAGTATGATCAGCATACTCTTTAAAGGTATGTTCAATCATTTCTACTAAATCAATAAAACTACTTTCATCTAATTGACTACTGATCCCTTCAGGGTACTTATCTAACCATGGTTTAAACATATAAAATCCTTTTATACCGATTACATTACAAGGTGTAAATTGATGTAAATGGCTGTTCCCTTTACGAAATTTACAACGAGAAAGTGAGTTTTTTACAAGTAAAATAGATAAGTTATTTATTGTGATTGATATTATATAAATACCAAGTCTGCTATTTTCAGACTGATATAAAAAAACCGACTATAAAAGTCGGCTTTTTCAATGACCTTTAGAAACTTATCGTTACATTATAGATTAGCGTAATCTAAGGTAATGTGCCCAGCTTCAATTAAAAAAGCATCAATAGGCTCAAAATCATCAGGAACATCATCTAATGATTTCACTTCTTTTAAACCTGCTCTTTTTAAACGCTCGTTAGTACGAACCAATCCTTCTGCTTCATTTTTTTCACGCTCGCTCACACGTTGTTTTTTAAGCAATGAGATTGTTGTTTTATCTTTTTCAGCAAGATATTCCTGAATATCAGCATCTAAATAACTAAATTCTACTTCACTTTTAATACGTTTTTGATGAGCTAAAATTAACTTTTTAATCACTGGTTCAAGGTTGTTAAGTTTAGTATATTTCGCCGACTTAATATTATCCCAAGGCAATGCATTTTTTTCTAAACTCTCACCAGTATCCTTAGGGTCAATAGCAGTTGGAAATTTTATATCAGGAATAACGCCTTTATTTTGCGTACTACCACCATTGATGCGATAGAACTTAGCAATGGTGTACTGTACAGAACCAACTGCATCTTGGTTTTGATCGTAATAGCGAGCAATACGACGGTGCTGCTGTACAGTTCCTTTACCAAAACTTTGTTCGCCAATAATGATCGCTCTACCATGATCTTGTAATGCGGCTGCAAATATTTCAGATGCTGATGCACTATAACGATTGATTAATACAGTTAATGGACCGGTATAAGTAACTGCGCCATCATCATCAGATTGAACTGCAATTTGCTGGCGACTATCTCTTACCTGTACTACTGGACCACTTTTGATAAATAACCCAGTTAACAATGTAGCTTCAGTCAAAGCACCACCGCCATTATTACGTAAATCAATCACAATGCCTTTAACGTCTTTCTTGGCAAGTACAGCTAGTTCACGTTTAACATCTTCACTTAAATTCATGTAAAAGCTTGGAATGGTGATCACGCCAATGTTTTTACCATCAATTACTTCTACTGATGATTTTGCTTCTCTATCTTCAAGATGAATTTCTTCTCGAACAATTTTAATCACACGGCTTTTATCGCCAGCTTTACCTGATAAGATCTGTAGCTGAACCGTTGTACCTTTAGGCCCTTTAATCAACTCAACAATATCGTCTAAACGCCAACCTATAACATCAACAATTTTTTTACCGTCCTGGCCAACACCAATGATGCGATCGTCTTTAAATAATTGTTTTGATTTATCTGCTGGACCACCAGGCACTAAACTACGTATTACAGTGTAATCATCTTCCAGTTGTAAAACAGCACCAATACCTTCAAGAGAAAGATTCATTTCCATTTGAAAACGTTCAGCGTTACGTGGAGATAAATAACTAGTATGAGGTTCAATAGTATGTGCATAAGCATTCATAAAAGTTTGAAAAACATCTTCACTTTCAGTTTGAGTTAAATGCTTAAGTGCATAATTATAACGTTTTGTTAAAAGCGTTTTAATTTCTGGCCATTTTTTGCCAGATAAAGCTAAATTTAATTCATCCGACTTAACACGCGCAGTCCACAGTGCATCTAATTCTTTTTTATCTTTAGGCCATGCAGCTTCACTACGATCGAATTGATACTCTTCGTCTGTATCGAATTTCATTTCTTTATCTAATAAGGAAAGAGCATAAGTAAAACGTTCATAACGACGAGTTAAATTAAGCTGATAAATCTCATATACAGATTTCAAATCACCAAATTTAAGATCGTCATCAAAAGAGTATTGATAAGCTTTCATTTTATCAATATCACTTTGCATAAAGATCTGTTTATTAAAATCTAGCTGCTTAATATAACGTTCAAATATTTTTTCAGATAATTGGTCATCTAAAGGCAAATATTTGTAATGGGAGCGACTAAATAAATCGCTTACTCTTTTCGCCACTTTTGCATGTTGAGGTTCTTGATGTAACTGTGGAATGTCTTTTAAGCTAACATTAGTTACGGTGGCAAACGCGGCCCCAACAAAAAGAAGTTGAGATAAAATCAATGCATGACGAAAGAGTTTTTTCATTAAAATACCTTTTATACGATTAAATGCTTAGCTTTCACTTTAACAACCATTCCAGAGTCTAGTTGTACTTGAACTTCTTCTTTTAAAATTTCTACTACCGTCGCTGAAACAGGCGATTTTCCTAATAACACTTTAACTGATTGTGCTACTTTTAATTCATTATGATTAGCTTCTTTATATTGGCTTAAATCAATTTCAGGTTGTTTCGCAACTTTTTTAGGAGCTGTTTTTTTACGATTTGGTACTGTTACTTTTTTAGCAGGTCGGCTAGCTGCTTTATTTGCTTCAGTTTTCTTTTTATTAGCAAATGCTTTTTCTTTACTTTCTTTTAATGAAAGCTGAGCGTGATCTGCATGTTCTTGAGAAACTTCATCCCCTTCAACACCGTCTAGGTCAACTCGTTTAGCACCAGCTTTTACACAATGAAGGTAACGCCAGCTCATTGTATATTGACGTAAAGCACCACGAAGTTGTGTTTTACTCACGCGAGTCTCATTTTCTAAACGCGTAGCTAGTTCTTGAAACACACCAATTTTTAATGGTTTTGCAGACTCTGTCCCGGTGATAAAACAAGCTGGGAATTGTTCTGTTAAGAAGGCAATGATTTGTTTGTTATTTGTAAACTTTTCTGTGTTTTCCATGTAAAACCTAATATTTAAAAACGATGTTGAAAGATATTCAAAGTAAATCTCTGATTATCAGTAAGAAAATTACTCAGTAGTATAGTGTTGCGTTTATTAAATGTGAAACGAATTATCGTCATAGCGGGCTATTCCCTTCAATTTAATGATATTTCTAATGAATAGTGAATATTTACACATATCCCTACACCTTTTTTATAAAAACAAGTAGAATCTCACATCACATTTTTACTAAAATGTCCCAATTTTTTATTGAAGAGAATATGATGAAACCAGAATTATTATCGCCAGCAGGCACTTTAAAAAACATGCGTTATGCTTTTGCTTATGGAGCTGATGCCGTTTATGCAGGACAACCTCGTTATTCTCTTCGTGTACGTAATAATGAATTTAATATTGAAAAATTACAGCTTGGTATTAATGAAGCTCATGCCCAAGGTAAAAAACTGTATGTGGTTTGTAATATTCAGCCTCACAACTCTAAGCTAAAAACATTCATTCGTGATATGAAACCCGTTGTTGATTTAAAACCTGACGCGTTAATTATGTCAGATCCAGGTTTGATCATGATGGTCCGTGAAGCTTTTCCAGATATGGCAATACATTTAAGTGTACAGGCAAATGCGGTTAACTGGGCAACAGTCAAATTTTGGTATTCACAAGGTATAGAACGCGTTATTTTATCTCGCGAACTTTCACTGGATGAGATCGAAGATATTCGCTTCCATTGTCCTGATATAGAAATAGAAGTTTTTGTACATGGGGCGTTATGCATGGCTTATTCAGGCCGTTGCTTATTATCAGGTTATATCAATAAGCGTGACCCTAACCAAGGTACATGTACCAACTCATGTCGTTGGAAATACGATGCTCATGAAGCAACAGAAAATGAAACGGGTGATATTGTTGCAGTGCACAAACCAGAACCAACATTAGGTAGCGGTCAAACAACGGATCAAATTTTCTTATTGCAAGAAGAAGGCCGTCCAAACGAATACATGCCAGCTTTTGAAGACGAACATGGCACTTACATAATGAACTCAAAAGATCTACGTGCGATTCAACATGTAGAGCGACTTTTAAAAATCGGTGTTCACTCATTAAAAATTGAAGGTCGTACTAAAAGCTTTTATTACTGTGCCCGTACTGCACAGGTTTATCGTAAAGCAATGGATGATGCTATTGCAGGCCGCCCTTTTGATCCGTCACTAATGGGGTCGTTAGAAAATTTAGCACACCGAGGTTACACAGAAGGCTTTTTAAGCCGCCATACTCATGACCAATATCAGAATTATGACTATGGTTATTCAATCAGCGAGACTCAACAATTTGTTGGAGAAATTACAGGTCGCAACCAACAAGGCTTAGCTGAAGTGAACGTGAAAAATAAATTTTTACTCGGTGATAAATTAGAATTAATGACACCACAAGGTAATATCAATTTCAAACTTGAAGAATTACATAACCGTAAAGGTGAGTTAGTGGATGTGGCACCAGGATCTGGTCATGTATTATATATTCCAATTCCAAAAGAGATTGATCTCAACCACGGTTTATTAATGCGTAATTTAACTTCGGGTGCAGATACTCGTAATCCGCACGCTAAATAAGATGGCGCTATTAATAGAAGATACTTGTATCAACTGTGATATGTGCGATCCAGAGTGTCCCAATGAAGCCATTACTTTTGGTGCTGAAATCTACGAAATTAATCCAGATTTATGCACGGAATGTGTTGGCTTTTATGAAAAAGCAACTTGTGTTGCAGTGTGCCCTATCAACTGCATTATTGTTGATCCTCAGCATGTTGAAACACAAGAACAATTACTCGATAAATTTGCAAATTTATATGTCGATGAGTAATGTCATTCAGCGCTAAATTCACACAGGGAGATCTTTCTGAACATATAATAAAAATGGCGCTAACGAATGTAATTGGGTTAAGCGTCTTTTTTATTGTTGATTTAATCGATATTTATTTCATTAGTTTACTCCACCAGCCACACCTTGTTGCAGCGATTGGTTATGCAGCCGCTATTTTATTTTTCTCCTCCTCATTAAGTATTGCAATGATGATTGCAAACTCAGCAGTGATAGCTAAAAGTATTGGCCAACAAGATATACTTTCAGCCCAAAAATCAGCACTCACCTGTTATTTGTTGACCTTCATTTTTAGTATTTTTATCTCTTTAATTATCTTTTATAACACTACAACAATATTATCTATGATTGGCGCTCAAGCGAGAGAACTTGAGGCTGCCGCTCATTATTTAAAAATAGTTGTTTTTTCCATTCCTCTGGCTGCATTATCGATGCAAATAATAGCGACTTTACGTGCTCTAGGAAAAGCTAAGCTAGCAATGATTTGTACCTTGATAGGAGGAGTCGTTAACCTAATATTAGATCCCCTACTTATATTTTATTTTAAGCTAGATTTAAATGGCGTCGCTTTTGCTTCAATAATTGCGAGAATGGCGATGTTATTACTTGGAGGATATTATTTATTGTATCAACATCGATTTATTGTACGAATGAAACTTGATGATTTTAAAGTAAATACACATAAAATATTAAAAATAGCTCTCCCCGTATCGTTAACACAAATGATCACTCCGATGAGTCATCTTTATATCACTTACGAAATAGCTAAGTTTGGAAGTGATTTTATGGCAGGTTGGGCAATTATCAGCAGATTAATTCCAGTTGCTTTTATAATGCTATTTGCTATGCCTGGTAGTATAGGCCCTATTATTAGCCAGAATTTAGGGGCTAAAAATATTATTAGAGTAAAAGATACACTGAATATTTCACTTAATTTTATAATCAAATATGTCTTAGTATTAGCACTTACATTATCTTTTTTACAAGAGTTTTTAATCCAACTATTTAATGCCCGTAACGATGCCGCAATTTTGCTACGATTTTTTTGTCAATACATTCCCATCAGTTTCATTTTTGTAGCGATGAATTTAGTCGCCATGTCATTTTTAAATAATGTTGGGCACGCTAAAGTGGCGACCCTACTTAATGCAGGAAAAATGTTTTTTGGAATAATTCCATTTGTGAGCTTAGGAGCTTATTATTACGGCGCACAAGGTATACTGGTTGGACAGGCAGTCGCAAGTATCATCTTTTCATTGATAGCTATCGTAATATGTTATAAAAATCTATCAAAATTAAAAGCTCAATGAATATTCTATGGGTCAATTTGTCAGATGATTTAATGGAAATATTAAATTAGTCTATCCTTCTGATATTTAATATTTTATTTGCGCTTTGCAACTGCTAAAATAACCTTTATGACTTCTAATGGATATAGAATTACGCTATGTATTTAATAAGCTTAAGAACGACGCGACTAATCTTGTTATTGCTATCCATAGTTAGCCTTCAAGGCTGTTATCAAAATAAACAACTAACTGATAATACACTCATTTATTGTACAGAAAATAATCCAACATCTTTTAATCCACAAATAAGTAATGATCTCGCTAGTTTAGATGCAACAACACACCAAATTTTTAATCGTTTAGTAAAACTCGACTCCAATACCAATCGATTCATTCCTGATTTAGCTGAAAGCTGGCAACAAAGTGATGATAAATTACATTATCGTTTTACATTACGTAAAAATATCAGCTTTCATCATACTGATTTTTTCACACCCACTCGATTTTTTAATGCCGATGATGTGCTATTTAGTTTTAATCGCATGCTTGATATACAACATCCTTATCATACGGTGAATAATCAAATGGAGAGTTATTCTTATAGCCACCCTTTTTCTAATTTGCTTTCTAAAATAAATAAAATTGATGAGCATACTGTGGAGTTTGTTCTATCAAAACCGGATGTTACTCTATTAGCTAACTTAGCAGCCCATTATGCAGTTATTCAGTCAAAGCAATATGCAGATCAGTCATTACAACGTGGTCAACCTGAAAAGATTGATTTTCAACCGATTGGTACAGGGCCCTTTAAATTTAAAAGCTATACGAGTAATGGTGTGATCCGCTATCAAAAAAATGAGCTTTATTGGCAGGATATGACTAATATTGAAAACCTTATTTACATCACTAATCCAAGTGCAACAAAGCGCTATAGTAAATTACTATCAGGTGAATGTGATGTTATTTCGTATCCAGCGGCTAGTCAGTTAGAGGCAATGAGTAAGAATAAAGAAATCATCTTAAACAGTAAATCCACTTCAAATATCGCGCTATGGGCATTTAACACCAAACAAACCATACTACAGGATGATAAAGTCCGTTATGCGCTATCACAGGCGATTGATAAAAAAACTATCTTACAGGCAGTCTATTTTCAGAGTGCAATACAAACTAATACACTATTGAGCAAACAGTCTTGGGCGCTAAAACCACGTATTGACGAAAATATTTATGCCTCTCAACAGGCCAAAGAAAAGTTACAAACACTTAACTACGATTTTTCTAAAACATTGAGTATTCTAGTACCAGAGAATGCAGCAGTGTTTAATCCTAACTTTCACAAAACAGCTGAATTAATACAATCAAATTTGGCGGATATTGGCGTCATGGCAAAGATTGAGAGCCTCAGCGGAACAGCATTGCAAGCAAGGTTGTTTAGTGGTGATTATGATACTTATTTAACAGGTATCAATGTACATATTAATGATCCTGATAGTATCTTTAGACCTTTATTGAGTTGTGCTTCTTCGCCTGAAAACGGGAATAGTAGTCGCTGGTGTTCACCTCATACTGAATCATTATTAGAACAATCTTTAACAGAATCAAATTTTGCACAACGCATTAAAAGTTATTACCTTTTACAAGATGAAATATATAAAAAACGTCCCTATTTACCCATTGCACACGTATTAAGACTAGATGCAATTTCTTCATCTGTTTTAAATGTACAAGTTAATCCATTAACCGGCATTAATTTTCAATATGCCATTAAACAAGATCTAAATTAATATGCTGTCATTTTTAATAAGACGTTTAAACCTATTATTGATCACTGCGTTTATCTTAACGATTATCGCATTTGCAATTGATCGCAGTGTGACCATTGAAAGTGATCTGACATTGTCAGAACAACCTAATTATTTTTTTCAGTACTTGTCTTACCTATTTAATTTGCTGGATGGAAATTTTGGTTATTCCTCTTTAGATAATCAACCATTACTAACACGAGGTTTACTCTTTTTTAATGCAACATTAGAGTTATGTTTTAGCGCGTTATTAATCTCATGTTTAATTGCCATCCCACTTGGTCTACTTGCAGGTTTATTTAGAAATACCAAACTAGATTACATGATAATGACTGTCGCAATTGTTGGTTTAGCATTACCTGTTTTTTGGGTTGGCGTAATGGCAGTCTTATTACCTAGTGTTTGGGGGGATGTTTTACCTGTAGATGGCAATTTAAGCTTAATATATGATGTGCCTACTGTGACTGGTTTTTTATTAATCGACACTTTATTAGTAACTAAAGAATATGGGTTGTTTGCTTTTTTTGACAGAATTGCTCATCTGATATTACCTTCTTTGGTACTCTCATTTTTTCTTGTAACAGAAATTATCCGTCTAACACGTCATTCAATGACAATGGTCATGCGTAGCAACTATATTAAAGCGGCTTATGCAAAAGGCTTTTCTCGCCGTAAAATAGTTTTTACTCATGCATTAAGAAATGCTCTCCCCCCTATTATTCCGCAATTACGTTTACAATTAAGCACAGTGATCTCCTTTGCTATGACCATTGAAATAGTATTTAACTTAGATGGTATTGGAAAGTGGCTGTTTACTTCTTTAAAAGCAGGTGATTACTTAGTACTACCAGCCGGTATGTTAATTATTACAGGGTTTATTTTGTTTTTTAGTATCTTGGTAGAAATTATTATGGTCATTATTAGTCCACTAAGACGAGGTTCGTTATATGTTGATAAATAATGGATTCAACGAAGATAAAATCCAATCACCACTTCGTTACATTTGGTCTATTTTTAAAAGTAAAAGTATTGCTGTTGTGGCAATGTGGTTAGTTATCTTACTCATTTTTGCTGCTATTTTTGCGCCTCACTTTGTACCTCATTCACCATTAGCTCAAAATTCAGACAAGATGTTACTGCCTCCTTATTGGGTTGATGGTGGGGATATAGATCATATACTCGGTACCGATGATTTAGGGCGAGACACATTATCACGTGTATTCCATGGTTTACAATTCACCTTCGGAGGCGCTATATTAATTACCTTTATTGTTGCAATTATTGGTATGGTTATTGGTGCTAGTGCCGCACTTACAAAAGGCATCAAGGCGAGTATTTTACATCATTTATTAGATGCGCTATTAGCCATTCCTTCATTATTGTTAGCTTTAATATTGATCACAATCTTTGGCCCAAGTTATTACAACTGCTTGATTGCAATATCTCTTTCACTCTTACCGCAATTTATACGAGCCAGTTATTTAGCTATTGAACAAGAGCTAGGCAAACAGTATATCATTGCCTTACAGTTGGATGGAGCAACCAATTTACGATTATTCCGTTATGGAATTTTACCTAATATATTAGAGCCCACCATTACCGTTATTAACCGACTATTTACCATGGCTATAATTGAAATTGCTACATTAGGTTTTTTAGGTTTTGGCGCTCAATTGCCACAAACAGAACTAGGCTCTTTAATTGCAAGTAGTATGGAACTCATTTATTTATCACCATGGTTGGTTATTTTTCCTGGGCTTGCCATTTTTTTAGTGATTGTCATTGTTAATGTATTTGCAGAAGGTTTACGACACGCTGTTATTGAAGGAGAAGAATAATGGCTTTATTAGATATTAGAAACCTGAGTATTGATATTGAAACAGCTCAAGGAAAAATTCGTGTTATTGATAAAGCTTCATTAAATATCGTTGAAGGCTCAATTCACGGATTAATAGGTGAATCAGGATCAGGAAAAACCCTCATTGCACAAGCAATCATGGGATTACATAATAATAACTGGACAGTAACAGCAGATCGTATGTTTTTAGGTGGGATAGATTTAACTAAACTATCACAAAAAGAACGTCGCCAAATCATGGGAAAAGAAATATCTATGATTTTTCAAAAACCAAGCTCTTACCTCGATCCTAGTCAAAAGATACATACGCAAATAAAGTCAGTATTGCCAAAACAAACAATGAAAATCCGGATCAGACGTATCCTAGGAAAAATCCGACGGGTTAATGTGCAATCTAGCCGATTACAAATGAAAGAATTATTGCATAAAGTGGGGATCCAGCATGATATCTCGATTCTCAATTCATATCCACATCAATTATCTGAAGGTGTTTGTCAAAAAATAATGATTGCAATGGCAATTGCTAATAATCCTCGTTTAATCATCGCAGATGAACCAACTACCTCTATGGAAGCGGTGACGCAATCACAAATATTTAGATTACTCTATAAACTCAATCAACTGAATAATACAACGCTGCTCATATTGAGTAATAATTTTGCAAATACCAGTAACATTTCAGATTACATGACCCTAGTGTATTGTGGACAAACAGTAGAATCTGGCTCGTATAAACAAATAATTACCTCCGCTATGCACCCTTATACTCAAGCTTTGCTGAAAACAATGATCCATAATGACCCATCACATGAACATAAAGGTGAACTCTATACTTTACCTGGTAATATACCTTCAGCCAATCAATTACCTATCGGTTGTCGATTAGGCCCTAGGTGCCCAAGAGCGCAAAGAACCTGTGTTGAAAATCCAAGTGTGACAATTAAAAAAGGGCATAGTTTCCGATGCCATTATCCAATTAAATTGAGCTAATTATGCAGCCATTATTAAATGTTGTGAATCTTTTCAAAAGCTTTAAACAAGTCTCAGGTTTATTTACTAGCCGTGATCGTATTGCATTTGGTCCCGTTAACTTTACCTTAGAGAAAGCACAGACATTAGCGGTAGTAGGAGAAAGTGGTTCAGGGAAAAGTGCATTAGTAAGAACCATTGCTGGACTATTAAAAGCGAATTCAGGTGATATCTATATTAAAGGAAAAAACATATCCTCTCTTAGTTCTCAAGAGCGTTGTCTTTCAGTGCGTATGATATTTCAAGATCCAAGTAGCTCATTAAACCCTAAAATGACTGTTGGTAAAATTTTAAATGCTCCATTAGAGCTCAATACTGATTTAAATGCAGAACAACGACATCAACAGATTCTTGATACTTTAAAACTAGTAGGCTTATTACCAGATTATTTAGCCTTTTTTCCGAATATGCTATCCAGCGTACAAAAACATCAAGTTGCTATAGCGCGAGCAATGATATTAAACCCGGACATCATTATTGCTGATGAGATACTAGCAATGTTAGATATTTCACTACGATTTAAAATCATAAATTTACTATTAAAAATTCAAAAAGAAAAAGAAATTAGCTATATTTTTGTCGCTCATAACATGCATTTAGTGAGACATATGAGCGATCACATTATCGTACTCCATCATGGAAAAATTATTGAAAAAGGAACGACTGAAAAGATCTGTCATTCTCCTCAGCATGAACAGACAAAGTATTTATTAGTTAGCCACCAACCAGACTACAGGAAATGATATAAATTTCAGATAAATAACAAAAAAGTATTTATTTTATATATACTAAATAAATACTTTTCTGAGCATGTGTGCTTTGAGATTTTACTAATATCATGGAGGACATTAAATGAATGATTACAAAATAAGTCTTTGGCTCACCAATATTATTACAATCATTATCGCAATCAGTTTAGCCTTTGCCATTAAACTTATTTTTAATCCTTTATTATACCAGCAGCAGCAATTAACAGGTGAAAATGAACAATTCACTCAGTTACCCGATCTTGTCAACCTAGATGAACTTAGAGAAAGCATTAACTTAAATCAATTTACTTATATCAAAGTATCAGGTGACAACCTATCTAAACCTATTATTTACACAAAAAAGTCTGAACATGATCTATTCAGTAAAATATTGCCACTCCCGCTTTCAACAAGCACTTCTGTATCAAACCAGCAAACATTTGAATATACATCAACAAATGACTCCTTATTTAAACTCTACCGCTCTATCGTATTGATCATTATTGCAGGTTTAATTTTAACAATGATTATCGCTAACTTTATTTACTTCCGATTATTTAAAAAAATAGAGCATGCTTTAGTTTATGAAATAACTAATGATGTACATAAAGAAACCCCGTTCACGAGAGTCTCTGATGCCTTACACGAACAAAAATTATTAATTCATCAAGCACTACAGAAACAAGAAAGTAAGATAGTTGAATTAGCAGAACAAGTTAATACAGACAATCTGACCGGTTTACACAATCGTCATGCGTTTCGAAAAGAGTTAATTCAAATATTAACCCACGAAAGTAACCCCAAATCAGCTATTTTATTTATTATTCGCTCATTTGAATTATCGGCGATCAATGCTAAACGTGGTTTCCAACAAGGAGATCAATACATTATTGATATTGCGCAGATGATAAAAAAAGGGATCGAAAGATATAAAAATATCCATATTTCACATATCAATGGGGCTGATTTTGCTCTTATTGCACATGAAATGTCGATTAAAGATGCACATCAACTTGCCAAAGAACTAAAACTAAAATTTGATGAATACCAGCAATTTAATAACTTAGATAATGTTGCTTTTAATGGCATGACTGTAATTACCTCCAATCAATTACCAGAACAGGTCTTAACTCGTGCAGATATAGCCTTGGCTAAAGCTCAGTTAGAAGGTGTTAATGCTTGGGTATTTGAACCAAAAGATAATGAAAACGTTGCATTAGGACAACAATATTGGACAACGCTTATCAAAGATATTATTGATAAGCGCTCATTAACGCTTTTATCTCAACCGATTCAAGAAATCCACCGTGAAATGAAAGCTTATCAAGAGATTTTCACTCGTTTCACAGGAGAGAACAACAACATTATTCCAACTGAAAATGTATTTGCTATGGCACTACGAACAGATAACATCATTAAACTGGAACAGATAATTATAGAGAAAGTGATTTCAAAATATCGAGTACAAACAAGTCACCATTGTCGCTGGGGTCTGAATATTAGCTCATCTGCAATACAAAGTAGTAGCTTTAATATTTGGTTAGAACGTTTATTATTAAGAAACCCTGATATTGCTGGCTCACTTGTTTTTGAGATGCAAGAAAAATTATTAGACAACAACTTGATCACCAGTAAACGATTTTTTGAAATGCTCAAAAGAGTTGGTAGCCGCTCAGCAATTTGTAACTTTGGTAAAGGAATTGGTTCGTTTCGTTTATTTAAAGAACTAAAACCTAATTTTGTAAAAATTGATGCAAGTTTAATTCGTCATATTGAAAGTGATAGTGAAAACCAGCAGTTTGTTCGTATGGTGATCGATGTTGCTCATCGCATGGATTGTCAGGTTATCGCAGAAGGTATTGAAGATATTGAACAGAAACAAATTCTTGAAAGTATGCATGTAGATGGAATTCAAGGTTATTTAATTGCTCACCCCACTGTTTTATAGGCGATACGTGGAGTCTTTGTCTTTACATCTACTCCACTCTTTTTATACAATGCGCGCAGTTTTATCACCACTATAAGCAAGGCATACCATGACGCAACAACTGTCAGAAAAAGAGTTATTCAATCTCAAAAAATTAAACAAAGTGTTACGTCGACAAACAGGTCAAGCCATTGCAGATTATAATATGATCGAAGAAGGCGACAGAGTAATGGTATGTTTGTCTGGTGGCAAAGACAGCTACACTTTATTAGAGATCCTAAGTCAATTAAAAGCAGTCGCACCTATCCACTTTGATATCATCGCAGTAAATTTAGATCAAAAACAGCCAGGTTTTCCAGAACATATTTTACCACAGTACCTTAAACAGTTAGGCGTTGATTACCGCATAATTGAACAAGATACATATACCATAGTGCAAGACAAACTAGAGCCAGGTAAAACAACCTGTAGTCTTTGTTCTCGTTTACGTCGTGGCATTTTATATAAAACAGCAAAAGAGTTAGGCGCCACCAAAATTGCACTTGGGCATCATCGAGATGATATGCTTGCCACTATGATGTTAAATCTATTTTTTGCCGGCAAACTAAAATCTATGCCAGCAAAATTAGTGTCAGATAATGGGGAACACGTTGTTATTCGCCCATTGGCTTATTGTAAAGAAAAAGAAATAGAACAGTTTGCCGAGCTTAAAAAATTCCCTATCATTCCTTGTAACCTATGTGGTTCTCAACCAAATTTACAACGCCAATTAACCAAAGAAATGCTAAATGATTGGGAAGTTAATTATCCAGGTCGTTTAGAAACTATGTTCACTGCAATGCAAAACGTGGTTCCTTCACATTTAGCAGATACGACTTTATTTGATTTTAAATCAATTACCAGGGAGTCTGGGATTATAGATGGTGGTGATATTGCTTTTGATAAAGAGTCTTTTGCGGTTCAAAGCCAAACTGTTGAAGATGACACAGAAAATGAGTTCTATAAGCAACATACCGCCGTTCAATTTACAGAAATTAATTAACTGCTTAATTAACAATTTGTAATGAACTAAATATCAATTATTAACTTCGATCTAATTTTAAAGAAGTTAATTAATCATTTATCTCATTTTGTTACAAATATATAAAAAAAAATGATAAGTTTATTCAGATAGTTAATTATAAACACTATTCTATTCGATACTTATTAGTTCTAATAAAAATGATGGAGTCAAACATGAGAACACCTCTTGTAATGGGCAACTGGAAACTTTTCGGCACTAAAGATACTATTTCGGCACTGATTAAAGGTATTGAGGGTACGGCGAATTCAACTAAGAATGTTGAAGTTGTTGTATGCCCCCCTCCAATTTTTATTGAACATGTTGCCAAACTTACACAAAACAATAATCTTAAATTTGGCGCTCAAAATGTTAGTGAGCATATTACAGGCGCATTTACCGGTGAGACATCATCAGATATGGTGAAAGAGTTTGGAGCTAAATATACTTTAGTTGGCCATTCAGAGCGTCGCCAATACCATTTCGAAACAAATGAAATGGTGGCAAGAAAGTTTATGGCTGCACAGAATAGTGGATTAATTCCCGTATTATGTATTGGTGAAAGACTACTCGACCGTGAAACGCATAAGACATTTGAAGTACTTGAAAAACAACTCAAAGCAGTGACTAATCTTGTAGGTGTAGCTGCGTTTGAGAAAGCTGTTATCGCTTATGAACCTATGTGGGCAATTGGAACAGGTAGAGTAGCAACGGCAGAACAAGCTCAAGAAGTACATTCCTTTATCCGTTCTTGGTTAAGAGCACAAAATGAAGTTGTCGCAGAAAAAGTGCAAATTCTTTATGGCGGTAGTGTAAAAGCAAACAATGCAAAAAACTTATTTGCTCAACCAGATATCGATGGTGGATTGGTTGGTGGTGCTGCACTTATTGTTGAAGAATTTGTAGGCATTATTGAAGCAATTTAATAATAGAGTCTAATATTTATATAATTGTATTAAAGGCACTTGGGTGCCTTTTTTTTATTACTTATTATTTAAATTAAATATCCCTTTATTTTCACTTCTCGCACCACCAAAAACCACCCTTTTTAGGTAGTATTTTGCGTTTAATCGCCTTATTTATTAATGATTAAGAGGATATGCATCAAAAAAAATTATCCTCCATTATTTACTGCAACGAAAATCCTCCACAAGCTAAAATCTCATGTTATGATGTCTGATGTAATCACTAATTAAATTGGAGTTAAAGATGAATTCTTCTATTAATAATGCTCAAACACACAGTGTTGGAGTTTCAATTAATAAAGTTTTAAAGAACACATATATGCTGTTAGGAATGACATTAGCATTTAGTGCAGTAACAGCAACAATTGCAACTATGGTTGGTATTGGCCCAATGGTTTCACTTGTATTAATGCTAGTAGGGTTTGCTTTATTATTTGTTGTTTCAAAAACAGCAGATACTAGTAAAGGCTTATTCTGGGTATTTATGTTTACAGGTGTGATGGGTGCATCTCTTGGTAATATGTTAAATCATTATTTAACTATGCCTAACGGCCCTGCCCTTATTATGCAAGCATTAGGTACAACAGCAATTATCTTCTTTGCTTTATCAGCTTATGTATTAACCACACGTAAGGACTTCTCATTTATGGGAGGGTTCTTAATGGCTGGTATGATTGCAGTACTGGTAGCGATTATTGCTAATATCTTTTTACAAATTCCATTATTCCAGTTAGTTATCAGCAGTGTTGTTGTACTAATCATGTCTGGTTTAATTTTATTTGATACAAGCCGTATCATTAATGGTGGTGAAACAAATTACATCCGTGCAACTGTTTCTCTATATTTAAATATTTTCAATATTTTTGTACACCTACTTTCAATATTGGGTATTTTAGACGATTAAGTTTCTAACCAATTAGACTTTGCGCACTTTAACGTGCGCTTTTTTTTACCCTTATTTTAATGAATCGATAATGAAAATAATATTTACCCTGCTATTTTGCTTTTTATTAACAGCTTGTGGCTCCTCTGAAAAACTAACTCCATTGAATCATACACAACCTATTTTAGCCTTTGGGGACAGTTTAACTTTTGGATATGGAGCTAAAAAAAATCAAAGCTATCCAGCACAATTAAGTAAATTATTAAATATAGATGTGATTAACGAAGGCATAAGTGGTGAAACAAGCGATAGAGGTTTAAAACGATTAGCCTCTTTATTGGATCGATATCAGCCGCAGTTAATTATTTTATGCCATGGTGCAAATGATATGCTGCAAAAACAAAGTCTACAGGTAATGAAAAATAACCTTTCACAAATGATTGCAATGGCACAAGAGCGAGATATACAAATTGTTTTAATATCAGTACCTGAAGCCTCTTTATTTTTACCTGATCTTATACAATATCAGGAATTATCAGAGCAATATAATATTCCATTAGAAAATGACATCATAAAAGATGTATTAAAAAAACCATCTCTACGTAGTGATATGATCCATCCTAACGCTCAAGGGTATGGCCTAATTGCACAGGCTATTTATAAATTATTAGAAGATAATGGCGCATTAAATTAATGCACTATTCGATACCTCCCCTAACAATCTGATCATTCTTGTTGGTTGAAAAAGTTAATGGCTATAACCTAACTCTTTTGCAGGCTCTATATTGCTTGCAGTCCAGGCTGGATACAAAGTGGCAACCACACTCATAACAAAAGCAACAACGGTAATAATCACCACTTGATGATAATCAACCTGAGAAGGTAAGTAATTAATAAAATAAATATCGCCAGAGAGTAATTTACGTCCTAACATGTTTTCAAATACACTAAAAATAGTACTCAAATTACTCGCTAGATAAATACCAACAACCGCACCTAAAAGACTACCTAACAATCCATTAAATGCTCCCTGTACGATAAAAATAGCACGCAATGACCATTTCCCCATGCCCATGGTCTTTAAAATAGCAATATCACTACGCTTTTCATTCACAGCCATAACCAAAGTTGACACAATATTAAAACAAGCAACAGCGACAACTAGCAATAAAATGACATACATTAGCGACTTAACCATTTGTATATCTTGGTATAAATAACCTTGGCTAGTGATCCAGCTTTTAATATACATATAAACAGGGATGCTATAAGCCACTTCTCTCGATAACACTTGTGCTTGTAAAACATCATCTACTTTAAAAGCAATCCCCGTCGCATTATTAAGGTGTAACATCTCTTTGGCTTTATTAATATGTATAAAACCTAATGTACTATCGACTTGCCCTCCCATTTTAAATGTGCCAGTTAACACAAATGAGAATTTACGAGCGGCTTTAAGTTGATTAGAGCCAATTTGAGGTAATAAAAGTGAAAGCCTATCACCTACCACTAAACCAAGATGTTGGGCTACGGGTTCACCTAAAATAATACTATTTTCTGATGTTGATAATAACTCCCAGCCACCTTGTTTAATATATTGTTCAATCGAAGTAACTTGATTCTCTGTATCAGGTGTTATCGCACGCATTTGTAATGCTTTCATTTTGCTATCTTTTTGTAATAACGCATTCATTACAATATATGGACTAGCGCCAGCAACACCTGGATGTTTCCTTATTTGAGATAGTATTTGTTCTTCATGAGTAAAATCACCTTTCACTACTTCTAATTCCGCATGCGGGATCACGGTTAATAATTGGTCTCTTAATGCTCTTTCAAAACCGTTCATCGTTGAAAGGCCAACAATTAATACAGCAACACCTAAAATAATGCCGGAGATTGATGCAATTGAAATAAAAGAAACGAATTTGTTTTTATGTTTTGCTTGGCTATAACGTAAGCCAACAAATAAGGGTAAAGGTCTGAGCATTATAACGAATCCTGTAAAACACCATTACTCATATACATCTGCCTATCTAATTTATTAGCTAATTGCTGATCATGAGTTACAACAATAAATGCCGTACCTAACTCTTTATTTAACTCAATGAGTAACTGATAAACCGATTCAGCACTTTTAGCATCTAAATTACCTGTAGGTTCATCGGCAAGTACTAAAGATGGGTTATTGATTAGAGCTCGAGCAATCGCAACACGTTGTCTTTCCCCACCTGATAGCTCTGCAGGACGATGAGCGATACGGCTGCTTAACCCCACTCGATCTAATAAACACATTGCTTTTTCTTGGGCAACTTTAATGCTTTCACCTGCAATCAATAACGGCATTGCAACATTTTCTAATGCGCTAAATTCTGATAATAGATGATGGAATTGATAAACAAACCCTAACTCTTGATTACGCCATTTAGCTTGTCGCTTTGATGATAGCTTATTAATATTCTCACCATTAAATATCACCTCACCAGAAGAAGGCGAGTCTAAAGCTCCTAGAAGATGTAATAATGTACTTTTACCTGAGCCTGAGGTACCAACAATGGCCAGTAATTCACTTTTATTGACAGCTAAATTAACACCATGTAGAACTGGTGTTTGTAGCTTACCTTCTTGATAAACTTTACTTAAATCATGACAAACTATAATCGAATCATTCATATCTTAATGCCTCAACAGGGCTTACTTTACCTGCTCTATAAGCTGGATATAAAGTAGCTAATAAACTTAATAACATGGCGCCAAACATGATAAATGCAATTTGTACGGGCTCATGAATAACAGGTAGTACACGTGCGCCTCCAGACGCATTAGATAAAACATGTAAACCTAAAAATGACATCACCTCATTAATATAAGTACTCAATAGCAACCCTAATCCAGTACCAATTAAGGCTCCGATAATTCCACTAAATGCACCTTGAAGAATAAAAATAAAATTAATAGTAGAGGCTTGAATGCCTAAGGTTTTTAAAATTGCCACTTCAGCACTTTTGTCTGTTACAACCATCACAGAGGAGGATAAAATGTTAAAAGCGGCAACGGCGATAATGAGACACAGTAGTAACCAAATCATATTCTTTTCCATCTTAACGGCTGCAAATAATTCACCGTGAGTACTTCGCCAATCAACAAGTGTTTCACCAGCATCAAGAGAAGGATGTTGCCATGACTCAACAGCAAAGGGGTCGTTAAAATAGAAGCGTAAATCTGTTACTTGCTGTGGTTGAAGACGGATCAAACGAGCAGCATCTTGTGCATGCATTAAAACAAGATGGCTATCGACATCTGAACCAACTTCAAACATACCAGCAACAGTGAAATTACGTTGGCTAGGCACTTGTCCTAAAGGTGTATACCTTGCACCTCTTGTAGAGATAATTCTCACTTTATCACCAAGATGAACTTTTAACTGAGTTGCTAATTGATGGCCAATAATAACCCGGTATTCTCCTGCTTGTAGATCATTTAGTTCCCCCATATAAATACTGTCTTTCACTGTGTGACTTGCATATTTATCTGGATAAATACCTTCAACTAAAGCGCCTTGTAAATTATTAGGGCTCTGGATAATCGCTTCAGCATTGATCATAGGTTCAACAGCAATCACCTGTAAATTTGGAGGTAAGTTGTCAATACGTTGTTGCCAATGATCGATAATATGTTGCTGATTGCTTAATTTCGCTTGTGGAATAGAGCCGAGAATACGTTGTTTTAATTCACCTTCGAAGCCATTCATCACAGATAACACTGTAATTAAAGCCAGCACTCCTAGGATAATTCCCCCTGTTGAAAACAAAGAGACAAAAGAAACAAACTGATTATTTCGTTTAGATTTTGTATATCGTAGACCGATAAATACACTTAAAGGATAAAACATAGTTACCTTTTATATAAAGCTATCTTTTATTGAAAGTGACTTTTATTATGTGTGAGATAATAAATATCACTAAATAGAGACTTAACTCTTTGATTACATTTTAATACAAGGCATTCTAATGTATCTTTATTCGCTTAGACAGACAAAACTCTTGCAAATGGTGCTTCTCTCTCACTCAGAACAACTTGCTTTGTAGAGTTTATGAAAAACAAGAAATTTTAATGATTATTGTAACGCGACAACCGTTAAAGCATTAAATGCATTAAAGCATTAAAGCATTAAAGCATTAAAGCATTAAAGCATTAAAGCATTATTAAAATAATGAAAAATAATAATAAAAAACAGTGACAAAAAACAATTAACATAATGAATATAAGTAAATAATATGAATAGCTTGCTTAAAATACAACCTTTAAAATCATCAACTGATACACAACAACTTGCTAATTTAGTCGGTAGTAGCCAAAGCTTTGTTATTAATCAGTGTGCACAAGCTAATCCACAAAAATCACCATTAATTGTAATCGTTAATGACACTCCAAGCGCAATAAAATTGCATCAAGAGTTGCTTTTTTTTGCTGAAGGTAAGTTTGAAGTAAACCTATTTCCTGACTGGGAAACTTTACCTTATGATCATTTTTCTCCACATCAGGATATTATCTCCACACGTATCGAAACACTGTATCAATTACCCTCTATAAAAGAAGGTATTTTAATTGTTCCTGTGACGACTCTATTATTACGACTAGCACCACCAAGTTATTTAAAGCAACACACTTTAGTTGTTAAAACAGGGCAAAAGTTAGAACTACAACAACTCAGAGAGCAATTACAAGAAGCTGGCTACTATGCCGTTGAACAAGTTCAAGAGCATGGGGAATTTTGTGCTCGAGGTTCATTGTTAGATGTTTACCCGATGGCAAGTGATACGCCATACCGTATTGATTTTTTTGATGATGAAGTTGATTCTATTCGTCCCTTCGATACAGAAACACAACGCTCATTACCTACCATTAAACAAATTAAAATGTTGCCTGCACATGAATTTGCAACAGATAAACAAGCAATTCAGAATTTTAAATCTGCTTATAGCAACAAATTTCCAGCTAAAATATGCACTGGGCCAGACTCGATTTATCAGCAAATATCACAAACGAACTTACCTGCTGGTATTGAATATTATTTACCTCTTTTTTTTGATGAAACGGCAACGTTATTTGATTACTTCCCTAAACAAAGTCGTTTATGTGTTGTGGGTGATATCAATACCGCTATTGATAACTTCTGGAAAACTATAGAACACCGTTATGAAGAACGTGGTGTTGATCTATTACGTCCATTATTAAAACCTATTGAATTGTATTTAAGACAAGAGCAATGTTTCAAACGCTTAAATGAATTTCCAAAGTACCAATTACAACATGACTCTTTTGCGCAACCGAAACCTGGTAAAACAAACCTCCCCTTTACCACTTTACCTGACATAAAAATTCACCACAAAGATAAAACACCGCTTGCTAATATCGCTGACTTTATTAATAACTTTTCAGGAAAAATACTATTAAGTGTTGAATCAGCAGGCCGTAAAGAAGCTTTATTAACTTTATTAAGCCCTCTAAAATTATCAATTAAATCAGTTAATAACATCAGCGAATGTAGTAACAAAAAAGCTAAAATATTTATTACCATTAGTCGCGTTGAACAAAGCTTCTTAATTATTGATAGTCAATTTGCTTTTATTACAGAAACTGAATTATTAGGCAGCAAAATAACTCAGCGTAGGCGCCAAAATAAAGATAATAATAATGAAGAAAACTCAGATCATATTGTCCGAAATTTAGCTGAATTAAAAGTAGGTCAACCGGTTGTCCATATTGATCATGGTGTTGCTCGTTATTTAGGCTTACAAACCATTGAAATATCTGGCAGTATCAATGAGTTTGTAACACTTGAATATTTACGTGGTGATAAATTATATGTACCTGTCACCTCATTGCATTTAATTGGTCGTTATAGTGGCAGTGATGTAGAAACAGCCCCCATCAGTAAATTAGGTAATGACACTTGGGCAAAAGCTAAAAAACGTGCAGCAGAAAAAGTGCGTGACGTAGCTGCTGAATTACTTGAGATTTATGCTCAACGAGCAGCTAAAAAAGGTTTTAGGTATAAATTAAATAAAGAAAATTATGCCGTTTTTAGTAACGACTTCCCCTTTGAAGAAACTCATGATCAAGCTCTTTCTATTAATGCTGTTATTTCAGATATGTGCTCATCACAACCTATGGATCGATTAGTTTGTGGTGATGTAGGTTTTGGTAAAACTGAAGTGGCCATGCGTGCTGCATTTATGGCAACAGATAATGCCCGCCAAGTAGCTTTATTAGTACCAACTACATTACTTGCACAGCAACACTTTGAAAATTTCCGAGATCGATTTGCAAATTGGCCGGTACGCATTGAAGTCTTATCTCGTTTTAAAACAGCCAAAGAGCAAAAGCTAATTTTACAAGAAGCAGCTGAAGGGAAAATAGATATCCTTATTGGTACTCATAAATTATTAAGCGATGGTATTCAATTTTCTGATTTAGGATTATTAATTATCGATGAAGAACATCGTTTTGGTGTGCGACAAAAAGAAAAAATTAAACGCCTTCGTGCACAAATTGATATTTTAACATTAACGGCAACACCTATTCCTCGTACTTTAAATATGTCCATGAATGGTATGCGTGATCTATCAATTATCGCTTCACCTCCAGCAAAACGACTAGCAGTAAAAACTTTTGTTGAACAGCGTAGTGATCAAACCATCAGTGATGCAATCACTCGTGAAATTATGCGAGGAGGACAAGTCTACTTTTTACATAATAATGTTGAAACTATTGAAAAAGCAGCTGCTGACTTACAGGTTTTATTACCACAAGCAAGAATTGCTACCGCACACGGTCAAATGAATGAACAGCAATTAGAACGTATCATGTCTGATTTTTATCATCAGCGTCAAAACGTACTGGTTTGTACCACTATTATTGAAACAGGTATCGATATACCAACAGCAAATACCATCATTATTAATCGTGCCGATCATTTAGGTTTAGCTCAACTGCACCAATTACGTGGACGTGTTGGGCGTTCTCATCATCAAGCTTATGCTTATTTATTAACACCCACACCCAAACTAATGACCAAAGATGCTAAAAAACGTCTACAAGCAATTGGCTCTTTAGATACATTAGGTGCAGGTTTTACCTTAGCAACTCACGATCTCGAAATTCGTGGTGCAGGTGAATTATTAGGAGATGAGCAGTCAGGACAAATCACTAGTATTGGTTTTAATCTGTACATGGATATGCTGAATCAAGCAGTTGATGCGCTACGTAATGGTCAAGAGCCAAGTTTAGAACACCTACTATCAACTCAAGCGGAAGTAGAGTTGCGCATACCCGCGTTAATACCAGATGATTATATTCCCGATGTTAATATGCGATTGTCTTTATACAAGCGCATTGCCAACAGTAAAAACAATAATGACCTCAATGAAATTCAAGTAGAATTAATTGACCGATTTGGTTTATTACCTAATTCAGCTAAAAACTTGATCGCAGTCACCTCTATTAAGCAGCGTTGTAGCAAATTAGGTATTGCCAGAATTGAAGCTCATGCATTAGGTGGTGCAGTTACTTTTACTGAACATTCACAAGTAGATCCCATGTTTCTTGTTTCGTTACTGCAAAGCCAATCAAATACCTTTAAACTAGACGGACCAAGTAAACTGAAATTTACTATCGGCCTTGAAAACAGTGCTGAACGTCTAAATTGGTTGAAACAATTGCTTGATAGCTTTAAATTACACCTTATTAAATAATTTAGGAAAGGATACCCTTTTGAATTGTCGTTATATTTTACCATTACTGATCGCAGTAACATGCTCTCTTAATGCACATGCAGCATCTGGCCGTTGGTTCGAGGTTGAATTATTAGTTTTCAAACGAAATGTTGATGTTAAAGATATTAGCGAACAATTAGATCAAAAAAACGTTTATTTAAAACAGCGTGAGCGTCTAGAAGTATTTAAAGCTAAGCAAGCAACTGATTGTTTAAAAGATCAGCCTTGTTTACATGAGCAAAATCCAGTTAACATTACTAATAATGAAATAGTAAAAGGTGGACATCGAATACAACGATTAGATAGTTCTCATTTACATTTCAAAAATCAGCTTAACAAACTGGAAAAGCATGAACTATTTGAACCATTAATGCATGTGGCATGGCGTATGCCAGTACAAAATAAAAGAATAGCATTACCAATCCATTTATTTGCAGGCCAAAATTATGCATTAGATTTACATAAAGCCGAAATAAAAAAACAAAAAGAGCGTGAAGCAGAATTAGCAAAACAAACAGGTAACAAAAAAGTTGCTCCTACACTTCAAGAAACACCAGAAAAAGCTAAAACAGATAAATTAGATGTGTTGGCTGCATTACAAAAAGAAAAAACAATTCAAGACTTATACGAAATTGATGGTAATTTACTGATTTACGTAGAGCGTTATTTGTTTGTTGATAGTCAACTAGTGGTAAGAACTGAAACTGAAAAAGAAGTGTCTTCTAAGCAAGCAGTCTTAGCAAATACTCAATCCCAAGAACAAAAAAATAACGATAAAGCTCAACAGCCAAACACGGTTGAAGTTATCGATCAACAACCTGTTGAGCAGGCAGATGTTGAAACTAAAACCGTCATAACAGAAACATTATTTGATCAGAATAGACGTTTACGAAGTGGTGAAATACATTATTTTGATCACCCTCTTTTTGGCATGATCATTCAAATCAGAAAAATTCCATAGAATACATAAATGTCAGAATGATATATTTATAAATAAAAAAGGAAGCAATTAAGCTTCCTTTTTTGTTTTGATAGTAGAAATAACTAAATTATAATTTTCTTGTTTCCCAAAGCTGTTTGGCTTTTTCTAATACATCACTCTGTGAATGCTCTGGATGCATTTGTTTTAACACCATTGCAACGGTTGTGATCACTGCAGCATCGCCATACTCATCAACAATTTCTTTATTCCAAACTTTCAGTAAATATTCAGCAGATACTTCTGTATGTGATCCAGAAAAGTCCTCTAAATAAGTTGGCCAATCTTGCTCAACATATTGCGCTTTTCCATCAACTTGAACAACACCACAAGCCAGTGTCGAAACACGAGGATTCACTTCGCTTTCTCCACCCTCGCCTTTAAAAGCAATGACACTATATTCCTTATTTAATACTGCTGCTTGGGCATGGATTTTTTCGTAACTTTTATGAAAAACACCATGAATACTATAAGGTGCAGCACTTGGATTAATGCTTCTAGCAACTGTATTTAATGGCGTTCTCAAACCTACTTGTTCTCGTAATGCTAAAAGCTCAATTAACTCAGGGCAATAAGAGGAGAGAGGTATATAAACCAAGGCATCTTTTTGCAAAGCTGCTTGAGCACTTTCAGGTGTATCAGCAATAGATATATTTAATAATGGACATGCAGATTCAACTTGATATTTGATTAAATCAACACTCATGTGTCCGTGCAATAAAATTTTAACACCATCTGCAGCCAATACTTTTGCCGCTAATAATAACCATGGTGGTTGTCTTTTTTTACCCGCAAAACAAGGCCAATCAAGATCCGTTGTTAATGCCTTCCATTCGGGAGAAACTTTAGTGCGTAATGCTTTAATGTACCCAGCAGCTTCTTCAGGAGTTTCACAGCGCACTCGTTGTAACATTAACAAAACAGCCATTTGTAATAAACTGGCATCACCATTTAAATAATCAGTTAAAGCTTGTTCTGCTTCACTCATTGTTAATGGACGTCGTCCTTTCTCCCCACGACCAGTTAATTTGATATATTCACTAAACATAAAAACTCCTTTTAAAGCATCTATTCATAAGCAAAAAGAACGACCACATAAAACTAATCAGTCAATCTTAAGCTAAATTATTAAATATGTGGGTGTAATTGAGTTGCTAAGCAATCAACAATTGCAATGGGGTTTGATAATAATAACATTTCAGGATCATGCACACCGTAACTCACACCTAAACTTTTTACACCTGCATTAGTTGCCATGTCTAAATCATAACTAGAATCCCCCACCATCAAAGTATCCGATGAAGCTATGTTTAATTTATCTAAGAGTAGATTAATCATCAATGGATCTGGTTTAGAATTAGCTTCGTCAGCACAAATAGTGGCAGCAAAAAGAGTGCTTGTATTGGTTATTTGTAACATACTATCTAAGCCATTTCGCCCTTTTCCTGTCGCTACAGCAAGCGTATATCCTTTGGCTTTCAAATCAATTAACAATTCAAAAATACCGTCATATAAAGGAGTGTTAAGGTGTTGATGAAGGAGGTATTGCTCTCGATATGCTTCGACCAAATCCTGTTGTTGTGATAATGACAAATCAGGAAATAATTGCTGCATCGCTTTAAGCAAACTCAACCCCACAATATTTTTAACGGCTTGTGCGGTTGGTATTGTTTGTTTTTGTTGTTGTGCTGCTTGTTGCATACATAATACGATTTTATCAACGGAATCCATTAACGTTCCATCCCAATCAAAAATAATCAGTTTATATTTCATATTAACTTCGCTGTAATTTTGTTAACAGTTCCTCTAGACGAGGGCAAAGAGGCGCACTGACTGTCATATTCTTTTCTAATACAGGGTGGAAAAAAGTAATATGAGCCGCATGTAAAAATAAACGGTTTAAGCCTAATGCTTTCATCGATGCATCAAATGCATTATCACCATAACGCTCATCACAGGCGATATTGTGACCTTTACATGCAGTATGAACACGTATTTGATGTGTTCGTCCAGTTACCGGACTTGCTTCAACTAACGTTGCTCCTTCATAACGCTGAATAATTTTAAAACGTGTTTCAGACTCTTTACCGAGCGGGCTCACTTTAACCACTGAATCTTGCGCATTTTTTAACAGCGGTTCACGTATCGAACGATCTCGTTTATCCCACTGCCCTTTCACTAAAGCAAAATATTGCTTCTTCATTGTTTTTTGGCGAAGTTGTTCGTGTAAAGCTCGTAACATGCTACGTTTTTTAGCAATTAATAAACAACCTGAGGTCGCTTTATCTAAACGATGTACTAATTCTAAAAATCGGGCGTCAGGGCGTAATGCTCTAAGGCCTTCAATAGCACCAAAATCTAAACCACTGCCACCATGAACGGCGATACCAGAAGGTTTATTTAGAATGATCAAAGCATCATCTTCATAAACAATGGCTGATTCTAAATTTTTAATACTATTTAATTTAGGAGATGGTAACGCATTTTCAGGATCAACTTTAACAGGAGGAATGCGCACACTGTCGCCTACCTGTAATTTATAATCAGGTTTAATGCGTTTTTTATTAACTCGAACCTCTCCCTTACGCACTATTCTGTAGATCATGCTTTTAGGCACGCCCTTAAGATGTAAACGAAGAAAGTTGTCGATACGTTGTTGTGCATTTTCTTGAGCAATGTCAATAATGCGTACTGAGTGATTTATCTGTTCCATTCGTTAAGTTTATCACGCCTAATCCAGATAATATGTAAAAACTTTGTTGCTTGTAAGCCGTTATAAGTGCGACAATAACAAAGTTAATGCCTCGCAATTAAAAACAAAGAAATTGCTGGTAGGCATGGCACTGATTAAAAGCAAATTAAATGATTAGAATGTAACGCTGAAGTGTTAAATCATCTCTGATTTAGCACTTTTGTAGCCGCTTTTTAACGCACCTCAGAATACTTCCAGTCGAGAGATTGTAAAACCAGACATGGGGTCAAGCATGCAAAAAACAGTTAGTACATATAAAAATAACGAAAAAAATAAAACAAGAGTTCACAAATGAAAAGAATGTTAATCAACGCAACTCAAGCAGAAGAGTTGCGTGTAGCCCTAGTTGATGGGCAAAAGCTGTATGATCTTGATATTGAAAGTCCTGGTCACGAACAAAAGAAAGCGAATATTTATAAAGGTAAAATCACACGTGTAGAAGCAAGCTTAGAAGCTGCATTTGTAGATTATGGTGCAGAACGTCACGGATTTTTACCATTAAAAGAAATTGCCCGTAATTATTTTCCAGAAGGATACTCATTTAAAGGCCGCCCTAACATCAAAGATGTTATTAAAGAAGGCCAAGAAGTTATTATTCAAATTGAAAAAGAAGAGCGTGGTAATAAAGGTGCAGCATTAACTACCTTCATCAGTTTAGCTGGTAGCTACCTTGTATTAATGCCAAACAACCCTCGTGCAGGTGGTATTTCACGCCGTATTGAAGGCGATGACCGTACTGAATTAAAAGCTGCATTATCAAGTCTTAAATTACCTAATGGTATGGGACTAATTGTACGTACTGCTGGTGTAGGCAAATCAGCGGAAGAATTAGAATGGGATTTAAATGTATTAGTTAATCATTGGCAAGCCATTGATCAAGCATCAAAAACTAAATCAGCTCCTTTCTTAATCCACCGTGAAAGTAATGTTATTGTTCGCTCTATTCGTGATTATTTACGCCGAGACATTGGTGAGATTGTCATTGACCACGCAAAAACTTACGAACAGGCAAAAAACCATATTGAAATGGTTCGCCCGGATTATGTAAATCGTCTTAAATTATACCAAGGTGAAATCCCACTATTTACACATTATCAAGTTGAAAGCCAAATTGAATCAGCTTTCCAACGCGAAGTTCGTTTACCTTCAGGTGGTTCAATCGTTATTGATCCAACAGAGGCATTAACTTCAATTGATATTAACTCCGCTCGTGCTACACGTGGTGGTGATATTGAAGAAACAGCTTTCAATACTAACTTAGAAGCAGCAGAAGAAATTGCACGTCAATTACGTTTACGTGATTTAGGTGGTTTAGTGGTCATCGATTTCATCGATATGACACCTGCTCGCCATCAACGTGAAGTTGAAAATAGAATGCGCGAATCTGTACGCCAAGATAGAGCTCGTATTCAATTAGGCCGTATCTCTCGTTTTGGTTTAATGGAGATGTCACGCCAACGTATTCGTCCTTCTTTAGGAGAATCAGCATCACGTGTTTGTCCGCGCTGTCATGGTCAAGGTACTATTCGTGATAATGATTCACTTTCTCTTGCTATTCTACGTTTAATTGAAGAAGAAGGTTTAAAAGAGAACACAGCACAAATCCAAGCTCGCGTTCCAGTTGCTGTTGCAGCTTATTTACTTAATGAAAAACGCAAAGCTGTTGCTAAGATTGAAAATCGTCATAACTGTGAAGTTTATATTGTGCCTGACGCAAACTTACTGACTCCGCACTTTGAAATCAAACGTACTCGTAAAGACGGTAAAGAAGACATCAATTATGATGCGCTTGAGAAACAACATACTGTTTATGTGCCTAATATTGCACAAAAAGAAAGTGAAGAAATTGAAGAGCCTGTTTTAAGTGGTTTCAGTGCACCTAAAGAAACAACTAAGACAGAAAAGAACAAATCAACTGCGAAAAAAGCTGAAAAGCCAACTTCAATGTTGACAAAATTAGTTCAATCAATTGTTAAATTCTTTAGTGATGACTCAAAAGTTGAAGTTGAAAAGAAAGCACCTCAAAAACCTCAACCTAAAAGAGATGAGAACCGCAAACCACGTAACCCGCGTAATGCCAAAGGTAATCAGAACAGAAATCGCAATAATCGTTCAGAAAAAGCTGCTGAAGGTGCTAATGAGCGTCGTCCTAACAATCGTAAAACAGCTGAGCGTAAAGCAACACCACAAGCGAAGAAATACGACAATGAAGCAAAACCTTCAACAGCTAATAATGAAGAAGTTATTGTTGCACGTCGTAAACGTCGTAATATGCGTAAAAAAGTGCGTGTTCAACAACCTGAGGCCGTTGTAGAAAAGAACACAACAACACCTATTGCCGAAACAGAAACTAAAGTAGTCACTGAAAATAAAAAACCAGTAACTAAAGCTGAACCTAAGGTAGTAGAAGATAAAGTCAAAAAAGTAGAAAAAATAGAAAAAGTAACAGAGCCTACTTTAACCACAGAAACTGCTGATACAAATAGTGAAAATAAAGTAACTGCTAATGAGCAAGAAGCTTATCAACCTGTTTCAATTCCGAACCGCCGCTCTCGTTATTTACGTAACAACGGACAACGCAATAAAAAACGTGATGATAATGTTGAGCAAGCTGAAGCAGTTGCAACTCGCTATCCAGAAACAGCTCAACCAACTGAAGTTGAAGTACAAGCAATAGCACCAACAGCAAAACTTGTTGAGCAAGTTGCAGAAGCACCTCAGCAACAAGCTGAAAAGCGTGTTTCAAATACTGAGACAACAATAGCAGAGCAAATTTTACCTACTGTAGAAACAACAACGGCTGAAGTTAAAGTAGAGGAAGTATCTCCTGTCATTGAACCAGTTAAAGTTACTGAAGCAAAAACGGTACCAACTGAAGCTAAGGTTGAAGAGCCTAAAGTTGAGATTGTTACACCAGAAAAGATAACGGTTGCTGATGAAGTGATTAAGACTGCAAGCAATACTCCAGTAACAGAATATGGCACTGTCAGTATTGCTAAAGGTAAATCAACATCAAAAACAGTTAAAACAGTTTCTGATCCTCTTGATTTATCTAAAGAGCTTAACATTGTTGCTGCAACTGAGCGTCAATCAATTATTAAAGCAACACAGCAAGCAGGTAGTTCATTTGCAAGTAATCATGCAAGTAGTGAAATGGTAAAAACTTCACTATAATGTGAAGCCTAAGCCTATCAATAAAAACGGATATTCCAATGGAACATCCGTTTTTTTTTACTGAAATTTTCACCTCAAAAGTTTAGTATTAACAATATTTTATTAATGATCAGTTAGTGTGGTTGATGAATACCACTGACTAACCTTTTTTATAATTCAAGGTAACTATATGAGCGAAGCGATACATAACAAATTATTGATTTTAGGATCTGGTCCTGCTGGGTATACAGCGGCTGTATATGCTGCACGTGCAAATCTTAAACCAGTATTGATTACAGGTATGCAACAAGGCGGGCAGCTAACTACGACAACAGAAGTGGAAAACTGGCCAGGTGGTGGTGCTGATATGACAGGCCCTGGTTTAATGGAAAGCATGAAAGAACATGCTTTACGTTTTGATACTAAAATTATCTTTGATCATATTAATGAAGTTGAATTAACTAAACCTCCTTTTACTCTTAAAGGTGATACTGGAACTTATACTTGTGATGCATTAATTATCGCAACAGGTGCTTCAGCACGTTACTTAGGGCTTGACTCTGAAGAAGCTTTTAAAGGCCGTGGTGTTTCTGCATGTGCAACTTGTGATGGCTTTTTCTATCGTAACCAAAAAGTAGCTGTTGTAGGCGGTGGTAATACTGCTGTTGAAGAAGCACTTTACTTATCTAATATTGCATCTGAAGTACATTTAGTTCATCGCCGCACTGAATTTAGATCAGAGAAAATTCTATTAGACCGCTTAAACGAAAAAGTTGAGAACGGTAATATCATATTGCACACTGATCGTACATTAGATGAAGTTTTAGGTGACGATATGGGAGTAACTGGATTACGCCTTAAAGATACCTTATCGGATAAAACTGAAGAAATTGATGTAATGGGTGTTTTCATTGCTATCGGCCATAAACCAAATACAGATATGTTTGTGGATCAATTAGAAATGAATCATGGTTACCTTAAAGTGCAAACAGGTAGCGAAGGCAACGCAACACAAACCTCTATAAAGGGTGTATTTGCAGCAGGTGATGTATCTGACCATATTTATCGTCAAGCAATTACATCAGCAGGAACAGGTTGTATGGCAGCATTAGATGCAGAAAGATACTTAGATAATTTATAATCAAATAACTAAAAACAAAAAAGACTGCAATAGCAGTCTTTTTTATAGGTTAAATAAATTGATGATTAAAATTAAATTTCAACACCAACTTGATCTCCACCATTATTTTTAGCTACTTTTAACGCTGCTTCAACTTTACTCACTAACATCTTCATTGTATTTAATTCACTTGGAAAAATGTTTGATAAGCCGATACTCATCGTAAAGATCTTTTTAACTGGTGATGCAGCATTCTCTAGTTTTAATTCTTGCAACGTGGTTTTTATCATTTCAGATACTTTTAACCCTTTCGTTGCGTTACCACCATGAATAATAACTGAAAAACGCGCGCCCTTCTGATAAGCCATGAAACAACCAATAGCATCGCATTTTTTCTTCAAAGCACCCGCAACTGTTAACAACAATTTATCAGCAGTTTTTTCACCATGATGTTGACTATATTCAGTGAAGTGATCTAATTCACAAGTAAACATTGATAATAATTCTTCATCTCGACTTGATTCTTTCCAGATGCTAGAAAAATGCAGTTCAAAATCTGAATTATTATTAATCCCCTGCTTTTTCATCATTTGGGCTAAATTAAGCTTATTCGACTCAGCGGTTTCTTCTACCACTACTTTTTCATTAACAACACGTTGCGAACGATTGTTGCGCAGGTTTAAATTACCAGAGACCTGATTACAACCTGACATTTTAGCAATAGATAAAGCAGAAGTAGCTTGTTTTACTTCAACTTGCATGGATGTTGGATAAACACTAGAAAGGCCAATACTTAATGTGACGATATCAGCTACTTCAGAATATTTATGCTCTGTATTAGATTTTTCAACAGCAGAACGAAGCTTTTCAGCAATTTCATGAGCAGATTCAGCAGTTTTCCCTTTTACTAAGATACCAAACTCATTACCTTTGTAACGAGCTAAATAAGCGCCGTGCTCTTCACATACGGTTTTAAGGGCTAATGCAACCACTAATAACATGAAAGAAGACGCTTGATGCCCATAATTTTCATTATATTCATCAAAGAAGTCTATCTCACAAATTAGAACTGATAACAACTCTAAATCATCACTTGCTTCGCTCCACAATTGAGCATACTTACTATCAAAGTTATCTCGATCAGCAATATTCATTTGCTGCATAACTTGCTCAAATGCAGACAACTCTGAAGTTGGTTTTTCTTCAGGTTGCTGATATTTTTTAATACATACAACTCCTTCTGCATCAACACTTTTTTTAGTGTCTACATTGAAGTTCTTGTTGATTGCATCTGCTCGATTACCATGTGCCATAGTATATCCTCGATCCCACTGTTGTTAATCTGATTAACAATTGATTCCATTCATTAACGAACGAATATTATTATAATAACTTAGTTCTGGGTCGTTCTGCTTATCCGGAACCAAGGTTATTTATTATTCTAGAAGAATGGGTCCATATCATACATACCCACTGCTTGCTTTTTCTTTTCTTCTTCAAGACGCTCTTCTTCTTCTAATCTAAGCTGTTTTTGCTTTTCTTTTTCTTTCTTTAATTCTTCTAACCTTAATGCTTCAGCTTTTTTCAATTCTTCTTCTTTTCTAAGCGCTTCTTCTTTTTTCAACGCTTCTTGTTGTAAAAGTTCATTGGCTAGTTCAGCTTCTTGCTGACTATTTGAAATACTACTCGATGATTCAAGCGTTGTATCTAGATGTCCAGAGACTTGATTGCGCCCAGCTAATTTTGCATTGGTTAATGCCCTACTTGCTTGTTTCATAACAACCTGCATAGAGGTTGGATAGAAACTTGAAACACCAATACTTAAAGTAACAATATTACTCACACTTGAAAACTTATGTTCCGTACGAGACTTTTCTACTGCGAAACGTAGCTTTTCAGCAATTTCATTGGCTGTTTCAATATCCCCACCTTTGATAAGGATACCAAATTCATCACCTCTATAACGACCTAAATAACAATCATGCTCTTCACATGTTGTTTTCAATGCTAAAGCAATAACTAGCAACATAAATGAAGCACCTTGATGCCCATAATTATCTACATAAGCCTTGAAAAAATCGATCTCACAAATCATTAGAGTTAACAATTCATTTTCATCACTTGCTTCGTTCCACAATTGAGTATATTTTTTATCGAAGCTTTTACGATCAGCAATATTCATTTGCTGCATTACTTGTTCAAATGCAGATGACTCAGAGCTTTGTTTTTCCTCTTGATGCTTACTTAAATGAACAACACCTTTGCCATCCTGCTCTTGTGTTGTGTCATTTTTATCTATCTCATCTGATTGATTTAGTTGCGCCATATTATTCCCTCAATCTAGCTTATTTACTTATCAAGTATTACTTATAGTAGCAATAGTCTTTTAACATAAAGGCCACTTAATTTTCACATATTTGAAGTACTATAATCTTTTCAATGCATAAGATCACCGAGTAGGGCAAAAGCAATATAAATAGTTTGCTGATCTTCACAAATTAGTGGTTCATTCGCGCTATAGTTTGACACGAGGTGATTCTCTGAGGTTAAAAATTTAGTAAATCACCACTTTATTAGTTCTTTATTAAGAATGATATTCACTACAAGCAAACAATGTATTTTCAATGAGTGTAGCAACTGTCATAGGACCAACACCACCAGGAACAGGTGAGATCCACCCAGCACGTTCTTTAGCGGTTTCAAATTCAACATCACCAGTTATTTTACCGTTATCTAAACGATTAATACCTACATCTAATACAATTGCCCCCTCACGGATCCATTCTCCAGGAATAAAATTAGCCTTACCTCGCGCAACAACTAATACTTGAGCTTGACGAACATGATGTTCTAGATCTTTAGTAAAACGATGGCAAGTTGTAGTCGTACAACCAGCTAATAGCAATTCTAAGGTCATAGGGCGACCAACAATATTTGATGCTCCAACAACAACGGCATGCATACCACGGATATCAACACCAATTGATTCGATCATCGAAATCATGCCACGTGGAGTACAAGATCTTAATAAAGGGATACGTTGCGCTAAACGACCTACATTATAAGGGTGGAATCCATCAACATCTTTACTAGGTTTGATACGTTCGATAACAGAGGTTTCATCTAAACCATCAGGCAATGGAAATTGCACCAAAATACCATCAATAGTATTGTCTTCGTTTAATTGATCAATTAACTTTAAAAGATCTTCTTGAGAAGTTGATTCTGGTAAATCAAAAGCTTTTGAGGTAAATCCAACCTTTTCACAGGTGCGGCGTTTACTTTGAACATATATTTGTGATGCAGGATCCCCTCCTACTAAAACAACAGCTAATCCAGGTACACGTAAACCTTTTTCCTTTCTAGCATTTACACTTTTAGTTACTTTATCGGTAATAGCAGCAGCAATCGCCTTTCCATCAATGATTTGAGCAGACATCAAACATTTCTCTTTTGAGTTAATAAAATTCTCTGCTATTGTCGCAAAAGTCACTTAAGATGTCACATTAAACATCAAAAACTTAATAACTTCGATGTAAGTTATAATAGATTAATATTAAACAACTTATATGATACATATCCGTACATAATTAATTCAACGATAAGTAAATATGCAGCACTCCTTTACATTAATGTTAAGACGATTAATTTCAGATTCTAATACACACTCAGGCTTCCGTGTATTAATTGCTATGGCCTGTACTTTTATTCCGGCAATATTAGATTTTAATTTATATTTTTTAGAACAATCCAACTTGTTAATTTCAACCTCGTTATGTTTAGGGGTGATGGCTTGTGCAATCGTGGAAGTTGATGAAAATACAAAAGACAGGTTAAAGTTTATTGTTACCGTTATTACTTGTTTTTTTATTGCTGCTTCAAGCGTTGAATTATTACTAGACTACCCCTTATTTTTTGCTATCGGTTTAGGGTTATCCAGTTTTGCTTTTATGATGCTATCTAACTTAGGAACGCATTACAGTAAAATTGGTTTTGGTGCCATATTAGTTGCAATTTATACCATGATTGGCCATCAAGATAATATTCCTTGGTTTGAACAACCTTTATTATTAGCTATTGGTGCGCTTTGGTATGGTTTATTTGCCATCACATGGTCACATTTAAGTCCAAACCGTTCAATTAGAGAGCAATTAGCACAACTATTTTTTGGATTGAGTCGATACCAATTACAAAAATCAGCCCTATTTGATGATCAAAAAGGTAACTCTCGACAAGGTATTATTGAAACAAGACAAAAATTAGCTGTATTAAATATAGGTATCATGGCTCGCTTAGAATCCTCTAAAAACATGATCAAAGGACAATTTCAAAGTAATAGGCGCCAACATGAATTAAGTTTATTAAATCAATATTATTTAATTGCAGAACAAATCCATGAACGTATTAGTGCTAGTCAGTATTTATATAGTCAACTTGAACATACTTTTGGCCGAAGTCATATCTTAGAAGGATTCCACCAGCTTTTATTACAAGTAAGTGATGATTGCCATATGGTCGGTGTCAGTATTAATGACAAAAAACCATGTCAACATTCTCGTCGCCTAAAATGGACCATCCACGCATTATCAGATCAATTATATTTATTAGAACAAAAGCTACAGTTGTTTGATAACAACCAAGAAGCAATGCAAGCTTTGCAAGCTATTTACGATAATATAAGCGGTATTAATAATTTGTTATTTTCTTTAACGAAAATCCATGAACAACTTCCCCCTATTATTGTAGATAACGAACAGCATCAAACTCATTCTTTTTGGGAAAAGATCAGCGCAGCTTATCGCGAAAAAAATGCCGTTTTTAAACATGCAATTCGTATTAGTATTTCTCTAGTATTTGCTTATTTGATCCAAAATGAATTCCAACTTCAAAATGGTTTCTGGATTTTATTAACCGTTTTATTTGTGTGTCAGCCAAGTTTTAGTGAGACTCGTAAACGTTTAATGCGTCGAAGCTTTGGTACACTTTTAGGAATAATGATCAGTTTTCCCGCTCTTTTATTTATCCAGAATGATGCTGTGCAAGTTGTGGTCATGATTTTAGCTGCATTCCTTTTCTTTACTTATGTCCGTACAAATTATGGCTTAGCCGTTGTTTTCATTACTCTATTTGTTATGTTGATTTCAGATATACAACGAGGCATTGGATTAGAGATTTTATCCTCTCGCATTTATGAAACCTTAGCGGGTTGTCTATTAAGCGTAATAGCAATTAGTTTTATATATCCTGACTGGCAATATAAACGCTTCCCCTCTTTAGCAAATGATCTTTTATTAAATAGCAGTCGATATTTCAAACAAATTGCACAGCAGTATCAATTCGGCCGTAGTGAATCAATGATATTTCGACAAACTCGTTTTGCTTCTTTTAAAGCCGATGCATTATTAACAACAGCATGGCAAAATATGCTATTCGAACCTCATTCTAAGCAACACCTTAAACGCGAAATTTATGGATTAGTGAATCGTTGCGATGCTCTAAATTGTTATATTGCGGCATTATCTTCACATCGTAGGAAAGTTGAATCAGAAGCAGATCTACACATTTTACAAAAACTCTTTGAAGTGACTTCACAGCAAATTCTATATACCTATAGACCTGAGTTAAAAGATTCAAACGATGAAATTGATGTTGAGTCATTTGTTCGTTATAAAAATACTATTTCTGATGACTCAAAATTAATTGTTGAGCAATTACGTTTAATCGCTTTTGCAGCATTAGATATCCAAGTGCTATTACAAGAAATTAACAGTAACAACACAGAATGACTGTTTTAGAATAGGAAAGCGATTCGTTTTAATATAGAATTTTGCGACCTTCAACTCGTCATTAATATAATAGAGGAAGTCGACTTGATATTTAATGGTCAAGAGATAGCAACAGACGCTCAAGGTTATTTACTAGATCCCACATTATGGGATGTTCAGTTAGCGACAGAGATTGCTCAATTAGAAGAAATAGAAATGACTGATGAGCATTGGCAAGTAGTCTATTTTGTTCGAGATTTTTATGAACAATTTAATACTTCTCCAGCTATCAGAGCATTAGTAAAAGCAATGCAAAACAAATACGGTGCAGACAAGATAAGTAGCCGTTATTTATATAAATTATTCCCAACTGGGCCAGCTAAACAAGCAACTAAAATTGCAGGTTTACCTAAACCGGCTCGCTGTATTTAAGTACTATATAAAGGAAATATACTATGCCGAAGGCAAGTGATATCAAAAAAAATACTGCTATTGAGTTTAACAATAGTGTCTACATCATCAAAGATATTGAGCGCTCAGTTCCACAAGGACGCGCAGGCGGAAGCTTATACCGTATGCGTATGTACGATGTAGTTTCTGGAGCAAAAACAGATGAAACATTTAAAGATAGCGACATGCTAACATTAGCTGACTTAATTCGCCGTAATGCAATGTTTTCATATGTTGATGGTGACGAATTAGTATTTATGGACAATGAAGATTACACACCATACAACTTAAATAAAGAAAGTATTGCTGATGAAGTGTTATTCATCGATGAAAATACACAAGGTTTACAAGTTGTTATTGTTGATGGTGCGCCAGTTGGCGTTGAATTACCAGCAAGTGTAGATTTAGAAATTATTGAAACCGACCCTTCAATCAAAGGTGGTTCAGCAACGGCTCGTACTAAACCCGCTATTTTATCAACCGGTTTAACAGTGCAAGTACCAGAGCATATTTCAACAGGTGATAAAATCCGAGTTAATACTGCTGAAAAGAAATTTATGGGTAGAGCGTAATATTCTCGGCAACCATTAATCCCAAAAGCCGATTATTTAATATCGGCTTTTTAATGCATATTCCACACAGCCACTCATCATGTCACTTTATTCGCACATTTAGGTGATTAACAACCATCATAATCACTTCATAGCAATGACATTAAGCATGTTATCTAAATTTTACGCAGAAAAATTTAATTCGAGGCGTAAATTTCATAAATGCTTGTTCCATTTATGAAATTTATAACAAACAAGTGAGTTGTTTTAACCAGTAAAATAGATCAGCTATTTATTGTGATTGGTATAATACACCTACAAAAAAAAATGTTTATTGAACACGACTCACACTGTTCAAGCACACTTACTAATTAGCGGTATGATTAAGATCAGCAACCTGTTATTTTAAACTAACAGTCTCCCCTACCAACGGATTTATTATGAACATATTATTTGAATATTTATTTAGAGTAGAAGTTTTTTTCTTGGTGTTAGTTGTGGTGATCTTAAAAAAATCAATTATATTTGTACCACAAAATCGTGCGTTTTTAATCGAACGTTTTGGTAAATACCAATCAACTCGAGAAGCAGGTTTAAACTTTCTTTTTCCTTTTATTGATCACATTGGTGCAGACCGTTCATTAAAAGAGCAAGCCGTAGATGTACCAAGCCAAAGTGCAATCACGAAAGATAATATCTCTTTAAGTGTTGATGGTGTCCTGTATTTCCGAGTATTAGACCCGTACAAAGCAACTTATGGTGTTGATGATTATGTATTTGCAGTGACACAATTAGCACAAACTACCATGCGTTCTGAATTAGGTAAGATGGAGCTAGATAAAACATTTGAAGAACGTGATGTGCTTAATACCAACATTGTTGCATCAATTAATGATGCCGCTGGTCCTTGGGGCATACAGGTTTTACGTTATGAGATAAAAGACATTGTTCCACCACAAACGGTAATGGAAGCAATGGAAACTCAAATGAAAGCAGAACGTATTAAACGAGCACAAATATTAGAATCTGAAGGTGATAGACAAGCAGCGATCAACGTCGCAGAAGGTCAAAAACGATCAGTTGTGCTTAATGCAGAAGCAGAAAAAGAAGAGCAAGTATTACGCGCTCAAGGTGAAGCAGAAGCGATTATTGCCGTCGCTCAAGCTCAAGCAGAATCGTTACGTATGGTTGGTGAAGCAGCGAATACTGTAGAAGGTCAAAAAGCAGTACAACTTGATTTAGCCACTAAAGCGATTCAAGCTAAAGCAGCAATTGCCAAAGAGTCTTCAGTTGTTCTTTTACCTGATAGCGGCAATGATGCTGCATCAATGGTTGCACAAGCGATGACCATTATCACTAGTTTAAATAAAAACAAAGGATAATAATGGAATATCTTTTAGCACATTTATCACAAGCATTAATTGTACTGGGATTAATCTTCCTCGTTATCGAAGTGCTTGTATTTGGATTTTCAACTTTTATATTATTTTTCATTGGATTAGCCACCATTGTAACCGGTGGTTTAATGATGATAAATATTATCCCTGAAACAGTACTTTCATCTTTAGTATCAACAGCACTTATATCAGCAATCATTACAATAGTGAGCTGGAAGCCGATGAAACGTATACAAAATAAAGTAGAACTTAAGCAAGTAGATAACGGGATAATTGGTTATCAATTTACACTGACTGAAGATTTACCTATTGGTAAAACAGTCACTTATCATTACTCTGGAATCATCTGGAAAGTTAAAGCGAGAGAAGCCTTAGCGATGGGCGATGAAGTTAAAATAATTAAAATGGAAGTTGGTTTACTCACTGTCGAGCGAGTAGCTTAATATCACTAAGCTCAATGGATTATAAAAGTCTGTTGAGCTTAACAAACCATGATATTAACGATCTACATTAACGCTACTGAACCAATATTCATAATAAATAGCTTATCTATTTTACTTGTTAAAACAGCCAACTTCTTTGTTGTAAACTTCGTAAAGGGAACAGCCATTTATGTCAATTTACGTCTTGAATTAACTGTTTTTTCCGCGCAAAATTTAGATATGAAATGTAATTGGTATTAATTCAAAACAATTAATAATTTCTCTCTCCCCTTATTAATATAGGAACTAAAAATGTCACAAAAAGTTTATTGTATTGCTATGTTTAGAGCAAAATGCGGTCAAGAAGATGCATTATTCAAAGTTTTACAATCATTAGAGCCTAATGCGCATCGTGAAGATGGATGTATCCAATACTTAGTCACTAGACATATCAAAAGTGATTTTGCTACCGGAGAAAGCTTTCCTATTGTTTTCAACGAAATTTGGAAAGATAAAGCGGCTTTTGAAGCGCACTGTCAACGTAAAGAGATAGTTGAATTCTTTGAACAGCAATGTGTTGCTGAAGATGGATTAGTTGAAGCACATAATGTATGTGTTTATAGCGATCAGGCTAATCATTATGATGCACCTATTTTATAAATAGCTAGTTAATATTGCTGAGCCCTCTCTCAGCAATTTACCTTTTTTATCATGATTGCCTAAACACTCATAAGACAACTAAATCCCAAAGTCAAAGCGCTAAATTAAAGTCCAAAATTTTACAGCAGATTTTCAACATTATTTTGTGACCAGCACAACAACCTGTTATGGTAACGCACATTATTAATACCCTATCAGGAAGCTATTACCGTGAGTGAACTCTCTTTTTCAACATTACCATTATCAGAAAGCCTTTTAAGTAATTTAGCCTCTTTAAACTATCAAAAAATGACTGAAATACAGGCTCAATCTTTACCATTAATTTTAAATGGAGAAGATGTAATTGCACAAGGTAAAACAGGCTCAGGAAAAACAGCGGCTTTTACATTGGGTCTTTTACATAACCTAAATGTTAAACGTTTTAGGATCCAATCTTTGGTTGTATGCCCTACTCGCGAACTTGCAGATCAAGTTGCAACAGATATTAGAAAATTAGCTCGTTCTATTCATAATATTAAAGTATTAACCCTATGTGGAGGCATCCCTCTTCGACCTCAAGCTGATTCTCTTGAACATGGCGCACATATTATTGTTGGCACGCCCGGCCGTATACAAGATCATTTACATAGAGGCTCATTGAGTCTTCAAGACCTAAATACCTTAGTACTTGATGAAGCTGATCGTATGTTAGAAATGGGGTTTCAAGACGCTATTGATGCAATTATTGAACATAGCCCAACACAACGACAAACATTATTATTTAGTGCAACTTATCCTGAACAAATACAAAAAATTGCGCAACGGATCATGAACTCACCAAAACAAGTAACAGTAACAGCAACTCACGATAATAATATTATTGAGCAAACCTTCTATAAGGTACAAAACCATCAAGATCGTATGCTTGCTTTACGTTTATTATTAAATCGTCATCAGCCTGAATCTAGCGTTGTATTTTGTAATACTAAACGTGAAGTACAAGAAGTTGCTGAAGAGTTAACTAACCGTAGTTATAGTGCCATTGCTTTACATGGTGATTTAGAACAAAAAGATCGCGACCAAGCATTAATTCGCTTTGCCAATAAAAGTTCCCGTATTTTAGTAGCAACAGATGTTGCAGCTCGTGGATTAGATATCGATAATTTAAGTGCAGTTTTTAATTTTCATGTTGCACACGATCAAGAGGTACATGTTCACCGTATTGGTAGAACAGGCCGCGCTGGTAGTAAAGGACTTGCTTTCACTTTTTATAGCAGCAAAGATGATCATCGAATTAAATTATTGGAAGATATTTTAGATCGTAATATTAATGCAAGCCCCCTGCCTGATGAATCTTTATTAAATAGCACACCACCTCAATCAGAAATGATCACCATTCGTATTGAAGGAGGGAAAAAACAAAAAATACGCCCAGGTGATATTGTAGGAGCTTTAACGGGTGCCGATGGTATTACAGGACAACAAGTAGGTAAAATTTACGTTGCTGATAATTGGTCTTATGTAGCCGTACAACGTAATTCATTAAAAGTTGCCTTTAAAAAATTGAGTGAAGGTAAATTAAAGGGTAGGAAGTTCCGTGTGATGGTAGTACGAGGTTAATCACTCAAGTACAGACTGTCATCATACAAATAAGCGTGCGATTGAATAATATTTAAAATCAAACGCTTATTTCTATAAGCATCTATTTTATAAAATAAAAAATTTTACCGCGAACAAACGCCCTAATAACTGATGTCTAAGTCTCATAAAATTTAATCTAGAGCATATAACTTCATTTAAATTCTTTTTAAATCTTTGAATCCATGAATATTCTAACTAGACTCGCTATAATCCCATAAAATTAACTCCCTCTATACTGTATGCACTTAAATAGTATACGTTTTGTACTCACGGAGAGTATTTAGATGAATGTGTTCGGAAATTTACAAAAAATAGGGAAGTCATTAATGCTTCCTGTCTCAGTATTACCCATAGCCGGTATCTTATTAGGAATTGGGGCCGCTAACTTTAGCTTTATACCAGATATCATATCAATAATTATGAGGGATGCTGGCGGTGCAATATTCACTAATATGCCTCTTTTATTTGCTATTGGTGTTGCGCTTGGCTTCTCTAAAAATGATGGTGTAGCGGGTCTTGCAGCTGTTGTTGCTTATTTTATAATGATCAAAGTGATTGTTATTGTTGTGACAGTCACTAACTCGCCGGAATCCTTACAATTACTCCCTAATAGCAAAGAATATAGTGATGCAATAGAAAGGTTATCAGATACAGGTGTTTTAGGTGGCATATTTGCAGGTGGTATTGCAGCTGTCATGTTTAATCGCTTTCATAACATTATTTTACCTGATTATTTAGGTTTTTTTGCAGGCAAACGAGCAGTCCCTATTATGACAGGGATATGCTCTATTTTAATTGCTGTTATTTTAGCATTTGTTTGGCCACCCATCGGCTCTATTATTCAAGAGTTTTCTTACTGGGCGGCAGTACAAAATCCTAAACTTGCATTTGGTATTTACGGTGTAGTAGAACGTGCTTTAATCCCATTTGGTTTACATCATATATGGAATGTACCTTTCTTTTTTGAAGCTGGTACTTGTACAAGTACGAGTGGTGAACAATTACATGGTATTTTAACTTGTTACTTATCTGCTGATGATGTGAGTCGTGCTGCTGGTAATGGTTTTGGACAATTAGCTGGGGGCTACTTATTTAAAATGTTTGGTTTGCCTGCTGCAGCTATCGCTATTGCTCATTCAGCAAAACCTGAAAATAGAGCTAAAGTAATGGGGATCATGGCTTCAGCAGCATTAACTTCTTTTTTAACAGGTATTACTGAACCAATTGAATTTGCATTTTTATTTTCAGCTCCTCTTTTATATCTTATCCATGCTTTTTTAGCAGGTTTTGCATTTGTGATCACCAATACATTAGGCATGGTACACGGCACTTCATTTTCCCACGGTTTAATTGATTTTGTATTGTTATCCGTTCACTCTCAAAAAATAGCTTATTTCATCGTTATTGGCCTGGTTTATGCCATTGTGTATTACACGTTATTTCGCGTAGTGATCCAAGCACTTGATCTTAAAACCCCCGGTAGAGAAGAAGATGATTCAGAGCAGCAAAAAGAGATAGCTCTATCGAATAGAGAAACCTCTTCAGCCTTAATTGTTGCGTTTGGTGGTAAATCGAATATTAAAAATTTAGATGCCTGTATTACTCGTTTACGTGTTACCGTCAATAATATTGAGCTTGTTGATCAGGATGCACTAAAACAATTAGGAGCAGCAGGAGTTGTTGTATCTGGAGATGGGGTACAAGCTATTTTTGGCACCCGTTCAGATAACTTAAAAACAGATATGGAAAGTTTTTTAAATAAATAACTTCAGCAAATAATTAAACTACCGATAATAAGATCACCCTTTATCTTTGATCGGTAGTTTGGAATCAACTAAGAGCATATTTAGTTAATTTTTCACTCGGTGACTTATTTCTATTAAATAGGCTTTTGCATACCGATTATTTTTCATACCATTAATTAAATAGCTCATTAAAAATCAAATAGATAAAAAGGTATGTTTATTTAATTTAAATAAACCTATTTTTTAAGCTTGCACTGGATAAAAACGATGATAAAATGCGCGCGTTTTCCCATTCAACCAATTTTATTATAACGACTAATTATCAACGGAGGCTTAAACAATGCAACATACTTACATTGACTCATCTAAACCTCTCAATCGTTATTTTACACCTCAAAATCAATACTTATTACAGTATCGAGAACGTACAGTCGAACCTTGAATTTCAGTTTCAAGTTAGCTTAGTTCATCAGATATTCGTAATTAAAATTATTGCTATACCTTATTTACTTAATCCGTTTATTCATTGATAAACTGATTAGTTATTAATTTATTTTTTCAATTTATTATTCCAATTTAATGGAGCATAAAATGCAAAACGTCTTAAATTTGGCACCTGAGTGCAAATTAACAAACGAATTAGAAGTTCCAATCATTAAAACACCTTATGACTTAACACCTGATGAAGTTTTATTGAGCCAAGAACATTATGAATCTGAAGTTCGTTCATATCCACGACGTTTACCGATCGCTATTAAAAGTGCTCGTGGTGCTATTGTTGAAGATACAAAAGGCCAGCTGTACCTTGACTGTCTAGCCTGTGCAGGTGCATTGCCACTAGGTTATAACCACAGTGAAATCAACCAAGTATTAATCAACCAAATAAATACTGGTGTACCTTATCAAACCTTAGATTTAACAACCCCAAGTAAAGATGCATTTATCAAAGCTGTTATGCAATTTTTACCTGCTAATTTTGCTAAAACTGCACGTATTCAATTTTGTGGTCCGTCAGGTGCAGATGCAGTAGAAGCATCAATCAAATTAGCTAAGTTATACACTAAACGTAATACTATGGTGTCATTCCACGGCGCTTACCATGGTATGACAAACGGTTCTTTATCGCTAACAGGTAACTTAGGTTCTAAAAGCCGTCGTACAGGTTTAATGTCTGACGTACACTTTATGCCATTCCCATATGATTACCGTTGTAAATTTGGTTTAGGTGGCGAAGAAGGTGCAGCACAAAGCATCCGTTACATTGAATCTGTGTTATGTGATGATGAATCAGGCATTACTAAACCAGCTGCGATTATTGTTGAGCCAATCCAAGGCGAAGGTGGCGTAATACCTGCACCTAAAAAATGGCTACAAGAGCTACGCCGTATTACAACTGAGCATGGCATCCTATTAATTTTTGACGAAGTACAATGCGGTATTGCACGTAGTGGTGATAACTTTGCATTTGAGGAATCAGGTATTGAACCAGATATTCTTATTTTGTCTAAAGCGATTGGTGGTGGTATGCCAATGTCAGTTATTTTATATAATGAAAAATTTGATTGCTGGAATGCAGGTGAACACACTGGAACATTCCGTGGTAACCAATTAGCAATGGCAAGTGGCGCAAAAACACTAGAAATTATCCAACGTGACAGCTTAGCTAAAAATGCAGCTGAGCGTGGTGAGCAATTACGTGAAGCTTTACGTAAAATCCAAGCAGACTTCCCACAAATTGGGGATATTCGTGGCCGAGGTTTGATGAATGGTATTGAAATTGTAAAACCAGGTGAATTTAATTCACTAGGCCAAGCAGAAGCAGATCCTCAATTAGCGATTAAAATTCAACGTGCGGCATTAGAACTAGGTTTAATCATTGAAAAAGGCGGACGCCAAGGCGCTGTATTACGTTTTTTACCGCCGTTAATTATCAGTGAAGTACAAATTAACTTTGTTGCAGAAACAATGGAAAAAGCAATTAAATTTGCAGTGGAAGCACAATAATGAGCCAAATAAATCATTGGCAACATTATTTTCCTCAGCTCGGTGAAAACCAAGCTTTCGAGCAAGCAACTCAACAAACACAAAATGCGATTAATAATTTATTTAAAAACGCAGATAAAGCCTATTCAGGACTTGAACCTGCATTATTAAAAGAACAAATTAATGCGATTGATTTTTCACAATCTACTCCATTACAAGAAGTGATTGATAATACAAATGAGTTGATTGCCAAAAATTCTATTTTAGTGCAACACCCGCACACCATTGCTCATTTGCACACACCACCTTTAATCGCTTCAGTTGTTGCAGAACAATTTATTGCGTCATTAAACCAATCAATGGATTCATGGGATCAAGCTCCTGCAGCTACCTTTGTTGAACAGAAAATGGTTGATTGGTTATGTGAAACCTACCAACTCGGTGAGCACTCTGATGGTGTTTTTACCAGCGGTGGCACACAAAGTAATTTAATGGGGTTATTACTGGCACGAGATTGGTTTGCTTATCAGCAATCACAGCATGATGTACAACAAGATGGTTTACCAGATTATGCACAAAAAATGCGTATTATCTGCTCTGATAAAAGTCATTTCACAGTACAAAAATCAGCATCATTAATGGGCCTTGGTGAACGTAGTGTTGTATTAGTTAAAACCAATGTACAAGGTCAAATTGACATTAATGAATTACAGCTAACTATTGATGCATTAAAAGCACAAGATTTATTACCTTTTGCTGTTGTTGCGATGGCTGGCACAACAGATCATGGTGCAATTGATGACCTACAAGCTGTTGTAGATATAGCACGTAATGCAGGTTGTTGGTCACATGTTGATGGCGCTTATGGAGCGGCATTACAACTTAGTACACAACATAAAGATCGCCTTAAAGGCATCGAATCTGCTGATTCTGTTAGTGTTGATTTTCATAAATTATTTTACCAAACAATAAGTTGTGGCGCCCTACTCATTAAAAACAAAGCAAACTTTAACACTCTGTTACACCATGCAGATTACCTTAATCGTGAAGGTGATGAGTTACCAAACTTAGTGGATAAAAGCATTGCAACAACAAAACGTTTTGATGCATTAAAAATGTTTATGACATTAAAAGCAGTTGGTGAGGAAAAACTAGGTGAATTTTATGATTATTTATTAGCACTAACCCAGCAAGTCGCTAATAAAATATCAGAGAATCAATATTTTGAATTATGTTGTACCCCACTACTGTCAACTGTGTTATTCCGCTTATCTCCTTTAGTAAAAGGTGATTTAAGTGAAATTGAATTTAATCAGTTACATCAACAATTACGATTAACATTATTAACCAGTGGTGAAGCCGTTATTGCTGAAACTAAAGTTGATGGAAAATTAGTTTTGAAATTTACGCTGTTAAATCCATGTCTAACCTTAAATGATTTTGACACGCTATTAGACAAAATTGAGCATTCAACTAAAGCATTAATTAACAAAAAATAATCTGTACTTAATATCTATAAGTGGAATTACTAACACTGACTTAACAGCATTAAGTAGTAGTTAGCTAAGAAATAATAATTAAAGAATAGGAACAAACCATGTCTGTATTACAAATTGGCGCCGGTGGCGTAGGTTGGGTAATAGCACATAAATGTGCTCAAAATAATGATGTATTTGGCGATATTACTATTGCATCGCGCACCATTGCTAAATGTGAAAAAATTATTACTTCAATCAAAGCACGTAATAATGTAAAAGATACCACTAAGTCAATCACTGCACTAACGGTTAATGCCGATGATGTAGCTGCATTAGTTGCATTAATTAATCAAATAAAACCAGATTTAGTTATCAATGCAGGTCCTCCATGGGTAAATGTTGCAATCATGGAAGCTTGTGTACAAACAAAAACTGCGTATTTAGATACATCAGTGGCAACAGATTTATGTAGCCCTGGTCAACAAGTTCCTGAAGCATATGATCCACAATGGGCATTTGCAGATCGTTTTAAAGAAGCTGAGATCACAGGAATTCTAGGGGCCGGCTTTGATCCAGGTGTTGTCAGTGTGTTTGCTACTTACGCGCACAAACATCTATTTGATGAAATTGATAGTATTGATGTGATGGATGTTAATGCCGGCGATCACGGACAAAAATTCGCAACAAACTTTGATCCAGAAACAAATATGTTAGAAATCCAAGGAGACTCTTTTTATTATGAAAATAATGAATGGAAACAAGTACCTTGTCATAGCCGTATGATGGAATTTGATTTCCCGGTGGTTGGTAAACAAAAAGTTTACTCAATGGCACATGATGAAGTACGTTCAATGGCAGAATTTATTCCTGCAAAACGTATTGAATTTTGGATGGGTTTTTCAGATAACTACTTAAATTTCTTTAATGTTATGCGCACAATCGGTTTATTAAACCCTGAGCCAATCACTACTTGTGATGGCATCACAGTTGAACCATTAAAAGTACTTAAAGCTATTTTACCTGACCCTACATCTTTAGCACCAGGTTACACAGGTAAAACCTGTATTGGTACTTGGTTACGTGGTAAAAAAGACGGCGTTGCTAAAAGTATTTTCATCTACAACATTTGCGACCATAAAGAGTCTTATATTGAAGTTGAGCATCAAGCAATTTCATATACAACAGGTGTACCGGCTATCACTGCGGCATTACTTTATTTCCAAGGTAAATGGAGCGATAAAGGCTTATATAACGTAGAGCAATTAAATCCTGACCACTTCCTAGAATTAATGCCTAACATAGGCCTTAGCTGGGAAGTGATGGAACTTGAAGCCGAGTAATTTAGTTTCAATTAATTAATAATGAAAGGCGAAGCTAATTACTTCGCCTTTATTGTTTGTGAGAAAAATAATGTTACAAAAACAAAATTTAAATACGCCTTATTTTATGATCAATGAACAAGCATTGGTTAATAATCTTGAAAAAGCGAAACAATTAAAAGAGATTTCAGGCGCTAAATTAGTACTTGCATTAAAGTGCTTCTCAACCTGGGGAACCTTTGACACTATCAAGCCTTATTTAGATGGAACAACAAGCTCTGGCCCTTATGAAGTTAGATTAGGACATGAAAAGTTTGGTGGTGAAACACATGCTTATAGCGTGGGTTATTCACATGCCGATATTGAAGCGGTTAAGCCACTATCAGATAAAATTATTTTTAACTCATTATCACAACTTAATGCGCATTATGATAACTGTAAAGACAGTGCCTCTCTTGGCCTACGTATCAATCCAGAAATGAGCGTAGCAGGACAAGATTTAGCAAACCCAGCTCGCCCCTATTCTCGTTTAGGCGTAAAACAAACATTATTAGAGTCAACAGTATTAGATAAAGTTGATGGTTTTATGTTTCATATGAACTGCGAGAATAAAGATGTTGATGCATTTATTAATATTTTAAATCATATATCGACTACTTTTGCAGAATACCTCAATAAACTATCCTGGCTTAGTTTAGGTGGAGGGATCTTTTTTACCTATCCTGATTACCCAATAGAAAAACTAGGAGAAGCATTAAAAGCATTCGCAGCAAAACACCAAATACAAATCTATTTAGAGCCAGGTGAAGCAATTATCACTCGTACGGCTGATTTAGTCGTAAGCGTGATTGATATTGTTGAAAATGATAAAAAAACAGCGATTGTTGATAGTGCAACTGAAGCTCATCGTTTAGATACGCTTATCTACAATGAACCTGCATCAGTTAAAGAAGCTAACGAAGGTGCAGAGCATAATTACATCATTGGCTCATGCTCATGTTTAGCTGGTGATCAGTTTTGTGAAACTCAATTCGATAAACCATTAGAAATTGGTCAAAAACTACATTTAGTAGATAGTGCAGGTTATACCATGGTAAAATTGAATTGGTTTAACGGGTTAAAAATGCCGAGTATTTATTTCGAAAAAGTAGATGGCAGCATTGAAGTATTAAATGAGTTTGGCTATGAAGATTTTAAAGCGACATTAGGGAAGTAATGATTCACTGTAGGAATGGTACTGCTGATTTCTAGTCACCTACTCCTGCGTTTCTAGTCCCCATAGCCAACATGGGGATTCATGTTTCTACGATATTATTTACTGATTTGATTGATCTTTCGTCTGTGCTCATCCATTCACTTAATTTATTAATTGCTTTTATTACGCACCGGCTCTCGCTGGCCATCCATGACCAGAACGAGCCTATCCCAAACATCCTGTTTGGGCTTGCTAAAAGCAATATATAATTTAGGAAAGCTCAACGGTGATGGTGTCGTATTAACTATCTATGGGGTGCAGGATTCATCCTGCATCTTTTAAAGTGGCTTAAAAGCCACGCCCCTTTTATGAAATGAATAACTCTATTTATCTATATTACAGTAATTTGATTTAAAAAATTAATTGCTTGATTTTATGCACGATAAAGGCATTTTTATGTTAATTTTAACAAATTAAACTATTCCGTATTTTCATCTGAAATATGGAGTTATTTCAATCAGTTATGAATAAAACCTTACTCAACGTGCCTACAGCAACTCTCCCGTTGAGTTTTTCTGAATCAATTGCTGTCTTCAGCAAGCTAAGGCTGGGAGCGAGTTATGCGGCTACAAAAAATTTTGGATATCCACATTAAACTAAACAATATCAACAAGTTAAAAAACAGATGGCAGCATTGAAGTGTTGAATGAGTTTGGCTATGAATATTTAACCAGTAAAATAGATCTGCAATTTACTGTGATTGGCATAGAGTCAAAAATAAAAAACTCACCGGAGTGAGTTTTTAAAATAACAACATAAACTATATTAGTTAATCTTTGCTTCTGCTTTTTTTAATTCAGCGTGTTGAAGTTGAGTTTGGATTGCTTTTAAATCAAGTAATGCATATTTATATTCAATAAAGTCTTGTACGTTTGCAGCTAAACTCAATTTCAAATAATAGATCCCTTGATTAATATTATTATGATTAATATGCCAGTGCGCTAAATAATAATAAGCTTCACAAAGGCGCTGTGCTAATTCTTCATTGGTAGTAATTCCATTAGATATGTTTTCGAAAAATGCTTGCTCTGATATTTTTCCATTCATAACATCAACAATCCCCCACGCAAAATTGCTATTATCTGCGGGAGCTTGTGCAGATTTTAATTGTTCCGTAGCTAATTGTGGATCAACCTTGTAATCAATTAAATAACGCCATAAAACACGATAAGGATCTGTTTTGTCTAAAGCATAAAAACGTTCTATATCTTCTTTTGCAGCATCATAACGTCCAACAAGTGACAGACCTACGGCACGGTGTAGGTAACTAAATTGAACATCATCAGAAAGCTCAATGGCAGAATCAAATGCTTCAAATGCTTCATCATAAGCCTCCCCCATCAATAAATACAAACCTAAGGAATTATAAGCTTCTGCAAAAGTAGGATCTAATTGAATGGCTTGACTAAAATCAAAACGACTATGTGCACTTAAGCCCATACGATCGTAAATTAAACCACGTTCATATAATAAGATAGCCCGCTGCTTATTATCAACATTACTTTTATCTGCAATAAGTTGATTAATACGTAATAAATTTACTTCATCTTGATAAGATGCTTTTAGTGGAACTGGGAGTGGAAAAAATAAACTACCGGATCTCATTGCCGATGAATTATCTTGATCATTTTGGCTAGAATGACTCGAACATGCAGTGAGTACTATAAAAGACAGGACTACTATTAATTTATTAAAAGATGATTGCATTATTAAACCCTTATAAATAAGAGATTTAAGAGTGTACTATATCCTCGATAATGTAAAGTTTTAGGCTTCATATTCACAAATTAAACCAATCACATTAAATATGTTCTCTTTAGTTTTATTTCAGATATAAAAAAGCACTGCAGAGCAGTGCTTTAAATAAATTTAGTTATTGAAAAGAGAATTTACATTAGTGGATCTTGATCTGCGCCTTCTTTTTCAACCACTTCAGGGATCATATGTTCACGAGAAATACCTAGTTTAATCGCCAGAGCACTCGCTACATAGATAGATGAATAAGTACCTACACCAACCCCTATCAATAATGCAGTTGCAAAACCATGAATCAACGCTCCACCAACAACAAATAATGAAATTAATACAAAAATAGTTGTACCAGATGTAATAATTGTTCTGCTTAATGTTTGCGTCAATGATTGGTTTACAATTTCCTCAGGCGTTGCTGTTGCAATCAAACGAAAGTTTTCACGAATACGGTCAAATACAACAATCGTATCATTTAATGAATAACCAACAACAGCAAGTAAGGCGGCAAGTACCGTCAAATCAAACTCTATTTGGAATAGTGAAAACACACCCAAAGTAATAATGATATCGTGAGCTAGAGCCAATACAGACCCCATTGCTAAACGCCATTCAAAACGCATACTTACGTATAACATGATACAAACAAGCGCTATAATGATAGCTAAGCCACCATTTTCTGCTAATTCGGCACCAACGTTAGGTCCAACAAACTCAATTCGACGCATATCCACGTTGCCAAAATCCGCAGCGTTTAATGCATTTAAAACTTGATTACCGATAGTTTGGCCTTTAACACCTTCACGAGGAGCTAAACGTACCATAACTTCATGACTACTACCAAAATGCTGTACAACAGCATCAGGAAACTCAGCAGCAGCTAATGTTTCACGTAAATCAGTTAAGTTAGCAGGTTGATCAAAACCAACCTCAATTAATGTACCGCCAGTAAAATCTAATCCCCAATTTAACCATTTAGTACTTAACGACCCTAATGAAATAACAATTAACAATATTGAAAACCAAGTTGCTGGTTTTGCATATTTCATGAAGTCAATTGTTTGCTTCGATTTGATTAATTCAAACATATTTTACCCAGCTTATATTGAAAGTTTTTTAATATCATTACGTCCACCCCATAGTGCATTAACAATCGCACGAGTACCGAAGATAGAAGTAAACATTGAAGTTAAGATACCAATTGCAAGTGTGACCGCAAAGCCTTTAACAGGACCAGTACCCACTGCGAACAAGATAACAGCAGTGATAAAGGTAGTGATATTAGCGTCTGCAATGGTAGACAATGCATTTGAATAACCTTCATTAATGGCACGCTGAATTGATTTTCCGGCTTTTAATTCTTCACGAATACGTTCAAAAATAAGTACGTTAGCATCAACCGCCATACCAATAGTTAATACAATACCCGCAATACCAGGTAACGTTAACGTAGCCCCTGGAATCATCGACATTAAACCAACGATCATAACAATATTAAATATCAATGCTGTATTGGCAACGACACCAAATTTACGGTAATAAACAAACATGAATAGAACAACAGCAAGCAAACCATAAACCATTGCTTTAATACCATTATCGATATTTTGCTGACCTAAGCTTGGACCAATCGTACGTTCTTCAACGATTTGAATCGGTGCTGTTAATGCACCTGCACGTAATAATAAGGCTAAGTTGTGTGCTTCAGCTGCATTGTCTAAGCCAGTAATGCGGAAACTACGACCTAATTGAGCTTGAATTGTTGCAACATTAGCAACTTCAATACGTTTTTCAGTTTCAGCTTTACCATTGGCTTTCTTTTTACCCGTTGGCATATATTCGATAAATAATGTAGCCATTGGTTTACCAATATTGTCTTTAGTAAAGCGAGACATTTTACTGCCACCTTTAGAATCTAAAGAAATATTTACCTGCGCACGTCCATATTCGTCTGCTCCCGATTGTGCATCAACAATATGGTTACCCGTTAAGATGATCTTTTTCTTAATCACAACAGGACGGCCACTACGTTCTTTGTAAATAATAGAAGAGGCAGGAATGCGTCCTGATAATGCATCTGACACATCAGTTTCAGAGTCAACAGGGTGAAATTCTAACGTTGCTGTTGCACCTAAAATTTCTTTTGCTCGAGCGGTATCTTGAATACCTGGTAACTCAACCACAATACGGTCAAGACCTTGACGTTGAACCAATGGTTCAGCAACACCTAATTCATTAACACGATTACGTAAAATACTTAAATTTTGTTGTAATGCATCTTCCTTAGATGATTTTAATTTTTCTTCGGTCATTGCCACGGTTAAATAAAATACACCACTGCTTTCTTTTTCTTGGAAAGAATAACCTGGATTAATAGGTTTTAAGTAATCAACCGCATTATTTAAAATATCTTGAGATGTAAAACGAAGTACAACGCCCGTTGCAGAAGTATCTTTTTCAATACCACGAAAACGAATTTTTTGCTCACGTAACTCTGCACGTAAGTCTTGTACCATTTGATCTTGTTCTTTACTGATCGCTTCGTCCATGTCCACTTCCATTAAGAAATGTACACCACCACGAAGATCTAGGCCTAATTTAAGAGGACTACCACCAATGGATTCTAACCATCCAGGTGTTGAAGGCGCTAAGTTTAAAGCGGTTACAAAGCCATCGCCTATTTGTGAGCTAATTGTTTCACGCGCAATTAATTGATCTTCACTAGAAGAAAGTCGAACTAATATTTGGCCATTCTCTAATATGGTTGATTTAGGAGAAATGTCTGCTTGTTTAAGAATGTCTTGTACTTTGTCTAAAGTAGATAATTCAACTTTAGCACCACGAGTAGCAGAAACTTGTACGGCAGGGTCTTCACCATAAAGATTTGGAGCAGCATAAACTAGAGTCAATAATACGATAAACCCTAGTAGCAAATACTTCCAAAGAGGATATTTATTTAACACGATAATGTCCTTTATTTAACGCTAAAGGCAATAAAAAAGGCAGGAAACCCTGCCTATTTTATTTAGATTGATTTAAGCGTACCTTTAGGTAGCACAGCTGTAATGAAGTCTTTTTTGATTGCGATAATGTTATTTTCGCTTAGTTCTAGTTGAACGTAGTCATTTTCATCACTAATTTTAGCAACACGGCCGATCACGCCACCAGTTGTTAATACTTCATCATTTTTACCGATATTATCCATTAGGTTTTTATGTTCTTTTGTACGACGCGCTTGTGGGCGGTAAATCATAAAATAGAAAATTGCACCAAAAACAACCAACATAAAAATCATTGACATGCCACTGTCGGCAGGAGCGCCTTCTGCAGCTGCATGTGCTTGAGAGATAAATAAACTCATGTTATATCCTTTATTGTATAAAAATTAAACTGTGTAATAGTATTTTGTTATCAATTATTTAGAACAGGCATTTCTTTGCCAATTCGTTTATAAAATGATTCAACAAACGCCTCTAATGTACCCTCTGCAATCGCATCACGCAAACCTTTCATCAAACGTTGATAGTAACGTAAGTTATGGATCGTGTTTAAGCGAGCACCAAGAATTTCTCCGCATTTGTCAAGGTGATATAAGTAGGCACGCGTATAGTTTTTACACGTGTAACAATCACATTCAGAATCTAATGGGCTTGTATCTTCACGATGTTTAGCATTACGAATTTTAACCACGCCATCAGTAGTAAATAAATGACCATTTCTAGCATTACGCGTTGGCATAACACAGTCGAACATATCAACACCACGACGAACACCTTCAACAAGATCTTCTGGTTTACCCACTCCCATTAAATAACGAGGTTTGTCTTCTGGTATTTTAGGTGCAATATGCTCTAAAATTCGGTGCATATCTTCTTTAGGCTCACCAACTGCCAACCCACCAATAGCATAACCATCAAATCCAATCTTACTCAAACCGTCTAATGACACATCACGTAAGTGCTCATAACAACCACCTTGGATAATGCCAAATAACGCATTTGGATTTTTTTGTTCGTCAAAACGTTGTCGACTACGTTTTGCCCAGCGTAAAGAAAGTTGCATTGAAACATCAGCTTCTTCTTCTGTCGCAGGGTATGCAGTACATTCATCAAAAATCATGACAATGTCAGATCCCAAATCATGCTGAATATCCATCGACACTTCAGGAGACAAAAATACTTCATCGCCATTAACAGGGCTTCTAAAATAAACCCCTTCTTCTTTGATTTTACGCATCTTACCTAAACTAAATACTTGGAAGCCACCAGAGTCAGTTAAGATCGGTCCTTTCCAGTTCATAAAGTCATGTAAATCGCCATGTTGACGGATCACTTTTTGCCCTGGACGTAACCAAAGATGAAAAGTATTCCCTAATAAAATTTCAGCACCTGTTGCATCAACTTCTTCAGGTGTCATTCCTTTTACTGTGCCGTATGTACCTACTGGCATAAACGCAGGTGTTTCAACCGTTCCACGATCAAATGTTAAACGACCACGGCGAGCGCGACCATCGGTTTTAATTAATTCATATTTCATACTTTTCCTTATCAGATAAACAGTCTGATATTTGTAAAATAGCGGAGTATTTTAAACTCATTGTTAAATTAAGTTTTGACCTAGCTTTTGTTATTGATTTTTTTAGTTAAAAACATCGCGTCGCCATAACTAAAAAATCGATATTTTTGTGCAATTGCAGTTTGGTATGCTTTATCGATATTTTCTTTGCCTGAGAATGCACTTACTAACATCAATAGAGTTGATTCAGATAAATGGAAATTAGTGACCATGGCATCAACCACTTGAAACTCATAACCAGGATAGATAAAAATACTGGTCTCAGAAAAAAACGGAGCTAAAGGAAAGCCTTTAGCTAACGTCACACTGGCAGCACTTTCAACTGAGCGAACTGAAGTGGTACCGACAGCAATAACTCGCCCGCCTGAAGCTTTGGTTTTAATAATTTTATCAATGACTTCTTGAGAAACTTCTGCGTACTCACTGTGCATTTGATGATCGAGTATATTATCAACTTTAACTGGCTGAAAAGTGCCTGCCCCAACATGCAAAGTAACAAACGCAAAATCTGCTCCTTTCGCTGCCAGTTTATCTAGAATAGTTTGATCAAAATGTAAACCCGCAGTCGGGGCTGCAACCGCACCGGGATTTTTATTGTAAACCGTTTGATAACGCTCTTTATCAGCATCTTCATCTGGTCTATCAATATAAGGTGGCAGTGGCATATGACCAATACGCTCTAATATTTGCAATACAGTTTCATCGCTTTCAACTTTGATTTCAAATAAAGGACCTTGGCGTTGCACCATGATTGCATTAACATCATTCTCTAATAACAATGCACAACCTGGTTTAGGCGATTTAGAGCTACGTACATGAGCAAGAAAAGAGATTTCATCTAGAACACGTTCAACTAAAACTTCAATTTTTCCACCGGTTTCTTTAGTACCAAATAACCGAGCTGGAATAACGCGTGTATCATTAAAAATAAGTAGATCATTCTCATTAACCAATTCAACAATATCAGTAAAGTTCAAATGGCTTAATTGTCCTGAATTCGCTTCTAATGAAAGTAAACGACTATTCGAACGTTCAGGCATAGGATAACGCGCAATCAATTCCTCAGGGAGATGGAAAGAAAAATCAGCTACTTTCATAAGGTACTTCCAGCTAAAATAAAACGCGCAGTATACCTGATGCTATATAGGCTGCAAAGGTTTGTCCTATAAATGAAAGCATGTATATGAAAAAAGCAGAGATCTATAAATTCAGCTCTGCTTTTTCTTTCTATAAAACTGAATAACAGTATTAATTTATCAATGCGTTTATCTCTTCTTCTGTTGCATGGCGTACATCAACACCTTTTACTAAATAAACAATTTGCTCACAAATATTCTGGCAACGGTCGCCAATTCGCTCAATAGAGCGTGCAGACGCTAATACTTTAAGTACAAAAGGAACTGAGCGAGGATCTTCCATCATAAAGGTCATTAATTCACGAAGAATACTTTCATATTGGCGATTTACTTTTTTATCTTCATTATGAACAGCAATAGCCGCATGCAGATCTAAACGAGTAAAAGCATCTAATGCATTATGTAACATTTTAGAGACTATTTGCCCCATATTTTCTAAACCAATTAAAGAAGGGACTTTTTGACCATGGTTTTCAATAACCATTTTGGCAATAGAGGTAACGCTATCCCCTACTCTTTCCAATTCAGTGACTGTTTTCATAATGGTTAAGATTAGACGTAAATCACTCGCTGCAGGTTGGCGTTTAGCAATAATACGAGAGCAATCTTGATCAACCGTTGTTTCAAATTGATTAACTTCATTATCTTTTATAATAACCTTACGCGCTAACTCAATATCATTTTCAGCCATTGCACTTAATGCATCCATTAGCTGTTGTTCAATCAACCCCCCCATTTGCATCACTTGATTACGCACGTTTTCCAATTCATTATTAAATTGACCTGAAATATGACGGCTTAAATTTAAGTTTTCCATTTTATTTCCTCAATTAACCGTAACGGCCTGTAATGTAATCTTCGGTTTGTTTTTGTTTTGGTGTTGTAAATAAGGTATTAGTATCTGAATATTCAATTAATTTACCCATATACATAAAAGCAGTTTGATCCGATACTCGAGCGGCTTGTTGCATATTATGAGTAACAATCACCACAGTAAATTTTTGCTTAAGCTCAGTGATCAACTCTTCAATGGTTAATGTTGAGATAGGATCCAACGCAGAGGTGGGCTCATCTAACAATAACACTTCAGGTCCAATAGCGATTGCACGAGCAATTACTAAACGTTGTTGCTGACCGCCGGATAAACCAAATGCATTATCGTGTAATCGATCTTTCACTTCATTCCAAAGTGCTGCACCACGTAAAGAGCTTTCACATGCTTCATCTAATGTACGGCGGTCATTAATACCTTGTAAACGTAAGCCATAAACGACATTTTCATAAATTGATTTAGGAAATGGATTAGGACGTTGGAATACCATGCCAATGCGACGACGTAATGAGGCAACATCTACGGATTTATCATAAATATTAATACCTTGTAACTCAATATTACCGTCGACCTTACAAAGGTCTACTAAGTCATTCATTCTATTAATGCAACGCAATAATGTTGATTTACCACAACCAGAAGGTCCAATAAATGCCGTGACTTTTCCCTTTGGGATTTTCATAGAAACATTATATAAAGCTTGTTTATCACCGTAATAAAGATTTAAATTTTTAATTTCTAAAGCTGTATTGTCAGCGCTTAAGCTTGCAAGATCTTCACCTTTCGGGTTTAAATTGGATAAATCAATCATTGTCTTTCCTAATCTGAGTCACACATCAATGTGTATGCTTTATTAATATCTAATATATTGCTATTCATTTTTTAACTATATTAATGCTCTAGCGAACGGTATTTTTCACGTAAATTATTACGGATTGAAATAGCAGCTAAATTCAAACCAATAATAACAGTTACTAATAAAAATGAAGTGGCATAAACTAATGGACGTGCTGCTTCTACGTTTGGACTTTGGAAGCCAACATCATAAATATGAAAGCCAAGGTGCATAAACTTTCTATCTAGATGTAAATAAGGGAAGTTTCCATCTAGAGGCAATGTTGGGGCCATTTTCACTACACCCACTAACATTAAAGGCGCCACCTCTCCTGCTGCGCGAGCAACCGCGAGGATTAACCCCGTCATGATAGCAGGACTTGCCATTGGAATAACAATACGCCATAACGTTTCAGATTTTGTTGCTCCTAATGCTAATGAGCCTTCTCGTAATGTGCTCGGTATACGACTCAAGCCTTCTTCCGTAGAAACAATAACAACTGGCAAGGTTAAAATAGCCAATGTAAGTGCCGACCATAAAACACCAGGCGAACCAAATGTAGGGGCAGGTAAAGCCTCTGGATAAAATAGCTGATCAATACTGCCACCTAAAATATACACAAAGAACCCTAGACCAAATACACCGTAAACAATGGAAGGAACACCAGCTAAGTTAATAACTGCAATTCGTATAAATTTTGTAATACTGTTTTTGGCAGCATATTCATGCAAGTAAATCGCCGCTATAACACCAAATGGAGTCACAATAACGGCCATTAACATCACCATAAAAACAGTACCAAAAATAGCTGGGAAAACACCACCTTCTGTATTCGCTTCACGAGGGTCACTACTTACAAATTTATAAACTTGGTGAAACCAATGTCCAATTTTTTGTGTTAACGTCATATTGTTGGGTTGATAAAAATCCAAAATATACGAGAGAGGCATAGTCACTAAGCGCCCTGTCATATCTTTCACCACAACACTGTCACGTTTAGCTTGTTCACGATAATCAAATAACTCTGTTTCTAATGCTAAATATTCATTTTGTAATTGTTCACTTTGCCCTTTAAGTTCAAGCTGCTTTTTATCAGTTAATTTTCCATCGAGTTGTAGTTTACGCTCTTGCAAACGAATACGTTCTAATTCGTAATTAATACGCCCTATTTCGCCAGATAATAAATCATCTTCTTTAGAGCGTAATGCAAGTGCTCGCTCAAGACGCTCACTAAGCTCTCTGACTAAACCATTTGGCTTAATATCAAGTGCTTGACCATTAACTTTGATCCCATCGATATAACCATAAAAGTTACCGTTTTTTGTACGTTCAAAAACAACAATATTATCTGCAACCGTTGTAGATTTGATACTTGTTTCAAGGATCCACTGAAAATCTAAATCAACATATTCTCGATTACCAATTTTTATTAAAAAACGATCTAATGAATCTGGTTTATTTTCTAATCCCTTTATACCTGCAGAAATTAATTGCTCTTTTAATACATGTTCAGTGTCATAAATCTCACCGATTAACGTTGATTGATGCCCATCTTCCACTTGCATAGAAAATTCATAAACAGTGGCAGGCCAGAAAAAACTAAGACCTCTCCAGCCTATTAATATAAACAATCCCAACACTGCAATTAAACTTAAACTTACCGCACCACCTGTCATCCAAATCCACGGAGTGCCTGACTTAAACCATTTACCCATAACAATTAACTCCCTATTTATAGGCTAGAATATTTTTCACGCAGACGCTGACGAACAAATTCAGCAATGGTATTAACAACAAATGTAAAAATAAATAATACAAATGCAGCAAGGAATAAAACTCGATAGTGTGAACTACCCACCGCGGACTCAGGCATTTCCACTGCAATATTGGCTGATAACGTACGCATACCTTCAAATATATTCCAATCCATAATAGGTGTATTACCTGTAGCCATTAATACGATCATTGTTTCCCCAACTGCACGTCCCATACCCATCATAATGGCCGAAAATATACCAGGACTTGCCGTCAATAGAACAACCTTTGAAAGTGTTTGCCAGCGTGTTGCACCTAATGCCAATGACCCCATAGTTAGACTTTTTGGAACACTAAAGATGGCATCTTCTGCAATAGAGAAAATAGTAGGAATAACAGCGAAGCCCATGGCGATACCAACAATAAGTGAGTTACGTTGGTCAAAATTGATACCCAACTCATTAGTTAGGTACATACGCGTATCACCATTGAATAACCAAAGTTCAAGCGTGTCACTAAACGCCATAGAAAAGTAACCCGTGATGAATAAAATAGGTAATAAAACTAAAGGTAATACTCCTTCACTGATTCTATCACTTAACGATTTTGGTAAATTACTCCAAATTAAAGCAGCAATTAACACACTAACAGGTAAGCTTATCAGTAATAACAGAATACCTGGCAATTGGTTTTCAACGATTGGGGCTAACCATAATCCAGCCAAAAAGCCCAAAATTACCGTAGGTAAGGCTTCCATTATTTCCACTGTAGGTTTGATATATGTTCTGATGCTAGGCGTCATAAAATAAGCCGTATAAATAGCAGCAGAAACAGCGATTGGAACAGCAAATAACATTGCATAAAAAGCAGCTTTAATAGTACCAAAGGAAATAGGCACTAAGCTCATTTTAGCTTCAAATTCATCGCTTGCTGATGTCGACTGCCAAACGTACTGAGGCTCCGGATACCCTTCATACCATACCTCTTGCCATAAAGCAGACCAAGTAATTTCAGGGTGTTCATTATCAACATGATAAAGTTTGATAAAGCTTTTATCCGCAACCAATATTGCATTTGCGCGCGGGGATATAGCTACTACTAAAGAGTCTGTAGAAGTTAATGATTCAGTAAACAACTTAGTTTCTCCCGTTGAATGAAATATCGATAACTCACCCGACTTGCTTGTTGTCATAAATCCTTTACGGTAATACTCAGGGACAATACTCGTTATATTTTTAGAAGCCTTAAAATCACGAATATAAGTGAACTCACGTTTATTATCTTTAAGCACTTCAAACCATTGGCTAACAACACCATTTTCATTAGCAACTAATAAAGAACTCGCCCCCGTTAACAATTGTATGGTAGAGACATTACTATCTTTAGCATTAATTTGGAAAGCAGATAGAACACGAATATTGTTACTTTCTGAAATATCATAAACCAATAAATTATTACCATTTCTAACAAATAGTTTTCTTAAATTAGGTGTTAATAATAATTGATCAACATGATGTGGAAATGAAGGTAATTCGAATGATTCTTGCTCCCAAGTTGTTTCTCCAGTCATCATATTTTCTTCAGCAGAAAGAAGGAGAAAAACGCCTTTTCCGTCACTTTGTACTGCTGCAACAGCGGCATAATCAGAGTTCATTTCAAATGAAAGTTGCTTTAATGCTTGCTTGTTATCTGAAACACTTAAAGGATCTTCACCAAGAGGAAACCTAAGTTGTGGCGTGATCATACGTTTGTCTTTAGGATAAGTTGTAATGAAATCAGGCTTAACTATCTTCACTTCCCCTTGACCGTTACTAAATGCAAAAGTCCCTGTTGAAGAAGTTGTTCTGGCTATTTTATTAATACTAGGAAAGGCTTGATATTGTAATAAATTTTCACCTAAATCATTTTCTCTTAATGAATAAAATGTTAATAACCCTAGTTCATCAACTTGATAAGCAACTTCATTTTGCTCATCAATTCCTAAAGCGTAAATAGTCGTTGGATCTTGACGTTTAAAAGATTGTGTCTGGTCAATACTAACAGGGGCAAAAATAGGCAGAACAACATATAAAAGATAGCCAAAAATCAATAATAATGTAACTAATACTAAGCTACCACCGCCTGTCACACCATATTTGACTAATTTATCCTTAATAACACGCTTCTTATTAGCTCGTAGCGTGGTCGCTAAATCGCGTTCCATGTATTATCTCCAACATAATTAATGACGGGGAGTATAGATTTGTTTTGTGACACTTATATGACAAAAGTCATGAATATGTTATTTGGAAACGATCATATTCAATATCACTGCAAACTTGACTTATTAAAAATCGATTTATACCAATTACATTAAGTATGTGATCTAAATTTTACGTAGAAAAAACAATTCAAGTTGTTCCATTTACGAAATTTATAACAAACAAGTGAGTTATTTTAATCAGTAAAATAAATTAGCTATTTACTGTGAATACTATTAGTAGCAATTATATTAACTACGTTATCTAAGTTAAGAGTTATTTAAGTAAAGAGCGATTCTCAATAGTCAAAATGTAATGAAAAATTTGCAGCGATAACATTGATGGTCTAAAAAGAGAGGAATTTTGGATAAAAAAAAGGAGACAAAATGTCTCCTTCTTCAATTCTGTTAATCAATAATGATTAAGCTAGCGCTTTTTTTGCAACTTCTACTAAATGAGCAAATGTTGCTTTATCAAATACAGCTATGTCAGCTAAGATCTTACGATCGATTTCAACAGAAGCCTTTTTAAGACCATTGATGAAACGGCTGTAAGATAGACCGCTAATACGAGATGCAGCGTTAATACGCGCAATCCATAGTTGACGGAACTGACGTTTACGTTGACGACGGTCACGGTAAGCGTATTGACCAGCTTTAGTTACTGCTTGAACCGCTACGCGATAAACACGTGAACGAGCTCCGTAATAACCTTTAGCTTGTTTTAAGACTTTTTTATGACGTGCACGAGCTTGTACACCGCGTTTTACTCTTGGCATTTTATATATTCCTTACTTAAGCGAATGGTAACATTCTGTTAATACTAGGTACGTCTACTTTAGCTACCATGCTTTGAGCACGTAGATGGCGTTTACGTTTAGTAGATTTCTTAGTAAGGATATGACGTAAGTGAGATTGCTTACGTTTAAAACCACCAGAAGCAGTCTTTTTAAAGCGCTTTGCAGCACCTTTGTTAGATTTCATTTTAGGCATTGCGAACTCCGCATTGTTAAAATTTAAATTAAACCAGTAAGGCGAGTAAATAGTACGAACATTCTCATATTCGTACATCAATACTTCTTTATGCCTTAGCTAGCACGTTTAGGGCCAAGTACCATCACCATTTGACGACCTTCCAGTTTAGGGAAAGACTCGACAGTTGATATTTCAGCTAAATCGTTTTTAACGCGATTTAGTAATTCCATACCCAGTGATTGATGCGCCATTTCACGACCACGAAAACGTAGCGTTACTTTGGCTTTGTTACCCTCTTCAAGAAAGCGAGTCAGGCTGCGTAGTTTTACCTGATAATCGCCATCATCAGTCCCAGGACGGAATTTTATTTCCTTCAACTGAACCTGTTTCTGATTCTTCCGTTGTTCTTTAACGGATTTACTCTTTTCAAAGAGAAATTTGCCATAGTTCATGATGCGACAAACTGGCGGCTCAGCATTTGGACTAATTTCAACTAAGTCCAAGTCTGCGTCAAATGCCATATTTTTTGCTTCTTCTAAAGAAACAATACCTACTGGTTTGCCTTCTGAATCAGAAAGACGTACTTCAGTACCAGTTATTTCATCGTTTAAACGATGTTTGTTGCCCGTTTGCGGGGCTTTTTTTGCACCTTTTATAACAAATTCCTCCAAGTAATTTATGAACGAGTGATAATTTCTTGTTTTACATGATTAATAAAATTATCAACCTGCATTTTCCCAAGATCATCACCTTTGCGTGTTCTTACTGCAACTTCGTTTGCTTCGACCTCTTGGTCACCCACAACTAATAAGTAAGGAACGCGCTTTAATGTATGCTCGCGGATTTTAAAGCCTATCTTCTCATTTCTCAAGTCCGAAATTGCTCTAACACCCGATTTTTTCAATTTATTTACTACTTCAGTAACAAAATCTGACTGTTTGTCAGTAATATTCATCACAACCACCTGTTGAGGTGATAACCAAGTAGGATAAATGCCTGCGTATTCTTCAGTTAAAATACCAATGAAACGCTCTAAAGAACCCAAAATTGCACGATGGATCATAACTGGTGTATGACGTTCGTTATCTTCACCAACATAAGTTGCGTCTAAACGGCCTGGCATTGAAAAATCTAACTGTATTGTACCACATTGCCAAGCACGACCTAGACAATCATATAAAGTAAATTCAATTTTAGGACCATAGAAAGCACCTTCACCAGGAAGATACTCAAATTTAACACCATTCTCATCTAATGCATGAGCAAGCGCAGCTTCTGATTTATCCCAAGTTGCATCATCACCAACGCGTTTTTCAGGGCGAGTAGATAACTTAACCACGATATCTTCAAAGCCGAATGTTTTATAACATTCAAATACCATATTGATACACGCAGAGACTTCTTCAAGTATTTGTGCTTCAGTACAGAAGATGTGAGCATCATCTTGTGTGAAACCACGAACACGCATTAAACCATGTAGAGAGCCAGATGGTTCGTTACGATGACATGAGCCGAATTCCGATAAGCGCAATGGCAAATCGCGGTAAGATTTCAAACCTTGATTGAAAATTTGTACATGACCTGGACAGTTCATCGGTTTAATTGCATAGTCACGGTTTTCACTACAAGTACAGAACATGCCGTCTTTATATTTATCCCAGTGACCTGATTTTTCCCATAACGAACGGTCTAAAATCTGTGGTGCTTTCACTTCTTGATAACCAAATGCAACTGTTTGCTCACGAATATAGCTTTCAAGCTCACGGAAGATAGTCCAACCATTTGGATGCCAGAACACCATGCCCGGCGCTTCTTCTTGCATATGATAAAGATCTAACTGTTTACCGATTTTACGGTGATCACGTTTAGCCGCTTCTTCTAAGCGTTTTAAATAAGCATTCAATTGCTTTTTATCAGCCCATGCTGTGCCGTAAATACGTTGCAGCATTTTATTGTCAGAATCTGCGCGCCAATATGCACCAGAGACTTTCATTAACTTAAACCATTGACTAAATTTCATCATCGGCACATGTGGGCCACGACACATATCAATGTATTCTTCGTGATGGTATAGGCCAGGACGATCGTCTTTATCGATACCTTCTAAAATTTCTAGCTTATAAGGTTCATTACGCTCTTTAAAAACAGCAATTGCTTCATCAACAGAAACTTTCTTTTTAACCACTTGGTAATTTGTTTTTACCAACTGTTGCATACGTTTTTCGATTTTAGCTAACTCTTCATCATTGATGGTGACATCGAGATCAATATCGTAATAGAATCCATTATCAATGGTTGGACCTATTGCCATTTTAGCATCTGGATATAGTTGCTTAATTGCGTGACCTAATAAATGTGCACATGAATGACGTAATATTTCTAAGCCTTCGTCATCTTTAGCAGTAATGATTGCAACACTTGCATCATGATCAATCGGATCACAAGCATCAACTAATTTTCCATCGACACGACCAGCAATACACGCTTTTGCTAAACCAGGGCCGATATCAGCTGCGATATCCATTATAGAAGTAGTGTTGTCGAATTGACGTTGATTTCCATCGGGAAGAGTAATAATTGGCATGCTAATTCCTCACAGTGATGCTTCCAACCAAAAAGCATTTGTAGTTTGTTAAAATTGAGGGGGCATTTTAATGTATTAAAGCACACAATAAAAGGTATCTAATATGAATTTATTGATACCTTTTATTGTGTGTCATTATTTGATGAGTTAGATAACTGGTTACTCTTTAATTTTTTTATTATTTTCTGTAGAAAATAACTGACCTTTAAATAAGTTCTGTAATATATCTTTATTACTTGCGACGTATAACCCTAACTCTTCAAGTTGCTGATCATCCAAAGAAACGGGACTTTCACTTAAGAATAATGCAATTTGATCTGCACTATCTAGCATTTTATCGTACGCATCAGCTTCTTTCTTGCTGGTAAAGGTCATTTTCTCAACACCTTTTCTTTCTACAATGTATTTAATGATGACTGCCACGGTGGCCTCTTTTAATAAACTAATTAAACATGGTTTTACATACAGTACTACTGCTTCCGAATGAATGCAACTTTTGTCATCCTTAAATTAGTTTGCTATCTTACATTTATGTCAAACTACTGATTATTAACAATGAATACTATTATATGCAGCCATTGTGATATGGTTTCAAAAAGACCAAATTTACAATCAGGCTATGTCGCAAAATGTGCTCGTTGTCAGCGAACTATTTATACTGCGAAAGTAGTTAGGCCAGATAAGATGTTTGCGTTAGCAATCAGTGCATTAATGGTGTGTATTCCAGCATTCTCTTTTCCACTTATCTCTGTTCATTTATTAGGTATTACCGAAGGTACAAACTTAATACATGGTGCAATAATGATGATAGATATTGCTCCTCTTGTTTCTTTTATGGTGTTATTTTGTGCTGTACTGTCACCCACATTATTAACCTTATGTATGGCGTTTAGTAGTTTTTGTATGATGTACAATAAACGACCTGCAATGCTCAATTATGTTTTAAAACTAACCAGTGCATTGTTACATTGGTCTATGCTTGAAGTTTACTTGATCAGTCTGATGGTCGCGATTGTAAAATTAATGAGTTATGCAGATCTTTATTATGGTAGTGGAATGTTATTTTTTATCGCTCTTTTAATTATCAATATGACCATGATAAGTGAGTATAACAACGTTAAGTATTGGGAATATTTACGCAATGGATAAGCCTTTAAAACCAGGTATTAGTGCCATACAACAAAATAGGCAGTTATGTCGTATTTGTGATACCGATTGCTCAATTACAGGCAATGCAACATATTGCCCTCATTGTGGTAGTCCAATCTCACCCCGTATAAAAAACAGTCAACAAAAAACATGGGCACTATTATTTACAGCTATTGTATTTATTTTTCCAGCCAATCTTTACCCTATTACTTATTTATTAAAAAATAATACACTTTACCCTGATACTATTTTTTCAGGCATTTTAAGTCTATTAGATAGTGATATGCCAGCAATTGCATTTATTGTATTTATCGCCTCTATTTTAGTACCAATATTAAAAATTCTAGCATTAACATTCATTTCATTTGCGGTGCATTTTCAATGGCAACTTAATCCTAAAAAACAACTGATTGCTTTTTCAATCGTTGAATGGATTGGCCGTTGGTCAATATTAGATTTATTCGTTATTTCAATCATGGTTGCAGTTTTTGACAAAGGGAACCTGTTATCTGTTTACCCTGGTATTGCAGCAACCTCTTTTACAGTTGTGGTTGTTACCACATTATTTGCAGCAGAGAGTTTTGATACTCGCTTAATTTGGGATGCTAACATCGATGCAAAATAACCCTTCTTCAGAAACAGTGATTACTAAGTCACATTCAATTTCACCTATTTGGTTTTTGCCTTTTATTGCAGCGATCTTAGGGGCTTGGATTTTATTTCAAAATATTACCCATAAAAATGAACATATAACCATTCACTTTTCCAATGCTGATAGCATCATTGTTGATAAAACAAAAATCCGCTATAAAGGCGTGATCGTAGGGACAGTCAAAAAAATTGAACTAGATGAAGTTGATGGTGTTAATGTTTTTGCTGAAATTGAATCTCATGCAACGTTTCTTTTAAAAGAAAAGAGTCAATTTTGGCTTGTTTCTCCGAAAGCCTCCCTTACCTCGATATCTGGCTTAGATACTTTATTTTCAGGTAGTTATATCAACTTATTACCTGGGGAAGGTGAAGCCGCAACGACTTTTGAAGCAACAACAGAGCAACCAGAGATCATTCCTGATAATGCATTATTAATCAATTTAAAAAGTAACAATGCAGCTTCTATTAATATTGGAACACCTATATTTTTCAAAAAGATACAAGTAGGTGAAATTGTGCGAGTCCGACTCGATAAATCAGGAAAATTTGTTAATATTCAAGCGTTTATTGAAAGTAAATATAGCCACCTTATCAAAAAAGAAAGCCAGTTTTGGAATATTAGTGGTTTAAATGCCAATATTTCACGCTCGGGAGTTGATATCAAACTCGATAGTTTAACTTCTTTAATTGCAGGTGGTATAACATTTAGTAGTCCTGATTCCGATACTCCCCCAGTAAAAGATCAACAATTTAATTTATTTGAGAATATTGATGAAAGTAAACAAGGTTTACAAATCACCCTTAAATTAACAAATACTGATAATTTGCCTAATGGTGCAGGTATTTTATTTAAAGGGCATGGTATTGGTCGTATTAACCATATTCGTTATGATACTGATTCTCAGTTATTTATTGCTCAAGCAACTATTAACCCAGCTTTTTCTGAAATGGTAACTGAGAACGCACAATTTTGGATAGAAAAAGCCTCTATCTCTTTTTCTAAAATTGAAAATTTGAGTAATTTAATTACTGGTGATTATGTTGGTTTTTCTTACAGCGAAAATTATAAACAAGAAAAACAAAAGACTGAATTTGTACTCAATAATAATCAACTACCTTCTCAGGAGTATGCATCAATTACTTTGATTGCCGATAATGCAAATGGATTAACAGCAGGGGCTTCCGTCACTTATAAAGGCCTAAAAATAGGTAACATTACCTCACTTACTTTAACCAAAGACAGTAAACATATAAAAGCGATGTTAAATATAAACAAACAATTTAGTTACTTGATTAATAAAAATAGTAAATTTCATTTATTAAGTGGTGTCAACTTTAAAGCTTCTTTGCAGGGGATAGAAGTAAATAGTAAACCATTAAAAAATATACTCTTAGGTGGCATCGCTCTTTATAATAAATATCCTCCCACTAAAAAGAATAGCAAAACACCACTCAAAACAAATCAGTTGTTCCATTTATATGCATCTAAAGAAATGGCAAAATTAGGTAAGAACGTTTTTACGGCGCCTTTAAAAGTATCATTATTAAGCAAAGAATTACCATCTGTCAGTGTTGGTTCTCCTGTTTATTATCATAAATTAAAAGTAGGTGAAGTCAGTGACTTAACATTGCATGATTCAGGTTTAATGCAAACAAGTCTAGAAGTAAGCGCTCAATTTAAACACTTAATTACCAATAAAACTGTTTTTTGGAATATTAGCGGTTTTCAAGTTGATGCGGGGCTTTCGGGTGTCAAAGTGAATGCAGAATCATTACTTTCAATTGCTGCAGGAGGTATCGCATTAGAGCTAGCGCCATCTGTTAAAGGAAATGTAACAAGCCAAGGTCAATATCGTTTGTTTGATAGTTATCAGCAGGCAACTATTCCGCCTAAACAACTCACTTTAACTTACGATAATGCTTTTGACCTTAAAGTTGGTAATAAAGTAAAACTTAAAGGTTTAGATATCGGTGAAATCAGTAACTTAACCCTTAACAAGCACAATAAGATAGACGTTACTTTGGATATTGATGCAAAGTATTTTGCTAAAGTCGCTAAAAAAGGCAGCCGATTCTGGATCGTGCGTAGTGATATTTCATTATCAGGAGCTAAAAATTTAAGCACGCTGATTAGTGGTGTTTTTATTAATGTATCGCCTGGTACAGGTAATGCTTTAACTAAGTTTACCGGAGAAAGCCATGAGCCATTATTAGCTCAAAATAAAACAGGCTTGCCTATTACATTGTTAGCAGATAATGCCGGCTCAACAGATATCAGTAGCCCAGTTTATTATCGTCAAATCCAAATTGGTGAAGTTATCAATAAACGTTTAAACAGTGACGCTTCTGGTGTTGAAATAGAGCTTAACATTTATCCTGAATATGCTTATTTGATTCGTTCTAACAGTGTATTTTGGCCAGCGTCTGGCTTTAATTTAGATGTTGGCATCACAGGAGCAGCGCTAAAAGCGACATCTCTTACCTCCCTCATCAAAGGAGGAATCAATATGAGCACACCAGATGATGAAAAGCTTCAACCAGCAAGTAAAGCCTTTGCTTCCTTTGAGTTACAATCAGAAAGTAAAAATTCTTGGTTAAAATGGAAACTTAAAATTCCTAAAAGTAATTAATTAAAGTTTATGTTATCTTGCGCGCACTTTTAGTGCGCGTTTTGGCAAGCATCATTTATTGGATAATTTTATGGACAGCAATACTTTTATACCTCAAGCATTTATCGATAAAATGTCTGATATTTTACCAAGTCACTTACATATTGATGATTTAGTTGATGCCTGTCGTCGTCCATTACGCCGTGCTATTCGAGTAAATACTCTGAAAATATCAGTTGCTGACTTTAAATTACGAGCAATCGAACAAAACTGGTCTTTAACCTCTATTCCTTGGTGTCCTGAAGGTTTTTGGATCATGACCGAAGATCAAACTAACTCTCTTGGTAATAGCGCCGAACATTTAGCTGGGCTTTGTTATATCCAAGAAGCAAGTTCAATGATGCCCGTCAGCGCCCTATTCCATTTTTTTGAGCCATCAAATAGTTCTGTTTTATTAGATGCTGCGGCAGCCCCTGGCTCTAAAACGACACAAATAGCAGCCTTAATGCAAAACCAAGGACTTGTTATAGCCAATGAGTTTTCATCTAGCCGTATTAAAATGCTGCATGCCAATATTCAACGTTGTGGCATCAATAATGTAGCTTTAACCCATTTTGATGCCCGCGTATTTGGAGAATGGTTACCGGAAACATTTGATGCCATTCTATTAGATGCCCCTTGCTCAGGAGAAGGCACAGTACGCAAAGATAAATATGCAATGAAAAACTGGTCCCAAGCTTCTATCGAACAAATAACAGCGATGCAAAAAGAGCTTATTGTTAGTGCATTTAATGCATTAAAACCGGGTGGTTTTTTAGTTTATTCAACTTGTACTCTAAGCCAAGAAGAAAACCAAGATGTACTTCATCATTTACAAACAGAATATCCTGACAAAGTTAAGTTTCTAAATTTAGAGAATTTATTCCCTAGTGCAAACAAAACACTCACTCAAGAAGGATTTTTACATATTTGGCCACAAATTTATGATACTGAAGGTTTCTTTGTTGCTGCTATACAAAAAGTAGAAAGCTCAATAAAACAAAATTATAATAAACGCCCTGCTAAGTTACCTTTCATCAAAGCCTCATCACAAGAAAAAGCAAACTTGCAAGCATATTTTGAACAGCAATTCGGTATTAAAGAGCTAGATGGTATTTTATATAAACGTGAACAAGAGCTTTGGCTATTTCCTGCTTCAATAGAGCCCTTGATGGATAAAATTCGTTTTTCTCGCTTAGGTATCAAAATAGCTGAACAATTTGGTAAAGGCCGTAAAATAGGCTTTAAAACCATGCATGAATTTGCACGCTGTTTTGCTAAAGATAGCAGTAAAAATAATGTAGAGCTTTCAGCACAACAAGCTAATGAATTTTATCAGGGTAGAGATATCCACGATATTGATTGTAAAGGAAATAGTGGAGAAGTATTTGTTAACTATCGAAGTAATGTAATAGGTATAGGAAAGTCATTGGATACTCGAATAAAAAATAACTTACCTAGAGAGCTTATACATGATAAAAAATTGTTTAAAATGTAAGTAATATGCATAACTTTTAAGACTTTATTTTTTATTAGCCCTAATGGTATTTAAATTAAATTAGGGTTTTATATTAGGAATTATTTGCAAAGTGGTTGAAAGGCAACATCCTTTTCTCTATTCAAATTATCAACAATACAGACAATTTGATCTTTTCCTATTACACGAGCGTATTTAATTAATTCATTACGTCCCGCATCAAAATATAAAGCTCGTTTTATTTGCTCTACTCCAATTTGAGCAGATATATTTTGAGAGCTTCCCCAATGTTTCAAAAAAAGTTTAGATAGTTCTAAATTTACCTCCTGCATATAAGGTCCATGCACAATTGCTTTATCAATATAAAGGTAAAAATCATCATCTAATATCCCTAATTGAGACTTTATATTTGCCATATAAGCCCATGTTAATGGCCAATGAGGCCTTAATTTTGTCGACTTTTTATAAAGCTGAAGTGCTTTTTTCAAACTACTATGGGATACACTTAGGTTGTCAAAATATTTAAAAGCTTGCCATTCATAAACTTTTGCAGCCATATTTAAATAATGAGGATGATGGCCGTGTAGGTTTAGCATTGTTTCACTAGCTAATAATGCGCTGTTCAACTCTTCTCGACTCAATTGATTTGAATGCTCCCAACGGGTTAGATAAGTCTCAACCTTTAAATAATTTAAGTTCGCTAAGCTATATTTAGCAACTAAAATTCCCACAGCTATGGTTAGGGCAAGTAATGCTATTTTAAAAGCTGCAATTTTCACAAGATTTCTTTAAATGATTTAATAAAAGCGTTGGATATGAAAATAGAATTTGGATTATCAATGCATAGTTTATTCGCTTTATTAATATCAAACTTTTCCGTAATAGCTTTATATGCTTCTAACATTCTATTTGGCCTACGCTTTAAATTATGCATATCAGAGGCAACAACATGAACTAAACCTAGATTGATATAATGCCATCCTAGTTTTTGAGATTTCTCTCCAAAGCCTCCAAGTAATGAGGCTGCTGTGATCTGTAATAAGCATCCTTGTTTAATAAAGTCATCAATAAGATTAGGATGTTCCCATAAGTCACGATTCCGTTCAGGGTGAGCAATAATAGGGCAAATATTATGTTCGAATAACCAAGCAACCAGTTTCTCACTACCTGGTGGGATATGACTATCTGGAAACTCAAGCAATAATAAATTTTGCCCCTTGTGTTTCCCAAGAAATGGTAATTGCTTATTTTTAGCCAACAAGATGATTTCAGGACAAATCCGCACTTCTGCAGCAAAGGCTAATTCAACCGTAATATTAAGTTCAATTATCTTATTAAATAAATGGTGGAATACGTCCTCTATACCGGCCAAATCATTATCAAAGCTACCAATATTAAGATGAGGAGTCGCTATTATTTTATTAACACCACTATCAACAGATTGAGAAATTAAAGCAATAGAGTCATCAATGCTCCTCGCACCATCATCAATTCCCGCTAAAATATGACTATGTAAATCAATCATTAGCGACTATTTTTGTGATTATAATCATAAGAGTCATAATAACCGGCATAATCCATATTCTTTTTAAGTTTTTTGATATTAACTCGATTAAGAACGACCCCGTCAATTCTTACTTCTACCTCGACTAAACGGGAGATTCCGGCTTTAGCTGTTGCTTCTTTAGTTGATTCAGAACGAACAACATAAATAACCGAGTCTGCACTTTTAGAAAGCACTAATGCATCACTTACAGCTAACGATGGAGGCGAGTCAATAATAATATGATCGTATTCCTCCTTCAGTTTCATTAATAAAGTTGCAAATTTTTGAGAAGATAATAGTTCAAGTGGATTCGGAGGAATGAAGCCCGCAGATAAAATATCTAAACCAGACATCTCATCATGAATAATAGAATCATTTAACGTTTCAGCACCTGAAATAACATTAGAGAGCCCACTCTGATAAGGATCTAATGAAAAAACACGTGTAAAACTTGGTCGACGCATATCAGCTTCAATTAATAGTGTTTTTTCCATTTGCGCCATGGCAAAAGCAATATTAATCGCGGTCGTTGTTTTCCCCTCTGCAGGGACAGATGAGGTAACAACAACAACTTTATGATCATCATCAAGATGTGATAAAACAAACCCGGTTCTTAATGTTCTTATTGCTTCAGAGAAAGTCCTATATGCATCATCAAAGAAAGCATATAAAGGAAGACCTTTTTTACGTTTTAAATGTAGTAGTGGAACTAAACCTAATAGGCGGATTCCAAGTTTAGATTCGACTTCAGCAGCACTTCTGAAACTATCATTCAAAGCATTTAAAATAAACGTTAATATAATTGCGAAAATAAATGAAACAGCAAAAGCAATTAACACTAACAAAGTCTTTTTAGGTTTAACTGGTGAAATAGGTACTTCAGCAGGGTCAACAACTTGTGCTTTTTGTGTTTCTAAATCTGTTGTAATGTTCATCTCTTTAAAACGCTCTAAAAAGGCATCGTATAAATTGCGATTTGATTCAACTTCATGACTTAATTTTAAATAATTTTGTTCCTTATTAGTAATGACTTGGAATTTAGATTTTTCTTTATTTAAATTTCTTTGAAAGCGGCGTTCATTGTCCTTAGCTGCAGACAAGTCTTTACCGATACCAGTCACTAACTTATCAACTTGTTGCTGTAAATTCTTTTGTACTGCCGCTAATTCAGCTTTAGCTGCAATTAATTTAGGGTGCTTTTTACCATAACGAAAACTAAGTTCTGAGTAACGTTTTTCAGCTTCAATTTCTACACGTTTAATGGCTCTTACTGATTCATGATTACTGATTTCAGGTAAACTTAGGAGAGACTCAATATCATTATCTTCCACACGACTAACAAATAGCGCAATTGTTTCTGCTTCAAAACGTTTTTGTTTAGCATCAAGATAACTTTGCGTTAAACTCTCTAATTCATTACTTGCAATACTACGCACACCTTTGGATTCAATATCAATTAAATTTTCTTTAACTCTATATTTTTGTAACAGATCAATTGAATTTTCTAAATTTAAGCGTAATTCCTCTAAACGATCTTGAAGCCAACTTGCCGCTTTTTTAGTGCTGTTTAATTGTGATGCCATCCCTTGAGTAATAAATGTATCAGCAATTTCATTTGCTACCATTGCAGCTAACTTAGGATCATGAGCTTCAAAAGAAATATTAACGAGCTGTGTCTTACGTATTGGCTCAATTTCAATGCGTGATTGGATAGTATTAATTAATGCAACTTTATCTCGACGTCCATCAAATTCATCTATTATTTCATTATTTTTTTCAGCAATAGGTAAGAAACTTTTAATATAAGATTTAACATCGCTAAATAAGCTTGGTTCATCAGAAGGCAAAAATTCAGGTTGATAAGCTAGGCCTAATTTATCAATAACTTGTTCAGTAATAATCCGAGATTTTAGAATTTCATATTGAGTTAAAAAATACTCTTTACGTGAAGTATCTAAAGAATAAACAGTATCAATTGAAACTGTTTTATTTTGATCAGACTCTAGTAATAACGAAGTTGTTGCTCTATAAACAGGTTGCATTCCAGCAACAAAAACAGCCGTTAATAAAGTAGTAAAAACTGCAAACCCCAAAATTTTCCATTTAGATTTGATCAACAGTTTCCAATAAATTTTTAAATCTATAATCTGTTCTTGTGGAGGGTTCGATATTGATTTTTTAAATTCCATATAAGATATCCGCGATTAGAAAAAGCTTTGTTCAATGGTTATCGTATCACCGGCAGAAATAACAGAAGTTAACTCTACATTTTCGTTAACAACTTTATTTTTTATCGTTTTTTTGATGTATATTTTTGCTTTTGATTCACGTCCAGTAAACCCTCCTGCCAATGCAACAGCTTGATCTATCCGCATCCCTGGTTGATAAGGATAAGCTCCGGGTTTTTTTACCTCACCATGAATGTAAAATGGTCGATATTGAATAACATCAACTTGAACAGAAGGATTAAGTAAATAGTCACCTAATAGTCCATTATATATAAGCTTTTGGACTTGCGATGTTGTTTTTCCTGTAACAGAGACAGCACCAATTAAAGGGAAGTTGATAAAACCATCATCATTAATCACAAGTTCAACCATTAGATCTGGTTCATCATAAACAACAATTTTAATTTCATCTCCTGTATCCAATTTATAATTATTAACAACCTCCCCTTGTATATAAGGACAGCTAAATAATACAATCAACAACAATAATTTATTCATCATAGTGCAACCGTTATCCCTAAATTAACTGCGTTTTGATCATAACGAATATTCGCTACATTAGAGCCTTTTTTAGTAAACTCATAACCTGTACGCATTTTAAACCAACGAGTAAATTCATAAGATAGGTATAAAGAAGTATTAAGTGTTTTATCTTCTCGGTCTGCCCCTATGTAATCTTCATTGCTATAAAGTAGAGTAATATCTGAATCTATTTTTTCAGTCCAATTATGTAACCAACCAACAGAGCCGCTTGCAGCCAAAATATAATCACCAACCGTATCTGAATCTTCTGCAGCGCGATTAACATGCATTTCTATACTTGAATACATGACAGGTTGCCATGTAACACCGAGATCAATAATATTACCTGCAAAATTTTCTCGGCTACTATCATCAAATTCTTTATATTGATAACCAAGTTTTAATTTACCAATTGTTTTTCCTAACCCTTCCCAACGAGCCCCAAAAGTAAAACGGTTATCTCTATTATTTTTATTTTTTTGATGTTGATAAACACCATTTGCCGTACTCAAATCAACTGTAAAATAAGTAACAGCTCCAATTTGATAATCACCATCAAGCATAAACGTCCACTTTGATAGATCATCAATTTCCGTATCATCAGTAAAATTTTGATATTCCTTCACATAATACTGTATACCGCCCCCCACATTAAGAATCGCACTTTGTAATCCATACTGATAATAAACATTAGTAAATAATGTATTGTATTTTATTGGGGCATCATATCGATATTGGTTTGATTCTGTTAAGTTCGAACCTCTAGCTTCATGAAGGTTATTAAAGTGAATATTAATGTCTGTTCTATGCCTGTCAGTAAATTCTGTATGTCCATATAATGCTAATTTTTGATCTAAGTAATTATCATCACTACTATTTTCATAAGTGCCAGAAATTAACTCATACTCTCCACCATATCGATTTATACCATCATCAATACCAAAAGCGATCAAGGGTTTGACAATGTAAATAGCAGAAGAAACTGTATCAAACTCACTTGTATAAATATTGTCATTAAAATATGTAGAGGCATCAAGTTGAGGAACTATAATAAAACTATTCGTGAGTTTTACTGGTGCAGGCTCAAATATACGAGCCTCAACACCAATGACAATAAAGATAGTTAAGAGAGTAATTAATAATGACTTCATCAGCAGTTCCCATATAAATACTATATCTAATTAAAGTGAACAATAACCATTTTTCTAATATGCATTTTTATGTATAAAACCTTTAAATAAAGTTAAAAACACAATTTTAAGATCAAATAAAATGGACCAATTTCTAATATATTGCAGATCAAACTCAATACGCCCTTTCATTTTATCCAGTGTATCTGTTTCACCTCGCCAACCATTAATTTGTGCCCACCCAGTAATGCCTGGTTTTACTTTATGGCGTAACATGTAAAAAGTGACTAAATTGCGATATTCTTCATTATGAGCAACAGCATGAGGTCGAGGTCCAACAATTGACATTTGACCTTGTAATACATTAATAAATTGTGGCAACTCATCTAATGATGTTCTTCGTAAGAAAGCCCCTAATTTAGTTACTCGACTATCCCCTTTTGTAGCCTGCTTAATAACATCTCCATTATCAACCGCCGTCATGGAACGAAACTTCCAAACATTAATTGGTTTTCCAGATAAACCATAACGCGTTTGTTTAAAGAAAACGGAGCCAGGAGAGTCTAGTTTGATAAGAATGGCGATAATTAACATAGGTAAGGTAATAATAGATAAGATCAAGCTTGCTCCAATAATATCTTCAATACGCTTTGAAAAATAAGAAAGCCCATTCATAGGAGACTCATAAACACTAATAGTTTGTGTACCACCAACTTGTGATAAATGAGCATTCATTAAATTAAAGGTAAAGAAGTCAGGCACAATATGAACATCAACAGTTGTATTACCTAGCCCTTGCAAAATTAATTCAATACGCTTTTGAGCCGCTAATGGCAAAGCAATATAAACGATATCAAAATTTCCAGCCTTCGCTAAATCTATTCCTTTTTTAATATCACCTTCTAATTGTGTGATAAATTCAGAGGATACACGCCCATCATTTCGATCATCAAAGAAACCATTTAACGTAAAGCCTATTTCAGGATGTTGATAAAATTCATTTGCTAAGCGTACACCTGACGGAGTTAACCCAATAATGGCAATTTTTTGTGTATTGAAACCTTGGCATCGACGTTTAAATAAAATTAATCGAAAAACAATACGCCAACCAATGAGAGCAATAGTTGAGCTAACAAACCAAAAACCAATAACTACACGAGAAAGCTCTAGGCTAAATTTACTAAAAAATAAAAAGATAGAAATAATAAAAACAGCAGATAACCAAGAAAATAAAGTATATGTAAATAGTTGTGCAGGAAAACCAGTTCGCCATGAACGATATAAATTCATAGTTTCAGCTGAAAGACTAAAAGAAATAACGGCAATTAAACCGACTAAAAAATAAAGGATTGTAAATGTTTCATTGTATAGGTAAATCACAGACAGAAGCATTGATAATATAAAAAATATATCTGCAATTCGAAGTATTATAGAGTAAGGACAACTATTATTTTTTACATAAAAATCTTCCATATAAAAATCCTTTCTTATATTTAATAAAAATAACATCAATTAAATAGATGTATTTAAGCATAACAACAAGTAAAAGAATCAACAATCAATTTATAAAATAAAAGTAACAAAAAAAACAAATAAAGATCAACCCTCTCTAAATGCACGAAATAGATCTAAAGATAATGGTTCTAATAAATAATCAAGAGGAGTACGAGATTTGAGCTTTATAAAAATTTCTGCAGGCATTCCTGGGTGTAATTCAACATCATTTAATTTTTCTAAATCTCTTTTATTGAGACTAACTTTAATGATGAAACCATCTGTTGCACTATTACTATTATCATCAAGTCTATCTGCGGCAACATGAATAACTTCTCCTGCAATAGGAGGTGTTGACCGAAAGCTATAAGCAGATAATCTAACCATTACAACTTGACCAAGTTTGACCACATCAATATCTTCAGGTTTTAATTTTGCAACAACAATCAATCGCTCATCGAGCGGAACGACTTGAAGTAAGGTTTCACCAGGACTAACAACATCACCTTTATTAAAAACAGATAACCCCACGATTTGCCCTTTATGGGGGCTTTTAATAATAACTCGGGACAATATATCTTCAGCTTTAACTAATTGTTCTAAGGTGTCATCTTTAACCTTAGTAATATCTTGCAACTCACTTTCTACTTCACTGATAAATCGAAATTTAGTAGCAGTTTGTTGCTGCCTTGCTTCTAAACTAATCATTTCATTGTTTTGCAACTGTCCATTTAGCTCAATCAAACTTCCTGAATATTTTGCTTTTGTTCGTTTAAGTTCATAACTTTTAAGGTGTGATGAATAACCTTGGTCTAATAATTTATCATGCATATTAACTTCTTTATTAAGAAGCCACATTGCAATCTTTTCTTGTTCAATTTTTTTAACTAACACTTTTTTATCACTTTCAAGCCCTAGCAATTTAGTATCAAAACTCAAAAGTTCACTATGTTTCATACTCATTCTTGCATTAAAAAGTAATTGTTGAGTTTCTAACACTGAACCTAATGAAGGGTATTCCCCAACAGCTTCTAATAAAATAGGGTCAAAAATTAATTTTTCAGCTAATTTTCTTTCATGATGTAAGCGTTGCTGTTGTGCCAATAAGCTATAATATTTTAATTTTAATTGCACAAAATGAGTTCTAGCTGTTACTGCCGATAAACGAATTAGTGGTTGATTTACTTCAACTGCATCACCGTCATTAATGAGAACAGCTTCAACTATTCCGCCTTCTAAATGCTCTACAGCCTTACGTTGCCCTTCTACACTAATAATCCCTGGTGCAATTGCGGCAGAATCTAGCTGGCTTAATGCCATCCATGAACCTAATCCACCAGCAAATATAAATAAACAAAAGACACCTACTTTTACATAGTCTTTACCATCAAATATATGAGATGAATTTTTTGTATTACTTATCATTAGCTTGTACCTGATTTTTTATTCAAACGCAGTAATACATCATCTCTTTTTCCTGCATCTGTAATTGAGCCTTTATGCATTACAACAAGCCAATTAACTGCTTTCAAAATACGTGGACGGTGGCTGATAATAATAATTGAGACACCATTATTTTTTAAATGCTCTACAAGTTTTAATAATCTATTTTCTGCATTCATATCTAAATTTGAATCAGGTTCATCGAGTAATAATAACTTTGGGGAGTGATAAAGAGCGCGTGCTAAAGCAATCATTTGCATTTCTCCTCCTGATAATTGAACTCCAGAAGGACCAACAATTGTTTTATAAGCATTTGGTAACTGGCTAATAAATTCATGAATACCAGCTAATTTTGAAGCTGAAAAAACTTGCTCTTCAACATTTTCACTTGTATCAAATCGACTTATATTATCGAAGATAGTTGCTTCAAATAAATCTATTTTTTGTGGAAGATATCCAATTAAAGAGTTACGCTGAGATGGTAAAAGTTCATTAATATTAATACCATTAATACGTATATTTCCCTGTTGCAATTCACAATGCCCAGCTAAAAGATTCAATAATGTGGATTTACCTGAACCACTACTTCCAATAATAGCCAAAACATTATTAGGCTTAAGCTCAAATTGAATATTACTCAAAATATTACGTTGAAATTTATCTCTTAAACTCAACTTACTGACAGATAGATGTACATCATCTATTGGCATTTCTATACGATTTTCTACATCAGTATGACTTAAAATACCTTTAATACGCTTAACTGCCTCTTGGCTTTGGCGCCAAGGACGCCACATATTAATCCCCTGATCAATTGGAGCTAAAACTCTCCCAAGTAAAATAGAAGAAGCAAGCATCACACCGGGAACAGTTTCATTATTGATAACTAACCAAGCACCGAGTCCTATGACTCCAATCTGTAAAGACATACGCGCATATTTAATAATACTTTGTAATAAATGTAGCTGAAAGTTTGATTTATATTGAACAACAAGTGTTTCAATATGCTTTTGATGCCAATAATCAGAAAGAGGAACACTCGTATCAAATAATGTAATACTTCGTCCATGCTCTATCAGTTTTTGTAAGCTACTATCATTTTCAAAGTTATTTTTTACAAATTTATCTTGATTTTTTTTCGTTAATTTTAAATTAATAATTGTCAATATAACTAATATTATTGTCGCAGTTAATGCAAACCAACCTAGCGTGCTATGAAGTGAAAAAATAACCAAAATAAAAATAGGTGTCCAAGGTAAATCACAAAATAAAGAAAATACAGGTGAGGAATATGATGTACGAGTTTGTGCAAGATCTTGTAATATCTGACGTGCATGTTGAGGTGATGAACCCGCAGATTTTAATGCGGCTCTCACAACGTCTTTAGAACAAAGTTCATCAAATTGAGCACTACTTGTATGCAATAACCTAGTTCTAATAAATTCCAGAATTGCTTGAAACAATAATAACGCAAATGCAATAAGCGCAAGAAGAAATAAAGTTTCAACACTTCGAGAAGAAAGAACACGATCAAAAACTTGCAGGCTATAAATAGGTATAACTAGCATGCATAAATTTATAAAAATTGAAAAGAAAGCAACATAAAAAAGTTGTGTCTTACGTGCCGATAAGAAAAGATTCCATTCAGACATAGTATTCCTTATTTATCTAAGCAAACTCAGTATTATGGTTTTATTCCAAATACGTATTTTGCTCAAAAAAAAAATAGTACAAGCTTGTGATACTTGTACTATTTAGTAAAACTATGCTGTTAGTAGATCAACATCAGACCAAATGACTTCACCTGTATTAGCTTGGTAACCATTTAATGCCTCTATATGTGATATACCATAGCCTTGTCCATCAATAAGCTCGAATATATCGGCCTTATCTGTGCCAGCAGTCATCGTTAAGTAATCATCAAATGATGAGGCAACAGCAGTAAACGTAACCTCAGCACCAAACATTACAGAATCGCCTGCATCACCTCCAAGCATTACAATTAAACCATCTTGTAAAGATGCTGTAATATCGTCTTCACTATGATTATTTATATTAGAAATAATAGCTTCAAAACCAACTGCTTTAACAACATTTGCAGAGCCTGATATAACCAAAGAGTCGAATCCTTCACCACCTGAAATAACTTTATCATTAGAATCAAAGAAAACTTGATCATTGCCTGCCCCAGCAAATATATAATCAGCCCCGCCTTCTCCCTGTATTGTATCGTTTCCATTACCGCCATAAATAAAATCTTTGCCGTGACCACCATTAATCATATCGTTTCCATCTCCGCCATATATTTTATCATTACCATGGCCACCATGGATGTAATCATTACCACCATGAGAATAAATAGTGTCTGCTCCATTCCCACCGTATAAAGCATCACTACTTTCTGATCCAACTACAGTATCATTACCATCACCAGCATCAATGTAACGTTCAGTGTCTATACCTGCATTAAGGCCTAAAATAGAAATAAAATCATTTCCAGTTCCTGCATCAATATTTACAGATGTAAACTCTGAACCTTCAGAATTAGTAAAAGTGATTCTATCATCACCAGCACCTGTATCTAAATCAAAATGATTAGACCAATTAGAGCCATTTGACATTACATCAACATTTATCCGATCATTACCTTCACCAGTAATAATATCGCCACGTTTAGCATTATTTATAATTACATTTACATCATTTGTACTACCTTGAAGGTCTACTCCGACATCTACATAATCATTCAGAACCACGCTTTTGTTGGTCGTTTCGACATGAATCTCTTTACTATCTTGGGCATTCCATGAGGGTGATGTTGCAGAAATACGCGTACTTGATACATACATATTACCAAGCGTTGTGTTAAGAGTATCAGATAAAACTTCGTGATCACTGGTTAAGTTTTTACCTGTACCATCTAGATTTGTGCTACCTACTTTAATTGAGTACATACAAATTCCCCTAAAAATTAAATAAATTAATGAGGCAACTCGGCTATCTCCAAATTAGAGATCCGTGGCTTTCTGTCCCATACTCACGCATGGTTTAGCATTACTCGATAAGAAGTACTTAATAAACATAATACTTGTTTACTAAATTTTAAGTATGCTTACAAGCATATCAAAACTATACACCAAAAAAAGAAAAAACATCAACAAAAACGAAAAATAAACTATATTCAGCATGATATATAATTTGGCACATATACTTCTCTTCGCTAAATTACTTGCAGCGGTTTTCTCAATATAACTTTACATCATTTTGTAATAGTTACTTTTCACTTGAAATTTTTAAAATGTTCTAGCGTGTCAATTGATTATTTAGGGGCTTTGAATATTCTGGTCAAGCCCAACGGATAACAGACTTTTAATTAAAACCATAAACGTATTTCAGGAAGAAAGTAGTCAACATGAGTAATATATTAATGTTTATCTTTTGCCAGTTAATAATATTTGAGCTTTCGGAAATAAACGAACAAAAACTTTATAAGTCATTAATGAGATAATAAAAACTAATATTGGGCTAATAATAAAAATTATTACATAACTATATGTCATAGGTACAATATGTAATTGTTTAGCTACAATCCATATAAAACTAATAATCAAAGTATGTGAACAAAATGTAAAGAATATAACTGAGCTATATTTTTCAATATTAAACTTATTAGCTAGAAAACAGGCTACATTCCAAAATATTATTGCTCCAAAAACTCTAGAGATTATGGATATTATAATTTGAATTTCATCAAGTAAATTTTCTGGTTTAATAAATATTAATAGATTAGTTAGAATAAATAATAAAAGCGCACTAGTTATGAATAATGATTTACTTTCAAAGTACTCCTCTCCTCCTTTACAGGCAAAAATAATACCAATAAAAAAGAAAATAATTATTTTATCATTTATAAACAGGTAATTATTTAGATTTAATATAGACAATATTATTAATGAAATAACTGTAATTATAGATGTGACTCCTGATGTTAATTTTAATAATAAGGGCGCAATAATTACACATACAAATATATCTCTTAAGAAATACAATGGGAGAATACCTGGTGTATCGTATACAGAAAACAAGTAATTTATAATATTTTTATCTTCTAATGGTGCTCCCCCTAATATAAAGTCCTTAGAGAGTGATAATAAATTCCATGTAGCTAAGGGTACTAGTAATGTGATTGTTTTATTTAATAACAGCCTAGTATATTTATATTTTAAAATAGAGGAGACAATAAGATAACCGCTAATAATACTAAGTAATGGAACACTGGTTCTCCCAATAAAATTACTTATCAGCACAACTAGGTAATCAATAAAATTATTAACGTTACATATCTCACCGTACAGAGGAGGGAAGTGAACATATATCAAACTTAGGATACAAATTACACGAGCAGTTGAAATTTTCTTAGATAGGGATTTTTTATCACTTAATAACAAATTAATCATGAATTTACGATCCTGTAAATAATTTGTGCAATTAAAGTAATAATATATATTTATGAATCTATATTATTATAATAAATAAAACTTCTTAGATGGCAGGTTCACCTTATTATATCTTCAACTTCTACTTTGTTGATATCAACTAGTAGACGTAATAGCCTATTGGGTTTTTCATTCAAGCTGCGTTGCCATAATATAAGGATCTACAAAATCCCCCACACTTTGAATGTATCGTAGCAAAGCAATATAGCACATAGTCAGCTAACCGCTTTTCCTATTATTCAAGTTATCCCCTTATGCTTTGAATCTAAGCATTAATTTAAGACACTTGTAATTTACAATATTGAGAAAGCTTATCTAAGGCCATATAGGATTTATCATTAAAGATTTTTTCATCACTCATTTGCCCCCCCTGTTTTACTAATTTTAACAACTGCTCTGCTGCATGATTTATAAAATAAGGATCACTAAAACTCAATGCCTTACCTAATTGAGTACTTCGTTTACCTAACCCCACGTTACCTGTTTTATTTGCCCATAAATCCTGAATAGAAGAACTAGGGCTTTGATTAAATTGTAAGTCTATATTTAACGACTCTGACCAGTCATACCATTTATTATGATGTGTAGACACAATAGGCTTTAATGCGATCCATGGAGTACGTAAGGTGTCAGCTAAAATAGCACCATGCATTGCCTCTGTTATAACTAACTCGCTCTGCTGTATTTCTTGTAGGTTTCTTAATACATCAGGGTTTGTTGGATCAATATAATTAATTCCACCTTTCTTACACACTTCTTTCCAATTCCCCCTGGGAATACTTTGAAAATGAGACATAAAACTAACTTTGAATTTTTTTTCTTGATTGGCTAGCCCCATAAAACGAGTTAAAATTGCAGCATCAGTAATAACAATATTAGGAGAGAGATTTAATGTTTTAGCTGTTCTAGGGCCTCTAACGAAGGCAACATCCCAAGTCCCATCATGCATATCTGGCTTCCCTGTATAGCCCCCATATCCAGAGCCCATTACGATTTTTTTAGATTCTTTTGGAAAATCATTCCATAAAATAGACCCTATCCCTAAAAAAAGGGTAGATTTATCTTGGTCAAAAAAATCTGGTTCAATTAAAGCATCCCACATGACTTTATTTAATTCATCTCCAAAATTGGGAATTTTATCTTTAAAATATGTTAATTTCATATTACCGAGCTCCTTTATTAACTATTTGATCTTGATAATTTTATTAAAAATGGATTGCTTGGAAAAATCTTCATACCTATATTAATTAATTTATTGAAATCTATTAATATTAATAAAACTAAATACAGCACAAAAAATACAACTCCGGAGAAAACTAAACCTATAAATACATTATTAAAACTTAATAAATGAGTTTCTATAAAAGTAAAAAGAATACCTGTAGTAATACAACAACAGACAGGCCTCAAAAAGCTACTAACGTAATATTGTAAGCTTAATGACAATATTTGACAGGATTTCCACATTGAGATTAATGTATATAAAAATTTAGCAAAAATAAGTGAAATAAGTAAAGCATTTAAATCATAAAAAGCAGTCATTGCAGTAAGCGGAATAATAATAATTGATAATTTAAGCTGTAGTTGAAACCACCATTTAGCATGCTCATGTAAAATTATAATATTTTTTTGACAAACCCCTAAAAGTATAAAGGCAAACATAATACAAAAGGCTTGAAATATTATACTAGAAGCAAGCCATTTATCCGTGAATAAAAAAATAAATATTTCATCTGATTTAATAAAAAATAAAGTAAGAAATGGATATAAGCAAGCAACCGATAAATAAATAGTACATAAATAAGTAGATTTTAATTCATCCATTTTGTTTTGTTTTTTAGCCAATTCTGGAAAACTTACCTCATTTACAGTTCCTATTAATATATCGCCAATAAGCCTATTTAAGCGTTGTGCGACGTTATAAAACCCAAGCTCTCTCGTTCCTAAACCCAAGCCAACAATAATTGAATCATAATGATCTAATGCTGTTGTTAAACTATCTGTAAAAGTAGTGTAAACAGCAAAAGGGTTCATCTTTTTAACAGTGTTGGTACAAAACGAAAAAAAGACATAACGTCTAGTAGGTATTAAAACAGCAATAAAATTTGAAATGGAAAGTAAAACCTGAGCCCAAATCAAAGCCCAAACACCATAATCGAACATGATCAGTATGATGATGAATGTAGAAGAGATAATTGAGGAAATAATTGTTCGTAATGCGATTAAAGAGTATTTTTGTTGCTGAAGTAAAATAATATTTAATGTGTGAAATAAACCATCAAAAATTAATTTTATTGTCAAAATAGTTAACGCAAGATTAAATACTTCATTCTGAAACCCAAATAAAGATAACTGTGCAAACACCACAAGAATACCAGCCAAAAAAATAGAAACAAAAAAGTTAAGCCAAAAAACACTACTAATTTCTAATTTGTCTGTACATTGATATTTTACAAGTGCGCTTCTCCAACCACTTGGCATAAGGCTTGCTAAAATATATATAATAGATAAAGCAAGTGCAACTAAGCCAAAATCCTCTGGAGATAAAATCCTCACAGTATAAGCAAAAACTAAAAAATTAATTAACGGTGGGAATAATTTGCTAAAAAATAGCCATATAATTCCCTTTTTTGAAGTATTTTTCATCAGTGTCTACTGTTTTGTTAGTGAATTTTAATAGCTTTAATTTTTAACAACATAGATAATTCTAAATATAATTAAAGTACATTCCTATTCCATTTTTTGATAAACTCTAACATAGTCAATTACAAATTTTTGAGGGAATATTTTGTTATCAATCCCTTTCTTCCCTCCCCAACCACCACCAATAGCAAGATTGATTATCAAATACATAGGAGTATCAAACGGCCATGCTTCATAAGCATCACTTTCTTTTAAATAACTAAATTTCAGTGCACCATCAAACCAAAAATCAATACGCTCAGGCTTGACTTCAACTGCGTAGGTATGGAATTTATTTAGTAAATTTCTCACAAGCAAGGAGTGGTTAACTCCATTTTTTAAAGTATGATTTTTATTTTTGGTATGAACGGCAAAATGAATATGTTTTTCATCGAAACCAACATACTCCATAAGATCGATTTCTCCTTTAGCAGGCCAACCTTTCTTATATGGGTCCAAGCCAAGTAACCAAATAGCAGGCCATACTCCTACACCTTGAGGTAACTTAGCTCTAACTTCAATGCGAGGATAACGCCAACTAATTATTCCCTTTGTAGTTAAGCTTGAAGATGTATATTCAGGTTGAGTAAAACTATCAAAAAAAAATGCATACCAAGATGATTCTCTTTTGTGAGCTTCAATAATTAAAAATCCCCCTTCGACTCTTGAGTTTTTTTTATCAGCGGATGTATAAAACTGCTTTTCACTATTACGCAAATAGCCAACTTCATAATTCCACTTTTTTCTATCTGGTGTACTTGATGCAGTAAATTCATCACTCCAAACTAACGCCCACTCTTCAGCCATTAGAAATTCACTTTTAAATGACAACAAAAACAAGAACACAATTAATTGACATTTATGCATAAGACTTCACCCTTCCCCTTGTAAAAATACCATAAAAGAAGCCAAGCCCATGTGAAATGTCACATAAAGAATCTAATATTGAATATTTTGAGCTAATAAGAAATGGTATAAAGGAGAGGAAACCTTTTAATAAATATGCACTTCCTTTGAATAGGCAAATTAAATAGGTTTTATGACGGTTTTTATTACAACTTTCAATTTTAAAGCCAGTAGCCCCCATTCTAAATGTTCGATTTAAAGCCCATTTAAGATTTAATCTTTCTCTAACAATATGTTCTTTAACAACCGCATTTGAGCGCCATTTAATTTTACCTCCAAGCTTAGAAACTCTTAAAAAAAGCTCTTTATCTTCACCACCATGAATAAGTGTTTCATTAAAGCGTAAATTTAAACGTTTTAAAGTATCAATAGAGATCAACACATTATTAGTTGCCGCCCATTGTATATCTGCATTGTGATTAATGACTCGTTCACGGTAAACTTTGGCTAACTTAAAAAACGAGGGAATATCTTCTGGAAATAATGCACATTGAGGTCCTGAAACAACATCAAAGCTATCAATATCGATAGTTAATTCATGAATCCAGTTATTAACAGCAAAAGCATCATCGTCTATAAACGCAAGATGACTATAACCATTGATTTGCGCAAATGATAATGCACAATTACGTGCAAAAGGAATTCCAGGCTTAACTTCTAAACAGTGAAAAATATTAATATTAGAATGTTCTTTATAAGGCTCTATAATTTGCGTAATAGATGATAAAGCTTTTTGATTATTTTCAACAACCAAAATATCCATATCAATAAATGAAGGTATATTTTGCCTAAAAAGACTTTCAATGCATATTTTAAAAGTCTTATTTCTGACCCCTGTTGTCAGTATAGCAACCACTATTTTCAATATCATCTCCAATCTATTAAGTTTATATTTATAAATAAATTAATACCCAAATAACCGTTTACGAATCGGAAACCACAATAGCGCTACAGAACTAGGGCTTAATAAAGCAATTTTTAACGCTGGAAAAAGCTTTTTTTTCTTTAATCTTTCTACTAAATAAAGGAAATTTTTCCCTCGTAATAGATTTTTTGTCCTAAGTTGCTGTGCAGTTTTTTCCTCTTTGGTTAATGTGTGTTTTTTTAAAAATTTTTCATCTGAAGATAATAAACGTTCAAAATGAGAAATAGTCATTATTTCAGATATGGAGCCTGATCTGATCGTATATACATAAGCACAAACATCTACAACAATTGCCTTCGCTCCTTGCGCAAGACAACATGCAAGGAAATAATAATCTTCACCAATTTTAATTTCTGGCCAATACTTAATATTATGATAAAAAATAAAACTACGACGAAAAATGGGTTTTATATACCCTGTCGACTTTTGCTTTGTATAAATCATATTTGACTGAATTAAAAATTGTAATGTAAATACCCCTACAGGTAATTCATTCCTATGAAAGTAAGGTATCAGGGTATGTTCCCCCTCTATTTGTCCATAAAAATTATCTATCAAGACATCTACATTATCTTTACTAGCAGCTAACATTTGACTTAACCTAAAAGGCTGATAGGTATCATCTGAGTCTAAAACAGCAATCCACTCTCCTTGTGCCGCATTAAAACCGATATTTCTAGCGGCTCCAGGGCCTCCATTATATTCAGAACAAATTAATCGAACTCTTAAATCACTATAACTTTTGACTACCACACAAGTATCATCCGTTGAACAATCATCTACTACAATAACCTCCACATTAACTCCTACTTGCTGTAACGCAGAATCGATAGCTTTTTTGATAAAAGATGCTGAATTCCATGCTGCAATAATGATAGAGACATCGATATGATTATGATTATTTTGCATTTGAACCTCTTAAATAACTCTTACTCACGATATTAAAAGATATAACATTCAAACTAGTATTGAAGAATTTCATGTTTACCTAAAAGTTTAGATATAACTCCAATATGTAATACTCCCCGTAAGAACCATGAATAAGATATTGTTTTATTAAATACCGAGATAGCACTCATAAATAAACAAAATGAAACTTTACTCAAACTACTTAATATTGATAATACAAACGATATAGTAGATTTATTAGAGTTTAATATTTTAGCTCCTGAAGTTTGGCCATATCTAAATTTTCTTTTAATTAACCATTTGAAATTATTACGTTGCTCTGGCACAGGTTCAAATACAACCGCTTTTTCTGCAAATTCTAATTTTGCACCTCGTTGAAATGCAGCTGAAAAATAAGCACTATCTTCACCTCCACTTCTGCCTAATGTTAAATCAAATTTTTTATCTTTAAAAAACTCAGAATCCAACCGTATTAACGTATTTCCTGTATACCCAGTTTCGACATTTCCATTAATAAACACAGGTTTATGCGAGTGAAAATCTCCTTTTTTTATCCAATCAGGAGTATTAGAAGGATATTTTGCTATAACGGGGCCAAATACAGCATCTGCACTTGTGACTTTAGCCCTCATTATCATTTCTGAAACCCATGTATTGCTTACAATTTGATCATCGTCAATAGTAAGAAACCAATTACTTGTACTATTTTCTAGACAAGCATTCCTAGCAATAGAAATATTTTTTTGGGGGGCATGTATATATATTAATTTTAACTCTAACTCTCTACTTAATTTTTCTATATAGTCTCGAGCTACATCAGTTTTATCATTATCTGAAACTACTATTTCAATGCTGAAATTTTCAACTAACTCTTGTTCAGCAATAGAAATTAATGTTTTTTTAATTTCCGGCCTTTTATATGTACAAATGGCAATGCAAACATTCATCATTTCAGCTTCCCTACTAAAAGATGAAAACTATTAGATAATAATTTTTTACAAAAACCGATAGACCAGCCCATATGCATCGTAGCTATAATTCCCCCAGATAAGACCAATATTAAATTTTTATTTTTCAAAGCTAATAAAACGCCATAGCCTAAGCATAAAATTAGCCAGCTAATAAATGGTAATACAGTCAATATGTTCAACGGGTTTAACAATGCCATTAGAAAACAAGGAAATACAGACAATGGAATTAGTTGCCTAAGTTTGGGGATTTGTTTATGTTTCAAAGCATTGCTTGCTCGTCCTAAACCATAACGGTAATATTGAATAGCTAGCTTTGTGATTGAATTTCTTGGATAATATTTCATATTAGTTTCTGCAGTTAGCCAAATTTTATAGCCCGCTTGTACTAGTCTGAAATCCAATTCAGCATCTTCATTCGCAATAAAACTTTCATCATAACCACCTACATCTAAGAAAGCGCTTACTCTCATTAACGCGTGATGTCCATGTTCAACCCATTTACCATTATGATTAACATTACGATGCGCAGAACCTCCATTACCTAATTTAGAGTTTTGTGCTATTGCAACCATACTTTGAAAAGAAGAACTTCCAACTGTATCCATTGTTACAACCACAGAGTCTGATTTTTCTTTATTTACTTCGTTAATTAATGTCATAACAAAATCATCTGGATAATCTCCATGAGCATCAAGACGAATAAAAAATTCTGAATTTAAAGCGAAAGTCTGAACAGCAAGATTTATTGCCGCACTTTGAATTTTCTTAGGGTTTTTTAATAATTTTACCTGTGGATTTTCATTTGCGACTTTCATAACTGCCGCTTGAGTTCCATCAGAACTTCCCCCATCAACAACTATAATTGGAATATCAATTAGCTCTGACAAATTATTAAGCAATAATTCAATATGCATAATTTCATTCAAACAGGGTATTATGATAATGTTTTTTAATTCACTCATTTAAAGGTCCCTGATGTATTATTTGACCAACGTTGTAAAGCAGATTTTAATCCTTGATCAAATATTTTACCTTTAGACACTAACCACCCAGGATATACATCCGTTGATTGCACTAATTTCATTACTCTATCGGGGTGAATTCCGATATTGAAGGCATTAAACATTCTTAAAAACTTTGCTATTCCTGTGACTATAACTCTTGGTACTAAAAATGTTTTTACATTCTTAAAATGATTTTCTTTAAAAATAGAGATTATATTTTCTAATGTATAACCATGGTGATATGCACCATTAAATATTATTAGCTTCTCTTTTTGCTGTTTTGCAAATTCAATGGCATCTAGTAAATCTTCCACATAAATACAAGCTTTGATAGTGTCTTTCCGGCCAGGATAGATAAAGAAACCTTTATTAAGTAATGTAGCTAAACGAGTAAAATTACCACCTTCACGAGCACCAAAAACAACAGCTGGACGTACAATAACTAAATTTGAATCACTTACTCTTTTCATCCAATCTTTATGGATATTTTCAGCCAACATTTTTGAGTACCCATAAGATGAAATAGGTTTTAAAGCTGATTCTTCCTTTTTTTGTTCTTCCCCTGGTCCATATACTGAAATAGAACTTGTAAATACTATCTCTTTGATATTAGCTTTTTCCGCATATTTGCAAACTTCTAAAGCCCCAGAAATATTCGTATCATAATATTCATGGTGTTCATGCCCAGGTGTTGTATGAATTGCTGCAAAATTATAAATTTGAGTAATACTCGGGTAAATTTCAAGATCACCTAGATCTCGTACATCTTTTAATAAATACACAACACCCGGCTCTTTAACAACAGGTTCTTTAATATCTAAAGAGACTATATTTTTACAACCAGACTGTATCAAATAACTTATCAAATGAGAGCCAATAAAGCCTGAGCCTCCAAAAACAATAACACCTTCATTAATATTCATTATTAATACCTTCTTTTAAATAACCCCATGCCATACAGAGAAAAAGATGAGTAAGTGAAAACTGCTCCATCCAAATAGCTTCTAGAAATGTTTGTAAAAATAAATAGGTAAAAATTAATATTGCAAAAAAATAGCTACTTCCTATTTCTATACTTGGTAATGAAAATATTTTTCTAAAAAATAAAATAATTAATAACATGAACAGGCTCAAGCCAATAAAACCTAGTTCAACAGTTATATCTATATACATATTATGGAAATTAAAACCTGCACCTGAAGAAACATGAGCAAACTCCCATATATCTTCAGCGACATCATTTCCAACATAAAACACACTTTGGGAACCTACTCCGAAAAGAGGATTCTCTTCAATAAGTTCAAGTCCTCGTTCCCAAATATAAGTTCGCCCCGTTAATGTAGGATCCTTTCCTAAGCTATAAAATAAGTTATCAAAAGTACCTGAAAATACACCTCTTGCTAAAGATAAAAAAGTTAATATAGAAGTTACAGTTATTACCCAGTTCAGTTGTTGACGAATTACAAGAGGAATACGAATATTTTGATAATAAACAATCAAAAAAGTCATTAAAATACTTAATACAACAACCCCTAACGATCCAATAGACTTTGCTTTAATTAAAACTAAAGCTGAAATAAAAAATAATCCTCCGCCTAACAGTCTACTAATCAAATTAGAATGCTTATCTAATGTTAAAGTTAAAGCAACCGCAATACTTAGTGCTGTATTAATGGCTAAATGATTTTTACTATGAAATATTCCAATTAAACTATATTCCCCAGTAAGGCCATTTAATGCAACTCGCTCTGAAAATAAACTCATTGACATAGCTAATAGCATTGCAATGGCAACAGATCTTAATAAAATTGTAATATTTAATCGACTCGCAATAACAACCGCAAATATTGTAGTAAGGATTAACTGGACACTTCCTCTAATAACAGCAACTGGAATCTCTGACCAGAAAGCAGAAAATAGCCCCCATATAGGAATTAAAAATAAGATCCAATTTTTTTTACAAATATCAATAGTATAAGAAATATTAGTAATCGAAAAAATAGTCCCAGAAATGAGGAAAATCAAAATAGCTAACGCACCAAACATTGAATTATAAATAAGAGCAACGATTGCAATAAAAGCCCAAATTGAAGCATTTAAATGGTTTTTATTAATTAACATTTAAGCCCCTTTGATGTTTTTTCAATCAGAAAGGTCAAGCTCAAAATACATATAAACAATAATGATATTGCATAGTCTTGTAATACAAAGTCAACACTACAATGCATGATCATACCAATACATGCCATTAACACTCCAAATGACAGGCCTTGTTTAAATTTACTTCGACTATTACGTAATATAGTTAAGCTATGCCACATAACATAAACCACTAAAGCAAATAGTAATAAGCTTAGTATTAAGCCTAATTCCCCTAAAAACTGAAAATATTCATTATGCGCATGATCATAAAAGCCACTATAAGGAGCACTTTGATAAGTTGGAAATGTTGAATAAAAACTTCCAGCCCCACTACCTTTAAGCCAGTAAGTTTGCACATAAGGAATTGAGTCCATTACTACATCATCACGAATTTCAGCTTGAAATGATGTTGCTTCTAATCTCTCTTTTACTTTTTCAATTCCAAAGTAAGCTCCAACAACAAGAATATCAATGATGACTAAGCTTAAAATTAACCACTTAAAAGTATTAGGTGGATGTTTCATGAATACTAAGGCTAAAAAGCTAGTAAATAGTAGTGAGATAAAAAAAGCAGAATTTCCCATTCTAGAACGGGTCATAATTAAAGCAATAACCATGATAATAATACTAATACGGATCAACCATTTAGGACTTAGCAACGTATCAATAACCACGGTCAATTTTTCACGTTGAGAAATTGAATTGATTCCTTTTAAAGAACCAACCAAATAACCGATTACAATAGATAAACAAAGCACTAAATAATTAGCTAGGTGATTTTTATAAACAAATGATCCTGTTGCCCGGTCACTAATAGTAAAGCCAAGTAAACTATGTTCCCAACCTGAGTATTGTAAAAATATGGCATAAAGTGCTTGTGTTAGCCCAGAAAGAATAATAATTAAACAAAGTTGTTTTACCCTTTCAGTTCGTTCTACTAATAACGTTAAATTAATAATAAACAAACAATAAGTAATACCTTTGATTAGTGCTATTTCAGTTTGGCTTGGATCAAGGGAGTTTAAAAAACTTAAATTTGGATATAGGCTTCCAATCCATTGCATAAAGATCCAAATTTGAACTAAGACAATAAAACCTAAAATAATTTTCACTTGTTTTAGTCGTTCAAATATTTGATTAAACCGATAACAAAAACAAATAAGTAAAGTGTTAATGCAGATGAGTAACTCAATTAAGCCCCATGCCCATGGTCGATTAGCCCCTAGAGGGATGGGGGAAAACCAAATAATAAAACAAAGTAGATAAAAGGCATATTTACTGCTCATATTTTAGCTTCCTTGCTATTTATCATATAGTTTTATATTAAACGCTCGTCCACACAGACCAACATCGACCTAATAAAGTATTTTTTAAATTCAGTTTTTAAAGCTAATTTGCTGAAGCAGACTTCCCACCACTACCAGTCCCCCCTCCAAAATCTGATGAACGAGGGGCAGCTGCTAGCGTAATAGTAGGAAAACCACCTGTAGAAGCACTTTCAACAGGAAAGTTAGATTCGTTGGGTCCGTTTAATAATGTAGCCACTAATAAATTATCAGATTCGGCTCCTACATTAACGGGTGTATCAGTAGTTTGGCTTTCTGCTTGAACAGGAGGTGTTATAACTACAGCTTGTGTTCTTGCAATAGCAGGTTCAGGAATTGGTTGATTAGAGTTAACAGGCTCACTTAATTGTACAATTTGAGGAGGCTGAGAAGATTGTTCGAAGGTAGTCTGAGTATTTGCTAATACAGCTTCAGAATCTACAGTTGGTCCCACATTAGTAACAGAAATACCAGATGAATTAGATTCTTGAGTGGGTACAAGTGTATTAAATGCACCAAAAAACATAACAGCAGATACTGTAGCAGTCGTTAAATTATTCATATCCATATCCTATTTTTAATAATGTAAATACAAAAATAGATCTCTTTTATAAATAGTTTATTATAATTAAACTTAACTGTCATGTTTTAAACGATATTTTATCATTATTTGTTATAAATAAAATCAAAAAAATATTTGCATTTAAAAGAAAAGACCCAAAAGTAAGATGAATGGATAGACTTAAGGTTGGCTTAATTTTAGTGATACTTTAGAAACTTCACCTTGCAAATGAAGCGTCAATTTAGTTTATTTGGATGGTGAGTTTTTAGCAATTGTCAAATGGGTATAACGTCCTAATGATGCATAAGGTTCAAGTTGACAGTATGTTTTTTCCATCATCAATAATTGTTCAAAATTAGTTTCTGAAGTTTTTGGGGATTTCATATAATCATGTAATACACGCACACCTGTTTTTTGTAAAATAGACATATTTGCACTCTTTAACCACGTTTTCACTTCACCTTCAAAGAGTGGATTAGTAGGTGATAACCGTACAACTTTTTTACGTGGCATGCCTAATTCCACAAAGTTTAAATTACCGGAAATAAGGTTAAAAAATCGTTGTGCTTCTTTATTATAAAACATCAAAGAAACAAGCCCATCATCCTTTAGCCAGTTTAATAAAGAATATAATGTTTGTTCAGGGTCAGCTAACCATTCTAAAACAGCATGGTTTAATATTAAGTCAAACTTCCCTTCCACATGTTCATTTAATGCTTGAATAGAGCAATGTATGACTTGTACATTCTGCTCGTAAACCTTGCCCTTTAATTGTGTTTTAGCAACCGTAAGAAGTTCTCCTGATATATCGCACAAAGTGACTTGATGCCCTAACCCTGCTAATTTTTGACTAAAGAAACCAAAGCCTCCACCCGCATCTAATACTCTTAATACAGGTTTATTTAAACGCTGAATGCAATCGAGCAGTTCTTGCCAAATAATTTCTTTGCGGATTTTACCTTTATAACTTCCATATATGTTGTTAACAAACTTTTGTGCAATAGGATCAAAATTATGGTCAATCACAGGATTAAATTCTCATTTATTTAGGTATCATAGAAATGATTAGTATACTTGAATTCAGAGCTATTAGCTTAAATTCAAATAACACCAAATATTAAATAAATACTTAAGGTAAGCATGTTATTTCTCATAAAAAAATGGATTGGTGGATTACTTATGCCGTTACCTTTTTCATTACTATTATTATTTATCAGCCTATTATTATTATTTTTTACCCAGCGTCAAAAAACAGCAAAAATATTAGTGTTATGTAGTTTTATTATATTGTTTAGTTTTAGTGTATTACCTAATGCGAATCATTTAGTTAAGCCATTAGAAAGACAGTACCCCGATCTCATAAATGCGCATCAATCATTGGATTATATTCTAGTACTGGGATCATCTGGCATTCATGATCAAAGTATCCCTATTACAGGACAACTGTCATTTACTGCATTAAGTCGCTTTAGTGAAGCTTTACGCTTATATTATGCAAATCCAAATGCTTATATAGTGGTTTCTGGATCAGGGTTTGGCGACACTCAAAGCCATGCTCAACTATTACAAACATTAGCCATTAGCTTTACTATCCCTAGACAAAGAATTATTCGTTTAGATGATACAAAAGATACCAATCAAGAAGCACAACAGATGGCAACTATCATTGATGGTAAAAAAGCAGCTTTGGTCACTTCGGCCACACATATGCCAAGAGCAATGAAGTTATTTAAACAATATAATCAAACACCTATCCCGGCCCCTGCAATGTACCTGGCAAAAGAAAATAACCATAAATTACCAAGCTATATTTATATACCATCAGCTTATCAGCTCTATAAATCGCAAGTTGCCCTACATGAGTATTTAGGTCAATTACAGGCATGGTTTTTACGCTAACAATTGTTTTTTTTAGTTTAGAAACATAAAAGTCCTGCAAGCAGGACTTTAGTAATCAATTTGAATCTTTGATTATGGGAGGTGGAAAGGTTTTATGTATTCTAAATCAATCTTAAACCAAACGAGCAGGTCTTTTAATTACCGCCTGTCCTACAACAACATGCTCCCCATTAAAGGTCATCGTTGGGTAACCGTACAACTCATAACCTTCACTTAACTTTTCAGTTATCCGACGGCAAAATTCAGAATCATCTTTACCTGTAATTAATTTATAAGTTTCAATTGAGTGTGGCATATTAATATCCTTTTATTAGTACTGCGAATCTAAATTCAGCATACGACTATTCATTCAAAAGACATATTAATTCCCACACTACCTAAGCAAAACTGTGAGTTCCGATCATTATGCATAAAAAAACGGCATTTAAAATGCCGTTTTATAGATAAAGTTTATGATTTATAAGGAATGTTAAATCACCATACTAAGTACCTGTGCTAAGTAACTAAACTAATTAACTATGATAAATAATTATGGGCGATACACTTTCACATTTTCAAAGCCTGCTTCTTTAAGGTAAAGCGCTTGTAATTGACTCATGACACCACGCTCACAATAAAGTAGATAAATTTTATCTTGTGCTAATGTTTCAAATTGATTACTTAATTTAAAGAAAGGTAAATGTTGTACTTCAACACCATCAATCTCTAATGGTTTTTCATCTTTTTCATCTGCAGAACGAATATCCAATACAACTTCATTAACAGCAAAAGCAGAAACTGACTCAACTTCCACCAGTTGTTTTTTTGCATCAGTTACAATATCTTTAATGTCTAAAATCTTTGCATCAAAAACGACTTTATCGATCAATGACATATCAAAGTTATCTTCTTCTTTTTGAATCTTTGTCATTACAGCTTTTACAGTTGGTCGTTGTGAGATAACACCACAATACTCAGGGATTGTTTCAGATATTTCAGCAGTACCAATCTCACGAGCACAATCAATAATATCTTGTTTATCCGTCGCAACTAATGGACGTAAAATAAGCGTATCTGTAACTTGGTCAATGACAGAAAGATTACGTAAAGTTTGGCTTGAAACCTGGCCTAATGCTTCTCCTGTCACTAATCCTTCAATATCTAAATTAGCAGCTACTTTTGCCGCTGCACGCATCATCATACGTTTTAATACAACGCCCATTTGACCGTTATCTACCTTTTCAAGTATCTCTGCCACAACCGGTTCAAAAGGAACTGAAATGAATTTAACACGATGCGAAGCTCCAAAACGCTCCCATAAGTGATAAGCAACTTGTTTCACACCTATTTCATGCGCTGCACCACCTAAATTAAAAAAGCAGTAATGCACACGAGATCCACGTTTCAATAATTGATAACTTGATACACCTGAATCAAACCCACCTGAAATAAGTGATAACACAGACTCTTGAGTACCAAGAGGGAAACCACCTAAACCTTGATGACGTTGATCTACCATGAATAATTTTTGTTCATTGATCTCAATATTAACCGTTACATCAGGATTTTTTAATTTAACTGACAATGCATCTGTATGCTGATTTAAACCACCACCTACATAACGTTCTACTTCATTTGAACCAAAGTCATGGGTACCGATACGCTTAGCACGAACACAGAATGTTTTACCTGCTAAACTTTCACCAAAACTCGCTTTGGTTTGCTCGTAGATATCATGAATATCAGTAAAAGTACTTTCACTCACTTCTAAAAAATGTGCAATGCCTGGCGTACTTTTTAAATAATGGATAACCGTTGCTTTATTAACAGGATCATCATTTTCACTACGAACAATAATTTTATCCCACTCAAGAATAACTTTGATATCTTCATCATGACGAGTAAGTACATTTCGAATATTACCCTGTAGCATTTTGCTAAAACGTTTACGAACAGGTTTACTTTTCATCATGATTTCAGGAAAAAGTTTTACGATAAATTTCATGGGACTTCACTGTGTTAATTTTAAGAAAAACGAATTATACGCACTACATATTTGTGCGCAATGTTTAATAAAAGTGACTTCTATACGTAGGTTTGATCACGCCCAGATCTGATAGCCATATCATAAGCATAATCAGCATCGCCTCTCAAATCAGCAATACTGCCTCCATCAGCAGGGAATATACAGGCCAAACCAATACTTAATGTTATTTGTTTACCAACTTTAGAGTGCTTATGATCAATATTAGAAGCAGAAACTAATTCACGTAATTTCTCTGCAGCCCTTAATGCTTTAGTTGCATTGTCTCTTTTAACCAATACCACAAACTCTCCATTGCCAATATAATACAAAGAAGCACTATGACTTCGATAATTTTTTACCGCTAAAGAAGCAACCTTAACTAAAGTATCAGTATTCATTTGTTGATTATAATTATCTGAGTATGCTCTATAATAGTCGACCCCAACTATAAGCATAGAGAGCACTTCCTGTTGTTCATCACACTCTGTCCATATGCTAATGAAACGATCATCTAGGGCTGATTGGCCATAAACATTTAACTCCATTAAACGCACTGGTAAACTTGACCCTATATTAGCATTGACCTCTTCTTCTATGGGCTCTTCGTCAATCATTCCACCTGATTTAGGTGTTGAAATATCTAGCGCCACCTCTGCTAACTCAAGTGGATTATCAGTAATTGAAAGTGCTAACTCAGCATTAAGGTTATCATCAGTAATGGAAGACGTTGTCTTAAAATGAATACTCTTATCTATTTCATTTTCAGGGATAACTAGCGGATCAATTTCTGTACCTAGGTTATTATCAACTTCCAAAGATACTGCTTTTTCAAGAATATTTTCCTCTACTTCATTTGAAGCAATATCTATTGTATCTAACTCTAACGAATAGTTGTTATCAGTAGCTAAGGGAGTTAATTCATCATAGAGGCTTTCATCTACTTCATCTACTTCATCTGAAGCAATAGTTAACTTATCAACCCCTAATTCAATCACATTATCAATAGCTAAAGATAATGGCTCAAACTCTTCAGAATCACCTTTATCTACTTCTGTTTTGGAAAAGTCTATTGTATGGAGTTCTAACTCAGGGTCATCATTTACTAATAAAGGCTTTAATTCACCACTATCCATTATATTTTCATGCATTTCTAAAGGATCGTTTTCGATAACAGTTCCAGTGTTTTGAATATAGGTTTCAACTGGTAAGTAATTCACATTGCCAGAAGAAGTTCTTTCCAACTTAACGAGCGCCTCACGAGCACACTGTATGAATAATTTTGCAGTACTTAAGAGACCACTAGCAATACCCACATTTAAAATAACATTTTCACTAATATCGGAGAAATCGTGAGTAGTTTCAGAGAACTCAACAGCTTCACGAAGTTCTTCAGCAATAACAATAACTTGTTTTTTATTACCACCTTTAAATAAAATTGCAAATTCGCCTTGCTCTCGATAGGCTAAAAAACATTCATGTTTATCACATATTTTTTTTAAAATAAGCCCAATAACAAGCAACATAAAAGAGGTTCTTTGCTCTCCATGATTATCTTGGTAGGCTTGAAATGCATCTATATCGCAAAGAAAAACCGAAAACACCTGATGCTCATCAGTACTGTTAAGTTTTAGATATTCATCATTAAATTCATCTAAACCGGCAATATTAATTTGTGACATCACTTTAGCAAAAGCAGATGAATCGCGATTGATTTCCTTTTCAACCCGCGTTTCCAATTTTACTTCATCGGTAGAAACGTCTTTTTTTGTGTACTCTTTTTTCGCCTCTATCATTTTTTCTTCTTTTTCAGGAATAAATTGCACTATAAATATCCTTTTTTATTGCAGTTTATCGAATACTTTTATACTAACTCAGTGATTTATATTGTTCAGTTAAGCAGATCTAAACTGTAAGATATTATTAAAATACAGTGAATGTTACTCATCTTAAATTCAAAGACTTTCCAAACGACTGAACCTAACTTCACAACTGCCTTTATCAGCAGCAACATAAAAAACATTATCAGTAATAGTCAGGCTAAAATCCATCGTACGCTCAACCAAGTTAGCCATTTGTTGGATCTGTTCAAACTCAAATTGATAAACTTCCACATTAATTGTTGCAAAGTCTTTTTTTGATTGTTTCCACCACACATTTGACTTGGTATTAAAACAATACACCTTTGTCTCTTTTGCTTGTCGGCAGGCTTTTTTAATTCGATCAAAACTAGGCTCTCCCACATCAATCCATAATAAAAATTCATCACTGAAATTTTTCGCCCAAATATCAGGATCATCCGCTTCACTTAACCCAGTGGTAAAACTCAAAAACTCTTGATTATTTAATACATAAGCTAAGATACGTGCCACCATACGTTCTGTTGTTTCAGAAGGATGCTGTGCAACAGTTAATGCAATGGTTTCATAAATATCGTCGTCTAAATTTGATACATTGATACTCATTTTAAAAATAGTAGGCTTTAACGCCATTTTGTTTCTCCAAAAAAAAACCACGTTATAAAACGTGGTTTAAATAAAATCTAATCAATAACCTGAAATAAGGTTATATCAATTTATATTAAACTGGCATTTTAGCCAGTTTTTCACAAACTAAATCACCAAATTCAGCAGTACTTACTAAGTTTGCTTCACCTGCTTTTGAAAGGTCTGATGTTGAATAGCCATCTTCAAATACACCTTGCATAGCAGCCCACAGATTTTTAGCTTCTTTTTCCATACCAAAGCTCATTTCTAGCATTAATGCTACTGAACCTATCATTGAATATGGGTTAGCAATACCTTTACCTGCAATATCAGGAGCAGAACCATGTGATGGTTCGTAGTAAGATTTTTCAGGACCTTTACATGCAGAAGGCATTAGGCCTAAAGAACCTAAGATGCCGCCGCCTTGGTCACTTAAGATATCTCCAAACATGTTTTCCATCACCATTACGTCAAACATAGTTGGTTTTAAACATAGGTAAGTTGCAGCTGCATCAACTAAGATGTTGATCACTTCAACTTCAGGGAAGTTTTTGCTTTCTTCTTCAACAATTGCATTCCATAAAACACTTGATTTAAGTACGTTTGATTTATGGATGTTATGCATTACTTTTTTACGTTTCATTGAAACTTCAAAACCAACACGTACGATTTGACGGATTTGATCTTCATCGTATTCTAAGACTTCACGAACGTAACGTTTGCCTTCCGCATCTACGCCAGTTTCTTTCTCACCGAAGTATAAACCACCGACTAATTCACGAATTAGCATAATGTCGATACCATCGCCAACAACAGACTCTTTTAATGGAGAGAAGTGAGCTAAACCTTTTGGTAAATAAACAGGACGGAAGTTAGCATAAGTATTGTAACGACGACGTAATGGTAATAATGCACCACGCTCAGGCTGTTCATCAACTGGGATTTTTTGAGAGTCTTCGTGATTTAAACCGATAGTGCCTTTTAAAATGGCATCTGCTTTATCACAAGCCGCTTTTGTTTCTTCAGGAAAAGATTTACCAGTAGCGAAATAAGCAGCGGCACCAAATAGTACATCGTTTAATTCAAAGTTCACATCGGCATTACGTTGTTCAACTAATTTTAAAACTTTTACAGCTTCTTTCATTACTTCAGGACCGATACCGTCGCCTGCTAGTAAAGCAATGTTATATGTTGTCATTTTAATTTCCTAAATGATTTATCGAGTTGTGATTGTCTGTTTGCATAATAAAGTAAAAACACACTAACTTTCAATTTTTGCAGTACATTTTTAACATTTAAATGACTATTTAAGCAAAATAAATGAATATTAAACGGGATTGTCTATATCAATAAAGGTTACATCAAGATCCATTTCCTCGATTAACCATTCACCTAATGCTTTTACACCATAGCGTTCAGTTGCATGATGTCCTGCAGCAAAATAATGGATCCTCATCTCTTTGGCAATATGTGTAGTGCGTTCAGATATTTCACCGCTAATAAAAGCGTCAATCCCCTGCTCTGCAGCAATCGTTATATAATCTTGTCCGCCGCCGGTACACCAAGCAATGCTTTTAATTTCAGGCTTGCCACCATCAATCCACAATGGCTCTCTGTGAAGTTGCTCTGTTATAGTGGTAACTAACTGTGTAGGAGTCACAGCTTGTTCAAATTTACCTACGCGCCCCACGCTACGTTTATCCCACGGCTCAAGAGGACGTCTATCAACAATATTCAACAATTCTGCAAGTTGTTTATTATTTCCCAGTTCAGGGTGAACATCTAACGGTAAGTGATAGGCATAAAGGTTAATACCATTTTCTATTAACGCTTTAATACGATTATATTTCATGCCGACAATTTGTTGTGCCTCGCCTTTCCAAAAGAAACCATGGTGAACTAAAATTGCATCAGCATTATGTTCAATCGCTGCATCAATTAATGCTTGATTTGCAGTGACACCTGTAATAATTTTTTTTACTTGTTGACGACCTTCGATTTGCAATCCGTTAGGGCAATAATCTTTGAATTGATGTATTTCTAAAAATTGATCAAGTTTATTAGCAAGTTTACGGTTATTCATTTTTTCACTTTTTAAATAAAGAACTTATTTTGTAATAATAAAGAAGTTGTGAGCACGAATGAAGCTTTTAATAAGCTAAAGGCTCTCAATCCCAAAAATAAAATATCTACTTTATACAAATCCAGTTAGGCGAATTTTAAAACACATAATGATTTAACAAAGATAAGCTTTTGAAATAATAAATGAAAACTGACTACCTTCACCAATGTTACTTTCAATATCTAACTCACTGTCATAATGGGATAGACCATGTTTCACAATCGACAACCCTAAACCAGAACCGCCAGTGTCACGAGATCGAGATGCATCTACACGGTAAAAACGCTCAGTCAGATGTAAAATATGTTCAGGCGCAATACCATCTCCAGTATCCATTACACAAAAATAAGCTCCCTCAGGGATCCGTTTCCATAACACTTTAACATTGCCATTTTCAGGCGTGTAATTAATTGCGTTATAAACAAGATTCGCCATAATACTCCGTAATTGCATTTCATCACCGACCACAGATAATTTAGGGTCCACAACAAAATTAATTGAAAGAGATTTTTTACGACCTAAAGCTATCGCTTCATTTTCTAACTGAGTTAATAAAACAGCGGTATTAATACATTCATGGAAATCGACACTTGCAGCCCCTTCTATCTTAGATAAAGTCATCAACTGCTCAACTAAAGCACACATTCTTGCTGTTTGTTGTTCTAATACACGAACCGTCTTAAGTTGGCGCGGATCATCCTGAGCACTCATTTCCATTATTTCGATGTACCCTTGTAATACCGTTAAAGGGGTGCGTAATTCATGTGACACATTCGCCACAAAGTTACGTCTATTTTCATCCATTTGGCGGTAACTCGTCACATCACGAACGATCAATAAACGTTGGTCTTTTGCATAGGGCATAACCCTAAACTCGAGTAACTTTTCACTATTAATAGGAGAAATAAGATCGAGAGGATCTTGATATGAATTACTACGTAAATATTCTACAAAATCAGGGTGTCGAATAAGATTGGTAATGTTTTCACCTGCATCTTCAGGCCACTTAAAACCTAATTGAAATTGTGCAAGGTGATTACACCAGACTATTTCTCCCTCTTTTTTAAACACCACAACCGCATCAGGTAACGCTTCAGATCCTTCACGGAAACGACTTATCACATTAGCTAAACTTTTATGACGCTTACGGTATCGTTGCTGCATATTATGAATACCGATGTACGCATGTTCCCACACCGATTTCCCAGGAGGTAATACAGTACTTTTACTGACCCATAACCAATCATTCAATTTTTTTAAAAAATAATAGTGCCAAGCAATATGCAACACTGTCGCCACTAATAAGAATTCAAGTAAGTGCCCAGTTAATAACCCTAAAATTACAACAGGGATATAAACTAAACACATTGCCCAGAATAACTGCTTCCATGTATATACTTTCAAATTAACACTCTATTTTATTTAATAAATTAAGTGAAAAACACCTTGATAAGCAAGTAGATATAAAAATATAGATGCTATGAGCGAGTTGAAAAACGGTAACCAGCCCCACGTACTGTTTGTACTAGGTGGTCATGGTCAGATAACGCCTTTCGTAAACGTCTAATATGTACATCAACAGTACGATCTTCAACATAAACATTCGTACCCCATACATTATTTAATAACTGCTCTCGACTATAAACTCGCTCAGGATGCGTCATAAAAAAATGCAATAATTTAAATTCTGTTGGCCCCATATCTAACGGGGTATCACTTAATGTTGCTCGATGAGAAACAGGATCTAACTTCAAATTACCCACTGTAAGCGTATCATCTAATGATGTTGGATTAACACGGCGCATAACTGTTTTTAAACGAGCCATTAATTCTTTAGGAGAAAAAGGTTTAGTAACATAGTCATCTGCCCCATTCTCTAAACCACGCACTTTATCTTCTTCTTCACCTCGGGCAGTTAGCATAACGACAGGAATTTGACGTAAGATTTCATCTTGCTTCAAAAATTTTAACAATTGAATACCACTACCACCAGGAAACATCCAATCCAATAAAATCAAATCAGGGTATGGTTCATGTAATTGAGTTAATGCAGTCTGATAATTATCAGCTTCTATTGTTTCATAGCCATGTTGTTCTAATACAAATACCAACATATCTCGGATGGTAACTTCATCTTCCACTACTAAAATTCGACTTGCCATATAGATTGATTCCATTCATATAAAATTAAGAGAGTGCATTATCGAACCCTATTATGACATTTATATTACAGATATAAACAAACCGTCATAAAAGTTACCTGTTTTTTTAATCTCAAAAAAATCATCTTCTTTATACGATTTGCTTAAAATTCCTTTACACTGCTAACATTAATCAAATTCATTCAATTCGGCTATTTGAAAAAGGGTCTTTCATGTTTTTTAAAAATCTACAAGTTTATCGCTTTACACGTCCTATGGAACAAGATGACAACACATTAGAAAGTAACCTAGAAGAGTTTAAATTTAAACCTTGTGGCAGTCAGGATATATCAAAATTAGGCTGGGTTTTTCCAATGGGGAAAAGTGGTAGCATGTACACGCATATCCATCAAAAACAAATTCTAATTTGCCTTAAGAAAGAAGAAAAAATGTTACCTGCAGGTGTCATTAAAGATCAACTTAATGAACGTGTTGAAGCTATTGAATTAGAGCAAGGTAGAGCACTTAAGAAAAAAGAAAAAGATAGTTTAAAAGATGACATCATCATGCAATTATTACCACGCGCTTTTAGCCGTACATCGCAAACATTTGCATGGATTGATAACGAAACAAATATGCTATACGTTGATTGCTCCTCTGCACGTAAAGCTGAAGAATTAATCTCATTATTACGTAAAACATTAGGTAGCTTGCCTGTTGTACCCGTGCAACTGCAAAATCAAACTGACGTTGTCATGACTGATTGGTTAGTAGAAGGAAATATTCCAGCTAACTTCAAACTAGAAGACGAAGCTGAGCTTTGTTCTGCATTAGAAGGTGGCGGTATTATTCTTTGCAAACAACAAGACCTATTATCAGAAGAAATAAAAATTCACTTAAGCTCAGATAAGTTTGTAACAAAATTAGCACTGAATTGGGCTGATAGTATTTCTTTTGTTATCGGTGAAGAGTTTGCGTTAAAACGCCTTAAGTTTTCAGACGTATTACAAGAACAAAATGAACATATTGAAGCAGATGATTTTGCGGCACGTTTTGATGCGGACTTTATATTGATGACCGGAGAAGTAAAACAGTTGGTTCCCTCGCTAGTTGAACTATTTGGCGGCGAGCAAACACTTTAATAGGTCATCAAACCTCAAGCCCAGCTTGTATTACTTATTACAGTTGGGCTTTTTTGGGGCATTTCAGACTTTAAAAATTCCTTTATATTTTGCTTTCATATACCCCCTTTTCACCTACCTCCTAGAGTAATTGATGATATACGAGGCATTATTTTATGAAAAAGTTTAGCAAAAAATATAGACAAAAAAACCGTAATAACAGGTGCCAAGAACCAGTAAATATAATATGGAATATCAACAGGTATCTTTTTAAAAGCAATCCATAAAAGTAATATTATTGGTCCATGTACAAGAAAGGTAAAAAAACTATTGGCGCTGTTTTTATATAAAAACACATTTAGTTTTGTATTTATGATTAATGACATTAATGGCCAAACTAAAAATGGCGATAATAATCTAAATACCTCTATATTTTGAATATTAAATAAAACAATTGCCAAGCAATATAAGATAAATAACAAAAGTAGTAACTTTGCATATTTATCTAAATAGGTTAGAGACCAACCTTGTGTAGCTGCTAACCCTCCAATATAAAAGCTTACTAACATAGTATTTCTCAGAATCAATGAGCCATCAAAATTAAAATAATAAACAATCAATACAATAATCAATCCCAAATATGGAATGCGCTTCAATAATAGCCCCAATATAGGTGCTAATAGTGATACAGCAAATAAATCTCTAAGAAAATTAAGAGGATAGTTTGCAGGGGTACTAAAAAGTCCAGTTAAAGCATTCGTCCAATTTAGTAGATTAAATGGATAAAGCTCAACTGAAAAATCGTGCGATAGAAAGTTAAATTTTTGTGATAAATAAATAGCGATAACAAATGGGATGTTCCAAATAACAAGTGGTATAAATATAGACTTTGATTTATTAAGTAATAATTGAAAAGGTTGTAGATAAAGGCTAGATTTAAACAATAAAAAACCAGAAATAACAGTTAACATTGGAACTGTTGACCTAAAAACACCATGAGAGAAAAATGCTTTGATAAAATCAAATAAAGTACTTAATTCATTTAATGGCTGAGATGGTGGTAAATGAAGAATAATAATACCAATAACCATGAAATACCTTGTAGACCATATTCGCTCACTTATTTTTCTATTCAAAATTTTCTCCAGAAATCACTAAGTGTTTAAACACAATACATCAAAAAAACATAAAAACAAAGTTCAGGGCAATACCTCCCTAGGTGATTTTAAATTAAAATGCTGTTAATCAATATTAGGACGGGACGAATACTTCTTAATTTAACAACCAAACAAGGGGGAACACTATAATTTTTAACCCTTCAATCAACAGTTCTACTTCTATTTTTAGATTATTTTATTAAATAATTGTATCTTTAAACTTTTCAAGTTAGGTGCTTCCCTCCCCCTCTATTTAATTCAGCTAAATAGCCCAATATTTATAAATCTAATCATCCATTAAAAATATTTATTTATTATTTTCAATCAATGATCCTCAGTTAAATTATCTGGTAGAATTATCACTAGCTATCCTCCCCTTTTTATCTATATAGAGTGAACACATGACGGTTTCAATTTTAGGTACGGCAACATCAAACAGCGCGACTAAAGCATTATTATTAGGCTCAGGTGAATTAGGAAAAGAAGTTGCGATCGAGCTGCAACGTTTTGGTATTGAAGTGATTGCAGCGGACAGTTACGTAAATGCACCTGCAATGCAAATAGCACACCGTTCACACGTGGTTAGCATGCTTGATGGGCAACGCTTAGAAGAAATTATCCGCTTAGAAAAACCAGACTTCATCATTCCTGAAGTAGAAGCGATTGCAACCGATACATTATTAGCATTAGAAGCTGATGGATTTAATGTTGTACCAAGTGCACGAGCAACTAAACTAACGATGGATAGAGAAGGTATCCGTCGCTTAGCAGCCGAAACATTAGGGGTAACAACCTCTCCTTATATTTTTGCTGATACTAAAGAAGAGTATTTACAAGCAGTAAAAGAGATTGGTCAACCTTGTGTCATTAAGCCAGTGATGAGCAGTTCAGGTAAAGGTCAGAGTGTTGTAAAAACTGATGCTGATTTAGATCATTCATGGACTTATTCTCAAGAAGGTGGCCGCACAGGCGAAGGCCGAATTATTATTGAAGGTTTTGTACCATTTGATTATGAGATTACCTTATTAACAGTCAGTGCAATAGATGGGATTCATTTCTGTGCACCTATCGGACATCGCCAAGAAGATGGTGATTACCGCGAATCATGGCAACCACAAGTAATGTCAGATAAAGCATTACAGCAAGCTCAAGAGATAGCAACAAAAGTGGTGACAGAGCTTGGTGGATTTGGTCTATTTGGCATGGAATTTTTTGTTAAAGGTGATCAAGTTTATTTTAGTGAAGTTTCACCTCGCCCACATGACACTGGTTTAGTTACACTTATTTCTCAAGATCTATCAGAGTTTGCATTACATGTGCGTGCCATTTTAGGCTTCCCAATTGGTGAAATAACACAATTCGGCCCTTCTGCTTCTAGCGTTATTCTAGGCAATGGGGTATCACAAGACCTTAAATTTGAGAATGTTGCAACTGCTTTAGGGAAAGTCACAGGATCGCAAATTCGTTTATTTGCTAAACCTAATATCAATGGCGGGCGTCGTTTAGGTGTGGCTATCACTCGTGGTGAAAGTATTGAACAAGCAGTTAACAATGCAAAATCAGTGAGTAACACAGTTAATATCATCTATTAATTAAGCGTTTATATTCATTCGCTAAACCTTAGATATAATAGATCTCCTTCTTCTACAATATTTATCAAGGCAATATCATCACATTGATATTGCCTTTTTTTATTACGTGAAAAACAAAACCACCAAAACTGCTTGCTAAACAAACACAAAAAATAAGCATAAAATTCAAATTAAGCTTGATAAGTAATCAAAATAATACTACTGTTGTTTTACACAGTGTTTATTTATACAGGTTATTATTATGATATCGACATTAATCAAAACAACACAAACTAACTCATATGTATTACCGAATTATGATCTTAAAACAGCAAAAGCAAACTCATTAGTTAATGTGCACTATCAACAAAATGATTATCAGGCATTATTAGCTCAATTACAGAATGGGAATGATCAAGGTTGGATTTTATTTTTAGCACCTCCAGGTAAACCAAATACGCAATTCTTTCAACAAGCAGGCATTAATAAAAATAGAGTATTAATGATTGATTCAAATAAAGTAAACGATAATTTAGCGCTATTATCTACACTATTACAGAGTAACAATTACTGTACTGTTGTGACTTGGGTAAATGAACTATCAGAAGAAGCACGCTCTCTAATTGAGAAAGATGCAGAATCAACGAATACTAGTTGTTTTATTTACTGCAAGCACTAAACACATCGATATTAAGTTTATGCAGCATTTTAAGAGATTGTAATAAAAAATGTATTCATCTTATTTAATTACTAACAAAACTACATTTTTATTTTGAACACTAGTTAACGAGGAATATATACTATGCTATTACTTAATTATGTTAATTAAGAAAATGATAATGAGAAACATAATAATAAGTTTACTTAGTACTTTTGCAGGTATTAAACAAAATCGATTACTACAAAATAAACTGTATCGACTCCTCGAAGAAGAAAATTTAACCTCTTCAATTGAAAATCCTTGTACCGTTCTTTAATTTAGGAAGGGTAAATAAATAATTGAAAAATGTTAGTACTAATACTTTCAAGCACCATTTCAACACAAGTACTCTATGTCATGAAAAGCAGCTTCTGCACCATAACTGCTTATTCTTTTCCAAATAGCTGAATTATCAGTAAACAACTACACCGTTTTTATATCGCCTCAAAGCTCAAAATAATCACATTAAATAACTTATCTATTTCACTTATTAAAACAATCTGCTCCTTATTAGAAATTTCACATAGGAAACAAATGTTCACGTTGATTTTCACCTGAGTTGAATTGTTTTTTCAGCACAAAATTTAGGTGAAAATATTTAATGTTATTTGTATAAGTGAATTTTCTGAATCAGATCTTAAAAATTAAAAAACCAATCTAATTTTAGATTGGTTTTATATTGGGTACTTATTGATCACAGCATTAAAAGGTTAACTTTTTTGTACTGCAATACCATCATCATCTAAGCGTTCACCCTGTTCATTAATAAACTGTGTATTTTTAGATTTATGAATAACATAAACAGTAATAGTCACCATAGCTAATACTCCAATAATAGTTGAAGTATGCATTGCTAAACCAAACCCTAATGTTGCATTATTTAATATAAAAGTAATAACAACTGTGGTCATAAACATAGCTGGTACCGTTGAAATCCAATGGAATTTATTATGGCGTACAAGATAAGCTGTTGCTGTCCATAACATCATTACTGCTGTTGTTTGATTAGCAAACCCAAAATAACGCCAGATTATGCCAAAATCAACTTGCGTTAAAATAGCGCCCAGAAGAAACAAAGGTAATGCCATAAATAAGCGATTGCGCATCGTTTTTTGTTCCATATTAAAATACTCGGCTAAAATTAAACGACTTGAACGAAATGCCGTATCCCCCGAAGTGATCGGTAAAATAACCACACCTAAAAAGGCAAGAATACCGCCAAATACACCTAATAAACCAAATGATGCCCCATACACAACTGCACCCGGACCACCCGTTACAATAGCATCAGATAATGAGCCAACAGAACCAAAGAATGATAATGCAATTGCACACCAGATAAGAGCAATAACACCTTCACCGATCATCGCACCATAAAAGACAAAACGTCCATTACCTTCATTTTCAAGGCAACGAGCCATTAATGGTGATTGTGTTGCATGAAATCCAGAAATAGCACCGCAAGCAATGGTAATAAACAATGCAGGCCATAACGGTAAGTCATTTGGATTCATGTTCGTGAACATTTGACTCATTTCATAATCACCTAACAAAGTATGATCACTTGAGAAAACCACTGCAGCGATTAATCCTACAGACATGAAAATTAATAACGCACCAAAAAACGGATAAAAACGACCGATAATTTTATCTACAGGTACGATAGTTGCGACAATATAATAAGCAAAAATAATTGCCACCATCGACATCAACGATACCGTTATGTTGGTTTGCTCATTGATTAAATTAGTTAGCATGCCAGCAGGTGCTGATACAAAGACAACACCAACCAGTAGTAATAACACTAAAGCAAATATATTCATGAAGTGCTTAGCATTATTACCTAAGTATTTACCTGTGATCGATGGTACAGAGGCCCCACCATTTCGTACTGATAACATGCCAGAGAAATAGTCATGTACGCCACCAGCAAAGATGCAGCCAAAAACAATCCATAACATAGCTGCAGGACCGTATAAAGCCCCCATAATAGGACCAAAGATAGGTCCTACACCGGCAATATTAAGTAATTGAACTAAGTAAACTTTGGGAGTAGACATTGCTACGTAATCAACACCATCATGCTTTTCATAAGCAGGAGTTGTTCGATGATTTTTAATGCCAAATACTTTCTCTACAAAACGTCCATAAATAAAGTAACCACCAAGTAGCAGTGCCAAACAAAATAAAAACCAAAGCATGATTAAATCCTTTTAAATAATAAATTAGAGGATTGCACTATAAAGTTTTGATTTTAAATCGCAGTTGATAATTAATTGAGTGGTCGGATAAGCATTTAAACGGTCGATATTACTTTTAAGTGGTTTTAAACATAAGTAACCTCAGTTCCATTCGTCAGAACTGAGGTTCTGTAGTCATCAGCTAATAAGTCCAAAGCGGTCTTTTATCAGCTTTAAATAACGACGACTGACAGGAGCATGGTGTAATGAACGAGTAATAATTTCAGCAGATCCATTATCCAATAACTTAATTTCACGAATACAGGTTGGATTAATTAAGTACTGACGATGACAACGTATCAACTCAGTTTTCTCTTCTAATATTTTTAATGACAAGCTAGCCGTAAATTTATCTGAATCGGTTAATAGGTGTACGCCTGTTTGCTCAGACATCGCTATCTCAATTTTATTGGGTTCTAATAACAAGATCCGATTAAAACCGGAACAAGGGATCAACTCTAATTTATGATTTAAAACAGGAGAATAATCTATTTTTTCAGTCTGCTGTATTTTATCAAGCTCAAGACTTGATTTAATCCGTGCGAGTGTTTTATGCAAACGTTGGCTTTCTACCGGTTTTAATAAATAATCAAAAGCATTATCTTCAAATGCTTTTACTGCATATTCATCATAAGCTGTTACAAAAACAACTTTCGGCATATTATCAGGATCAAGCATACTTAACAGTTCAAGCCCAGTTACCTGCGGCATATGAATATCTAAAAAGACCACATCAGGTTTTAAACTATGAATTGCTTTTAATCCCTCAATCGCATTAGCGCATTGAGCAATAACCTCTACTAATTTAGTCTCTTCAAGTAATTCGTTAAGTTCTTCACGTGCGTAATGTTCATCATCAATAATAATTACTTTAAACATCATTTAGCCTGCTGATTAATAAGAGGAAAAGAAATCATGGCTTTGGTATATATTCCTGTTTTACAACTCATAACCAAACCATATTGAGGGCCATATTTATTTTTAAGACGCTTATCTACAATCTGTAATCCAAGGCCAATATTTTTTCCATCTTTACAATAATTACCTGCATTATCGATCACCTCCAAAATAACTAAGGTTTCTTTATTCGTTTTTGAAAAGTACCCATTAATGTTAATTTCACCTTTCTCTAATAACGTTGATGTCCCATGTTTTATCGCATTCTCAATGAGAGGCTGTAAAGTAAAAGTAGGAATATTTAATACTAATAAATGCTCATCAATATTTATATCAACACATAAACGTTCTTCAAAACGCGCTAACTCAATTTGCAAATAAGCTTGAACATGATCCAGTTCTTCTTGCACAGTCACTTGTTCAATATTTTGCTTTAAATTACTCCTAAAAAACTGCGATAAATGTTGGATCAGCTTTCTGGCTTTATGTGGATCTTTTCGTGTCACAGCACTAATTGTATTTAATGTATTAAATAAAAAGTGTGGGTTAACTTGAGCGTGTAATAAACGGATTTCAGATTGATTTAATAAATTCTGCTGTTGTATATAACGGCCAGCTAAAATTTGATTAGAGAGTAATTTAGCTAACCCTTCGCCAAGGCTACGATTAAGTGTTGAGAATAACTTTTGTTTGGGCTCATAGAGTTTGATTGTACCTAATACACGACCATCCGCTTCTAACAATGGGATCACTAGCACAGAGCCTAATTTACAAGATGGGCTGATTGAACACTGATAAGCCATTTCATAACCGTCTGCATACGTGATCTCTCCATGCTCAATCGCTTGTATTGTATAATCAGAAGAAATAACCGTTCCACAGACATGGTGATCATCTCCAACCCCAATAAATGCGAGTATTTTATCTCTATCAGTAATGGAAACAGCCCCAACACCTGTTTCTTGATAAATAATAGCAGCAATTTTTTTACAACTTACGGCATTAAACCCCTGACTAAAAACGCCCACACTACGTTGTGCAATACGTAATGCTTTATTAGAAAAAGCAGTATAATTTTTTTCGAAAATAGCTTTTTTATCTTGGATAATGCTCATGAACAATGCCGCGCCCACAGAATTAGCAAGTATCATAGGAATAGCAATCGATTGCACCAGTAACCAGGCTTGATCAAAAGGTTTTGCCACTAATAAAATAATCAGCATCTGCATAATTTCTGCAAATAAAGTAATAGAAAGTACTACGCTTGGTTTAAAAATATTATCTATTTTTCCCTTACGTAAATAATATAGATGTAATAAACCACCAATTAGCCCTTCTGTTGTTGTTGAAATTGCACAGGCTATATCAGTAAAACCACCCATTGAATAACGATGTAAACCACCAGTCAAACCCACAGCAAAACCAACTAAAGGACCTCCTAACAAGCCGCCCATAACAGCGCCAATAGCACGGGTATTCGCAATGGCATTTTCAATGGATAAACCAAAATAAGTTCCCAAAATACAAAAAGAGCTAAACAGCACATAACAAGCGATACGGTGAGATTTTCGACCAGAAATAAAAGTAAGCGGAATGAATAAAGGTGTTTTACTTAGTAGATAAGCAATAACTAAATAAACACTAAGTTGCTGTAACAATAATAAAACTAAATCCACAATAAGCCCTAATAAAAACTTAAAGTGTAATATTACAGATTAATAAATTATAAAGAGGTGATATACATAACTTATTTGTCATTGAGATAATACTAATCACAATGACGCGTTATTCTTTTTATATTGTTTAAAACAAAAGGCCTTTCAAAGCTAATAATTATTAACTTGGAAAGGCCTTTGAAATCAGCTATAAAAATAGATTTAAAGCTATTTAGAAGCTGTTAAACTAAAATGGCATTTTGAAACCTGGAGGTAAATCCATACCACCAGTTAATCCACTCATTTTACTTTTATTAACCTCTTCAACACGACGAACTGCATCATTCATTGCCGCAGCAATTAAATCTTCAATCATCTCTTTATCATCTTCCATTAGGCTTGGATCAATTTCAACTTTACGTACGTTATGATTGCCTAATAATGTAATTTTAACTAAACCCGCACCAGATTCACCAACAACTTCAGTCTTGGCAATTTCTGCTTGTGCATTTTTCATATTCTCTTGCATTTCTTGGGCTTTTTTCATTAAATCGCCCATGCCGCCTTTGCTAAACATAATTTCTCTCTTATATAAGGACAGTTCTACTTTATTAATTATAATGCTCTAATTATAACGGCACTATGCTATTTTCATAGACTTTTGCCATATAATCTCGCACAAATATTTGTACAATGGGATCACAAGTAATAGATAATTTTGCATTATCTAAATACTCTTGATAAACAATCAATTCTAATTCAGCCGGAGTATGGCCAACCACCTTGCCCGTTCCAATGCTTACGCTATATTGTTGTCCAAAATAATGGCGTAATTTATCTTTTAAACTTTCACACAAACCTTGGTTATTTAATAAGTGTTGCTGTGAGTCATGTAAAGTTAAAACTAATTTATCCGCTGTTTTTTGCATTACAGTACTTTTAGCTAAGAGTTTTTCCAAACCAACTAATTGCATTGCTTTAATTGCTAAAAACCAAGGGTCTGTCATTTTATCATCAACATAACTAGCAATATCTATTTCAGGCGCTTGATTCGCCTCACTCTCTGATAATATCACTTGAGAATGATTAATATCCGTTTTGATTAAATCAGATATATCATTATTTACTGGCACGCTCACTTGCTCAGTTTGCTGCTTCGGTATAGTTTGTTTAACAGCTGTACTTGTGCTTTCTGTAGAAACAGCTATTAAACTTTTTGAAGGTGTGGATTCAATTTTGTTAACCGTACTTTCGATAACACAGTTTTCGATGATACCGTTTCCGATGACACTATTTTCAATAACAATGTTATCTGCCCTTCCATATCCTGGATCGTAATCAGGATAATTATCCTCTGCAGATTGTTCCTGATAGCTACTAATAGGAGGTAACTCTTGTTCCATATCATGATGATCAGGTGCTGGTTGTGTAAATGACACACTACTTTCTGAAGGTGTGTTGGAAGTTGTGGTTGTTTTAGAAGCAGTCACTACGGCTGATGTTGAGGAAAATGATTGCTCTGGTGCGACAGGCTGTACATTAAAATTATTTGTTAATGCTGTTTCAGTTGCCGCACTAGTCTTTTTTAACTCTTCTCGCTTTAATCTATGACTACGTAACATATTACGAGAATTAGTGCTTGTCAGTGACGGCTGAATTTTTTCTGTCGCTTTTGGTTCCACAGCCTCAACATGTTCAGCAGTTACATTAAGTGGTTTTACAGGTGCAATTTTTTCTTGCTGTAGTTGCTCTGTTTCTGCTTGTATTGGTTCTTGTATAGCTTCATTTTGTATAGATGATGGCCTAACTTCATTTGATGTATTTACTTGAATAGCTTCTACTGTGTTAATGTTTTGAGTATCACTCACATCCGCCATAAGTACAGTAGCAACAGGCTCAGGCATAACAGAATTATTATCTATATTAGGTAAAACACTATCCACAGGAGCACTAGGAGCTGCCACAATAGTTTCAACATCTTGAGCTTGCTGCAACATAGCTTCATCTATATCAACATAATTAGCAGGTTTAAAGGCTAATAAACGCATGACTGTCATTTCTAATGCGACTTTTCCATTAGGGGCATAACTATAATCTTTATAACCTTCTAATGCGATTTGATAAAAAAGTTGCACTTCTTCTGGTGTCAAACGTTCAGCTAATAATTGCACCGCTGATTTTTTACTTACATTTGCATTGCGCTGTAACTGAGTTAAAGCAATTTGATGACATAAACTTGCAAGCTCTTGATGAAGAGCAGAAAAATCAGCACCTAAATGGACAAACTCTTGAATTTTTTCAAATACTTTTTGGCTATTACCAGATGCCACAAAATGTAATAAATAATGTAAGTGGGATTGATCAATCGTACCTAACATTTTTAATACAGCAGTATACTCTATATTACCAGCCCCAAACGCTAACGCTTGATCAGTCAAGCTTAATGCATCACGCATACTACCATCAGCAGCCTTTGCAATAACATTTAATGCGGCATGCTCAAAAGTCGCATTTTCATGGGCTAAAATAGAAGCTAATTGAGATTCGATTTGTTCAGGTAAAATTGCTTTTAAATGAAATTGTAAACAACGCGATAAAACTGTGATGGGTAATTTTTGCGGATCTGTTGTCGCTAATAAAAATTTCACATACTCAGGTGGTTCTTCGAGTGTTTTTAATAATGCATTGAAACTATGCTTTGAAAGCATATGCACTTCATCAATTAAATAAACCTTATAACGACCTTGTGCTGGTTTATATTGCACGTTATCTAAAAGCTCTCGTGTATCATCAACTTTAGTACGAGATGCTGCATCAATTTCTAGCAAATCAACAAATCGCCCCTGATCAATATCTTGGCAATTAGCACATTGACCACAAGGTGTTGCAGTTACTCCTTTTTCACAGTTTAGGCTTTTAGCTAAAATACGTGCAATCGTTGTTTTACCAACACCTCGAGTACCACTGAAAAGATAAGCATGATGAACGCGATTTTGGGTTAACCCATTCTCTAATGCTGTTAATACATGAGGTTGACCAATAACTTCTTTAAACGTTTGTGGGCGCCACTTTCGTGCTAGAACTTGATAACTCACTTATTCACCCGCAAATTCAATCAATGAAAATACTGGGATCGACATAGCTGATAATTTATCAACGCCTTGTAAATCAGGTAATGAAATAACAAAAGCAGCTTCAATAACCTTACCGCCTAAACTTTCAATTAATTTTACAGAAGCCTCAGCAGTCCCGCCTGTTGCAATCAAATCGTCCATTAATAAAACGTTCTCACCGGCTTTTATTGCATCTTTATGAATTTGTAAAATATCACTTCCATATTCTAAATCATAACTTTCTTGGATCGTTTCACGTGGTAATTTATTGGGTTTACGTACCGGCACAAAACCAGCCCCTAATGCAGCTGCTAATGGTGCACCAAAAATAAATCCACGCGCTTCTGTACCCACAATTTTATCTATTTTTTGATTTTTATAACGCTCAATAAATAGTTCGATAGTAGTAGAAAACGCAGCACCATTTTCAATTAAACTTGTGATATCTCTAAATGTAATTCCTGGCACTGGATAATCTTCAATAGTTTTAATGCTATTTTTGATTAATGTTAGTTGTTCTACGCTCATGATTTGTACCTTTAATTTATCTATATGCCCTAAGAGTAAATAGTTGCTTAGCTGAGTGCAAGGTGCCATATCATAAACTCACTAACTATTTTCAAAATAACCTTATTATAAATACCATAAACAGTGTCGTTGTATGCTGTATTTCATGGTGAAAATGACATGCTTATTTTTGCTTCTGTAATGATAACGGGTATAATCTTGCCTCCTTTATAGAGCGAGACACACCATGCATATAACACTTGCCCCAATGGAAGGTGTGATGGATTATCACATGCGCCAATTTTTAACAGAAATTGGGGGAATAGATCGCTGTGTAACAGAATTCGTACGGGTTGTAGAGCTCCCTCTACCATCACGTGTATTTTATCGTTTATGTCCAGAATTACATAATCTAAGTCAAACTCAATCAGGTACACCTGTACGAATTCAATTATTAGGACAAGATCCTGAATGTTTAACTGAAAATTCAGTCCGAGCAATTAAATTAGGCTCTGATGGTATTGATTTAAATTTTGGCTGCCCAGCTAAAACCGTCAACAAAAGTCGAGGGGGAGCTGTTTTACTTAAAGACCCAGATGCTTTATATCAAATTGTAAAATCAGTACGTGATGCCGTTGATGGCCAACATGTTGTTAGCGCAAAAATTCGTTTAGGATATGAAGATAAAAGCCTCGCGATTGAAAATGCTCAAGCTATTGCAGAAGCGGGAGCCAGTGAATTAGCTGTACATGCAAGAACTAAAGAAGAGGGTTATAAACCACCAGCACATTGGCATTGGATAAAAAAAATAAAACAATCTATAACTATACCAGTCATTGCTAATGGTGATATTTTTAGTTTTGAAGATGCACAACGTTGTATTGAAATAAGTGGATGTGATCGTTTAATGATTGGTCGAGGTTCACTAGCAGTACCAAACCTTGCTAATGCTATCAAAGGAATTGAAGCACCTTATACATGGTTACAGAATCTACAAGTCATGGAACAATACTTTCAAGCTTTACGTGTACTAGATGATAAAGAAAAATTTATGCCAAGTCGTATTAAGCAATGGTTAATGTTCATGAAACTACAACACCCACAAGCAGATCCTTTTTTACAATCGGTGAGAGCAATTCGCCAATCAGACGATATGTTGACCGCCTTGCAACAAGCGCAAACAAAGCTAACTAACTCTTAGTAACAAACCAATATTAATCTAAAAAAACTTATTATAGAAATAAAGAAATAAAAACAGCGCTAATGAGCGCTGCTTTACCTAAGTCATAAATTTATTAAAAAAGTTATAAACCTAATTTAGCAAGTTCTTGCTCTACCACTGTAATAGGTAATGGAATATAACCATCCTTTTTAACAATACCTTGCCCTTGTTGAGATAACATTAACTTAATGAACTCAGCTTGTAATGGCGATAGTGGTTTATTTGGATGCTTATTTACGTAAACATATAAGAAACGAGATAATGGGTATTTACCATTAATTGCATTGGCCATTGTTGCTTCAACAAATGGACCGCCCTTTTTAGATAATGCAACCGCTTTAACACCTGCCACCTTGTAACCAATACCAGAGTAACCAATAGAGTTTAAAGATGAAGCAACAGACTGAACCACTGAAGCTGAACCAGGTTGTTCATTCACAGAGTTTTTAAAGTCACCTTTACATAATGCTTTTTCTTTAAAATAACCATAAGTACCTGATACTGAATTACGACCAAATAACTGAATATCTTTATCTGCCCAACTTCCATCTAGCCCTAAATCAGACCAGCGAGTTGCATTTTTATCACCACCACATTTATGCGTAGAAGAAAAAATCGCATCAACTTGCTTAATGGATAAACCTTCAATTGGGTTATCTTTATTCACAAATACAGCTAATGCATCAATTGCAACACGTACTGCTGTGGGTTTATAACCATAATGTTTTTCAAAAGCCTCTATTTCTTTAGACTTCATTTGACGACTCATTGGGCCAAATTGAGAAGTGCCTTCAGTTAAAGATGGTGGAGCTGTTGAAGAGCCTGCTGCTTGAATTTGAATATTAATATTTGGATATTGACGTTTAAACTCTTCCGCCCAAAATGTCATCATATTCGCTAACGTATCAGACCCTACTGATGAAAAATTACCAGAAATACCACTCACTTTAGTATATTTGTGTAAAGTATGTTCAGTTGTATCGGCAGCCATAACAGATGTAGAAATTAATGATGTAGTGCCTAATGTAACCGCTGCTGCTAACATTTTAAGTTTCATGCAAAACTCCATTTGTACTTAATTAAGTTAATATTAGTTATATTCTGTTAGTCATTTAACAAAATATTATTCGCGATCAAGCGATACTGCTTAATATGCAACTTTATTGTGACACTTTAATTACAAAGACATTATTATATTCATAAAAATAAAAAAGGCTTATTACATAATTGTAATAAGCCTTAAAAATCAAAATATTAACTAATTACCCACTTCTCAGAATATTATGAAATTTTATTTAATCGACGAATCAATAAAACGGGTAAAGCAAATAACCATAACCAAAAACTAGCTCCACCACTTCGAGTAAAGGGAGCATCTTCAGCAACAAGTGCCTCTGATTCCCAACAATTTGGGCTATCATTAGGCGTAATACCTGAGCTTGGATCCGGTGGAGTTAATTTAACTAGGATAGGTTGTGCACCCACTCTATATTGAAAGTTTTCAATGCTACTGTATTGATACCCCTGCGCTAAAATCACACCATCATCATTAATTGCCGTCGCACTTTGTAAGCGGATTAATGGACTATCAACTACTCCACCAGTTTCTGAACATAACAAATCATCTAAGAACCAACTATCACCAGTGTTGTTATCATATAAAAATGCACTTTGTACTCGAGGAGTACCATTGCTAACAGGTGAAGTTTGGTTATAAGCATCTGCTTTACCCACAACCAACCCATTATTATTCATATCATAACCGTAACTATTAGCCCCACTTTTAGCAGAGCTATCCCCCGCCAAACGCTGCTTAGTTGATTGCACTTTCTTATCTAAAAATGGAAATTTAATAGTGTCAGTTTCCATATCATAAATAAACATCTCTATTGGTTTATTGGAACTTTTAGAATAAGCATATTGACGATTTCCCATAATGATATTGCTATCATCAGTGATCGTAGTCGCCCAAGTATTATATAATGAATCGTCTTGATCACTAATCCCTGTATATACCTTAGTAATTACAGTCGGTTTTGCATAAACACTATCAGCATAAACACCATCAGCATCTGCATCACCTTCAGGTTTCATGATAATAGCTCGCTGACGCGCACCTTGCTCATCATCATAATACTCAAAAGACGATACCCCTACTGCAATCCCTGCTTTATTAATATCAAATGCAGCAGCGCTATAAGTTGCGTCACTATTACCTCGTGTTGTATTACCATCTAACCACTCAGTTGCTAAACTAAAGCCTGTTAAGTCGCTGCTACTAGCATCATATTCCCAAGCCCATGCTTGTGTATCAAAACCTGGGCAGTAGACTAAATCATTAAGCGTATAAAGGTTGCTATTTCCCTCATTGTAACAGCGGTTAAAATAATCTTCATCGCCACCCGCGAATGACTGGCTTGCATTACCAACAATTAATGTTTTGGTGCCATTAGTATAAGTAACATCCCGCATTTTATAGGCACTAGTAAAACCGCCATTAGTTACAAATGGTGCTAATAAAGAAACTTCTGCAGTACTATTACTTGCTTCGCTAACAAAACCTCGGCGAGTAAACTCACGACCACCACTAGAATAAGGCGCTGAACCATAACCAACAATAAAATCGCCTACTAATGTTTCTGCTACATCAGTAATTTTTACATCGCTATTAGCCCCAAAACCTTCCACCTTTGCAGTCGGTGTTGCAGTTAAAAAATAACTAATAGGGCTAAGAGTGCCATTATCCATCGCCGCCATTGCATCACGCCATGCATCATAAGCATTCTCAAAGCTTAAATCACTACTACTTTCACTACCATAAAAACGTAATTCACAAATATCATCTTCATAAAAACATTCTTGGTTAAAGGTATATGGCAAACCGATATCAGTATCTTGATCAATTTCAGCTTTTAAAGCATAAGCAGCAATTAAGTCACCTGTTGGTGAAATTGCTGAAGCAAATGGCCCATAATTACTACCTGCTGTATCAGGAGATAGGATCTCTAGCTTATAATAAGGTTCAGTATCAACTGCCCAAGCGCTACTCGCAGATAACAATGCGACAATTGAGAACCCAATAGTGTATTTCATGTAAAAATTACTCTCCGTTTTGCAATTCGTCCAACTCTTCCCAACGTGTAAAGGCTGTTTCTAATTTTTCTTCTGTTTCTGCTAATAACGCTAAGAATTGATCTGCTTCTTTTTTATCTTTAGTAAAAAATTCAGGTGTATTGATTGTATCCTGTAATTCTTCCACTTTTTCTTCCAACTGCTCTAATAATGCTGGTAAGCCATCCAATTCTAGCTGTAGTTTATAAGATAATTTTTTCTTTTTAGGTGACTGAACAGACACTTTTTCTGCTTTAACAGGTGCAGATTTAGTTTCTTTTTTTGATTCTTTAGCCACTTCTTTGAATGATTCACTCTGCTCTTTATGGCGAACAGCATCACTGTAACCACCAACAAATTGTTGAATGTTACCATTACCATCAAAAAACCAAGTATGAGTTACTGTATTATCAACAAAACTACGGTCATGGCTTACTAGTAACAATGTACCTTGGTAATTCGCTAATAACTCTTCTAATAACTCCAGCGTTTCGACATCAAGATCATTGGTAGGTTCATCGAGAATTAAAAAATTACTTGGTTTTAAAAATATCTTCGCTAATAACAAGCGATTTTTTTCACCACCAGATAACGCTTTAACAGGAGTTCGCGCACGATCAGGATGGAACAAAAAATCTTGTAAGTAGCCTAATACATGACGTTTATTACCATTAATTTCAACTTCTTGTTTCCCTTCAGCGAGGTTATCAACCACTGTTTTTTCAGGATCTAACGCATCACGATATTGGTCAAAATAAGCTACTTCTAATTTAGTACCACATTTCACAGTACCTTGGTCAGGTTCGATATCACCCAGTAATAACTTAAGTAAGGTACTTTTACCACAACCATTACGTCCTACTAATGCAATTTTATCACCGCGCATAATTGTTGTAGTAAAGTCACGCACAATACGTAAATCATCATAGCTGTAGGTTAATGCATCCGTTTCAAAAATAATTTTTCCTGAACGAGCAGCTTCATCAACCACGATTTTAGCTTTACCTTGCACGTTAGTACGTTCAGCACGTTCTTGTCGTAATGATTTTAATGCACGAACGCGCCCTTCATTACGTGTTCGACGAGCTTTAATACCTTGACGGATCCAAGTTTCTTCAATTGCTAATTTACGATCAAACTCAGCATTTTGCTCTTCTTCAATACGTAATGCCTCTTCTTTGGCAATAAGATACGCTTCGTAACCACCCGGCCATGAACTTAACTTTCCTCGGTCGATATCAACAATACGAGTTGCTAAACGGCGAATAAATTCACGGTCATGACTGATAAATACGATAGAGCCTTGGAAAGAAGTCAAAAATTGCTCCAACCACTCAATTGTACCCACATCCAAATGGTTAGTTGGTTCATCTAACAATAATAAATCAGGATCATTAACCAATGCTTTAGCAAGCGCAACTTTACGTAACCAACCACCAGATAACTGATCTAATGTAATTTCAGGATCAATCGCTAAACGGTCTAAAATTTGATTAATCTTAGAATCTAATTGCCACGCATCAAGTTGATCAATTTGCTCTTGTAAACGTTGCAATTTATTCATTGCTTTTTCGCTACAATCTTCAGCAATGATATGTAATTGTTCATGATACTGACTTAGTACAACACCTGCATTTTCCATACCTGATGCAACAAAGTCATAAGCGCTCATGGTGCTTGCTGTTGGAGGATCTTGCTCTAAGCGGGCCACTTTAACGTCATTATTAATTAATAACGTACCATCATCTAATTGAATACGACCATCTAATACTTTTAGTAGCGTTGATTTACCTGCGCCATTTCTACCGACTAAACAAACACGCTCATTTGCTTCAATCACTAGATTTGATTTATTTAATAATGCACCGCCGCCAAAAGCTAACTCTGCGTTATGTAATGTTAATAATGCCACGTTTATTTACTCTTATTGGTCATGCTGAATAGGAATGCTATTTAACATGATAAAAATTGTTTAATTTGAAAATGTTCAAAAGGCCAATCTAAGTATTGGCCTTTTGTATTTTTTAATACAGGAATACGAATACCAAATAAGTCGACTAATGATTGCTCAGATATAATATCAATTAATTGATAGTTAACTTGGCATTGTGCTAACAATGCCATTGCTTGCTCACAAAGATGACAACCATCTGTATGATATAAAATAGGTAAACTCATTTATTCCATTCTATTACTGATAATCATTTAATTATGTTTAGTTAATAACCAACACTGATGTATTTTATCGTTGCCTTTAAAATCTTCAGGGATTGATGCTTTACTAATATCTTTGACATAAAAACCAAGAGCTTTGATTGCTTCAAGGTCTAATTTAAAACCACGTTTATTATTAGAGAAAATAATCTCACCATTTGGATTAACACGCTCACTCGCAGATGTTAACAATGCAACGTGATCATCCTGCACATCAAACACATCCGTCATACGTTTTGAATTTGAAAATGTAGGTGGATCAATAAAGATCAAGTCATACATTTCATGTGCATGTTGCAACCATTTAATACAATCTTGTTGAATAAAGTCATGCTTACCTTGGATACCATTTTCAGTGAAGTTTTCTTGGCCCCAATTTAAATATGTGTTCGACATATCAACACTGGTTGTTGATTTCGCGCCACCTAATGCAGCATGAACAGATGCAGTTGCGGTATAACAAAATAGATTTAAGAAGTCTTTACCTTCAGCCATTTTACCAATACGTAAACGTGTTGGACGATGATCTAAAAACAAACCTGTATCTAAATAATCTTGTAAATTTACAATGATTTTTGCAGGCCCTTCTTGCACCACTAAACGCTGTTTTTTGCTGTCTAATTTTTCATACTGCTGACGCCCTTTTTGGCGTTCACGTACTTTAATAATTAACTGGTCATCTGTTAAATCTAATAAGTAACGAGTAGTCGACACAATATCTAAGAAACGACGACGTACTTTTTGTGCATCAATCTCTTTTGGTGCACGGTATTCTTGAATAATTAAATATTCGTTATAACGGTCAATCGCAACATTATATTCAGGTAAATCTGCATCGTATAAACGGTAACATTGAATGTTTTCACGTTTTGCCCATTTGTCTAAACGTTTCATATTTTTTAATAAACGGTTAGCAAAATCTTCAGCATAAATTGCAGGTTTAATTTGTTTTACTTCTTTGAATACAATATCAGCTTCTGTTTCAATCACAGGAGGAAGCGTTCCCCATGGGTTATCTTCCGTTGACTCTACAAATTCAGTTGTTTCGACCGTTTTAGGTTTAACTGTTTTCGTGGATTTTTCTGCAACAACTTCAGCGCCTTCAGCAATACGTTTAGGTGAAATTCTGTAGTTTTTAAGTACACACTCAATCGGACCATTGAAGAATTTATAACTTCTTGCCGCACGCATCCCTAAACAACTGAGTAATTCAGTATCCATAGCAAACATGCTTAAATTCCAACCTGCAAAAGCATCTTTAAAGTGATGCCCTAGCTCAGTGTACAAACTAATAGTGTCACTAAACCCACCAAGACGTTCACCATATGGAGGATTTGAAACCACCATACCTGTGCTTAACTCTTCTGGTGGCAATACTTTTTTAGCATCTTGTACACTAAACTCAATCAGTTCAGCAACACCTGCTCGTTGTGCATTTTGGCGCGCAATACTGATCATATCTTTACTTAAATCAGAAGCATAAAAACGAGTAGTACAATCTTTAACTGCTCGACGTCCGTAAACTTGAGCCGTTGTTTTTAGTGTTTTCCATGTTTCTACATCATGTTTTTTCCACTGCTCAAATCCAAATTTATTTCGTAATGAACCTGGTGCAATATTCAGAGACATCATCGCGGCTTCAATCACTAACGTACCAGAACCACACATAGGATCGACTAGTGCTTCACCTTTCCATCCACTACGTTTAATGATCCCTGCAGCCAATGTTTCACGTAATGGTGCTTCACCGGCAATGGTACGGTAACCACGCAAATGCAATGGCGATCCTGAAAGATCAATATAAATGGAAGCTTTATCTTTAAATAGACGACCATTAAAACGGATGTCTGCATCGCGCTTTTCTACATTTGGACGTTCATCGAATTTTTTACGGAAACGGTCAACAATGGCATCTTTGATTTTTAATGCACCAAATTGCGTATTACGGATTTCATCATTGCTACCAGAAAAATCAATTGAGAAAGTTTTATCAACATCAAAATGAGACTCCCATGGAATATTGCTACAACCCAAGTATAAATCCATTGGATCAATCACTTTGAATTCACTTAATTTAAGTAAAACACGAGAAGCAAAACGAGACCACAAACAAACTTGGTAGCCATTTTCTAAGGAGCCGTCAAAGCTCACACCACCAGCAATTTGCTTGGTATTTTCAATACCTAGTTCTTTAAGTTCAGCTTCTAATAAAGGAGCAAGCCCCTTGGCTGTAGGAATAAAATAATTGAACATAGACGCTCTCATGCAATAGTGAATAAAAAATAGCACGTATTATACCTTGCAAAGCACATTATCCCTATGGAATTTTCAGTGCATTATTATCAATATTTAAAAACAAAAAAGCCTTCCAAAATGAAGGCTTGAATATAGGGAGCATTAAAATATTATTTTTATATGTTCATATTGATAGAAGGTTATTTTTTTAATAAGTATTTAATACGTGTTTTTAATATATCGATAGCAATGCGATTCTTACCACCACGGGGAATAATAATATCAGCGTGTTGTTTAGAAGGTTCAATAAATTGCAGAAACATAGGTCTTACTGTTTTTTTGTATTGTGCCATTACAGACTCTAATGTTCTTCCTCGCTCCATAATGTCACGAGTTAGACGACGCATTAAACAGATATCCAATGGTGTATCGACAAAAATACTCGCATCTACCTGTGCTCTTAATGCAGGATCAGTCAGTAATAAGATACCTTCAATAATAATAATTTTCTTCGGCGTTAATTCGCTTACTTCATTAAGACGAGTATGTTCTGTATAACTATAAACTGGAATTTCAACGGTTTGATTTTTCTTTAGTTTTTTCAAATGCTCACATAATAATGCATGCTCAAAAGCTTTTGGATGATCATAGTTAGTTTGAACACGCTCTTCTAAGGGCATATGAGACTGATCTTTATAATAAGCATCTTCCGAGATGATCCCTATTTGATCTGTTTCTAGCTCTTGTTGTAGTTCATTACAGATAGTATTAGCAATTAAACTTTTTCCTGAGGCAGATGCCCCTGCAATAGCAATAACAACACAGTGATTTTTATTCAAATTAGCCTCTCAGAAGTTAAAATATTTAGTTAGATGTTTTATATATAGGAAAACAAATATTAATAATGTAAGCGATGATCACCCCACAAATAACCCCGCATATATTGGCGAACAGATCTAACCATTCTGCCTGTCGGTTAAAATGAGGTTGTATTAATTCAATTGTTCCACTCAAAGCAATATAAGACAGTAAGATAATAAACCAATATTTAGGTTTTTTTAACATAAGAGGCAATACTAAAACACTATAGGCAATAAAGTGATGTGTTTTATCAGTCCCCGCCACCTTAGGTAACTCAGCCATTGGCGTAAGTGATAATATTGCGATCAATGCAAATAATAATAGCGAGAAAAAAATCCAATATTCTCTAATGAATTGTATTAAAACCTTCATAAGGTATAACCTAGTGTTTTTATAAAAAATAAAACTCAGTAAAGTAATAACCAATTAATAATGACGATAAATCAGTTATCACTTTTATAAATAATGTTATGGCATTAACTCAGCTAATTGAGTTAATAGTTTATGCTGCTCTTCAGTCACTTCTGTTGGTGTCGGGATCATAACGGTATAGATTAAATCTCCGACTAAATCACTGTTCATCGCTTTAATACCACGACCTTTAATTCTAAACTTTCTACCTACTTGCGTACCAGCAGGGATTTTTAAATTGATGTAACCAGAAAATGTAGAAGCTTTTGCTGTGCCGCCTATGGTTGCAACAGGGAAAGAGGTTATTAAGTCACAATATAAATCATTACCTTTACGCGTAAAAAATTCATGCTCTAACAGAACAACTTCAACAAATAAATCACCACGTTCAGCGCCTAAAGTACCAGGATTACCTTTCCCTGCAATACGTACTCGCTGACCTTGGTTAATACCTGCTGGCATAGTCACTGATAAAGGTGTCGTTGTATTTGGTAAGCGAATTTCTTTAACGCAACCTTCCACTGAATCTTCTAAAGTCAATTCAACTTGTAAAATAATATCAGAACCTTTTTCAGGTTGAGCTTGATAACGTTGTTGCTGCTGTTGTTGACGCTGACCAAACATATCACCAAAGATATCATTAAAATCTCCAGCACCTTGACCAAAACCACTTTGGTTAAAACCTCCATGACCGAAACCACCACGTTGGCGAGGTTGACCATTTTCAAATGCATCATGTCCAAAATCATCAAATTGCTGGCGTTGTTCTGGATCATTTAAAATTTCGTAAGCTTCTTTTACTTCACGAAATTTTTCTTGAGCAACAGGATTATCAGGATTTCTATCTGGATGGTATTTCATCGCTAATTTTTTATAAGCTTTTTTAATATCTTTCTCAGATGCGGATTTGCTTACACCTAATACTTCGTAATAATCACGTTTTGACATTCTTTTCTCAATAATTCCATAGTAATGGCATAAGTAGTACTTGCTTTGATAGACAACACTACTATGCAGTTTTAGGACAGTTTAAGAGCAACAACAAAATGGATTGAATATAATCATGTTGTTACGCAACAAAGCATTAAGAATTATAACTTAACTAATGTTAAATCATATATAAATTGATTGCTGCAAAGAGAACAGTTAAGAATTGTATAAATATCAAACAAACAAGATAATTTCTTATCTAAACTTCTTATTTTTAAACACTAAATTGCTCATTTAGCAAACAGAAAGAAGTTAATAAAGATGGCTTAATTATTATTATCTTCGACTTAATAAATAATAAACGATTTATTGCTGAGCTGCTGACATAGAAATTTGATTTAAGAACTTTTCAGGATCAAGGTTAAAATGCGCAACACAGGCACTACAAATGCAGGCTTTTTTCTTTAATTTAATAGGTACTAATGCAGTTAACTCAACAGGTACTTTTATTTTGCTACACCAACACCCGATATCACTTTCAACAGCACATTGATTATCTTTCTGACAAAATGGACAAACGCTTGTATTAATATTTTGACTCATCTGAAATACCTATAAAATTGACAAGCAGTAGTAATAGCATAAATCTACAAAATCATTACTGTACAATTTTCAAACAAATATCGTATAACAGGTATTAATCACACTTTTATCACAATATATTGAGTGTTATTGGTTTCTTGAAAAACAACAAGCAAGCTTGACTATCAACATGGCATCAGCGTTTCCAAAATTAAATCCAGATCCGTGCACGCACCTCATACCACTGTAGAAACCTGTAATTCCTGCCATGGTCAAGATGATTTAGGTTTCGCTAATTTTACTCCTATGCTTGCCGGATTAAGTGAAGAATATTTAGATATGCTTTTTATTATTTGAATCTCAGTTAATTGAGCTGAGAGTTTAATGATTGCTACATTTCAGAATGGTCATGATCATCTTCGCTATGAGCTTGTGAATATTCACTTAATATTTCACTGCTTGGGCTATAGTCGTCATCATTACCTGCAATGTAGCGTAGATGTTCCCAAGTTAGCATATAAGCAAAATATAAACGGTGCTGGCGTTTTAATTGTATATTACTTGCAGAGAATAGCTGACTACCTGAATAACCTTGTAATGACTCAATAATATTAACATAACGTAACCAAGGCTGAGCATTGTGTTTGCTAGGGTTAAAATTTACTTTATTAAACGCTAATAATGCATTCCAGAAATGTTTATTCGTATCTACATTGTTTATTTTTTTAGCTTGTTCAATTAATGAAAAGAAGCTTCTTTGCTGTGTTTCTTCCACATTTAAATAATCTTTAAGTTGCTTGATCAAGTGTAACTCAGCTTGATAAAAGAAAGCTGCTAGTGAGACTGGTTGCTCTGATTTAAATTGCTCAACAAAATGTTCAAAAGTATTTTCCACGCGCTTCCCCAATAAATAAGAATAAATATTCTGTCATTATAATCACCTATGTTTAAATTCGTCTAGCTTAGTCTTCGCTGACTAGGCCTTTCAGTAATTTAGTTGCCTTTCTCATTGGGCTATAAATTCATAACAAAAACTGTCGGTATCAAAAAATTTCACTAGCTTATTTATCTGGCGTATTTGCTTTCAAATTGCTCTTAACCAAAATTTCTGATCGCAAGATGGGCATATATTTCAATTTATTAACGGGATTCAGGTTAACTGATACATATTATTCTATTCTTAGTGAAATATTGATTGTTCTCATCTAAGCAATCCCCTAAAATTAGCACCCTATAAAATTAACAATTAAATCAATCATTTAAATAAGTTGAATCCATGGATAGTACGATATTACTCTTTTTAGGTGTTGCATTTACCTTTGGTATGGTAATCAATTTAACCGGCCTTCCCCCAATGGTAGGTTTTTTACTTGCCGGCTTTGCACTTAATTTTCTCGGTTTTGAATCCAGTAACATCTTGATAACTTTCGCAAACTTAGGTGTCACAATATTACTATTCTCAATCGGTCTTAAATTAAATATTCGCACCTTATTTAAATCAGAAGTTTGGGGCGGAGCCAGTATACACCTAACTGTAAGCATTATATTTTATGTATTAGCGCTTATTGCTATCAAACAAATTGGTTTATCTTTATTTGAAAATTTAGACACTTTTGGTCTGTTATTAATCGCTTTTGCATTAAGTTTTTCAAGTACCGTTTTTGCAGTCAAAATTTTAGAAGAAAAGAGTGAAAGTAATTCTCTTTATGGTCGTATCGCCATTGGCATATTGATCATGCAAGATATTTTTGCGGTTCTATTTTTAACTATTTCAGTAGGGAAAACCCCATCTATCTGGGCGCTAGGATTATTCGCCTTACCATTAATCAGACCGTTATTATATAAATTGCTAGATAAAGTCGGACACGGTGAATTATTAGTTTTATATGGATTATTTTTAGCCTTAATTGTCGGCGCAGGTTTATTTGAAAGTGTAGGAATGAAAGCTGATTTAGGCGCACTGATTGCTGGAATGTTATTAGCAGGCCATGCCAGTGCTAAAGAGATGGCGCGAGCTTTATTTAATTTAAAAGAATTATTCTTAGTATGTTTCTTTCTGAGTATCGGTTTGGGTGGTTTACCTAATTTAGATCACGTCATGGTTGCCGCTATTTTGTCATTTTTATTGATTGGCAAAATTGTATTTTATTTCCTAACTCTTGCACAATTTAAACTGCGTTCTCGTACTGCCTTATTTGCCTCTTTCAGCTTAGCAAATTACAGTGAATTTGGATTGATTGTTGCAGCACTTGCAACATATAAAGGTTGGTTATCTCAAGACTGGTTAATTATCACTGCAATTGCGGTTTCATTTAGTTTTATTATTGCTTCAATCTTAAATAAATATGCTGATGCTATTTATACCCGTTATATTTTTATATTAAAACGTTTCCAATCGACGCGCTTACACCTTGATGATAGGCCTGTTCGAGTTGGCGATGCACAGATTTTAGTGATGGGTATGGGACGTATTGGCGCAGGTGCATACGATGCTTTAAAAATGACTTATGGTGAAAAGGTCATGGGAGTCGATTATAACCACCATACAACATTACAACATAGAGAACTAGGAAGACGCGTGATCACCGGTGATGCTCTCGATTCAGATTTTTGGAGCAAACTACAACTCACCGACAATATAAAATTAATTCTATTAGCAATGCCAGATCATAATGGTAATCGTTATGCAGCAGAACAATTAAACAATATTAAAGACTATAACTTTAAAGTTGCAGCCCTTGCACATTTTAAAACTGATGAAAAAGAGCTAAACGATATGGGTATTCACTTAGTATTTAATATGTATGAAGAAGCAGGTGCAGGTTTTGCTCGCCATGTATGGTCAGATTTACAAGGTGTTTTAACTAAAAGTCCTCATAAACTCGACTTATAACGCAAAATATTGTGCTATCAGTGTTTTTTGTTATTAAATTGTACTGATTTCGTGTGACTTTTGATGCTTATTCTGCAAAAATCATATTTCTCAATATGTTGATCTAGTTTGATCACGAAGCATATCAGTTAGATAACTTATGCTTAAAAGTAATTCAAGAAGTAACGGATAACTTTACTCTCCGTTTACAATAAAAAAGGTAACCTTATGTGTTCTATTTTTGGTGTGCTCGACATTAAAAGCGATCCTATCGCATTGCGCCAACAAGCAATTGAAATGTCAAAACTGCTTCGTCATCGCGGTCCAGATTGGTCTGGTGTTTATTCTTCTGATAAAGCGATCCTTGTTCATGAACGTCTTTCTATCGTTGACGTGAATACAGGTGCACAGCCTTTATACAATCAAAATAATACACACATTCTTGCAGTAAATGGTGAAATCTATAATCACAAAGAGCTAGCGAAAGAGTTAACTTGTGGTTACCAATTCAAAACAAAATCTGACTGTGAAATTATTTTAGGTTTGTATGAAGAGAAAGGTAATGCATTTTTAGATGAACTAAATGGTATCTTTGCTTTCTGTTTATACGATGAAGAAAAAGACAAGTACCTGATCGGTCGTGATCACATGGGTATTGTGCCACTTTATCAAGGTTGGGATGTTCATGGAAATTACTATGTAGCATCAGAAATGAAAGCTTTAACACCTATTTGTGCTAAAGTATCTGAATTCCCACCAGGGCATTTTCTAGATAGTGAAATCGGTGAATTAACTAAATATTACGTTCGTGATTGGATGGAATATGATGCAGTTAAAGACAATGGCGGCAGCGCAACTGAAATTGGTCAAGCATTAGAAGAAGCTGTAAAACGTCAATTAATGTGTGATGTTCCATACGGTGTATTATTATCTGGTGGTTTAGATTCTTCTGTTATTTCAGCAATCACACAAAAATTTGCTAAGCAACGTGTTGAAGATGATGATCAAAGCGGCGCTTGGTGGCCACAACTGCACTCTTTCTCTGTTGGCCTAGAAGGTTCTCCAGATTTAGCAGCGGCACAAAAAGTAGCAGACGAGTTAGGTACAGTTCACCACCCTATTATCTTCACTGTACAAAACGGTATTGATGCACTTAAAGAAGTTATCTATCATTTAGAAACTTACGACGTGACAACTATCCGTGCTTCTACTCCAATGTACTTAATGGCGCGTAAAATTAAAGCAATGGGTATCAAAATGGTACTTTCTGGTGAAGGTGCAGATGAAATCTTTGGTGGTTACTTATACTTTCATAAAGCACCAAATGCACAAGAGTTCCATGAAGAGTTAAACCGTAAACTAAGCAAACTACACATGTTTGACTGTTTACGTGCTAACAAATCAATGTCAGCTTGGGGTGTTGAAGCTCGTGTACCTTTCTTAGATAAAGAGTTCTTAGACGTAGCAATGCGTACTAATCCTGAACTTAAAATGATCAAAGATGGTCGTATCGAGAAAAACATCCTACGTGAAGCATTTGATGGCAAGCTATTACCAGAAGTGTTATGGCGTCAAAAAGAGCAATTCTCTGATGGTGTTGGATACAACTGGATTGATACGCTAAAAGAGCACGTTGAAACATTAGTAACAGATCAACAACTTGCTGCGGCAGAGTTTAAATTCCCAATTAATACACCAGATACTAAAGAAGCTTACTTCTACCGTAGTATTTTTGAGGAAAACTTCCCACTTGATAGCGCTGCAGAATGTGTTCCTCATGGTAAATCTGTTGCTTGTTCAACAGTAGAAGCATTAGCGTGGGATGAAAGTTTCCAAAATAATGCCGATCCATCTGGTCGTGCAGCAGGTATTCATAACGATGCTTACACAAAAAAATAAACATTATGTTTAACTAAGCATTTTTTAAGCGCTCTCTGAGCGCTTTTTTTGTGGAGAAAATAAATGGAAACTACTTATTGTCATTGTAAAAGTGGCCTGCAATATAAAGACTGTTGCCAACCTTTTCACCTATTACAGAAAAAACCTAACTCCAGTGAACAATTGATGCGTTCACGTTATAGCGCCTTTTGCTTACAACTAGGAGAATATTTATTTTCGACTTATCACCCCAATTATCGTGGTGATTTAACAACTGAAATACTTTCTGAACCTTCCTTAAATTGGGTTAATTTAGAAATAATTGCTACAGAGAGTTTAAATAATACAGGATTTGTTGAATTCAAAGCTTGGTACATAGATAAAGAGCAACTTAATTGTCATCATGAGCGATCTAATTTTGTTAAAGATCATGAGCAATGGTTTTATTGTGATGGAACTTTTTATCCTAATGAAAAATCAGGTAAGATAAGCCGCAATGATAGCTGCCCTTGTGGTAGTGGTAAAAAATATAAAAAATGCTGTGCTTAACAGTAGAATTGAACCAATAGAGAAAATAATGGAAAAGAAAACACTACTAACCGATTGCCCAGATTCAAAAGGCTTAATCGCACAAATTACTAATATCTGTCAAAAGCATCAACTCAATATCGTTAAAAATAATGAATTTGTTGATCACCAATATAATCGTTTCTTTATGCGTACTGAAATCGAAGGCATTTTTAATGATCAGACATTATTAGCGGACTTAGACTTAAACCTACCAAAAGGTTCATCACGTGCGTTAATTAATGCAAGCAAGCGTAAACGTATTGTTATCTTAGTAACTAAAGAAGCTCACTGTCTTGGTGATATATTGATGAAGAGCACCTATGGTAGCATTGATGTTGAGATAGCAGCGGTTATTGGTAATTACGATGCATTAGAAGATCTCGTGACTAAGTTTAATATCCCATATCATACTGTGAGCCATGAAGGTTTAACACGTGAAGAGCATGAAGATAAAGTATTAGAAGCCATTGCACCTTACACCCCTGATTATGTTATTTTAGCTAAATACATGCGTATTTTAACACCTAAATTTGTTGAAACTTATTCTAATAAACTGATTAATATCCACCACTCATTTTTACCTGCTTTCATCGGCGCAAAGCCATATCAGCAAGCCTTTGATCGTGGTGTAAAAATTATTGGTGCGACGGCTCACTTTGTTAATAATGACCTAGATGAAGGCCCTATTATTACACAAGATGTTGCTCATATTGACCATGCTTACAGTGCAGAAGATCTGGCTAAAGCAGGTAGGGATGTTGAAAAATCAGTATTAAGCCGCGCATTACAACAAGTATTAGATGATAAAGTATTCGTTTATGCGAACAGAACTGTAGTTTTTAGATAATTTATTAGATAGTATTTATTTTTTAGATTATGCTTATAAGCACCATGCTCAATCATCTGATTCTAAAGTGAAATAAATCACTGGGATCATAAATACTAACAGTCTTGGAGTCTATTATGAAAAAACAACTAGCTGCTATCGCAATCGCAACAAGTTTATTAAGTGTGTCAGTTCAAGCTGCAGACAAAACACCGATTATGTTTTCTTCAGTAAATGGTTTTAATGCACCTAATGCAAGTGAAGTAACAGGTGTTCGTTTAGCTGCGTTACACGGGAAAGTAGATAAAGTTACAGGTTTAGATATTGCACTGTTGGGTATGTCAGAAACAAATACAACTGTTGGTGTAAATTACGGGATATTTGGTGGTCATAAAGTCAACAAAAGCATGACTGGTGCTTCATTAGGTATCTTTAACTGGTCACCAGGTGAAACACTTGGTGCAAACCTAGGCATAGTAAATGTAACCGGTAATGTGAAAGGCGCAAATGTATCTGCCGTGAACTATTCTGAAGGTAATACTATGGTTGATGTTGCATTTGTAAGTATTTCAAAACAGTCAACAGTACAAGTTGGTATTTTTAACAAAACAGCAAAAATTGATGGTGTTCAAGTTGGCCTAATTAACTGTGCTGACAATGGATTCTTTAAGTGTTTCCCAATTGTTAACTTCGCAAAATAAATATTAAGTTAAAATAAAAGACCTAAAAACCTTAACTTTTGTTAAGGTTTTTTTATATCTAAATTAAATTCCCTTCTTCATTGTATAGACTTTTTCAATCAGCAATACGCGCTATGAATTTTCCATCCAAATAAAATTTAGCTACTTGATTTGATTTTTCACCACGTAATATTGATGTTTTACCATCCATATAAAGAATATGATATTCAATTGTATTAGTATTAATTATGTCTGCTTGTACTGACTTAATGCTCTCATCTGTCATTTTTAATTTCTGTAATAATGAAGATGTTAAAACAGGCTTAACCGGCTCTTCTAACAATAACGTTGTTTTCTGAAGTGTAGTATTATTTTTCTCTTCGCTCTTTTTTTCTTTTACATCAAGAAGATAAGGTTGATTATTTAATGGGTTCTTACCCGACCAAAACTCGATAGAATTAAACACTAAGATATCAACAGTAAATGTTAATCCGTATACTGGCATTAATAGCATATTAACACCACCGCGAGCATAATGGTTTTCAACGACTTCATGATTAAACTGAATAACTTTTTCTGTTACAGCATTATTTCCCACACAACCAGATAATGAACTAACACCTCCGAGGAACAGTAAAACCAAAGCCGTTTTTTTAGTAAAATTCATTTTATTAACTCTTCTTTGAATATGATTTTATATTAATAAAATCAATAAGGTACAACTATTATCCTTGATAATATTTAAAATGCAGAAGTTAACAAATAAGTGGATAAAGTCAATACAAATGGTTTTATCTTATAAAGTACAACACACTTTAAATATACATATTATTATTTTTTATTAAGTAAAAAATACAACTAATTTATTAGTCCCTAAAGATTTCCCTCCTAACAACTTGTTTATTATTCATACAAAAAAATGTAATTTTGTATTATTAGAATAAAAAACATGCATAACATTGTTTTATTTAAGTTTTTTACACTTTAATTCTTCACAATCGATAATTTTCTGATATTATCACCATCGAAATAACGGAGGGGTTCCCGAGTGGCCAAAGGGAACAGATTGTAAATCTGTCGCGAAAGCTTCGGTGGTTCGAATCCACCTCCCTCCACCATTTCATCTCTTCATGCTCTCACTCTAAATTATCAATAAGTCTAATTTTTCTATCATCTATCAAATAATAATTTACAATAAACTCTTTATATTATTTTAAAACCTGACGGGCATAAGCAATCACTTGCTCACTTAATAGTTGCATTAACTCTCCCCCTAATTGCCAACAATGCCAATACAGAGGCACTCTGACTTTATACTCAGGTAAAATATCAATTAACCCCCCAGATTCCAGATGTTCTTGTACACTGAATAGGCTATTAAAGCTGTATGCCCCACTCGCTAAAGTTAAATCTACAAAAGCCTCTGAAGAGCGTACCGTATGACATGGATATTGCCCCATACTTAATTGAAAGTGCTCACTTAAAAAATCTAAATGCATATCATCATGTTGGTCAAATGACATCGCGGGAGCATGTTGTAAACTTTGTTTATTAACTCCATTTTTAAAAAAACGCTCAATAAAATTAGGACTCGCAACACATACATATTCCATATAACCAAGAAAGTGACTATCACTGCCACTAATTGCCTTTTCTTTATTACTTAAACAAGCAAGCGCTTCACCACTTCGCATTCTTTCCCAAGTTGTCGATTCATCTTGCACAAACAAATTAAGTTGCACATTTTTTTGTTGTAATAATGGACTCAATGCCGTTATCAACCAACTTGCTAAGCTATCTGCATTCACAGCTAAAGGTAATGTCTGTACTTGGTTGCTTTGTACCGCTAACTGCTGATTTAACTCGATTTCTAATTGCAATACTCGTTGATAATGCCCTAATAATAAACGCCCTAACTGAGTTGACTTGGGAGGCGTGGAACGGATTAATAATGGCTCTCCGAAGGATTTTTCAAGTAATTTAATACGCTGAGAAACTGCAGACTGAGTAATAAAAAGACGTTGTGCTGCACGCTCAAAACTCTGCTCCATAACAACGGCATCTAATGCCTTTAATAATTTGTAATCAATATTACTTAAATCCATCACACTCTCTTTGTTATTTACCTTTAACTTTAAAAGCTAATTTATTACAACAACACACCAGTTATTAGAAAAACTAATTAAACATTAAATTTATTAGCTAGATTAACATAATAAAAAAACTATAGTAGCAGCCTCTTTCCACCATACAATATGAGTATTTATGTTAAGCACTTATTTTACAGGCTTGTCTTTGATGGCCACTTTAATTATGCCTATTGGAATGCAAAATGCGTTTGTTCTCAACCAAGGAATTAAACGTCAATATCACCTGTTTGTTGCCAGTTTTTGTTCTGTTGCTGACATCTTATTTATGTCCATTGGCGTATGGGGAGGAGGAAAAATTTTTAATGCCTACCCTTGGTTATTATTGGGTATTGGTCTTATTGGCTCTATATTCATGCTCTATTATGGTTTTTTATGTTTTAAAAGTGCTTTTAAAGGAGAAAATAACCTTAAAACTGATAATAAAAATCGTAGTTTTAAAGCCATCGTTTTAGCCTGTTGCGCTTTTACTATTTTAAATCCACATGTGTATATTGATACTATTGTTATATTAGGTGGTTTTGCAGCAAACTTAGCACCACAAGAGCGTCCTTGGTTTGTATTTGGTGGTGTTAGCGCTTCATTTATTTGGTTCTTTAGCCTCGCTTTATTAGGGCAAAAATTAGCTCCTATATTATCAAAGCCAAGGAGCCAGCAAATTATTGATCTAGTAATAGGGACAATGATGTGGATCTTAGCAGTTTACTTGTTACATTACGTGGTAACAAATTAAAGCATGATCAATTAACATATAAAAATACTTCTATTTAAATGAATTAGGAAAATATTATTTTGCACACTCTTGCCCAGCTAAAATCAGGCCACCTACATGATATTAAACGCCTAAAGCTATCTGAAAATTTAAGCGAATTTCCTATGGAAATTTTAACTTTGGCAGATAGCTTAGAGATATTAGATTTATCGAATAATCAATTAAGCTCATTACCCGATGAGCTATCGCAACTAACTCAACTTAAAATTATTTTTGCTTCTAATAATTGCTTTAAGGTATTACCTAGTGTATTAGGGAAATGCCCCAAATTAGAAATGATTGGTTTTAAATCTAATCAAATAACCACAGTTCCAGAAGCATCATTGCCTAAACAATTACGTTGGTTAATTTTAACTGAAAATTGTATAACACGTTTGCCAGAGACTTTAGGGCATAGAGCACGTTTACAAAAACTTGCTTTAGCTGGTAATCAATTAACCCAACTTCCTAACAGCTTCAATCGATTACACAATTTAGAATTATTACGTATTTCGGCAAACCAATTAACAAATTTTCCAACTCAATTATTATCACTCCCTAAATTAGCCTGGTTTGCTTTTTCAGGTAATCCTTTTTGCCAGTCAAATTTACATATTAAAACAGTGCCAGAAGTAAACTCCGATGATTACCAGCTACAAGAAGTATTAGGGCAAGGTGCTTCAGGTGTAATATATAAAGCAAATTGGAGCAATCCCAAAGATATAGAGCAAGAAAAACAACAAGAAATAGCTATTAAAGTATTTAAAGGGGAAGTAACAAGCGATGGTTACCCTCAAGATGAATTACAAGCTTGTTTAAAAGTAGGAACGCATAAAAACTTAGTTAAATCCATTGCTCAGGTAAATGAAGATAACTACCTTGCACTGGTTATGGAGTTGATCCCTAGTCACTATAAGAATTTAGGCGGACCACCTAATTTTACAACCTGTACTCGTGACACTTTTGATCCAGAATTTACACTCTCAATAAATAGCATCCAAAAAATAATAGAACAAATGCAGGAAGTATTTAAACACCTTCATAATAACCAAGTATGTCATGGTGATTTATATGCTCATAACACTCTCTTTGATCAACAATCAAATATAATATTTGGTGATTTTGGTGCTGCAAGCATGTATCACATGCTCAATGAAGATATTCAACAATCAATCAGAAAAATAGAACATCGTGCTTTTATTTATTTTTTAGATGATTTACTCAGTATATGTGAAACAAAAGATAAACATTCTCCTGAATATCTGGCATTAAAAGCTCAAGTTGTACAATCGTAATAAAATACAAAGTAGCGATTAGAGGGAACAATAAATATTTGTCCCCTCTACATTTTCTTACGCATTAAAAAATAGCATGAGAAATAGTAAATTAACGCAAATCATCTACCACAGCTAACATAGCAACTAATGATGCTTCACCAAACTTAACTGAACGTTCAGGTGACCACCCCATAGTAGGATCGGGAAGGTTATCATTATCTTTAAAAGGCATTTCTAAGGTATTTGCTAAACAATCAAAACGCTCTGCAACCCAATTGGTCGCAACCGTCATATTGGCTTTACCTGGGGCATCAACTTCATAACCAAATTCAGACTGAAAATCAGCACTAGCTAATGTTAGAACTTCAGTAAAACGTTCACGTAAGCGAGCTAACCTATCATTATAACTCGGAGCGCCTTCTGAACCAGCTAGAAAGACAAAAGGTAACGCTTCATCTCCATGTACGTCATAAAATAGATCCACACCAGTTTCTTCCATTTTATTAATGACATGAAATACTTCAGGACTTCTTTCTAAGCTAGGGTTAAGCCATTCACGGTTTAAGTTAACACCTAATGCATTAGTACGTAGATGTCCTCGTACTCCCCCATCAGGATTCATATTGGGAACGATATAGAAGTTTGCTTTATCTAATAACAGTTTGCTGGTTGGATTGTCACTATCAAGCAAACTATGTAACAAGCCATCCACTAACCATTCAGCCATTGTTTCACCAGGATGCTGACGAGCAATGATCCAAATATTACGCTTATTAGCGTCTTCATCACCGACTTTAACTAAAGTAATATCTCGTTTATCAAGCGTTTCACCTAAATGACTTAAACTCACTAAAGGGTGCATTTGTACTGCAGCTAATAAGTCTTGATGGCGCTCATAACTATAAGGTGCAAAATAGGCAATTTGTAATGATTCACCGTCTAGATCAGCAATGATAGTTAATTTTCCATCCTTATAAAATGTTGGCAATCGGAACCAATGTTGTCGATCATAAGAAGCAACAGCTTGGTAATTCTCCCACCCTTTAACATACGAAGCATCACCTGCATTGAGGATATTAAGTACATATTGCTCCCCCACTACACCTTCTAAACGAAAATTAAACCATTGAAAAAACTCTTCTCCAACATCAGGGCGAATAGCTAATTGAATATTTTTATTATCTTCTAAATTAATAACTTCAATGTTACCTGCATCAAAATTAGCAGTAATACGCATAAGTTTTCCTTAGTTTGTCTATTGTTATATCTGTATACAGAGCATAAACGATCGCAGACAAACAGCATAGGAAAACTGATTTGCTTAACAAAACAGAATAAAAGAAAGTTTATTAATAGCCGAACCTCTTCATTGCAATTAACCTGAATACGATTCGAAAATTGATTCTTTTAATTTATCTCATTCAAATGCAAAGCATTAAGGAAATACTGATGATCAAGCAACTAGAAAAGAGCTATGGTGCAACTATTGGACTAGAAATCTCAGGTACTATTTCAGCTAAAGAAGAGCAACAATGGATAGAAATACTCGATAATATTATTGAAAAAAATGGCAATATTAATGTGCTTATCGTGTTGGATGGAAAAGTTAATTTTGGAATAGATGTACTATATACCGATTTAAAATGGACATTAAAAAATATTAAAAATATGAATAAACTTGCCATTGTATCTAAAAGTAAAGTATTAGGATGGCTTGTTGCAGCAGATAGTCCCTTTGGAAAGTTAGTAGGAGTAAGTGAAAAACATTTTGCATTAAACAAGTTATCAGAGGCTTGGGATTGGGTAAATGATAGCAATTACATTAAATAATGTTACCTAAATTTCGCACAGGAAAAATGACAACAAAAAAATGAGTTATTTTAACAAGCTAAATAGGTTAAGTATTAGTAAAAGCTAATAATAGGAACAACATATGGATCAAGATCGTTTAATTAAAGTATTAAAAATATCGATCATCATTGGTTTATTTTTATTGGCGCTGGGGATTTATTTACACCTTTTTAGTGAAAAAATGCAGGAACTGGGTGTAACCGGTATCATGATTAGTGCAAGTTGTATTGCCGTGGGTTTTATATTTTCCTTACCTACAAAAATCTACTTAACTATTTTATTAATGAGACGTGAAAATGAAGAGCGTTTAGATTCAAATAATAAACGCAGATAAAAGAAAACATTTTATCTGCGTTTGGCCAAAAAATTTACAGCACTTTACTTAAAAATTGCTGCGTTCTCTCTTTTTGTGGGTTATCTAAAACTTCTTGAGGAGTACCAATTTCTTCAATTAATCCTTCGTGAAAAAAAGCTACTTTATCAGATACTTCTTTTGCAAAGGCAATCTCATGAGTAACACAAATCATAGTCATTCCATCATCACGCAATAGTCTTAATGTATCTAATACCTCACCAACTAACTCAGGGTCAAGAGCAGAAGTGACTTCATCAAAAAGCATATAAGGTGGTTCCATTGCTAACGCACGAGCAATCGCTAAACGTTGTTGTTGCCCACCAGACATTTTAGTTGGATATTCATGAAGTTTGTCACCAAGCCCTACATGAGTAAGCTCTTTAGTTGCAATTGCTTCAGCTTTTTCTTTACTAAAACCTTTAACTATTTGTGGCGCCAATGCAGCATTTTCTAATACAGTTAAATGCGGGAATGAATTCCATTGTTGAAATACCATACCTAGATTTTGTCGTAGTGCATTGATATCCGTTTTCTTATCATGTACATCAATACCATCAACTAAAATATGACCACCATTGATAGACTCAATCGCATTAATACAATATAAAAGAGTAGATTTACCACTACCACTTGCACCAATAATACTCACTACTTCGCCGCGATTTACAGTTAAATCAATGCCTTTTAATACTTCTAAGTCACCAAAAGATTTATGAACACCTTTTATTTCAATCATATTTTCATTTTCCTTTCTATATATTTACCATAACGCGACAACGGATAAGAGATCATAAAGTAAAACAATCCAACACCTATCAAGATCATGAGAGGTTGTTGCGTTCTTGATATTAACTGCTCTGCAGTTCTCAGTAATTCCATGTATCCTATAACAGATACAAGTGCCGAATCTTTTATCACACTAAGTGCAACCCCAAGCCAAGATGGGAATACCGCTCTCATTCCAATTGGAATTCTGATATATCGCACGGTTTGTAGATAATTCATGCCCAACGATCTGGCTGCTTGTACCATAGAAACAGGCACACTATTAAACCCACTTCTGAAAACCTCTGTCATAAATGCCATGGTATACAAAGATAAAATAATTGAACCTGCGGCAAAAGGAGGAAGAGGATAGCCCATAACACCAACAAAAGTGCTAAATAGTATAAGTTGAATAATAAGAGGCACAGATCTAAGAATATCTAAAAATGCACCTAAAACCATATTCACTGATTTATTTGATTCCGCTCTTATAAAGCCAATCAATAATCCCAGCAAACTACCAACAACAATGGCAACAATAGAGATATAAACAGTATTTAAAATACCCGTTAAAATAAATCCAGAGTCATTCCACGATAAAGGAGTAAATAAATTCATTATGATAGTTCTCCTTTAAATATTTTTTTAGCGATCAAACTCGATGCTAACAGCACCAACTTCGTTATTACAAAATACATAGCAGCTGCCACGATAAAGAACTCTAAAGTTCTAAATGAAGTTGATTGCAATCTTTGAGTCTCACCAGATAATTCATCCATACCGACTAAAATCCCCAAAGAACTCATCAAAATTGACCAGACAAACTGATTTGTCATTGGGTGATAAATTCTTCTGAACATTTGCGGTAAAATGACATATCGATAAACTTTAAAATTATTCATGCCAAGTGATTTTGCAGCACTATATTGAGTCGCAGGAATGGATTGAAATCCACCTCTAAATGTTTCAGCTAAATATCCAGCATTAATAAAAACTAATGCAGCAAAAACTGATAGGTATGGGCTAAGATGAATTCCATAAGCACCTAAACCAAAATATGCCATGTAGATAAGAAATAAAGCTGGTGTATTTCTAGCAATCTCTACCCAAATATTTGAAATATGATAAAAAACCTTAGAATTTGACATTTTTCCTAAAGCTAATAATACCGCAATCACTATCCCTACCAGCATAGATAAAACTGAAACATGCACGGTTGTAAATGCCCCAGTTAAGAGTTGCGGGAATGCATCAAATACTACATTCCAATGAAATTGATAATTGTCCATATATCCTCTTTATAAACACCGTTATAGATGTTTTAAATATCCCCAAATTTTACAAATAATAAAACTGGTGTTATCGATACTTACATTAAAGTCGAAGTATTGATTTTATGCGCCGCTTAATGCGGATTAATTCATGTAAACCTTAAAATTTATTAACTTTGTGCACTACCCCTCCAAATAGATTTTTAAATTTTTTAAAAACTTACTGAAGCAATATAACATTTGTTATAAATGGCTTATTTCAGACTTTTATTTATATTGTTTGCGATCACTCAAATCATCATTTTAGATAAATTGTTATTTGAGATAGATTGATGAGCCTTGAGGCTTTGATAACCTCCAGTTGTACTGGAGGTTTTTAAGGTTAGACAAAATACTTATTTATTGTCTCTTAATGACTGAACCATATCAGGTGATACAGGGGTACCAAAATGTTTAACATGCAATTCATTTAGTCGACCATCTCGTACTTGGTGAACTAAAAACAGGTTCAAGTAGTTGATCCAAGCAAGTTCATTTCTTTTGGCAATAATACCTACTACATCATCATAGTTTGGTACGTAAGGACCTGCGACAAACCCATCAAATTGGCCTGATGTTAACTTTGTAGCAATGTTTGTATTTGTTGAGATCAGTGCATCAATTTTACCTTGATACAAACCTAAAAAGGCATCATTTTCTGATTTAAAAGAAGTGTAATTATCTCTTCCCCAACCTTTTGAATCAGCATATTTAAAATACTCAGATTCATAAGTTGTCCCTAAAGCTGCGCCAACTTTAACATTTTTAAGATCGTCAAAAGATGCCATTTTCACACCTTCTTTAGATAACACTTGGAATTTAAATACAAAGTATGGGTAGGTAAAGCCGACTGATTTTGCTCGAGCTAAAGTGTCTGAAGTAGAGCCAATAACAACGTCTGTTTTTGCAGAAATTAACGAAGGAATTCGATCACCCCAGGTTAAATTGATAACGTTTGATTTTACACCTAAACCTTTTGCTAAATCATTACAGTAATCAACATCAAAACCGGCTGGTTTATTATTTTTATCTGTATAACCCATTGGAGGAAAATCTAGTACAACACCACAATTTAAAGTGCCTCGGGTGATAACATCATCCAACTGATCGGCATGTGCTGCTGAAAATGTACCTATTGCTGATACTGAAGCAATGACTAATGAAATTTTCTTTATTAACTTCATACTTTCTCCTTTAGTTTTTATTTAACATCTGCTTTATCTAGGGTATGGCAAAATAGATTTACCACTCTTTGCATCTTGTTATTAAATGACACATCCCTGTCTATAAGTTAATGTTGATATTTATCAGTTAATGTTAATTTCTATAACATTAAAAAATACTGTAGCAAACTTTAGAATAACTTGTTGACATTTATGAGGTTTATTGAAGATCAAAGAAAAGAATAAGAAGCAAAAAAATATCAAAATTTATTTTAGACAACCAAAGAATCAATAACTTAACGCACTGATTATCAAGTATAAAAAGTTTACATTTAATTTTAATTTTTTGAATTAAATGTCTAAAAAACAATCAACTAATGGGTAAGCATAAAAATAAAACAATGGGATAGGTGAAAATCAATTCAATTATTTTGTTTATTTAAAATAAATGTCACAAAAAATATCTATTTATTGATGGCCAGCCAGATCAAATAAGTTGTAACCAATATAATAAAGAAACACCTAAACTACAGGTTAATAAAGAACCAATTGTTGTCATCGCAACAATATTAGCGGCTAAATCTGCATTATGACCCATCGCTCTTGCCATCACATAACTTGCTGCTGCTGTTGGTGAAGCTGACATAAAGAAAACTAATCCTAAAGGCGTTCCAGTAAAACCAAATAAATAAGCTCCTCCGGTGATGAAGATAGGTCCTATAACAATTTTTAAGATACTAGAGAAACGGCAATTAAAACCATTATATTTTAAAGCTTTTAGATTTAAACTACCGCCTGTGCATAAAAGAGCTAGTGGTAATGTCATATTTGAAAAATATTGCCCTGTATTAATCAATACTTTGGGTACAGGAATAGCAAATATAAAGAAGACGATACCTAATGAAATACCGATAATTAATGGGTTCTTGGCAATTGATTTAACCACACCAAAGATAGTTATCGACTTAACCCCTTCTTGTTTGGGCGTTAATATGATGACCGATAAAATATTATAAAGCATGGTATGAAAAGCCACATAAATAGCTGCGACAGCAATCCCCGCGTCTCCATAAACATTGGCAACATAAGCTAAACCAATAATAGCAATATTACTTCTAAATGCGCCTTGGACAATAACACCATGATCACTTTTGTCTTTTACCCAATACCGAGTTAATAAAACCGTTAATAAGAAAAAAACAAAATTTGCGATGACCGAGTATATTATCAAAGAAAAATTAATATCAATATCACGATTAGTTTTAATAATGCTTAAGAAAAGCAATGCAGGAAGCGTTACTTTAAAAACCAGTTTTGAACCAATTTCAATAAAAGCATCATTAATAGTATTTGTTTTTCTTAAAAACCATCCTAAAAAAAGTAATAAACAAATAGGACCAATAATAGAAAAAGAAAAATGTAGTGACTCTAAAAACATATGAAACTCTCTAATATAAAAGCAATAATAAATATCGTCATTTAGTCGTTCATTCTATAGAGCTAAAGACTTTCTGATTATCACATAAAAATATAAGCTGAAATTTAATCAATCTGTAGATATTTATGAACTTGTACCGATAATCGCCAATTGCGCTCAATACAAGTTTTCATACATAAAGCTGTCGCGTTAACTTTTTGAGAAATGGGTTGTAAGCAAATAGTTTTATCTTTAACTGAGCTTAGTTGTGATAAAAGTATATCCAATTGTTCAATATCTCTCTCTGTACCAACGGGATGTTTAATTTCATTTGCACGTTGTAATGCCTCTTTTAAGACAACTTTTTTACCGCGCATATTTACTTTGGGTGACAAAGTAACCCACGTTTCAACATCCACCAATATAGGATAAGTTCCACTGGTTTCAACTTGAGTTTGAAATCCAAATTGATGCAAAACTTGTGTTAATTCTCGTAAATCAAACATACAAGGCTCACCACCGGTAATAACAATTAAGTTCGCAGTGTAACCTAAACGTTTAATTTCATTAACGATGTCTACTGCAGAGACATCTGCCCAACGATCCGATTCATTACTTTTATCGGTTAATAAAATTAAATCAGATTTTTTAGCAAGATCAATTTCCCATGTATGTTTTGTATCACACCAAGCACAGCCTACATCACAACCTTGTAAACGAACAAAAATAGCAGGCACACCAGTATAAAAACCTTCACCTTGGATAGTTTGAAATAGTTCATTTACTTTATAGTTCTGTATCATTGACGTAAAATACCTTAATTAGATCTTGCTCACTGTTTTGGTGGGCTTTTTATAAGCGAATACTATAGGAAACACAAGTGCTATGAGCAAAAAAGTCGTGGTTATTTATTCAGGTGGAATGGACTCATACACTGTTTTACACAAAGCAATAGAAGAAGGATTAACTCCTTTTGCGTTAACTTTTGATTACGGGCAACGCCACGTAAAAGAAATAAAAGTGGCAAGTGATGTTTGTAAGGAATTAGGAATACACCATAAAGTTATTGATATTACTGCAATAAATCAGCTTATTGGAGGTTCTTCTCTAACTGATAATTCAATTGATGTTGCATTAGGTCATTATCAAAATGACAACATGAAAAGTACCGTTGTGCCTAACCGAAATATGATTTTATTATCTTTAGCAATTGGCTATGCAGTATCAATTGGAGCTGAAAAAGTATATTACGGAGCACATTCAGGTGACCATGAAATTTACCCTGACTGCCGCCCTATTTTTGTTGAAAAGATGAATGAAGTCGCAGCAGTTGCAAACTATGAAGCAACCGAAATTTATTCACCTTATTTAAACAGTAACAAAATTGGGATTTTGAAAGACGGGATCAGAATGGGCTTAGATTATAGTAAAACATGGACCTGCTATAACGGCCGAGAAAAAGCTTGTGGTCAGTGCGGTAGTTGTGTTGAACGTTTAGAAGCTTTTGAACAAAATGGTATTAAAGATCCCATTGCATATGAAATAGAATAATATTTTTCCTTTGATATTGTTATTAAATAAGGTAACCCATGCTTGATATTAATCTAGATTTTTCACAAAAAGTAGTGATTGAGACACAGCAACAAGCATGGGTAAATAGTCCAATGCTAGGGGTTAAACGTAAACCACTAGCTCGTGCAGCTAATGAAAAGCATATAACCAGTATCGTTGAATATGCTGCAGATTCCTACTTTAGTGAACATAAGCATCCTAATGGAGAAGAAATTTTTGTTCTTGAAGGAGTATTTTCAGATCAAGATGGAGACTACCCTGCGGGAACTTATATACGTAACCCTCCCAATAGTCGTCATAAACCTTTCAGTAAATTAGGCTGTTTGATTTTTGTTAAATTGAATCAATTTGATCATCAAGATACAAAAGCTATTAGAATAAACAGCAATGAAACCGAATGGCTACAAGGTATTGGCAATTTACAAGTAATGCCATTACACGACTTTGAAGGGCAACATACAGCCTTAGTAAAATGGCCTGCTGGCGAGCACTTCCAACCTCATAAGCATTTTGGAGGTGAGGAGATATTAGTTATTTCAGGCGTGTTTCAAGATGAGTTTGCTTGTTACCCAAAACATACTTGGATCCGTAGTCCACATATGAGTCAGCACAATCCCTTTGTGGAAGAGGAAACCATTATCCTAGTAAAAACAGGACATTTACCACTAGATTAATATCTATACTATAATTTTTATTCTTCATGAAGAATGCTATAACTAAATATTTTGTTTATCCGCTATTCCCTAACTGTGCTTTTTTTTATAAAATATAGGGTTAAGCCATTATTTGGCTAATTTATTCACCAGACAATTTTTATTGTTTTTATTAGAGAGCTGAAATGTTATTAGATCCTTACTTTATTAAGCAAGACAGCAACATCATCATTAGTGCAGAACAAGCAAGTACCTTTGCTAAGAAAGAGTGCCAAGATTTTAATCCTATCCATGATCCAAATTCAAAACGATTTTGTGTACCTGGCGACCTATTATTTGCATTAGCATTAAATGAATACGGTATCAGTGAATCAATGAAATTTTCTTTTACTAATATGGTCGGAGATAGTACGCCATTAAACTTTCCTAAAACAGCTGATGAAAATATCATTGTTAATAATGAACAAGGAAAAAGTGTTTTAGAGATTGAACGCAAGGGAAAGATCAGCCATGACCCTAAATTATTAGAATCACTGATCAAAAATTATGTCGTTTTTTCAGGACAAAATTTTCCAACCTTATTGATGCCATTAATGGAAAAACATCAAGTAATGTTTAATACAGCACGTCCTTTAGTCATGTATAACAGCATGAATTTCGAGCTAGATACTTTACATTTAAATAACTCATTACACGTAGAATTAGCAGAAAGTAAACTAGATGTTGAAGCTAAACGAGCTAATGAATTTTTACATTTTGATATTTATGATGGTGACAAAGTAGTTGGTCGAGGTGTTAAAACCGTCGTTGTAGGCGGATTAAAACCTTACGACCATGAAGCGATCACTACATTTGCTGAGAGTTATTTAGCCGCTCGAAATGCATTTTAAACTGCTTTTTAGTTCATTATAATTTCAATATAGGGAAAACAAATGTTTTCCCTTTTTTTATTGCCCTGTATTTTCCCTCTCCTTTAAATAATAAAAAAAATTCCACTTCAACTATTGAAAATGCTTTTTAGTGCCCCTAATTACATAAATATGATGCGGAGACCAATTCAAAATATCCCATCAGTTATTGTTTTATTTTATTTACTCGAAGGAGAACTTATTATGAATACAATTGATTTAACTCCCCTATACCGTAACAGTGTTGGCTTCGATCGTTTAGCCTCATTAATTGATAATGCATTCAGTAGCGATACAAAAACATCAACGTATCCACCATATAATATCGAGGTACTTGGTGAAAATGAGTACACTATCTCCCTTGCTGTCGCTGGATTTTCACAAGATGAATTAGACATTCAAGTAGAGAAAGGAGTATTAAGTATTTCAGGTAATAAACATAATACCGAAAAAGAACATAAATACCTTCACCAAGGTATCCCTAACCAGTCCTTTGAACGAAAGTTTAACTTAGCAGATTATGTAGAGGTTATCGGTGCAGACCTATCCAATGGTTTATTAAATATTAATTTAGTGAAAGAAATTCCAGAAACGATGAAAGCTAAGAAAATAGCAATAAATCAGATAAATAAATCTTTAACAAACCAGAAAGAAGAAAAAATAATTAACGATAAAAGCAAGCTAAAAAGCGCTTAATAATCGATATTAAGATAAAGAATAGACACAATAAGTAACGAAAAAGAGGCGTAAAATACGCCTCTTTTTATTATCATATCTCTAGAGATAAATAGATACTGGTATTGCACTGCAACACTGCTTTTTAACCTATCAAACAACATAGCTAAAAAGAGAAATGAAAGTATCAGTCACCAAAAGTTTATGGAGCCCCATACTTCCTAAAATCCTACGAGCATGAAGCGATAACTACATTTTCTGAGAATTATTTAACCGCTCGAAATGCGTTTTAATCGTACCAACGATGAAAAGAGTATTAACTAATCCTTTCATTTCCACTGCATTTATTTACCACTATAACGTCCTGGTTTATGGTTAATCACTAACACTAAATTACAGGCAGTTGCCCCAATAACCGATAAAAGAATCGCACGCATATCAACAATAAAAATTGCCATCAGCAATACCACAAAATCAACAGACATTTGAAACTTACCAATGGATATTTTATATTTTTGGGATAAAAACTGCGCCAAAATCATTAACCCGCCCAAACTCCCCCCATGTCGGAACAACATCAATAATCCATAACCAATTAATAGGCCACCGATCACCGCTGAATAAACTGGGTCTAAAAAACTAATGGTTATAAAAGTAGGGGTAAACTCAACAAAAATAGACAGTAAAAAAACAGCAATAAAAGTTTTCAAAGTAAACTTGGGCCCTAATTGCTTATACGACAAAATATAAAAAGGCAGGTTGATGATAAAAAACACTTCACTAAAGCTAAAATGAGTGGCGTACTGCCCCAAGAATGACAGGCCAGCAGTCCCTCCAATTAATAAACCAGTTGCTTTAAAAAACGTAATACCAAGTGAAGCAAGTAATGTCGCAATGATAATCGCTTGAACATCTTCGATTAAGCTATGTCGATTTTCTGGCATGCAATTCTCTTTAATAAATTTAAAGCATTAGTTATAGAATATTAATAAAATCAGCCAAAATTGAAAATCCGGTGTATTCCACCTAATTCACTATTAAAACTAAAATATTCAATGATTTATCGATAAATATCGTCAGCTTAAATTTATAACATGTAAGATCTGATCTACCAAACATTTAGCGACTGACTTAACTTGCTTTAGATTTTTGAGTCTAGAAGTGCACAATTAATATAGCCTGTTATTATCACAAGCCCAATTAATTACAGCATTGCTAATCCGTACTATCGCTAGCATTAAGCTCAACGGCGAAAACGTAAATTATCAACCGATAATTGATCGATTGATGTTTTTCCCATTAACTTCATATCTCGCTCTAATTCTGATTTCATTAACCCCAATGCTCTTTCAACACCCGGTTGACCTGCGGCAGCAAGTGGATAAAGATACATTCGTCCAATGCCAACTGCTTTAGCTCCTAATGACAATGCTTTAAGCACATGTGTTCCTCGTTGTACCCCACTATCAAAAATAACATCAATTTCATCTCCAACTTCATCAACTATTTCAGCGAGTTGATCAAATGAACTACGAGAACCATCTAATTGTCGACCGCCATGATTAGAAATAATGACACCAGTACAACCAATTTCGACTGCTTTTCTTGCATCCTCTCTACTCATAATGCCTTTTAAACAAAACTCACCATCCCAGAACTTCACCATTTCAGCTACATCATTCCAGTTCATTGAAGGGTCTAACATATTAGTAAAGTAGTCACCAATTGAAGTCGCTCCGTTTCCCATATCAATATGAGCTTCTAATTGAGGTAAGCTGAAAGGTTCATGGGTAACATAATTAATTCCCCACATTGGCTTTAATACAAACTGCAACATGCCTTTAAGATTTAACCGAAACGGAATTGAAAAACCAGTCCGTAAATCACGCTCCCTATTTCCACCAGTAATAGAATCAACCGTTAACATCATAACTTGTACACCTGATGCTTTTGCACGTTCCATCATGGCTCTATTTAAAGCTCGATCTTTATGAAAATAAAATTGGTACACTTGTGGAGTATTTGTCTGCTTAGCGATCTCTTCCATACTTACTGTACCAAGTGAAGAAACACCAAACATAGTGCCATATTTCTCAGCAGCACCTGCAACAGCCCTTTCTCCTTGATGATGAAACAAACGTTGCAAAGCAGTTGGGGAACAATAAATAGGTAGGTCCAGTTTTTGCCCCATGATGGTGACAGACAAATCAACCTCTTTCACACCTGTTAAAACACTCGGAATTAAATCACAAGTTTCAAAAGCAGCCGTATTACGCCGATAAGTAGACTCATCATCAGAGCCTCCATCAATATAATTAAAGATAGGAGTAGGCAAACGTTTTTTAGCTAAGAGTCTAAAATCATGGAAGTTATAACAGTCTTTCAGTTGCATCATCATATACCTTATCTTTATAGAGAGATCCTGCGCTTAACTATAGTCAGCAAGCGACTTATATCTATTTTAAATAGGCATAATTTTATAATTTATGATGCTTATCTACATATCAGAGGTAACTTAAAGGCGTTAAAAAAAGGAAGTAACATTCACTATAAATAAGAATAATTAAATCAAACAGTGATTAATCTTCTTTTTCTATTTAAGTTTAACAACCGCAATATTCAATCTAGCTAATGCAGCAAGATTAGCAAAATCAAGAGCTTTCCTTAACGTTTATGGATGCCCGATATTTTTCTTCCATGTTTGTTATATGTACTTTTCCACTAGGCCACAATCACTTACCAATAACACTCCAATACCAGATTTTTTTATCTGGTTGGCACATGTTTTCAATCAGATATTTATGATGGGCATTATTTGGTAGAGCGATAAATGATTCAGAATTGGGATACTCACTTAAAGCTTTAAATGCAGCAACTATTGCGACACCAACATGTACTTTAACCTGGGATTTACAAATTCTTTTCCAAATTTAGAGGATCCTCATTTTGAGGAGGTAGCACCTTTAGCTTCCACGTAGCATTTAACCCCAATCAGATTAGAAGCAATAATATCTACGCCAGTTTGTTTTGTAGTTAATTTTTGGGTTATTTCATACCCACTTTTATCAAATATGAACAGACAGCTTCAACAACATCATTTTCAGTTAACATCAATCTTCCCTGTACATATAACGCCTAATCAGCGGACAAAAATTGTTTTCCAAACTTGTTAAGGAACGAAACATGGCAAACTGTTTTTGTTCCGTTTAAATTTCTTATTAGCTGTTTTCCATTTAATAATGATAACGACAAGATATAATTGTTAAATGTTTATCAGTGACGGCATAAACCAATCTATTAGTTTCATCAATTCTACGAGACCAAAAACCAGACAAATTTTCTTTCAATGGTTCTGGTTTTCCAATGCCCTCAAATGGAGATCTTTTTGCATCATTAATTAGCTTGTTAACTCTCTTAATTGTTTTTCTGTCTTGTCCTTGCCAATAAACATAATCACCCCAAGCTTCATCTGTCCATGCGAGTAGCCTAGTCATTAAGAATCTCTCTCTCTGTAACTTTACCCAGCTGGTACTGCTCGATTGATTTTGATAAATGTGCAGCATTTGCTGGCGATTTTAGTAAATGAACAGTTTCCATCAAGCTATTGTAATGCTCCAGAGACATTACAACTGCATCTTCTGCATCTCTACGGGTTATAACGGTGTAGTCGACATCATTTACAACATTATCTAAAACTGATTTGAGTCCATTTCGTGCTTCAGTGAACGATACAATACGCATAAATTACCTCATTAGTTGTACAATTAATAAGACAAGTTTAACTAAAAAAACACACATGTGCAATATTAGGTACAAGTTAAGTTTCAAGTACAGCTAACGCCGTGCTCTGAGGCAAACCGAAACGCAGCGTAGGTTTGTCCCTAGCAGCACTTTGTTACGCCATTAATTTTTTCAGGTCAATTTCAAATTCTGATTCAAGAAACTGAACTGTAATTGGTTGATTGTCTAAAGATGCTTTAATTTTTTGGGGCGTATAAATGCCCGATTTGCTCTTAAATTTTGCATCTTCACGATCCAGAGTAATGAACCAATTGACTAAAGCCACATATTCTGACTTTTCTTCTGAATCTGAATTATCTGCCATATTTTGGCATTTTAATGGTAAAGACAACAAAGGAGCATCTTTGATATACACTTGCTGAATGGGCAAAGCCTCTTTTGTAATTTTTCCTATTCCCAAATACCCTTTCTTCGGAAGATATGCTGCAATCACATCACCTACTTCAAAACTAAGCATTGCATCTCTGAATCGCGGAGCCTGACCAGCGGAGATAAATCCGTACTTTACGTAATCATCCCAGTTTCTATGTGGCCCTTCACCGACATTGTAGTAATAAAGACCATTTTGAAAGTCGAAACCAGAAAGCTTTTTATATAGCGTATCGTGTGGGCGAAAATTTTTTGAGTAATGGCCTGAGGACACATTTGTGAGCTGCTTTCCCAATTTCCACAACAGTGTTTTCTCGACCAATAATGCATCATGCTCTGACAACCCACGAGAAATAATACGTATGATTGGCTCTAACCCTTCCTTTTTAATTGCCTTTATTCGTTTTGATTTTTCGCTATCGCTATCTTCGAATAAATGAGCGTCCTTCCGAGAACCTTTTCCTTTCCCATAATAAAACTCCTCAAAATTTCGAGGATCTATATAAACGTAAACATAATACTCGCTCATAACTTCCTTAAGGCATAACGAGGCTGTAGAATTTCTCATTTCCAGCCTGATTTTTAATTATAAAAACACAGTATTTTATATGTACATGATATTCAAATAGATTATTGAATTTTAAGTAAATGATTGATTAATTTGAGTTGTAAAGACGCATATGAGGTTAATTAGGCTGGATTCTTGCTGTTTAAGGGCTTTAGCCCTTGGCTTAATATAAACTATTCCTTAATTTTTCTATATTATGAACAAGACAATACATTTGCCATTGGGCATTCACTTTTTCTTGCCCGCGCAGTGTGAATTTATTCATCCCTTTATTCACCGTAATATTACCAAATACAGGCTCAATGGCGCCTAATCGTTTGCTATATTGGCGTCGTCCTATTGGGCTATCTATCTTAACTTTCATTTTATCGCCATAGCTTAGCTTTTTCCGTGATTCATTATTTTTAAATTGGACTTGCCTTCCTCTATCATTCGGTGGTTTACGCATGCATTGCTGTTGTAAAGGGCATAACTTACAGTCTTTTAAATAACCACAGAATCGTGTGTATTTTTGCTTGTGACTCTTTATATTTATCCCACTTCGCCACATTTCATTACCTGCAGGGCAATGACAGATTCGTGTCACAACAAGTATTGGACACCCACTAGCTCATCGCAATAAAATCAAACCTTTAGAATGAAAAGTTGATGGGTGTCCAGTAGTTTCTGTGTGAGCCAACTGTATTTAGTCCTTGTTTAACAGCTTGTTAGGGCTTTCTTAGGATTGCTCATATCTATAAAGCTTGAGCTAGTTGACTTAAAATCAGGTAGGTTGTCATACATACTTTCTGTAATTTCCGGCAATTTATCCAAATAGGAGGTAGCTCGACGGTTGCTAACAACTTTCGCTCTATTTGTTAATTCAGATTTTGAGTTTGCCGTTAATTTTTTCATTTCTCTAAGAACTCAACTATTTTTTTGTCTTCTATGTCAGTGAAACAGAATTCTTTGACTCGTCTTGTGGCTGAATTTACACCATGTTTATAGGCTTTTGAAGTTCTCTTTTCACATACTTCAATCATTTTGATTGTCCCCTCAACTTCTTGTCGCCATATTCTCTTGTTTTTATCTAGAACATACTCCCAGTCTAGGATAGAACCATCAATATCTGCAAGTCCGTTTACAATCTCTACAGGTGAACCATAACGATCGCCCGGATTAGGCTTTAAACATTTATTTATCACTGTTTTTAATTTTTTAGGAATATGCAAAGGATATGCCTTTCTATCTGGGAATCTACCAGCTCTTACATCACCACCAAGCTCTGGCCACGTTTTATACTTGCTAAACTGGCGGTCAAACTCTTTGTCTCCCACACACATACGATACATAGTTAAACCAGCTTGATAAATATCAAATCTATTGTCAAAAATATATTGAGCATTACCGAAGTATTCTGGAGGAAATTGCTTCCCATACAGCATTGGCTGTTTTGCTAGGCCGTTTCTGTCCATTGGTTTTGATTGACCAAAATCAGCTAATAATGCTTCATTTCTATCAGAAATAAGAACATTATCAGGCTTTATGTCAAAATGAATCAATCCTTTTGAATGCACATTATGTAAGCCGTTTAAGAAATGAGTTGAGTATCTAATGATCTCTCTAACAGTAAGGCTTTTTTGTGCCATCTTCTTTTTAAGAGAACCATTACGATAAAAAGGCGAAGCCACATAAACTTTTTTGTCATCTTCACATGCATAGCAAACTTGAACTATATTCGGGTGAGTACTTTTATACAGCGCCTGTGCTTCTTCGAAGTAATCTTTAGAAGAAAAACCATGCTTTATTTCTATTTCTTTAATTACTATTTCTGCATCTAAATTTTGATCATGGGCTCGGTATACTTTTGAGTTTTTACCTTCATGCCCAATTTCTTCTAACTTTTTAAATGATACTTGAGCTTTTTGATATGCAAACATTAAGCTAGTGCCCCCATCGCTGTCAAAACGGACTCTCGCGCCGGTTTAGTTCGACAAACATCCCAATTATCGATCAATTCAAACACCTTATCTCCTTTAAATACGGACTCTAATTCTTTACCTGTCATATTTAATTTCGAAGCGATTGAGTTTTTTCTACCAACAAAATATTTGTCAACATTACTACTGGAAAATGCTTCTTGAATAACACCTTCAATGTGCAATCTTGTTACATCTAAGTTTTGTGCATTACTCTCTGCAACCCTAACCCCTGCAATTGAAATATTATATTCTCGCAATATATCTAAGACACAATTTCGAATATATTTTAATTTCTCAGGGAAATCTAATGCAGCTGGAATTTTAATAAGCTCAATATTGATTATTTTGAAGTTTTCATTTTCAGTGTTAATTACTGAAAATGTTGTTTTTTTAGGTTCTACTCTAATTCCTAAAATATTCATAAGATCCCTTTTGAGTGGACGGAGAGCCCTAACGAGGCTGTAGAATAACTCGTTTTCAGCCTACTTAATTTAAATAAAAACCAGATTAACTTACATTTACTTGAGATTAAATAGATTATTCTGTTTTCAATAACTGATTGATTAAATTGAGGCTTA
>NZ_SNUW01000032.1 GCF_004376845.1 Psychromonas algarum
AGTGAAAATGGAATACCTTCGGTTGATTGTTTGTTTTCATCCCCCACGAAACCAAATAAAGGTTTTTTAGTAAAAGCATATTCCAGTGGTTTTTCTTTCTGCTGAGCCACACCATGAATGCGCTCATAAGCGGAGGTATATTCAGACGTTTCAACACTGTCACTCATTTTTGCTCGTACAGGATTCAAATCAACGTAAGCCATGCAAGTGAGTAACGCATCTTCATCAAGTAGTGCTTGAGACTTGAATCGTCCTTCCCAAAAACGACCAAAGCACTCATCTTCTTTATTGGCTTTACGTGCAATGAACTCGTTTAAACAACGCATAAACCATGAAATATCAGCGAGTCGACTCCGCCAATGTTCAATAATAGCCAATGCTGCTTTATTTTCTGCTTCTGATATTGTTTGCCCTGATTGCCAACGCTCAACTAATACAGGCTTGGAATACAACTGACACCAACGTTCACAAACTTCCTCATGGTTTAGATTGTTATTGAATGCTTCATCCACATGTAACACCAGATGGTAATGATTGGACATAATAGCGTAAGCACAAATATCAATACTAAACAGCGAAGCAAGGTAATGCATTCGCTCAACCACCCATTGACGCCTATGCTCAAAAGATTTTTGTGTGTATTTATCTTCTCCACATAAGTAAGCACGGCGAACACAGCGAGAAATACAATGGTAATAAGGTGTATCAGATAACGATACTTGCGATTGGCGAGATTGAGTCATAGCAAACTACCTCCAATATGCTGAAATAAGCCACTTTTAAAAGATAGTTTACGTTTTAAATTAACTCAAAGTAGATGGGTGTCCGCTACTTTTTTATTTGTACAATAAGACATAATTGAAAAAAGAGCGATAAACGCTCTTTTAGGAGAAATTCTACAGCCTCAACGCTTTGGTAACAGGACCATGCTGCGTAGTAATTTTGTGTGTAATAATGAGCGTAGCGAATACACACAAAGTTGTGAAGCAGTATGTGTCCTGTTAACCAACTTGTTATACGTTGCTACCATGCTAGTAGATAACAGTTGTATTAGTATTGCTGTTGTTTATATAGGTATCTGAAGTTGCTTGCCCTTGAGTTTTAGGGCCGCCCAAAACCTGCCAACCGATACCGACCAGTTTGCCGTCGTTAAATAAATAAGGGGTAAACTCATCATCAGTGGTTAAACCATCAGGTTGTCGTGCGGACCTCATATAATATATTTCAACTTTTACATCATTTTTTATATATTTTTCAGGTCTTTTTCTATTGCTCTTCGGTATTGATTCTTGAGTTGGGCTAAGTACGGCGAGCGCTTCCTGTTTTGTCATTCCTAGCTCGATTTGATCCGCAACCGTATCATATTTAGATATACCAGCATCTATTTGCATAGCTGAGCAGCCTGCTATGATTAATGCAGATATTAATATTAAAATTACTTTCATTTGATTTCCTCTATTTTCGTATAACGCCGCGCTCTGCGGCAAATTTGGAGCGCAGCGGAAAATTTGTCCGGCAGAAGCGCCTTGTTAGGTGCTTTGTCGATCACAACGCCCGAGCCTCAATAAAGACCCTCATATCATTAATCGACGCCTGTAATTGCTCATCTGTATATCTTGCATTATGAGTATTTTCTGGATGATGAATCTGATGGCGGATGTACTCGCTGACTATTTTTTGCTCAGACATTAAGTCTCCGTTTCTCTTAATTCTTATATATTTAATTGTCTCTTTTCCATCTTTGTAGTCAGCCAGTAGCTCTTCACTCTCAATAAATCCATACAACTCATTATGATATTCATCATTTGACTCTCCGAACGCCAAAAAATTAACCTCGTTCAAAGATGGATATGGAAGCTCGTTTCTCTCCACAGAAACAACTTCTTTAGATTGCTCACTCTTTATAAGCTTTAGATGATCAAACTGCAGCATTTTGACAATAGACGGACTATGAGTCGTCAATAGAACCTGAGTATTATCTGCTTTTGACAACTCGATAAATGCTTCAATCAGCTTTCTCTGGTGGCTAGGGTGTTGTGATGTTTCCGGCTCTTCAATTGCATAAATTATGTCAGGTACATTGTTTTCGGTTTTTCTTCTTTCAGCTTCTGCACGGAAGAAATTTAATAGCACAAGCCGCTTAACACCACTACCTCTTTTATTAATTGGAATTTCTTCGTCACCAGTGATTGATATGTCTCGTAAACCCGGACATCCATTCATTTACATTATGCTTAATATGCTATTTCTGTTATCCACACACCAAGTCAATTAATGGGAATAGTTGGGTAATAAAAGCTAATGCATAGAATTTATAAGTAAATAGCTAAAATTCATCAGTTTTTATATACAAGAAAGCTT
>NZ_SNUW01000033.1 GCF_004376845.1 Psychromonas algarum
GGCATCGATGTCTAAGCTGCCGTGATTCCCCGTTCCCGTAATACCACTGGCCGCGGTAAAGTGGTCTTCACCCGCATCCGCATCTGTGATGCTCAAGCTGCCTGACGCCGTTAGTTGGCGCTCTTCTTGCGCCGTACCCGTATCCGTGCCCGCAATCACTGGCACATCATTGGTGCCCGTCACATGAATGATTAAATCTTGGGTGCTGCTCGCCCCCTGATCGTCGGTCACCGTCACAGCAATGTTCACATCTTGCGATGCGCCCGCCGCTAAATGGGCGTAGCTAGCGTGGCTGGCATCAAAGGTATAGCTGCCATCTGCATGTAAGCTAAACCCATCCACTGGCTGCGCAATACTGAACGTCGCAGTAGCATGGTCATCCACATCACTCGAGATAATAGTACCCGTGACCGTACTGCCTTCCGCCACGGTTTTGGCGCTGATGTCGGTAATAACCGGTGCATCATTCGTGCCCGTTAAGGTGATGGTCAAGGTTTGGGTCTCTGTCCCGCCTGCGCCATCGGTCACTGTCACGGGAATGGTAATGTCTTCGCTATGGCCGGCCTCTAGATGCTGATACGCTTGATGACTGGCATCTAATGTGTAGCTACCATCAGCATGTAAGGTAAAGCCCGCCGGCAGTGTCCCCGTCGCTGTGTACGTCGCGCTATCACCAGTATCGACATCACTTGAGCCTAATTGACCACGCACGGTAGTGTCTTCATTACCGTGATTAACTAAGGTTGCTGAAGTAAAGGTTGGGTCATCATTAGTACCATGAATTGTCACGACAATTTTATGAGTTGTGCCATCCACGCTAGTCACAGTAATAGAATCTGTGCGTGAATCATTTGCACCCAACTCTTGAATTTTAGGGTCATCATTATTTACTTTGTAAACCCAAAAACCTCTTGCTACTATCATAAATCTGCCAAAACCATTATCACCAGGTGTAGCTCCTTGGAATAGAAAATGATCTTCGCCTGAATCGGTATCTGTTATGTCTAAATGTCCTTGTATACCTAGCTCATGGATACTTGGGTCTGTAGCGTTTGGAGTGACATGTTGATCTTCTGTTATAGAGCCATGATCAGTTCCACCGATCACCGGCGCATCATTGGTGCCGGTGATATTAATCACTAACTGTTGAGTATCGGCTCCACCATGCCCATCACTCACCGTCACTGGAATTGACAGTGCTTCTGAAACACCTGCTTTAAGGTGTTGATAAGCCGCATCGCTAGGATCAAACGTCCAAGTGCCATCACTATGTAAAGTAAAGCCATCAACGGCATTCGCAACTGAATACGTTAACTGTTGAGTATCACCCACATCAGGATCTGTCGCGTGTAACTGCCCACTCGCATGCGCGCCATCTTCCGTCACCGACACTGTCGATATTGGACTTAACACCGGATCATCATTGGTATTATTCACTGTCAGTGCAAAGCTGGTGCTAACCTGTGCACCCAGACTATCCGTTGCTGTAACCGTAATCGGGAGTTTACCCACATCGGCATTGCTTGGTGTGCCACTAAAGGTCCCCGTTGCTGCATCAAAATGCAGCCAGCTTGGTAACCCTGTCGCTGACAGCGTTAAGTGATCGCCATTATCCACATCGTTAAAGGTATCCGATGGCAGTGCAAAACTAAAGGCCGTATCTTCCGTCGCGGTTTGGGCAACAACAGATTGAGTCACTATCGGTGCATCATTAGTGCCCGTTAAGGTGATGGTCAAGGTTTGGGGGTCTGTCCCGCCTGCACCATCGGTCACCGTCACAGGAATGGCAATGTCTTCGCTATGGCCCGCCTCTAAGTGCTGATACGCTTGATGACTGGCATCTAATGTGTAGCTACCATCAGCATGTAAGGTAAAGCCCGCCGGCAGTGTCCCCGTCGCCGTGTACGTCGCGCTA
>NZ_SNUW01000034.1 GCF_004376845.1 Psychromonas algarum
TAACGAGGCTGTAGAATAACTCGTTTTCAGCCTACTTAATTTAAATAAAAACCAGATTAACTTACATTTACTTGAGATTAAATAGATTATTCTGTTTTCAATAACTGATTGATTAAATTGAGGCTTAAATTGGATGGTGAAGCTAGTTATGAGGCGATGGTGAGTCGAGGGTTTCCCCTTCATTTAATGTAATCTATTCCTTAACTTCTCAATGTTATGGACAAGACAATACATCTGCCACTGGGTATTCACTTTCTCTTGACCGCGTAGCGTGAATTTATTCATCCCTTTATTCACCGTAATATTACCAAACACGGGTTCGATAGCACCAAGCCGTTTGCTGTATTCTCGCCGACCAGGACTACTGTCTATTTTTACTCGCATTTTATCCGTATAAGAAACGCGTTTCTCTGTGCTATTGATTTCAAATTGAACTTGTCGACCTTGCTTGATCGGTACTTTACGCATGCACTGTGACTGTAACGGACAAACTCGACAATCCTTCAAATAACCAGCAAAACGGACATATTGCTTTCCCGCTGTTTCAATATTATTCACACTCAACCACAATGTTTTCCCTGCGGGGCAACGACTCGTTAATGTCTGCTCATCAAAGTAAAAGTCACTACTATTGAATAATCGAGCTTTTCCTTTATTCCGTTTTAATCGACGTTTCTCTTGCTCTGTTAAGTAAGTTTTGCTTTGTTGAAATAACGGATTACGGCTTCTAAAAGCCGTATCGGCCATGTAAGCATCAAGGCCTGTTGTCGCCATGAACTCAAGGTTAACTTCACTATGAAAACCACTGTCTGCGGTGAATTTAGCCGTTGCAAAAGTATCGGGCGTCCCTAATTGTTCGAGTTGCTGTTGAAGTTGCTCGATAGCAGGTTTTAAGGTTTGTTGTTCTCCAACTGAGCCCCATGTTTGGGCTTGTAAGATGACTTGATGCTTATCGTCGTTAATGGCAATGCCATTGTAGCCTTGAATAGTGCCTTTACTGGTCGTCATTTTCGCACTGTCTGGGTCGGTGATATTACTTTTCACAGGCGTTTTACGACTGCCTAGCTTTTCTTCATTCATCGCTAAAAAGTCTTTTATTTTATTAGCACTTTTATCAAGCTTGGCTTGTTGTTTTAAATCATGCGCCACGTCATCTTCACTCAGCCCATCTTGCGCTTGATGACGCGCGAGGATGCGTTGGCTAGCTCTGCGCAATTTTGCTTGTTTACGCTCAAGTTCATCAAATGTGCCGCTCCATTCTTTGCTCGCATTCGAACGTATCTTGCAACCATCGATGGCAAACATGTTACGCCCAATCAATCCTTCACGGTCACATATCATCAATACTTGTGTAAATAGTGGCTCAATTTGGTCTTTCATTTTAGCGACAAAGCTAGCAATAGACGTGTAATGCGGTTGTTCATCGCCCGATAAACTCATGAAGGTAATATTCGTTTCACAAGCTTTCGCAATACGGCGACTGCTAACTAATCCTCGTGAATAACCAAACAAAACTATTTTCAACATCACTGATGGAGGGTAAGCCGCTGCACCGCCTTTATCGTTGTCATACCATTTATCAAAGGGACTTAAATCGAGGTGCTTATCAACAATATGAGAAAGCGCATATTCGAATGTACCAGGAATAATTTGCTGTGCGAAATCAATGGGAATGAATTTACTTTGGCAGGATAAGTCAGGTTTATAGTTAGCCATTACATTTAACTCTGAGCGAATAATAACTATTAGATCACAGAGAGTCAGCTCAATCAAGGTTGTTTTTTGTACAATTAAAGGTAATTAGAAAAAACGCATAAAATGCGTTTTTGGGAGAAATTCTACAGCCTCAACGCC
>NZ_SNUW01000035.1 GCF_004376845.1 Psychromonas algarum
CAACATCTGCGGCCGTGAACGCCACTGTCACTGAGCCACTGTCTTCATCCAGACTGCCATTCGCAGCTGTAAGTGTCGGACCGTCATTGACATCGCCAACCGAAACCGTAGAAGTTGTTGTCGCCGTGGCCCCGTCATCATCCATGGTCACTAAGGTGATCGTCGCATCACCATTGAAGTTCTCGGCTGGTGTGAAGGTATAAGTCCCATTTTCGTTATCAACGACAACCGTACCTTGCTCTGCTGGCACGCTTGCGGTGGTGATAACTGTGCCATCAACATCTGCTGCCGTGAACGCAACCGTCACTGAGCCACTGTCTTCATCTAAGCTGCCGTTGTCTGCTGTGATCGTCGGACCATCATTCACATCACCGACTGCCACGATTGATGTAGTCGTTGCCGTCGCGCCGTCATCATCGGTCGTCACTAAGGTAATAGTCGCATCACCATTGAAGTTCTCGGCTGGTGTGAAGGTATAAGTACCATTCTCGTTATCAACGACAACCGTACCTTGCTCTGCTGGCACGCTTGCGGTCGTGGTCACTGTGCCATCAATATCTGCGGCCGTGAACGCAACCGTCACTGAGCCACTGTCTTCATCTAAGCTGCCGTTGTCTGCTGTGATCGTCGGACCATCATTCACATCACCAACATTCACTGTCGAAGTGGTTGTCGCCGTGGCCCCGTCATCATCGGTGGTCACTAAGGTAATAGTCGCATCACCATTGAAGTTCTCGGCTGGTGTGAAGGTATAAGTCCCATTTTCGTTATCAACGATAACCGTACCTTGCTCAGCAGGCACCGTTGCAGTCGTGGTAACCGTGCCATCAACATCTGCGGCCGTAAACGCCACTGTCACTGAGCCACTGTCTTCTAATAATGCACCGTTTTCTGCTGTGATCGTCGGACCATCGTTGACATCGCCAACCGAAACCGTAGACGTTGTTGTCGCCGTCGCGCCGTCATCATCGGTAGTCACTAGCGTAATAGTCGCATCACCATTGAAGTTCTCGGCTGGTGTGAAGGTATAAGTCCCATTTTCGTTATCAACGATAACCGTACCTTGCTCCTGGCACGCTTGTGGTCGTGGTCACTGTGCCATCAATATCTGCGGCCGTGAACGCCACTGTCACTGAGCCACTGTCTTCATCCAGACTGCCATTCGCAGCTGTAAGTGTCGGACCGTCATTGACATCGCCAACCGAAACCGTAGAAGTTGTTGTCGCCGTAGCGCCATCATCATCGGTCGTCACTAGCGTAATAGTCGCATCACCATTGAAGTTCTCGGCTGGTGTGAAGGTATAAGTCCCATTTTCGTTATCAACGATAACCGTACCTTGCTCAGCAGGCAACGTTGCAGTCGTCGTAACCGTGCCATCAACATCTGCGGCCGTAAACGCCACTGTCACTGAGCCACTGTCTTCATCCAGACTGCCATTCGCAGCTGTAAGTGTCGGACCGTCATTGACATCGCCAACCGAAACCGTAGACGTTGTTGTCGCCGTCGCGCCATCATCATCGGTGGTCACTAGCGTAATGGTTGCATCACCGTTAAAGTTTTCCGCTGGTGTGAAGGTATAAGTCCCATTTTCGTTATCAACGATAACCGTACCTTGCTCAGCAGGCACCGTTGCAGTCGTCGTAACCGTACCATCAACATCTGCGGCCG
>NZ_SNUW01000036.1 GCF_004376845.1 Psychromonas algarum
CTTCTTTGAAGGAGCTTATATGACCCACGATTTTACAGCCCTAATTAACGCGACATCTAATGCTAGACTCCGATTAAAACTAATTGCGGTTTCACATTTTACTGAAGGTAAAAATAGAACTGAGATAGCTTCTTTTTTGAAAGTCAGTAGGAGAAGTATTAATATTTGGATTAAAGCATATCTAGACCATGGTTTAGATGGACTAAACGAAAAGCCTCATAGTGGAAGACCCTCAAAACTGACATCAGAGCAACTCGCTCAAGTAAAAAAATATGTTGAAGATAATGCAATCAAAAAAGAAGGTGGGCGCTTACAAGGAAAAGATGTACAAGCATTTATCAAGCATAACTTTAATATCACTTTTCAAAAAACGAATGTTTATCAAATAATGCATAAATTAAATCTCAGCTGGATAACCACTCGCTCGAAACATCCTAAACAATCAATTGAAGCGCAAAATACTTTTAAAAAAATTCCAAATAAAAACGATCCTTAAGATCCCTGGGCATATGCATCTCGATAATGTCCTTGTCTGGTTTCAAGATGAAGCTCGATTCGGTCAGAGAAACACAACGACTAAAATATGGGCAGAAAAGGGAACAAGACCGAGAGCTGTTCAGCAACAACAATTTGAATACGCTTATCTATTTGGTGCAGTCTGCGTTAACACAGGGCAAACAGAAGCACTTGTTTTACCAAAGAGTAACAGTGAAGGAATGAGAGAGCATTTGTCACTGATATCAAAAGCGACGCCTAAAGGTAAATATTCGGTCGTAATCATGGACCAAGCAAGTTGGCATCAAGCCTATTTAGCCGAAGAGTTTGATAATCTAACAATAATACATCTCCCGCCTTATTCACCAGAATTAAACCCGATAGAGCAGGTATGGCATTGGTTACGACAGAATGAGTTGGCTAATCGATGTTTTGATGATTATAACGACATAGTCGATCAATGTTGTAGGGCTTGGAACAGCTTCTGCGAAGACACAAGCCGAGTCATTTCATTATGCTTTAGAGACTGGACTAAATTGGAAACTTAATTAACGGAATTGGTAT
>NZ_SNUW01000037.1 GCF_004376845.1 Psychromonas algarum
CGTTGATAGGCAAGGTGTGTAAGTGCAGTAATGTATTGAGCTAACTTGTACTAATTACCCGTGAGGCTTAACCATACAACACCTAAGTAGTGTTGGTTTAGTTTAAAGTAAAAGATAATAATTTTTTATTTTAAAATAAGATATTGTTTACCAAGAAATAGAATGCTTGCGAAAGCATATTTACATAATTGATTACATGAACGTCCAGCTTTTCTAATATATTTTTATGCTTGGCGACAATAGCGCTGTGGTACCACCTGATCCCATGCCGAACTCAGAAGTGAAACGCAGCTGCGCCGATGATAGTGTGGGGTCTCCCCATGTGAAAGTAGGTCATCGCCAAGCGCCTAATTCAAAACCCCAGCCGTATGGCTGGGGTTTTAATATTTATAATACGCTATAAATATAAGATTTTTTCTGATAATAATAGCGCTGTGGTACCACCTGATCCCATGCCGAACTCAGAAGTGAAACGCAGCTGCGCCGATGATAGTGTGGGGTCTCCCCATGTGAAAGTAGGTCATTATCAGATCCCCATTTGCTGATATGGCTCAGTTGGTAGAGCGCACCCTTGGTAAGGGTGAGGTCGGCGGTTCAAATCCGCCTATCAGCACCAAAACTTCTTATAACTTCCTATAAAGTACAAGTAAACAAATAATCCCCTTGAAAAATATGTATTTAAGCCTATTTTCAGTCCTATAGCGCCTTATAATGTTTTGTACAATCTCATACCAATTCCGTTAATTATGTGATCTAATAGTCCTTCTTTGAAGGAGCTTATATGACCCACGATTTTACAGCCCTAATTAACGCGACATCTAATGCTAGACTCCGATTAAAACTAATT
>NZ_SNUW01000038.1 GCF_004376845.1 Psychromonas algarum
AGCTTAACCTTTCGGGGATGGCGATGACCACGGTGTGGTTCATGACTGGGGTGAAGTCGTAACAAGGTAGCCCTAGGGGAACCTGGGGCTGGATCACCTCCTTACGTAAAGAAACACATCCTTTGTATTTCGGTACATTGGCGCAAGTAATAATGAGTGCCCACACAGATTGTTTGATTAGAAAGTAAAAGAGACGTATAGATAGACCTATATTGGGTCTGTAGCTCAGTTGGTTAGAGCGCACCCCTGATAAGGGTGAGGTCGGCAGTTCGAATCTGCCCAGACCCACCAATTTCTTGTAAATGAAATTGGATCTATTTATACAAACCATGTTGGGGCTATAGCTCAGCTGGGAGAGCGCCTGCCTTGCACGCAGGAGGTCTGCGGTTCGATCCCGCATAGCTCCACCACTTCATCTTTGAAGTGACCAACATGATAGAAGCCTTAGATAAGTAACACTACTTACCTAAGGCTTTTTTTAACGAAAAAGTCTGCTCTTTAACAATTAGGAAAGCTGATAAATGTTCTTATTTATCACACAAATACAATGACTTACTTGTAAGTTGATTGGTGTGACAAATAAAACGAAATGTTTAATTCATTAAGGTGAATTAAACG
>NZ_SNUW01000004.1 GCF_004376845.1 Psychromonas algarum
AGGACTTTGATTTTTTTGAAATCACATCAACAATAAGTGCTCACACAGATTGTTTGATTAAATTGTTAAAGAGCGTGCCTTTCGGCTAGGCGGCGTATATTACGCGCCTTTCGAACAATGTCAACGTTTTAATTTAACTTAATTTCGAAGCGAACCTCGAAGCGTTAATACGTTGTGAATCATTCTCAAACTCGCTGGGTAACTTGCGTTCCGTCCCGTGTCTGTGGATGCGCATTATAGGGATTGAGATCACATTGGCAAGCGTTTATTTATAATTAATTACTGTTTGCTCAAATAACAAACAACATCACTTTTTCTTTCATTTATATGCTATTTTATTTTTCCTGTATTAATTCCATTTATCACTAGTATGTTTGATTGTGATTTAGGTAACATATACGGCTTTTCTGCTATTCAGTTTATTTTAGTAACAAGTGATGAGTGAGTTTTTATGACATTTTCGTTAGGCCAGCGTTGGATTAGTGACGCGGAATCAGAATTAGGTTTAGGTACTATTGTGGCAATTGAGGGACGTATGCTTACGCTTCTATTTCCAGCTTCCGGTGAACAGCGCCTTTATTCTATACAAGAAGCTCCGGTAACACGTGTTCGTTTTAATATAGGAGATGAAGTATTAAGCCATGACGACTGGACTTTGTTAGTTACTGATATCGAAGAAAATGACGATAATATCATTACTTATATTGGTACACGCGTTGATACTGGTGAAGAAACTAAATTAAAAGAGACTTTCCTTAATAACTTTATTAAGTTTAATAAACCTCAAGATAAACTTTTTGCAGGCCAAATTGATAAATTTGAGCGTTTTGTTTTACGCTATAAATCACTTGTGAATCAACACGAGCAACAACGATCTCATTTGCGTGGATTATTAGGTCCACGAGTAGATTTAATTCCTCATCAATTTTATATTGCAGAAGAAGTTGGACAGCGTCACGCACCACGTATTTTATTAGCAGATGAAGTTGGTCTTGGTAAGACGATTGAAGCAGGTTTGATTATTCACCAACAATTAATCACAGGCCGAGCAAAGCGTGTACTAATTGTTTTACCTGAAAACCTACAACATCAATGGCTAGTCGAAATGCTACGTCGTTTTAATCTACACTTTAGTATTTTTGATGAATCTCGTTGTGAAGAAGCCTATTTAGATGCAGTTAATCCTTTTGATACAGAGCAATTGGTTTTATGTAGTATCAATTTATTACGCAAACAAAAGCACTTAAAAAATGCCCTACTCGCGACTTGGGATTTATTGGTTGTTGATGAAGCTCATCACCTTATTTGGGATAAAGAAAAACCAAGTGCTCAATATAACGCGATAGAAAAATTAGCAAACTCTGTTCCTGGTGTTTTATTATTAACAGCGACACCGGATCAACTTGGTCACGAAAGTCATTTCGCGCGTTTACGTTTGCTTGATCCAAATCGTTTTTATGATTACCAAACCTTTGTTAAAGAAGAGATGAGTTATAAACCTGTAGTTGATGCTGTAAATCAACTTTTAGATGGTCAGTTTTTATCAGACTCAGCTAAAAATAGTATTACTGAGTTATTGTCTGAACAAGATGTTGAACCGTTATTAAATGTTATTTCTGATATTACGGTTGATGAAAGTGAACAACAATCAGCACAACGAGAATTAATAAAAGGTTTGTTGGATAGACATGGAACAGGTCGCTTGCTGTTTAGAAACACTCGCTCTGCTATAAAAGGTTTTCCAAAGCGTTTATTAAAATCAATTGCACTTGAATTACCTGATCAATATAAAACGGCCATCAAAGTTTCTAAAATGATGCCAGTAGGTGATCTTTCTGAACAAGCCTTTACAGCATTATATCCTGAACAAATTTATCAAGCATTTGAATCTGCAACCGATAATTCGTGGTGTGCTTTTGATCCTCGTATTAGTTGGTTAATTGATTTAGTCCAACAAAATAAAAATGAAAAGATATTAATTATTGCAGCACAAGCACAAACGGCACTCGCAATTGAAGAAGCATTACGAACACGAGAAGCAATCAAAGCTGCCGTATTCTATGAAGGTTTGTCGCTAATAGAACGTGATAAAGCTGCTGCGTACTTTGCGCAAGTTGAAGACGGCGCTCAAGTAATGGTCTGTTCTGAAATTGGTTCTGAAGGTCGTAACTTCCAATTTGCTCATCACTTAGTTTTGTTTGATCTACCTATTAATCCAGATTTATTAGAACAACGAATTGGTCGTTTAGATCGTATAGGTCAACGTTGTGATATACAAATCTACACGCCTTACTTAAAAGATACTTCACAAGGTTTTTTACAAAAATGGTATGAACAAGGTTTATCTGCATTTACTCAAACAACCCCAACAGGGCAAACTGTTTATGAAGCCGTTAAAGATGAACTCATTGAGTTGCTCGCAACGGGCAATAACGATCAACAACAGTTGGATAAATTAATACAACGAACAGCGAAATTAAATAACGAATTAAAAGCAGATCTGGAGCAAGGCAGAGATAGGTTATTAGAAATCAACTCAAGTGGCGTATTACAAAACAGTAATCTATTAGATGACATTACAGAAGTGGATCAATTGCCACATTTTACAGGCTTTGCTTTACAAATGTTTGATGTGCTAGGTGTACAGCAAGAAGATAGCAGTGAACATTGCTTAATTTTAAAACCAACAGATCATATGCTGGCTTCCGAATACCCAGGTTTACCTGAAGATGGAATGACTGTTACATTTAATCGTAAAACAGCATTAAGTCGTGATGATGTACATTATCTTACTTGGGAACATCCTTTAATAAGTAACGGAATGGATATTGTATTAAGCTCTGACACAGGGACAACTTGTGTAGCTATCTTAAAAAATAATTCACTGCCCGCTGCATCAACTTTCTTAGAACTTATTTATGTAGTTGAAGCATTAAATACAGATAATGCACAATTAAGTCGATTTTTACCTACAACGCCTATTCGTTTGTTATTAGATAAAAACGCTAAAAACTTAGGTGAGAATGTTACATTTGATAGCTTTGATAGACAATTAACTCCAATTAATCGTCATATTAGCCGCAAAGTAGCCAATGCATCACAAGCATTAATCCATCAATTAATTAAACAATCATTACCTACGGCACAATCGTTAATGGCTAATGTGATTGATGAAGCAAAACAAACAATGCAAGAGACGTTACAACAAGAAAGATCTCGCTTACTCGCTTTGAAAGCAGTTAATCCGAATATCCGTGAAGATGAAATTCAATTTTTACGTGATCAACAAACTAACTTTGAGCAAATATTAGATAATACACAGCTTAAATTAGACGCAATTCGATTTATTGTTTCAACTCATTCTTAACTTGCTTGGCTATCAGTTTTCATTAATTGATAGCCACTTATTTTAATCCCTATAGCAGAGATAAACATGCCAAATTTTGTTTATAACCCTCCGATGCAGCCTTATTTAGATATTATTTATCAGGATCAAGATATCGTAGTATTAAATAAGCCTTCAGGATTATTAAGTGTCCCAGGTAGAGATGCGTGGCATAAAGATAGCTTAGCATTGCGTGTTATGCGTGTATGGCCAAATGCTTGTGTTGTTCATCGTTTAGATATGGCAACGTCAGGTATCATTATTTTAGCTTTACGAAAATCAGCACAAAGTCATATGGGACGACAGTTCCAGCAAAAAGTAATTGATAAAACCTACTTTGCTAGAGTTGAAGGCATTATTAAACAAGGTTCTGGACTGATTGATTTACCATTACGTTGTGACTGGGAAAATAGACCCCGTCAAATTGTCGATTTTGAACAAGGTAAAAGCTCACAAACAGAATGGGAAGTAGTCAAAAGAGAAAAACAAACCACTTTAGTTAAATTGACTCCCCTTACTGGTCGCACTCATCAATTACGTGTACATATGCAACAACTTGGGCATCCAATTGTTGGTGATGAGTTTTATGCAACGGAGTTTGGAAAAAGGATCTCACCTGAAAGGTTAGCTTTACACGCAGGAAATATTACACTGACACACCCATCTACAGAGCAACGTATCTCTTTCGAATGTTCAGCACCTTTTTTGTAAAATTAACAAAAAACCATCAACGAAAGAACATAATAAGTCATTTATTAACACGTTGTTAACAAACAACACTTTCTTAGTCTCAATGGTTATATCAAGTAACCATATTTTTTATAAAAACGGCTTAAAGCTCTTGAAAAAAGTAGCCTAAGTCACATTTTTTTACTAAGCTTCACCACTATGAAATTTGTTGTAAAAAAACAACAATCTATGAAAGGTGTAAATGATCTAGATCTAACCACTTTTCCCAAATTAAACGTAAAATTTACTTCTATAAATTCTATAACAACAAGCGATCATGGACTTACTATGCAGATAGGTATACCTAGAGAGATCCAAGAAAATGAAAACCGTGTAGCCGCGACACCAAATACTGTCGAGTTACTGATTAAACAAGGTTTTACTTTTCTTGTAGAGAAAAACGCGGGAACAGCAGCTAGCTTTTCTGATTTAACTTACCAAGATGCAGGTGCTGAAATCAGCACAGATGCAGCAACGGTTTTACAATCGGATATTATTTTTAAAGTAAATGCGCCAACCCAAGCTGAAATTGAATTAATCAAAGAAGGCGCAACCTTAGTTAGTTTTATTTGGCCAGCACAAAATCCAGAGTTACTAAAACAACTAGAAGCTAAAAAAATTAGCGTTATTGCGATGGACAGTGTTCCTCGTACTTCTCGAGCTCAAGCATTAGATGCATTAAGCTCAATGGCAAACATTGCAGGTTACCGAGCAGTGATTGAAGCAGCTAATCAATTTGGTCGTTTCTTTACAGGTCAAATTACAGCAGCAGGTAAAGTGCCACCGGCTAAAGTACTAATCGTAGGTGCTGGTGTTGCAGGTCTTGCTGCATTAGGCGCTGCAGGTAGTTTAGGTGCGATTGTACGCGCATTTGATACACGTCCAGAAGTAAAAGAACAAATTGAAAGTATGGGCGCTGAGTTTCTTGAAGTAAATTATACAGAAGAAGAAACTGAAGTAAGTGCAACTGGCTACGCTAAAACCATGAGTGAAGGCTACCAACAAGCACAAGCTGAAATGATGGCAGAACAAGCTAAAGATGTTGATATCATCATTACAACTGCACTTATTCCAGGTAAACCAGCTCCTAAAATCATCTCTGAAGCAATGATTGCATCAATGAAATCAGGCAGTGTGATTGTTGATTTAGCAGCAGCGGCTGGCGGTAATGCGGCATTAACAGTTAAAGATGAAATATTTGAAACTGAAAATGGTGTAAAAATAATTGGTTACACTGATTTACCAAGTCGTTTACCAACTCAATCAAGTCAACTATATGCAACAAACTTAGTTAACTTAATGAAGCTACTTTGTAAAAACAAAGATGGCCAAATCGATATCGACTTTGAAGATGAAGTTATTCGAGGAGCAACGGTAGTTAAAGAAGGTGAAATTTCTTGGCCACCACCAGCAATTAGCGTGAGTGCAGCTCCTTCTGCAAAAGTAGAAGAAAAAGCGCCTGTTGTTGTTGAAGAAAAAGCACCAAACAAATGGATCAAGCCTGTTGGTGCAATTGTTGCTGCGGGTTTATTTGCTTGGGTTGCAAGCGTTGCTCCTACTGAGTTTTTATCTCACTTCACTGTATTTACATTAGCTTGTATTGTCGGTTATGGCGTTGTTTGGAATGTTGCTCATTCTCTTCACACTCCTCTTATGAGTGTTACCAATGCAATCAGTAGTATTATTTTAGTCGGAGCCCTACTACAAGTAGGCAGTGAATACTGGTATGTCAATGCACTTGCCCTGCTTGCAGTACTGATCGCAACCATCAACATCGTGGGCGGTTTCACCGTGACACACCGTATGTTGAAAATGTTCCAGAAGGATAAATAATTATGTCAGAAGGCTTAATCACAGCTGCTTATATCATTGCAGCAATCTTGTTCATTGCTAGCTTGAATGGTCTAAGTAGCCAGGAAAGCGCTAAAAGCGGGAACATCTTTGGCATCATCGGTATGAGCATTGCTATCATTGCAACAATTGGAGCAATGGTAAACAAGGGTGATGCAGGATCATGGAGCTATGTATTAGTTGGTGTTCTAATGATTATCGGTGCCGGTATTGGTACTCGTCTTGCGTTAAAAGTTGAAATGACATCAATGCCAGAATTGATCGCTATTCTTCACAGTTTTGTGGGTTTATCGGCAACTGTTATTGGTTTCAATTCATTTTTTGACCACGAAGTATTAATGGGTGCGGCAAAAACAATCCATGATGTAGAAGTCTTTTTAGGTATCTTCATCGGTGCGGTTACTTTTACAGGTTCAATCGTAGCATACGGTAAACTAAGCGGAAAAATAAACAGTAAACCATTAAACCTTCCAGGTAAAAATTGGTTAAATATCGCAGTAGTAGTGGCATCTGTTTTATTATTAATAAGCTTCATCAACGGCACAATGGGCGGGTTTGAATTATTAATCATGCTTATTATTGCGCTTGCATTCGGTTGGCACTTAGTTGCTTCAATCGGTGGTGCAGATATGCCAGTGGTTGTATCAATGCTTAACTCATATTCTGGTTGGGCTGCAGCTGCGACTGGTTTCATGCTAGCAAACGATTTATTAATTATCGTTGGTGCATTGGTAGGTTCAAGTGGTGCGATTCTTTCTTACATTATGTGTAAAGCAATGAACCGTTCATTTGTAAGCGTTATTCTTGGTGGCTTTGGTAACGAAGACACAGCATCTGCTGGTGACCAAGAATATGGAGAGCACACAGAAACAAGCGCTCAAGAAGTTGCAGAGTCATTAAAAGCAGCTAAGAATATTGTTATCGTACCTGGTTACGGTATGGCTGTTGCACAAGCACAATATCCAGTTGCAGAGATTACAAAACGTTTACGTGCTAAAGGTAAAAACGTACGTTTTGGTATTCACCCTGTTGCAGGACGTTTGCCTGGACATATGAACGTATTGCTAGCTGAAGCAAAAGTACCATACGATATCGTATTAGAAATGGATGAAATCAATGAAGATTTCCCTGATACTGATGTGGTATTAGTTATTGGTGCAAATGATACAGTTAATCCAGCAGCTAATGAGCCAGGCACACCTATTTCAGGTATGCCGGTACTTAGTGTTTGGGAAGCTGAAAAAGTAGTTGTATTTAAACGTTCAATGGGGGCAGGTTACGCTGGCGTACAAAACCCATTATTCTTTAAAGAGAACTCAGACATGTTATTAGGTGATGCTAAAGCATCGGTTGACGCGATTTTAACTAACCTTTAATCGTTTCTATTTACCTATTAAAAATCCGGAACAATGGCTAAATTGTTCCGGATTTTTTGTTTTGATAATCTATTTACATCAACTTATCTATAATGATTCATACTAAATAAACCTGAACATTATTCGCAATCAACAGCTCAACGATTTTAGGATCTGCCCTCTTTCCTGTAATAACAATATCTATTTTATCTAGAGAAAATAAAGAAACACCTCCAAAAAAACCTAACTTGCAAGACTCTAAAATCACCATGACTTTATCTGCATATTCCAACATTTTCTTTTCTTCAACAAAAGTAAGCACAGCTGATTTTGTTAAACCAGATTCCGTTAAACCATCCCCCCCAACAATTAAAAACCGTCCTTGATAAGATATATGTGTTTCTGGTGAAACCAGCATATTTTGGCTTTTACTATATTGCCCACCTAACACGACTAAGTGTGGGTAATTTTGTGTAATGAGATAAGTTAATAAAGGTAAGTAATTTGAAAATACATAGATGTTACTATCAATTAAGTATTTCCCCATTAAAAAGGGAATAGCGCCCTCGCCTACAAAAATATTATCTCGAGGTTGGCATAACTCAACTGCTTTTTTTGCAATTAAGTCAGCTTCTTCATAATCATGGTAATCTGAAATATTAGGATAAAAACCAATCATGCCCGGAGATTTGTCAACAATCGGTGACAATATTTTTTCAGCTCCATTACGTATTTTTTTAATTTTTCCTTCTGCATCTAAATCAATAATGTCCCGTCTTACTGTTGCAGGCGAACATTCTGCAACTTCAGTTAATTCCTGAACACTAGCAAATGAATGTTCTTGTAAATACATTATAATTTTATGCTGGCGAGCTTTTGCCGTCATTTTAAAACCTCATCATAAAAATAAGCCATTTTGATTATAGTTGATTAGTGTTTTTAAGATATCGTGTGATTTCACACATTTATGACTTATTTTGATTACATTTGACCAATAATGACAAATAAAAAACATTATTAATCATTGAATAAAAATAACTCATCATTTGACGTCAAACTAAACATCTACTTTTGACTAACTTCAAAAGCTTCATATACTTTATTTTATCTTTGAGTAGAGGTAAAAATAATGACGGAAAACCTGATCACAATTGAAACCATGATGTTGGACTTACCTTCTGATAGTAAAGCGGATGCATTACACAAAATTTGTGGGCATCTATTTCTACTTAGAAAAAGCCAAGATCCAAGTGCTCTTTATAATGACATCATGAAACGAGAAGAGATGGTCAGTACATTTGCAGGGCAACAAATAGCAATACCTCACGTAATTACCGACTACATATCTAGCCCAACACTGTGCTTTGTTCGTATCAATAATAAAGATTTCACTTGGAGCGATAACGATCAAAGTGTACGTATTATTTTTCTACTTTGTGTACCTACAGAAGTTAATTTACAACAATTAAGAGAATCACAGTCATATATTTTTTCTTCTATTGCTCAGTTAATGGGTAATACAAAAATGATTGATCTATGGCTCAACTCAAATAAAGCAGAAGACATACTAGATAGTTTGAAAACTGCCTTTGAATCAAATTTACACTCAACAATAAAATATTAGGAGCAAGGATATGCCTACAAATAATTTAAAAGTTGGCGTTCAATCGTTAGGACGTTTCTTAAGTGGAATGGTAATGCCCAACATTGGAGCCTTTATTGCCTGGGGCTTAATTACTGCATTATTTATACCTACAGGTTGGTGGCCAAATGAAAGTATGGCAAAACTTGTCGGTCCAATGATTTTATACCTCTTACCATTATTGATAGGTTATACCGGCGGTAAGATGGTTGGTGGTGAGCGAGGAGCTGTCGCGGGAGCCGTAACAACAATGGGTGTTATTGTTGGTACCGATATTCCAATGTTTATGGGGGCAATGATAGCCGGCCCATTAGGTGGTTACGCCATTTCTAAATTTGATCTTTTAGTGCATGAGAAAATTAAACCTGGTTTTGAAATGCTAGTGAATAATTTTTCGCTTGGTATTATTGCCATGATCACCGCATTACTCGCATATGTAGTAGTTGGTCCGGTAATATCAACTGTCACCGTTGCATTAGGTGATGGTGTTGGATGGATTGTTGAACAATCATTGTTGCCTCTTGTTTCAATCATTGTTGAACCTGCAAAAATTCTTTTTCTTAACAATGCAATTAATCATGGCGTATTCACACCATTAGGCGCAGAACAATCCGCTCAAATTGGCTCATCTATCTATTATCTAATTGAAACTAACCCTGGCCCAGGTCTAGGTATATTACTTGCTTATATGTTTATAGGAAAAGGTACCGCTCAAAAGTCTGCATATGGCGCATCAATTATTCACTTCTTTGGCGGGATCCATGAAATTTATTTCCCTTATGTATTAATGAAACCTCGTTTAATTTTTGCAGCTATTGCTGGGGGAATGGCTGGTATTGCATTCAACATGATAACTGGGAATGCATTAGTGGGTCCACCATCACCAGGGTCTGTATTTGCACTCGTACTTATGTCAACTAACGGTACAGGTATTTTATTAACTTTAGGGTCAATTGCAGTAGCAACAATTACATCATTTGTGGTAGCTGCTCTAATAATTCGTACCGACTCAACTGAAGCCAATGATTTAGCTGGCGCATCAGCAACGATAGAAGCCAATAAAGCAGAGGCTAAAGGCCAAACACCATCAGCTACAGAAACGACAGCAACTGCAGGCACAGTAAATATCAAATCAATCGTAGTCGCATGTGATGCAGGTATGGGTTCATCTGCAATGGGGGCAACTGTATTAAGAGGAAAAATTGATCAAGCAGGGTTAGATATTAAAGTGACTAATGCTGCTATTAATGACTTAACAGACGCTGACATTGTCATCACACAAGAAGAGTTAACAGCACGAGCAAAATTAAAATTACCTAATGCAAAACACATGAGCATTGGAAACTTTATGGATGCTAGTTTTTATGATGAATTAGTTAAAAGTTTATCGTAAAAAAGAGTTCCAAAAACGGGTTACAAATAACCAGTGTTAATAGAGTTAATTACCATATAGAGCCGAAGTAATTAAATATAAATCGGCTCTTTTAACACTAAATATGATTACCTTTAACTAATATGAGTTGAATCCTATGTCCTTTTTAAAAAAACTATTTAACACAACTGAACAAACGCCAGCTGTTGAAGAAAAGACAGAAAAATTACAACAACCTTCATCCAAGGTGCAGGGTGAACCTAATAAACTGAGCGTTGAATTAGACCAGATTCATTTACAACAAACATTCACCAATAAAGAGCAAGTCCTTACTTTTATTGCTGACAACATGGCTAAATTAGGCTTTGTAAATGGTAATTACCTTGATGCATTAACAGAAAGAGAAGAGAAAGTAAGTACTTACCTTATTAATGGAGTTGCCATTCCACATGGTGTTAATGAAGCAAAAGCATTAGTCACTAAAACAGGTGTTATTATTGTTCAAGTTCCTGCTGGCATTACATGGAATAAACAAGGCGATATTGCTAAATTAATCGTTGGCATCGCAGCTGCAAATAATGACCACCTGGCATTATTACAAAAACTCACTGCAGTGGTTATGGATCAAGCACTATCAGAAAGCTTAGCAAATACAGATGATGCTTATCAGATCATTCAAGCTTTAGGAGCAGAAAGCCAAGCTCAACCTACCATTGCAAAAGATTTTGATACTTCAAAACAAGCAACGATTGTAGATAAAGCCGGACTACATGCACGTCCAGCCAGCTTGTTAGCAGAACAAGCATCTACTTTTGCCAATACAGAAATCTCTATACGTAATGAGAACCAAAGTGCCAATGCAAAGTCTATGGCAGCACTTTTAACCATAGGTGCTAAATATGGCGATGCTATTATGGTTTCTGCACAAGGAGAACAAGCTCAAGCCGCAGTAGACACTTTAGTTAAACTAATTAATGAAGGATTAGATAACGAAACTGATAGTGAAAATGCAAACTACAATCCGCTATCTGGATTACCTGCTTTATCTAACCCTGTAGGTGACAATATATTTAACGGTCTAGCAGCTTCTCCAGGAATAGCGATGGCAAACAGCTATTTATTAAAAACAGTCAATAGAGAAATACAACAAATAGCGGACGACCCTGCTGTCGAATTAGCAACATTACAAGATGCGCAACAAAAAGCAATCATACAAACCGAAGAAATTTATCAGAAGCTATTGGAGAAAGCACCTAATGAAGCTGCTATCTTAAAAGCGCAAAAACAACTACTCAATGATGAAACAATTAATCAAGAAAGTGAAAAGTTAATCACACAAGGTAATAGTGCGGCATGGGCATGGCAGCAATCTATTGAATTGCAAATTGAAGCATTAACTGTCATTGAAGATGAACGTTTACGAGCTCGTATCGCAGATTTAGCAGATATCAGAGAACGCGTCATTAATATTATCCTACCCTCAGAGGATAATATTAGCTACCCAGATACTGATTTTATTTTACTGGCTAGTGATCTAACACCTTCACAAACAGCCGGGTTAGAAGGTACTCCTATTAAAGGAATAGCAACAGAATTAGGTGGACCTAATAGTCACATGGCAATACTGTCACGAGCTTTAGGGATCCCAGCTGTTGTAGGTATTGGTTCAGGAAAACTATCTAATATTAGTGAAGGACAAAAGGTGATTTTAGATCCCCAGTCCGCAACATTAATTGTCACACCAGATCAAACAACACAAGAAAAAGCACTACAATCATTACAAACATGGCAAGAAATGCAAGAGCAAGAAGCATTACATCAACATGAACCGGCCATCACTTTAGACGGTAGACATATTGATATAGTTTGTAATATAGCAAAACCACAAGATGCTGCTTGTATTTTAGAAAATGGAGGTGAAGGTGCAGGTTTACTACGTACAGAATTTCTTTTTGAATCATCACAGCAAGAACCTTCTATTGAAGAGCAAATAACCGCATTAAAAAGTATCGCAGGTAAATTAGGAGATAAACAATTAGTTATTCGTACTGCTGATATTGGTGGAGATAAACCTGTCTCATGGATGGATATGCCCCATGAAGATAATCCCTTTTTAGGTATACGTGGTGTTCGTTTATCTTTTCAACACGAAGATATGTTTAAACGTCAACTTGAGGCGATTTATCGTACTGCTATTTGGCAACATGAAAGCATAGGGAAATGTGGCATCCATATTATGTTTCCTATGATAGCTAAGATATCAGAATGGCATCGAGCTAAAGATCTCGCAGAGCTAGTACGCGCAGAGCTTAACGCTCCTAAACTCCCTCTAGGTATTATGATTGAAGTACCTTCTGCAGCACTAGTCGCTGATAACCTAGCTAAAGAAGTAGACTTCTTTTCTATCGGTTCAAATGACTTAACTCAATACACCTTAGCCATGGATCGATTAAACCCACATTTATGTAATGCGGCTGACAGCTACCACCCTGGATTATTACGTTTAATTAAAATGACGGTTGATGCTGCTGATGCTAACGGAAAATGGGTTGGTGTTTGTGGAAATATGGCAGCCGACCCAAAAATTGCATGTTTATTAGTAGGCTTAGGTGTACATGAATTATCTGTAAGCCCTGTCAATGTCCCTGCGGTAAAAAATATTTTACGTAGTGTCTCATTTGAGAAATTACAGAAAAAAGCACAAAAAGCACTGAACATGTGCAGTTCAGAATCAGTAATGGAAATGTACAAAACCCACGATGACTTGCTTTAACAGAACATTCTAATTTAAATATTATTGAAATGAGGTAGCACCATGACTAGCCAATATAAAAAATATCAAGATCTAAGCAACCCTATTCCAAGTAATACAATTACATGGAATATGTACGGAGCAGGTGTCGAAAACATAGGTAAAAATAATCAGCCTGAATCATTTGATGTGCCAGAGCCAGCGGATAACCAACTACTCGTTCGTGTTGATGCGGTTGGCTTATGTTTCTCTGATGTAAAACTGATCAACCAAGGTAGTAAGCACCCTAAATTATATAACCGAGATTTAAGTAAAGAACCGACTCGATTAGGTCACGAAGCAACGTTAACTATCATTAAAGTTGGTGAAAAACTAAATAATGATTTCAAAGTGGGTGAACGCTATGCGGTACAACCAGATATTTATCAAAATGGGAAAAGCACTGCTTACGGTTACACTGTTCCAGGTGGATTAACTCAATACCACTTAATTGGCCCTGAAGTATTAGAAACTGATGCAGGCTCTTGTTTATTAAAAGTATCTGATAAATTAGGTTTTGCTGAGTCAGCACTATTGGAACCATGGGGATGTGTTTGGGCTTCTTATACACAACGCCGTCGTTTACAACCAAAAGAGCAAGGCATTATGTGGATTGTAGGTCAAACCGATGACACTACAGAATATCAATTTAGTAATGGCTTACAGTCACCTGCAACCGTGGTATTAACCAATGTTTCAGAACAACTCACGGCATTAATAAAAGAAACAGCTCAAAATGTCATCATTCGCAATGATATTAGCATTGATAACTTAGCCGAAGTGAGTGAAGAATTAACTGGTGGAACAGGTTTTGATGACATTGTTGTACTATCTCCACACTCTGCAAAGGCATTAACAACCATTGCTAAACATGTTGCACGTCGAGGCACCATGAATATGGTAGGGAAAAAAGCAGTTGATGGTTTAGTTGATGCCGATGTCGGCCGCTTACATTACGATTACGTTGCATTTATAGGTAATCACGGCACCAATATTGCTGACTCTTATGGTGAAGAACGTAACCGCTGTGATTTACGTAAAGATGGCTTTTCAGTATTTGTAGGTGCAGGCGGTCCTATGGGTCAAATGCATGTGCAACGAGCAATCGAATTAAAAAATGGCCCTCGCCAAGTTATCGTGACTGATATTAATGATCAACGTTTAGCAGAAATAAAAGCCCGCTTTGCCACTATTACTGCCTCTAATAACTGTGAATTAATCACCTTCAACCCAATTAATAACCCACAAACATTACCAGAGTTTGTTAAACAGCAAAGCCAAGGTAAAGGTGCAGATGATGTGGTGGTGTGTGTACCGAATGCAGGCATTATGGCAGAATCAGCTACTTTCATGAAAGATGATGGTATGTTGGTATTATTTGCCGGTGTTCCAAATGGCACTCTTGCACCTGTTGACTTCAGCTCGATCTATTTAAACAATGCTCAATACACAGGTACATCTGGGTTAACCATTGCAGACCAAACAGTAGTCATGGATAACACTATCGCGGGTAATATCGCACCAGCAATTTGTGTGGCTGCGATTGGTGGCATGAATGTAGCTAAAGCAGGCATTGAAGCAATGATTGATGCGAAATTCCCAGGGAAAATACTAATATTCCCACAATTGGTCGATCTACCTTTACTGGGTATCGATGAATTAGCTGAGAAATTACCAGAAGTTGCTAATGCTTTAGGTGAAGGCAATACTTGGAATATCGCAGCAGAACAAGCATTATTTGAAGCCTTTATTAAGGATGCATAATGATTTATACATTAACACTTAACCCAGCTGTTGATTTGGAACTACAGATAGATCAGTTTCAATTCAATAGTGTGGCACGAGCGAAAAATTCTCGTATGGACTGTGGCGGAAAAGGTTTTAATGTTTCACGCATGTTACGTAATGTAAATATAGAAAGTACTGCAATGGGCTTCATTGGGGGTTATAACGGTCAACGCTTACAAACAGAATTGACTTCATTAGGTATCAAAACTAATTTTACTGAAATTAGTGGAGAGACTCGTACCAATGTATCTATTGTTGCACATGGTGAACAACGTCATATAAAAGTGAATGAAACAGGCCCTGAAATATCTAGTGTCGAATTAGCCAATTTAATTACTGCAATAAAGCAAAATTTAAAAGCAGGTGATTGGTGGGTATTAGGCGGCAGTTTGCCCTCTGGTGTTGATAGCACTATTTATGCAGAGCTTATTACATTAATTGAAAATGCAGGCGCATTTGCAGTCTTAGATTCAAGTGGTGAAGCATTAAGGTTAGGTTGTTTAGCCAAACCTACTTTAGCAAAACCTAACCTAGATGAGGCGAAAGAGCTATTAGGGCTATCAGATGAAGGACTAGATGATGCAGATCTTTGGTGTAAAGCGCTAGCAAAACAAGGGCCTAAAAACTTAGTCGTATCATTAGGTGAAGAAGGCGCATTATACGTATCAGGACAAGCATTTAAAAAAATAAGCAGCCCTGAAATAATCGAAGCTAATCCAATCGGTGCAGGTGATTCAATGGTGGCGGGAATCGTCTGGAGATTAAGTTTAGGGGAAACTTTACAGAAAGCATTACCATACGGTCTTGCCTGTGGCGCAGCAACAGCCAGTCGCCCCGGAACAGAGCTTGGATCATTAGAACAAGTCACTGAATTGGTTCATTCAATTAAAATTTAGTTAATATGCCACCTTAACTTTTTAAGTTGGCATATAAGATCCAGTAATACGAACGAATAATAACTACATTCTATTAATGTGGAATGTAGTTATTTACGTTACTTGTCACTTATGATTAAAGTAGGCACTGAGGTCTAGCGTGAGTACTTTTAGGTAAGCTTTTTAGCTCTTGTTGTAAGTTTTGAATACGTGTTTTATTCGATGGATGTGTTGAGAGAAATTCCATTGGTTCATTCCCACCTGATGCAACAGCCATATTTTTCCATAGATCAACACTTTGCTGAGGATCGAATCCAGCATTATTCATTAATTTTAATCCAATGATATCTGCTTCTGATTCTTGCGCTCTCCCATAAGGCATAATAATACCATATTCAACACCTAACCCTAATGCAGCCATTCCCATCTCTTGGTATTCACTACCTTCAATCATCGCTTTACCAGCGTCACTTCCATAACCAGCAATTTTAGTATTAGATAATCGCTCATTAGAATGGTTAGCTTGAACATGAGCTATTTCATGTCCAATGACAGCTGCTAGCTGATCTTGGTTTTTTGCGACATTAAGTAATCCAGTGTAAACACCAATTTTACCACCAGGTAATGCAAAGGCATTAATTTGTGGACTATCGAAGACAACAACTTCCCATTGATCAAAATCGGGCTGTTTGCCTAAAGTATTGGTAATGCTAGTACTAACACACTGAACATAAGTGTTAATTTTAGGGTCTGAATTGATTTTTTCTTGTTTTTTCATCTCTGCAAAAGATTGCTCACCTAACTGCGCCATTTCAGGGCCATCAAATAATAAAACTTGATTACGCCCTGTAGGAGATGATGTAACACAAGCACTTAATAGCACCGATGTACTTAACAAGAATAAAGTTGATATTGAATATTTCATCTATAAATCCATTTTTAAATTGATATTTGAATGACAATTATGTCAGTCTAAAGATGAGAATACTAATATATTATTGTTTAGTTAACTTTCATTATGTTCTTGATGCCAATGTTGATATTGAGGCAAGCACATAATAATTAATAATAGAACCGCACTTCCCCCGATCATAATGGCACTTGCATAGGGAGCTGTCAGGGGTGTTTGCTGTATAAGTCCAGTTAATAATGCAGCACCGCTCATTTGTATACAGCCTAATATAGCGCTTGCCGTACCTGCTCGCTCTCCAAAGGCACTAAGTGCCATCGAAGTCGCAGGGCCTAACAACAAAGCAAAACCAATACATAACAACAACATTGGAAGCATAAAAAAGAACCCTCCTATTAAAGGAGTATTGGCAGGAATTTGCTGCATAATAAGTTGAACAAAAGCAGATAATAACATTAAATATAATGCGCTATTAACCGTTTTGTGATTACCAAGTTTTTTAATTACTTTGGGAGCAACAAAACAAGCAATAATATTAATCACCGCATTAAAACCAAATAAATAGCTAAAAGTTAACTCAGTTAATCCTAAGTGTTTAATAATCCAACTCGGTGAATAGGATACATAAGTTAATATAGAGGCCATGCCAAGCATACAAGTGAGTGCATAGAAAACAAAGTGACTATTGTTTAGGATAGGTTGATAGCGTTTCCAATTATATAATCGACCGCTTGCTTGAGTAGCCTTAGGACGTGTTTCAGGTAACTTAAAAGCAACAACAAATAAAACCAATACAGCAAATAACATCATAAAAATAAATGTTGAACGCCAACCGAATTGTAATGCAAGTAACCCACCTAACGTTGGAGCTAAAGCAGGGATAACGCAAATAACACCATTTAAATAACTATAATAATGTGCGCTTTGTTGTGAATTAAAGCTATCTCTAACGGCACTAAATACAACAATAGAAGTGGCACAAGCTGCTATACCTTGTAAAACTCGAGCAAATTGTAAGTATTGGAAATCAACAACTAAGGCGGCTAACAGACTACTCGCGATATATAAACAAACACCAAAAAGTGCGATGGGACGTCGTCCAAAACGATCGGCAAGAGGCCCGATCAGAATTTGCCCAATCCCCATTGCGAACATAAATAGAACAAGTGTTGATTGCACTTGTGTATCAGAAACTGAAAACTCAAGGGCCATTTCAGGCATTGATGGTAAATAAATATCAATAGCAAGTGGGCTTAATACCACCATCATCATTAAAATAGGTAATAATTTACGGGTCATCATCAGTTCCTTTTAAAAACATGCTTTTTGTTTTCTATTTTATTCATACCGATCACATTAAATATGTTATCTAAATTTTGTACAGAAAAAACAATGGTAGACTCACGATGAGGTGAACTATTTTAACCAACAAAATAGGTAAATAATTTATTGTGATTGGTATATATGCCACTCAATGACCGGTTTACATAAGCAATAAAAAAGGCGCTAATAAGCGCCTTCATTATTAGAAAGTAGGTTATGAATTAGAACTTAACTTTTTCAATCCAACCAAATTTATCTTCACGTAAACCATACTGTATACCAGTAAGTTCATCATATAAGTTGCGAGAAACTTCACCAGCTTTATTATCGTTAATAAAGTAATCTTCATCTTTCCAGCATAACTTTCCAACAGGAGAAATAACAGCTGCAGTACCACAACCAAACGCTTCAGTTATTTTTCCACTTTTAATATCAGCCAAAATATCTTCAATATCTAATTGCTCTTCTGAAATACTGTAGCCCAGAGTAGGAGCAAGCTGTAGGATAGAATCACGTGTGATACCAGGTAAAATACTACCGCTCAATTTAGGTGTCACAATACGGTCACCATAAACAAAACAGATATTCATAGCACCTACTTCTTCAATATACTTGCCATGCACAGCATCTAACCACAAGACTTGAGAATAACCTTTTGCAGCCACATCTTCAGACATATATAAACTAGCTGCATAGTTACCACCAGTTTTAGCTTCACCTACACCACCAACAACAGCACGACGATATTTGTCAGCAACATAAACAGAAACAGGCGAGAACCCATTTTTAAAGTAAGCACCTGCAGGACCTGTAATAATAAAATGCAGATATTTATCACTAGCACCAAGACCTAATTTAGCACCAGTCGCCACCATAGTTGGACGGATATATAACGATGTACCATTTTTTTCAGGTACCCATTTATTATCGATTTTCAATAATTCAATTAATGCATGAAGATGAAATTCAACATCAACTTGTGGCATAACCATACGTGCAGCAGAACGATTAAAACGCTTAAAGTTTTCACGAGGACGGAATAAATTAATCTCACCTTGTTCTGTACGGTAAGCCTTTAAGCCTTCAAAGATTTCTTGTCCGTAGTGCAAAACGGATGCAGATGGATCTAATTGCAGCATTTGATAAGGTTTAATTTCTGCATTTGTCCATTTACTGCTCGAGTCATATGATTGTGTGAACATATGATCAGCAAAGACTTCGCCAAAATTAAATTCTGCTGGGCAAGCGTTGCGTTGTGCAACCGCTAATGGTTTGATATCAATTGACATGTAAATCCCTTCTGTATCTAAAGCTTTAGCGACAATAAGTTAAAAGTACACATATAACGATGCATGTGTCGACCGAAGGATGATTTTAAAAAATAATCCGCGATACATCCACACTTCTTTTACAAATTAATCATTATTAGGCAAAATTATTGAGCTAAAAGTAAAAAATTAAGTTTTTAGTATTATAAATTGTCATTTTCTTTATTTTTGAGTCACTTATGTCTACCTCATAAAGCAGTTAAACATAAGCTTCCCTACATGACTCGATTAGGCCTTTTCTACACTGATTACCCAAGACAACATTTAATATAAGTCGCTAAATACAGAATACTAGATTGAATATGTTGTTCATGAGTGTAACCACTTCTTATACGTGGTTTTAAATCATGGTCACCATCTTCTAACCATAACCATTTAATTGATGCAGGCAGAGAATAAGCTTCTACTTCTGTTTTATCACCAAGCTTATCGCGATCTCCCTGAATAATTGTTAATGGCTGTTTAATATTAATTAAATGCTCTATACGTAATTTTTCTGGTTTACCTTGAGGATGAAATGGATAACCCAAACATGCAATCCCTTTGATATTAACGAGTAAGCTTGTTGGTTGTTCAGCAGCAAGCATTGTGGCAACTCTTCCGCCCATGGATTTACCACCAATCACCATAGGTTGATTTAATGTTTGAATAACATCTAGAAACTGCTTTGTTAAATGAGGAACTCGCTCAGGAGGACGACGACTACCAGTATCAACTCGCTGCTGCATATAATTAAAGTTAAAGCGAGCCACTCTGATACCCAGCTTTGCCAACCCCACACTCACTTCCTCCATAAAATTAGAGGTTAATGGGGCCCCTGCTCCATGAGCAAAAACAAATAAGGGTCCATCTTCAGGGCCATTAAAAATAAGGTTCATCAAGTTTCCTAATTCATAGAGAGCATTTTATCATGCAAGTAAGCTTAGCAAGCGTCAAGAGAATAACGTTATACAATATAACGAATATTTCGATACAATTATTGCATTCTCAATTTAAAGTAATGGAAATATTCCTAGTATGCTAAATGGCAACATAAAAAAATGCACCTTAGACCAAGTCACTCAGCTTCAAGCGCTAGCAATTAAAACTTATCGTGAAACATTTGCAGAGAGCAATAGTGAAGCACTCTTACAACAATATTTTAAAGCCTCGTTAAACATCGAAAAATTATGCAAACAATTACAAGAAGCTAATAGCGAGTTTTATTTTATATATTCAACTACAAATTCCACTAAATCCGAGGTTCTCGCTGGATTTTTAAAATTAAATATTGCACATGCACAAACAGATATTTTAGATCCAGATGCTTTAGAAGTAGAAAAGATTTACCTATTAAAAGATTTTTTATCTCAAGGTTTAGGCAAAACTCTCATCAATTTTGCAATTGAACGAGCAAAGCAACAGCATAAAAAATATCTCTGGCTAGGTGTTTGGGAGCATAACTTTCCAGCAATCGCATTCTATGAAAGAATGGGATTTAAGCAATTTAGTACACATGGTTTTGATATGGGTGGTGATATTCAAACAGATCTTCTATTAAAAAAAATCCTCTAACGTACTGAAGATAGAAAGGGTTTTATTAATGTCTGCAAAGATGGACAAGTGAGAGAGTCCATCTTTAAAACACGCTAACAAGCCTAAAACTATTCTGGCATAACCATTAGTTTTGTACGAATGAAGTCACTATGATTTACATAAATTAACGTGGCAACTTTACGGATCAATGCTTCTTCCATGGGGTCTAAATAACCATCGGCATAAGCAACTTCCCACATGGCCTTAATTAAATTAATACGGCTTTCGCTATCTAAGTCACTTAATTGCGAGGTAAAATCAAATACAGAATTACTTTCTTTAACACCTTGCATCCCTTCTTTTAAAAGTTCAGCAGCCTTTTCTTGGTCAATATTAATCAACTTTCCTAATGTTTTAACAACTATGGTTTCTTCCACTGCAGAACTATCTTCATCTGCAACACAGACTTCGCAAAGTAAAGAAACGATGGCTAAAGTATTATCAATTTCAGTGTTGTGAGTATCGGCAGGCATTAAGGAACTTAATAAGCGCTTAAATTTTACAATCATGTTTTACCTATAAAAAGAGGGGGCGTATATAAAGTGATATCGATTACATATTCTATTAGCCTAGCATGAAGATGATTTATTTTAAAATATTGCTTAGGGTCGCCATTAAAGAGAGCATATTAACCGAAGAGAGATTCGTTTGATGAAAACCTCTTTAAGTACTTATAGCAATTACATTAAAGAGGTTATAAATTATTCCGCTTCTGATATTCTCGCGAGACGTTCTAGTTCTTCTTCTCTTGCTGCATTAATTTCATTTAATACAGTATCAACATCTGCACTGACTTCTGAATCAGTAAATTTACCCGTTAATACCGTTTTAGGAGATAATTCACCGGCTTCAAAAATAGCCCAAATCTCATCACCATAACGAGTAGAAGCGAGACTAGGAGCAAATTGCGCATAATATTGCGTCATATTATTGACATCACGTAATAGCATTTTTTTGGCATTATTATTACCAGCAGCATCCACCGCCTGTGGTAAATCAATAATAACAGGGCCCTCTTCATCAACTAAGACATTAAACTCAGAGAGATCGCCATGGATAACCCCAACACTTAGCATACGAACGACATAATCCATTACTTTTGCATGATCTAGTAATGCTTTTTCTTCACTCATCGTCACGTCATTTAATCGAGGAGCAGCAAATCCTTCAGCATCAGTAATTAATTCCATGATTAATACCCCACCAAAGCAACCATATGGTGTCGGAACCCGTATTCCTGCATCAGCAAATTTATACAATGCATCTACTTCAGTATTCTGCCAAATCTCTTCTTGCTGCTCTCGTCCAAATTTAGAGCCTTTTTGCATAGCACGAGCATTACGACCATTACGTACTTTTCGCCCTTCATTGTATAAAACAGCATTTTTAAAACTACGCTTACTAGCTTCTTTATAAACTTTAGCGCAACGAACTTCATCGCCACATTGCACAACATAAACAGTCGCTTCTTTACCGCTCATTAACTGGCGTAATACGTTATCAACGATGCCATCATCAACAAGAGGTTGGATTCTTTTAGGTATTTTCATTTATATAATTAAGTTTTCTAGTAATTTGATTGAATAGAGTAAATGAGTATTGTTTTAATATGCTACATAAATGTAACAATAATTAGGCATAGTACTATATAAAGAGGGTGAGGTAAGCACTGTTTTATTCGTATACCCTTAAGAGATCAAAAAATTGAACAAGCATGGCGAATAAATAAAGATAAAGAGTCAATATAATATGACTCTTTATCTAGATTGAAAGTCATTATGAATTATTGAACCGCTGTTTTTTTCCGACTACCAAATACATTAATTAATGCACCTAATATAATGAGAGATCCACCAAGCAAGGTCCAAATAGAAGGTACTTCATTAAATATAAGCAATCCTAGAATGGCAGAAAAAACTACTTGTACATAGGAAAAAGCACTTACTTTTGCAGCGACTTCTGTTTGCATCGCTTTGGTTAATCCAACCTGCCCTATTTGAGTAAAAATCCCTACAAATAATAATAAAATTAATGCTTGCGTATCAGGCATAACAAAATTATCACCTAATAAAATGAGTGATAACGGTAATGCTATTAGCGGGAAATAGAAAATAATAACAGAGCTATCTTCAACTTTACTTAAGCGTTTTACAATGACATAAGCGGTACCACTACCTAAAGCGCCAATCAAAGCGATAAAGACACTAAACCAAGGCAGCACAGTTTCTCCACTCATTGATAGATTTGGTTTTACCATGGCTAATAAACCAAGTAAACAAAGCAAAATGCATATTAATGTTGAACGCTGAATTCGTTCTTTTAAAAAGAAAAACGCTAAAATAGCGGTAAAAACAGGGTAAATATATTGTAATAAAGTGGCTTCAGCTAATGGCAATGTTGTAACGGCATAATATAAACAAATTAATGCAAAAGTACCGACAGCTCCTCGTGCAACAAGTAATATCTTATTATTACCCCACACAGGTATTTTTTTACGTTTAATATCAATGTAACTAATAATAAGAGAGACAATGGCACGGGCAGCAACAATTTCAAAAACTGGGATATTGTGAGTGCTTACCAACTTCACGCATGCAGTCATTACAGAGAATGCGAAAGCGGACATAACCATAAACCGTAAACTAATAGGTATAGATAAGAAGAACTTCTGGATCATAGGAAAAACTGATGTAGTTAAGACAATAGAGGGTTAGTTTAAATAATTTTAATCTTCTCAGCCATTCATTTAATTTTTATTTATGCGCTTAAATACAAAAAATTAAGCTTAATAAAAAAGTAAAGTAATGATTTCAATACCCTAAAGAAAAAACAAACTAAATTTAATAAGATTTATATGCCAAAAATTTTATTAAATCTCTATTACACAATAGAGATTTAATAGTAGGGTCATATTTATTTAGAAGAGATAACGCTGATTAAGCTTCAATTTTAGGTGTTAATTTTGCTAAGAATTCAGCTAAAGACTCAGCTAAAACAGCTTCTTGTTTTTTTCCTAGCGTTTCTAATTGCACTTGACCAGTTTCATTCACTACTGAAATAACCTGCATTTCATCACTGCAAGTCGCAATAAACATTGAAGCAGGCTTTTTCAAGCGTTTCTGCATCATAAAATGAGCAATCATGTTTTCTTGTAAAATTGAAAAATCTTGTTCATTCCATACTTGAATTAATTCGATAGGATGCCCTTCAAATTCACACATTATATGATCACAATATGCAGTGCAAAATAGATCCTCAATTGAGGGATGCAAAGTCACTTCAAGTGCTTCTTCGATATTATTAAGGTTTACTTTTTTATCCCTTGGTACCGCTTTCCATGTTATTTTTCCATCATTAACATCTCCAACTTGACAGCTTGATACCCATTCAGGATCGAAGTCTTGTACTGGTAAACTTTGATGGTTTAATTCCCATAAATCATGGTGGCGTTGATATAAAGCAAATAGTTGGACTTGAGTATCTGTATTCATGGCTCGAATAATTCTTATTTTTAGTTACAATACTGCACATTGTAATGATTCGGGCAGCCTTGTCTTGTCTTTCTGGCAAATCCCCCCTTTTAAGTGAGAAATATTATGTCAAACTCAAATTTATATACACAAGACGATGCATTAAAGAATTTGTCTTTAGGCAAAGTAACTGAATATAAATGCCACTATGACAATACTTTATTACAGGGTGTTCCTCGTAGTTTAAATCGCAATGAGTTAGCTTTAGCAGCCGAATCATTACCTTTTTATGGTGATGATTTATGGAATATTTATGAGCTTTCTTGGCTAAATAAAAAAGGCAAACCAATGGTGGCAACAGGCTTGGTAAAAGTACCTTTTGATAGCGAGTTCCTTATTGAATCAAAATCGTTTAAATTGTATTTAAACAGCTTTAATCAAAGTCGATTTGATTCCGTAGAAACGGTTCAGAATACATTAATGGCAGATCTCTCAGCCTGTGCAAATAAACCCGTTGAAGTGACACTTAATGCAACCTTAGATAATATTAATGATACATTAGGTACATTCTCGGGCATTAATTTAGACACTTTAGATATCGAAGTCTCTGAATACCAACTTAGTCCATCATTATTGGAAAATATTAGTTCAGCAGAGACAGTCACAGAAACATTATATTCACACCTGCTAAAATCAAACTGCTTAATTACTAGCCAGCCAGACTGGGCAAGCGTTGAAATTAGTTACACCGGTGGACAATTAGATCGTGAAAAATTACTTCGATACCTAATCTCTTTCCGTCAACATAATGAATTTCATGAGCAATGTGTTGAACGTATCTTCTGTGATTTAATGAAATATGGCTCATTAACCTCATTAACTGTTTATGCAAGATACACTCGTCGAGGAGGCTTAGATATCAATCCTCTACGTAGTACAACACCCTCTCCAAGTATTAATAATATGCGTTTATTACGACAGTAATATGCTATTTTAGGCATGAAAAAGAAAATGCTGATCGTTTTTAAATGTTAATGAGGTTTTAGTATTAATGAATTTTTTCTTCCGCGTATTTTTAGCAAGTTTATTACTTTCATTTACCCAATCAGTATGGGCAATTGAATTAATTAATGCAGCACTGCCTTCTCAATTACAAGAAAGCTATAAAATGCGTCAACTTGAGCCATTAAGTTGTATCAAAACAGTAACAAAATTCTTAATACATATAGAAAATATTGATACCCCAAAGAAGACTATATTAAATTCAGACAAGCTCCCCGCTAAATTAAAGAAAAGACCTAATAATGCTTCAACACAATTACTTGCCTCTTGTTATAACGGAGTAGAAGATTATAAAAAAAGTTTAGCGTTATTAATGCCCCTTTTAAAAAATCCAAGTGTCACCTCTGATGAAATTAGAACACTTAATTTAATTGCCACTGAGATTCCTGAGTCAGAACGACCACAATTGAGCAATGAAACATTACTCAGCATGTTAACTAGTTCATTAGCAGAAGTAGAAAAAAAAGAGAATACAAGCTCACCGGATTTAGAAACCATTCTGAACTTTTCCATTGCGAAGCTAGCGCTAGAAACTCATCAATATCAATTAGCAAATGAAGCATTAACCAAAGCAAGAAAAAAACTAAAAAACACAGAAAATACTGAATTAGTTGCATGGTTAGCTTATTTTTATGGGCATTATTATGACCAAATCAATCAGCACCAATTAGCCGTTTCACATTTTCATACGGCTAACTCTATTGCAGATAAACTACATCTTATTAAATTAAGTAGTTTAGCCAAAGAAAGTTTATCGACCCTTTATCAAGAAAAACATCGTTATACACGTGCAATTTATTTCGCGAGTCAACGCGTAGAGCTTTTATTAACAACTGAAAATTATGTTCAGCAAGCAGAGAGCTTATTAAAATTCGCTATTTTAAAACGTCAAAACAAAGAGTTTAATCAATCACTCATCTACTTATTTACAGCTCTTGATCTGGTAGAAAAGAAACATAAAACATTACTTGCTGATACTTATTTAGAGTTAGGCCGTACCTATGCAGCCATTCCATACGATATAGAAAAAAATTCACGCTTTGCCCAAAGATACCTACAAAATGCACGCCAACACTTTAAAATCTTAAATAAGCTTGAACAACAAACGGAAAGCACACTATTACTGGCAGAATTAAATATCCATAACAAAGATACTGGATTAGCTATTTTGCAATTAGAAGATGTTTTATTACTTGCAGGAGACCAATTTCCTGACTTACGTGTAAAAGCTTTTGAAATGCTAGCATTGAGTTATGAATTATCAGGAGATCATCAACAAGCAAACCTATATTTTAAAAACTTCCATGCATTACAAAATAAAATCAAAGAGAGACTATTTACACTGCAACAATTAAAGATTAATGAACAATTTCAACTGATTGAGCAAACACAACAACAGATACAATTAGAAACGCAAAATAACCAATTATTATTAAAAAATAATCGCTTCAAAAATATTGCTTACGGCATTATTGCTCTGTTTTTAATATCACTTGTGGTTATTTTCTTAGTATTAATTCGTAACAAAAAGCTTATTGAGCATGAAACAGTCTTACGTAAAAAAATGCAGCTCCACCCTCGAACTAAATTACAATTATATCAAGCTCAATTACAGAATAATGAATTAGATTATCAAGGAACCCCACTCTTCTATTCATTAGTCCATGTGCCCTTTTTAAATAATTTAAATGAGTTAAAAGGGTTAACAAGAGCAGAAGAAATTGAGTTTGAGTTAGGCATTGCCATCGAGAAGTTCTTTAATCAAAAGACACAAGTGGCACAAATACGAGATAACCAACTATTGTTTATTTCTGAACAGACTCTACACGGTGATGCTGAAAAACTCTCACTGCATATTATTGAATTCTTTAAATCTTTTGCAGAAACTCACTCTTTAGATGCGCAAGTATCAAGTGGTGTTGTCGCGTTCCCATTCTTAAATAATGTGTCTCGCGCTATTGCACCAGATCGGATGCATATTTTAACCAGTCTTGCATTATTTGGAGCTTGTCAATTACGAGAAAAAGTAGATGAAAGTAGTTGGTTGGAGTTATACGCGATTGAAAGGATCCAACCAGCATTTTTTGATGGAGATCTTTGGTTATTAGGTCAAGCGGGTATAGATAAAGGCATTGTAAAATTAAAATCTAGCCATCCAGATACTCATATTGAATGGCCTGAATTAACACGCTAAAGCTAGACAGTTATTATTAAAAGTAAAAAAATTCAATTATTTAGCAATAGAATCATGCCTTTTAATAGCATCTTTAGCTAACTAAGTTACTCTTAATATAAGCATAAAAGGAGAAGCTATGATTTCACATATCAGTCCCGTTGGTAGTATGGCACTACTCTCTCAATTAGAAGTAAACCAACTTAAATACAGTGCCTCTTGCGAAGTTGCTCAACTATTTAGAAATTGCTCTTTAGCCGTTTTAAATTCAGGCAGTCACACCGATAGCAGTAAACAACTCCTAGAAAAATATAAAGACTTTGAAATTAACGTATTACATCAGGAACGAGGCGTTATTTTAGAACTATTAAACCCACCTGAAGATGCTTATATTGATGGCGAGTTAATCAAAGGGATGCAAGAGCATCTATTCTCTGTTTTACGTGATTTATTATATGTAAACACACAACTACAACCACTTAACCCTGAAAATTTTGATAGTGAACAAATTACCAGTTTAGTCTTTTCTATTTTACGTAACGCTAATATATTAAGAGCAGGAGTCGATCCCAATATAGTAGTTTGTTGGGGAGGTCATTCGATTAGTGATACCGAATTTGCTTATACAAGAGAAGTTGGTAGCCAATTAGGATTAAGAGAATTAAATATTTGTACAGGCTGTGGTCCAGGGGCAATGGAGGGTCCGATGAAAGGAGCTGCCGTTGGCCATGCAAAACAGCGTGTCGCTAAAGGACGTTATATTGGTTTTACCGAACCAGGCATTATTGCAGCAGAGCCACCAAATCCTATCGTCAATGAACTGGTTATTTTGCCTGACATAGAAAAACGCTTAGAGGCTTTTGTTCGCTGTACCCACAGTATTGTTATTTTCCCTGGAGGCCCGGGGACTGCTGAGGAGCTATTATATATTTTAGGGATCATGATGCACCCTGAAAACAAACGCCAACCATTGCCAATTATCTTAACAGGGTCAGCCAGTAGTGCAGATTACTTCCACGCAATTGATGATTTTATTGCTAATACATTAGGCCCTGAAGCTCAACAGCATTATCAAATCATTATTGATGATGCTCCATTGGTGGCACAACTAATTAAAAAATCAATGCACCGTGTAAAAGAATATCGTAAAGCGATTGGTGATGCTTATTCATTTAACTGGACATTGAAAATTGATAAAGAATTTCAGACACCTTTTATTCCCAATCATGAAAACATGAAAAATTTAGTACTACATAGAGATCAGCCTCCTGAACAGTTAGCGTCAAATCTACGACGAGTGTTTTCAGGAATTGTAGGTGGAAATGTTAAAGATGAAGGTATTAAATCCATTGCAGAACACGGGCCTTTCTTGTTAACAGGTGAAAAAGATTTAATGCAACGTGTTGATAAACTACTAAAAAGCTTTGTTGCCCAAGGTCGTATGAAATTACCTGGCAGCGTTTACACCCCTTGTTATAAGATAAAAGTTTAATATGAGTGCATCATTATTAATCATAGATGCGATGAATCTAATTCGTCGTATCTATGCTGTTCAAGAAAAGCAAAATACGAATAATGAATTTGCTTTAAGTGCAACCAATAATACCGCCTGTAATGCGATACAAAAAATGTTGCGTGTACATCAACCTACCCATGTTATTTGTGTTTTTGATAGTCACCAAGAAAGTTGGCGACATCAATTATTAGCTGAATATAAAGAAGGCCGAAAACCGATCCCTCCAACACTAAAAGCTTATTTACCACAAATCCAAGATGCTTTTTACGAAATGGGAATCGAATCCCTTATTACAGAGCAAGATGAAGCAGATGATTTAATTGCAACACTGAACTCTAAAGTGACAGAAAGGCAGCAACGATGCATCATTGTTTCTACCGATAAAGGCTTTTATCAACTACTTAATGCATATACCAGTATCTACGATTACTTTAAATCATTGCATATGGACAGTTATTATGTAGAAAATCAATTAGGCCTTAAAATTTGCCAACTGACAGATTTTTGGGCGATTGCAGGTATTAGTAGTAGTCACATTAAAGGGGTTGAAGGGGTAGGTAATAAAGGAGCATTAGCTTTATTAGAAGAGTACCAAAACTTAGATAACATGCTCCAACAGACTGAAACTTCCGATAAACGTTTATTAAAAGTAAAAAAACAAAAAAACGAGGCACTATTAGCGAAAAAGTTGGTCTCATTAAAAATCGATATTGAATTAGGCTTTAATTTGAAAGATCTACGTTATCAAAAGAAATAAGGTTCTAAAAAATAAGCTTACTATCACCCTGATAAATTTATAATTTCGCTAGCTTATAATCCTAGGATTATAACATTAACAACACTTTTAAAAGTTATTGCAAAGAACGTAATAATTTTCACACAAATATGGAGCTTTAACTGTGAAAAAAATATTTATTCCTATTGCTGTTGCTGTCATTGGGGCTGCCGCATATTTTAGTCAGCAGCAAGATGCTAACTATAATGTATTAAACTATGTACCCGCTGACACGCCTATTTTCGCAGGGCAGTTAACTCCCTTTCCTATCAAAGATTATATTAATTCTGGTGCTCATTTAATTACGCCAGCAGATCAAGACAAGCTAGATGCTCTCTATGATGCATCAGCAAAAGATTCACCCGCATTTCATTTTTTAACGAGTTTATTAAAAACCTACCAAGCAAGTGCCAAAGATGCAGATCTATTAGTTAAAACATTTGGTTTAGCAGACAATGTGAGAGCCTATTTCTATACATTAGGTTTATTACCAGTATTAAAAATAGAAGTAGCAGATCCGCAAGCAATTTGGACTCTTTTAGATAAAAAAGAATTAGAAACTGGTTTTTCACATACAGAAGAAAAAATTCAAGATTTAACTTACCGTAGTTATGAAATCTCGCAACCAGATGCAACAACAAAAGTTGAATTAGTTGTTGCTCAAGCCGATGGTATTTTAACATTGACGATTAATACCGACATTGTTTCTAATAATTTATTAGCAACAGCATTAGGCCTTAATAAACCAGATACATCTTTAGCAGATACAAATACATTGCAAGATATTATTCAACAGCATAGTTTTTCCGATGCAAGCGTTGGATTTATTAATCATATTGAAATCATTAAAGGTTTAACCACTACAAATGGAAACCAACTTGCAGAACAGCTAACAACCATTGCCAAACAAGATAATAGTGATCCTTTAGCTCAGTTACATACGGCTACATGTCAAAGTGAAATGGCTAGCATTGCACAAAACTGGCCCCGTACTGTTTTTGGCTATACTAAAATAGATATCACCCAAGAGCATTCTACAGTAGCGTTTGCGACTATTATTGAAAGCAAAAATAAAGTGATATTAGATGCGCTAAAAGCAATGCGTGGATTCATTCCAAACTATACACAAGAGTTTGATAAAAACGTTATTGCAACATCACTGGGATTAGATGTTAGTCAATTATCAACTTCACTCACTAGTATTTGGAAAGACTTACAAACACCTACATATCAGTGTGCGCCTTTAGCTGAGATACAATCTAAAATTAGTCAGAGTGGCCAATCATTAGCGATGTTAGGGTTAGGCTCTAATATGGCGGCAAGTGTAAAGGGTATTAGTGCTGGTATTTTTGATTACGCAGTCAGTAAAATAGATGAGCAACCTCAATTAGATAATGTAGATGCATTAGTAGCAATACATACAGATAACCCTGAGATGATTTTTAATTCAATTAAAATGTTTAGTCCAGAATTACAAAATGTGCAGTTAGTTAATAATGGTCCTGCAGTGTCACTAAATAAAATCTATCCAATCCCTGAAAAACTACATTTAGATCCGAAACTTGCGATAAAAGGGCAACATTTAGTTATTTATAATGGCAATAAAGGTCAGCAAGAAGCGGAAAAACTTTCACTTGAAAAACTATCTGCAATAGGTCTTTATCAGGCATCGTTTGACGCTAAAAAAATGCTTAGCCCTATTATTAATGCAGCCGCAATAGCTGGAGATGTCATTCCAGAAGAAGCGATGTTTTTAATGGAATATAATGCAGGCATGAATATCAATTTAGATGTGAATGACCAAGGGATCCGTTTTGATACTATCGCCAATCATGAGTCCCCTCAAAAAAATAATTAATCCCCACATGCAATAAACCTAAAAACTGGCTTCGGCCAGTTTTTTATAAAAATAAAATTGAATATTTTTTGATCTAAAACCGCATAAATTGATACCGACTTCACATTTTTGCTAGCTAATAAAACCAGTTCTTCTATAATTGCGCCACATTCACGCAGGATCATTTGATTCTGCTAGGTCGTAATAAATGACCTCCCAAGCGCTCGTAATGGAAGAATTATGTTAGAAAAACTATTTAAACTAAGCGAACACAGCACTAATGTGAAAACAGAAATTGTTGCAGGCTTTACTACCTTCTTAACCATGGCTTATATCATTTTTGTTAACCCATCAATGTTATCAGCAACAGGTATGGATCCAGGCGCTGTATTTGTAGCAACTTGTTTAGCTGCTGCTATCGGCTGTTTCATCATGGGTTTATACGCAAACTACCCTGTTGCACTTGCTCCGGGCATGGGGCTTAATGCCTTTTTCTCATACACTGTTGTATTGCATATGGGTTACACATGGCAAGTTGCATTAGGTGCAGTATTCTTATCGGGTGTTTGTTTTACCCTATTAAGTTTATTCAAAATACGAGAGTGGATAATTAACTCAATTCCATTACCAATGCGTAAAGGTATTGCAGCAGGTATTGGTTTATTCTTAGGTTTAGTTGCACTTAAAAATGCAGGCATTGTTGTTCCAAACCCAGCAACTATCGTTGGTCTAGGTGATTTAACGGCTCTACCGGCTGCATTGGCTTGTTTAGGTTTTATCGCAGTTATTGCATTAGCACATTATCGTGTTAAAGGTGGCGTAATGATCGCTATCTTAGGTGTGACAGTGATCGGTCTGATATTAGGTGATGTTCATTATGTTGGCATCATGTCTATGCCACCAAGCATTGCACCAACTTTCTTACAGATGGATATCGCAGGTGCATTTAATGTTGGCATGATCAGCGTGGTATTTGCTTTCTTATTTGTAGATTTATTTGATACGTCAGGTACTTTAATTGCCGTTGCTGATAAAGCAAAACTACTAGATAAAGACGGTAACCTACCTCGTTTACACAAAGCGTTATTAGCAGATAGTGGCGCTTCAATTGCTGGTTCAATGTTAGGTACATCAACTACAACCAGTTATATTGAGAGTGTTTCAGGCGTTGCTGAAGGTGGACGCACAGGTTTAACCGCTGTTGTTGTTGGTGTTTTATTCCTACTAGCTCTGTTCTTTGCTCCATTAGCTGGAATGGTACCTGCTTATGCAACTGCCGGTGCATTACTATATGTAGCAGTATTAATGGTTGCTGGCTTAAAAAGCATTAACTGGGATGATATTACAGAAGCAGCACCTGTTGTTATTGTCGCAATCATGATGCCATTGACTTTCTCAATTGCAAACGGCATCGCGATTGGTTTTATTGCATACGCAGCTATCAAAGTAGCAAGTGGAAAAGCAAAAGAGCTAAGTGTTAGTGTTTGGTTCCTTGCTGCTTTATTCCTAATGAAGCTTATTTTCTTCCCTGGATAAACACTAGGAATTAAATATTTTTCGTTAATAAAAAACGCCACTTTATTTTATTAAAGTGGCGTTTTTGTTATTAAAAATTAATTGAAAAAACTATTCTCTAAAAAGTTTTATATTCTGCACAACTTTACCTATCAAACATTTACGAGCCTCAACGCTTGCCCAAGCGGTATGTGGTGTAACCACTAAGCGATGAGGTGATTTTAAGGAAAAATAAGGATGATTTGATAGCATTGGCTCAACGGCTAATACATCAGTCGCATGATAGATATCTTGTGTATCTAATGCTTCCGCCATAGCTTGCTCATCAATAATGCCACCTCGACCTAAATTCATAACAATAGCACCTGGTTTTAATTGCTGTAGTTCCTCAACACCAATTAAGTTTTCAGTTTGCTCATTAAGGGGAGCATGAATAGAAATAACATCACATTCACTTAATAACGATTCCAAGCTAACTTGATGAAAATGTTGCTGAGTATTGTAACCAGAAGTAGAGTAATAACAGACTTCACAACCAAATGCAGTGGCTAATTCTGCAACACGTTGCCCAATAGCACCTAATCCAATAACGCCCCAACGCTTTCCTTTGATTTCAAAAAAAGGACGTTCAATATGCGTAAATATAGGGCTATCACACCATTGTTGCTCTGCAATATATTGATCGTAATAACGTGTTTGATGCACTAGTTGAAATAATAAAGAGAAGGTAGATTGGCTAACACTTTCAGTAGAGTAGCCCGAAACATTTTTAACAGTGATCCCAGCTTTTTCTGCTGCGGTTAAATCAACATTATTGGTTCCTGTCGCTGAGATACAAATTAATTTCAACTGTGGGTTTTCAGCCATATGTTGTGCAGTTATCAGTACTTTATTAGTAATAACAACATCATGTCCTGCAAGCCTTTCAGAAGTTTGTCCCACATCTGTTGTTTGAAAAATAGTAACATCGCCCAAACAGTCAAATACTGATAAATCACTGTCACCTAATGATAGTGCATCCAACAAAACAATTTTCATTTATACCTCTCATCTCAATTACGTAAAGTTCATTGTAGTTTTATTAAGCTGAAGTTGTTAGTAATAAGTTCACAGATGATTAGGAGCACATAACGTTTTAATACTGCTAAGTATTTCTCAGCATAACTATTTACCCACCCTTAAATTTATCTCCTAATATGTTAGTGTATATTTATTGAGCTTAACGTTATTCATCAAATCTTTTTATGGAGAACTACTAATGAGCAAAGCAATCCAGTATTTACAACAATTTATCATTAATAATAAGGCTTATAATTATTATAGTTTTGAAAGCCTATCTAAAGAATATGATATTTCCCGCCTTCCCTTTGCCGCCAAAATTTTATTAGAAAATTTATTGCGACATGCAGATAGTAATTTTGTACAAACACAAGATATCGACACGCTCGCTAAATGGGATGTAGATAATTGGCAAGAGACTGAAATTGCCTTTGTACCCTCACGCGTTATTTTACAAGATTTTACGGGGGTACCCGCCGTTGTTGATTTAGCAGCAATGCGTGACGCTATTATCACAATGGGTGGGCAAGCCGATAAAATTAATCCTTTGAATCCTGTAGAGCTAGTTATTGATCACTCTGTAATGGTGGATGTGTTTGCTCAAGCCGATGCGATGCAACAAAATACCGCCATTGAATTTCAACGCAATAATGAACGCTATCAATTCTTACGTTGGGGCCAACAGAGTTTTGATAACTTCAAAGTCGTCCCCCCGGGGCGTGGCATCGTGCATCAAGTTAACCTTGAATATTTAGCCAGAGTTGTCTTTAACAAAACCGATGAAAATAATTTATTGTATCCAGACACCCTAGTTGGTACAGATTCACATACCACCATGATCAATGGATTAGGTGTATTAGGTTGGGGCGTGGGTGGCATTGAAGCAGAAGCGGCAATGCTAGGACAACCTGTCACCATGTTATTGCCTGAGATTGTTGGTTTTGAGTTAACAGGAAAACTCCCTGCTGGCACCACTGCAACAGACTTAGTATTAACCGTCACCGAGCAATTACGAGCAGCAGGAGTAGTAGGTAAATTTGTCGAATTCTTTGGTGAAGGCGTTAATGAATTAACATTAGCTGATCGAGCGACCATTGCGAATATGGCACCAGAATATGGTGCAACCTGTGGTATTTTCCCTATTGACCATCAAACCACTGATTACTTGCAATTAACTGGTAGAGACAGCGAACAAATCGAGCGAATTACGCATTACTTAAAAGCTATGGATATGTGGGGAACCGAATCCCAGCAGAATGCTGTTTACCATACTCGATTATCACTGCAATTAGGTAAAGTTGTTCCTTCAATAGCCGGCCCTAAACGACCACAAGATAGAATATCACTAGACCAAGCAGGTCAAGCCTATCAAGACTGGTTAGCATTACAAAATAACATTAAACAAGTTGAGATAAAACAAGAAGAAAGTGGTTTTGAAAGTGAAGGCGGTCAAGCTTCCACTTTATTGCCATCAACTGGCGGTGATGCGGGCGTTGCTTGCCAATATAACGGAGAGGATTTTGTTTTAAAACATGGCTCTGTTGTGATTGCGGCGATCACCAGTTGTACTAATACATCAAATCCATCCGTGTTAATTGCAGCAGGTTTACTAGCGAGAAATGCTAAAAAATGCGGATTAGATGTAAAACCTTGGGTAAAAACAAGTTTTGCTCCTGGTTCACAAGTAGTGACTGATTATTTATTAAAATCAGGCTTAAACAAAGATTTAGATGCCTTAGGTTTCCAACTTGTTGGCTACGGTTGTACCACTTGTATTGGTAATTCAGGCCCCCTACCAGCTGAAATTAGTGAAGCAATTCATCAAGGTAATTTATCTGTTACCTCCGTATTATCAGGTAACCGTAATTTTGAAGGACGTATTCATCCTGAAGTACAAGCCAACTATTTAGCCTCACCTCCGCTCGTGGTTGCTTATGCGCTCGCTGGTAATATGAAGATAGATATTGCGACAGAACCTTTAGGTAACAATGCATCAGGCAACCCTATTTATTTGCAAGATATCTGGCCTGATAATCAAGAAATTAAACAAGTGATTGAAGACGTCATTGATAGCTCAATGTTTACTAAACGCTATGCCGATGTTTATAGCGGTAACAAAGATTGGCAAGCGTTAGCCGTTGTACAAAGTCAAAAATATGATTGGCCAGATTCAACTTACGTTAAATTACCGCCCTTTTTTGACAATATCAGTGCTCAAGTGCCAGAAATTAGCGACATCAAAAATGCACGTTGTTTATTAAAACTAGGTGATAGTGTGACTACCGACCATATATCTCCAGCTGGCTCTATTGCGTTAGATAGCCCTGCCGCAGAATATTTACAAGGTGAAGGTGTTGCAGCAAAAGACTTTAACTCTTACGGATCTAGACGAGGTAATCACGAAGTAATGATGCGCGGTACTTTTGCAAATGTGCGACTACGTAACTTATTAGCACCGGGTACAGAAGGGTGTTGGACACGTTTTATGCCATCAGGCAAGCAAATGAGTGTGTTTGATGCCGCAATGCAATATCAACAACAAAACATTGCATCAATTGTATTAGCAGGAAAAGAGTACGGTACCGGCAGCTCCCGAGATTGGGCAGCTAAAGGCCCTGCATTATTAGGGGTAAAAGCCGTGATTGCGCAAAGTTATGAACGAATTCACCGTTCTAATTTAGTAGGGATGGGGATTTTACCACTACAGTTTATGAATGATGACAGTGCTGATTCATTAGATTTGACGGGTGAAGAAGAGTTTACTATTCCGGCTGTTAATTCACAGCAGAAAACAGTTATCGTCTCAGTCACTGCAAAAGATGGCAGTCACTCATCCTTTGAAGCAAAAATTCGAATCGATACACCAAATGAGTTTAGCTATTATCAACACGGCGGCATTTTGCATTATGTATTACGTAACTTAGCCACTGCTAAATAAGGCTAATTAACATAGGAATTAACAGCTTCCTAAATTTAAGCAAATAAGTAGTTAGCTGCTTCCATACTAGCTACTTATTTTTTACCATGAAACCAAGGTTGAAAATTGTAGTCATCATAAGATTAAAAATAATTAAACTCATTTTCTATAGTTAATAATGGAGAAATAAAATGACAAATAATTCTATTCCCCAAGGTTTAATTAAAGGCACTATTGTCGAACGTATTAATTGGACAGAGCAACTATTCAGCCTAAAAATAAAAGCTCCTATACATCCCTTTAAAGCAGGTCAATTCACTAAATTAGCAATGTATACTGAAAATGATGAATGGCCTCGTCGAGCTTATTCATTCATCAACGCCCCTGACGATGAATTATTAGAATTTTTATTAATAACCGTACCCGATGGCGAGTTATCACCTCGTTTAAATAACTTACAAGCAGGTGATAGCCTTTACGTTGGAGAAGATCCAGCAGGATTCATGACATTAGATGAAATCCCCGAGGCAGCTAAAGATCTTTGGATGTTATCAACGGGAACAGCCATTGGCCCTTTCCTATCTATGCTAGCGGATCCTAAATCACTAGATCGTTTTGAACATATTGTGTTGGTTCATGCCGTGCGAACAAAAGCTGATTTAGTATATCAAGATCGTATGACTGCATTACAAGAGAAGTTAGGCACAATATTTAGTTATATCCCCGTTGTTTCTCGTGAGATTGTACCTGATACATTATCAGGCAGGATCCCAGCTTTATTAGCTTCAGGTACTTTAAGTAAAACCAATGGTGTCCCACTCGATCCAATCCACAGTTTCTTTTTAATTTGCGGTAACCCAGAGATGGTACGTGACTGTCGAGCAACATTAGAAGAACTAGGATATAACAAACATCTGCGTCGCCAAGCTGGACACTTCACTTCAGAGAATTATTGGTAATGCTATAGACATATTTATATGAAGAGCTTTATCGAAAATTATTTCATATGGAAAACGTGTTTAGCCAGCATTTTGATGCTGCAACGCTTAACTTTATTTAAATAAATTTATTCCTTGAACAAGCTCAGATTCAAGTAGTAAATCAAGCACTGAATAAAAGCAACGATTACTGTATTATTGAGCACATATTTCCTAATACACGTAAGAATCTCAATGGCTATACAACAATTCGATAATGAACTAACTATTATGCGTACGACTGCAAGTGATGCAAACACACCACTTAACATTGGAGAAACCACTCCTAAAATAGTGCTTGCGACGTTAAATTCAAAATATATTCATGCGAGTTTAGGTTTACGTTACCTGTATGCAAATTTAAAAGATCTTCAACCATACTGTGAAATTAAAGAATTTGTTATTCAAACTTGGCCTATTGATATTGTTGAACAAATTTTAGAATCAAAACCAGACATTGTCGGTTTTGGTGTTTATATCTGGAATATAGTAGAAACAACCAATGTGGTCAGTTTATTAAAAGTAATCGCTCCAGAGGTTAAAGTTGTATTAGGTGGGCCTGAAGTAAGCTATGAATCTGAGCAACAGGCAATTGTCCAAACTGCTGATTATGTGTTAACAGGTGAAGCTGAGATTAGTTTTTACGAACTATGTAAAGATATTATTAATAATGAAAAACCTGCTAATAAGGTGCTTAAATCTAAACCCGTTAATTTAAAAGATCTTGAAATGCCTTACCAATATTACAGTGATGAAGATTTAAAAAATCGCTTATTGTATGTTGAAGCCTCTCGAGGTTGTCCTTTTAAATGTGAATTTTGTTTGTCATCATTAGACACCAAATCAAACCCTTATGAGTTAACAGTCTTCCTGAAACAGATGGAAACTTTATATCAACGTGGTGCACGTAATTTCAAATTTATTGATAGAACCTTCAATTTAGACATTAATACCTCTCTACAAATTATGCAGTTTTTCTTAGACAGAATGACTGATGATTTATATCTACATTTTGAAGTGGTACCTGATCATTTACCGCGTAAATTAAAAGAGATGTTAACGCAATTTCCAGAAGGTAGTTTGCAATTTGAAATTGGTATTCAAACCTTTAATCAAGAAGTACAAACAAACATTAGCCGTAAACAAAATAACCCTAAATCAAAACAAAACTTAATGTGGTTAAAAGAAAATACGACAGCACATATTCACGCCGATCTTATTTTTGGATTACCAGGTGAAACCTTAGAAACATTTAAAGATAGTTTTAACCAATTATATGAATGCCACCCTCATGAAATTCAAATGGGTATTTTAAAACGTCTTCGTGGAACTCCGGTGATTAGACATACAGAAGCTTTTGATTTACGTTTTAATCCTTTACCACCCTTCAATATATTAAGTACTGATCGTATTGATTTTGCAACTATGCAACTGATGAATCGTTTTGCAAGATATTGGGATATGATAGGTAATTCAGGGCGATTTAAACATTCGTTAGATACCATTTTAGCAGCTAATCCTTTCGATAATTTTATGGCAATCTGTAACTGGTTATTTGAAGAAACAGGACAAACACATAAAATTAACCTTAAACGATTGTATGAATTACTTTCACAATCAGTGGAAGCATTATTCCCAGAAATACATCAGGAAGTAATTGCAAAAATTGAATTAGATTACGCGGCATCTAGATTAAAAGGAGTATTTAATACACTTAATCTTTATGCAGGAGAGAAAAAACAGTCAACACGCAAAGGTAAGTTATTACAACGCCAGAAACAGCACATGCAATAAAAAATAAGAGATGATTAAGGCGTAAAATAAATAAAAGCCAATGTGATAGATTGAATGAGTGACTATCACATTGGCTTTATAATAAGTGAAGGTTAAGCTTCTAAATCAGCGATCATTTTTAATGCAACCGCTTCAGCAATTTTAATACCATCAATACCTGCAGATAAAATACCGCCAGCATAACCAGCCCCTTCACCACCAGGGTATAAACCTTGAGTATTAATACTTTGGAAATCAACACCACGTTTAATTTGAACGGGCGATGAAGTACGAGTTTCAACGCCCGTTAACATGGCATCTTTACTATCAAATCCACGAATTTTTTTAGCAAATGCAGGTAACGCTTCACGAATGGCATCAATTGCAAAGTCAGGTAATGCATCACTTAAATCAGTCATTTTTACGTTTGGTTTATAAGATGGTTCAACATTTTGGTAAGGTTTTCCTTGGCCAGCAGCTAAGAAGTCCCCTACCATTTGCGCTGGTGCATCATAATTACTTCCACCCATGATATAAGCATTACGCTCTAATTTACGCTGCAGAGCAACACCTTGCATTGGATCATTATTAAAATCTTCAGGTGAAATACCAACAACAATCGCACTATTTGCATTACGCTCACTACGCGAATATTGGCTCATTCCATTGGTTACAACAGCATGTTCTTCAGACGTTGCAGCCACGACAACACCACCCGGACACATACAGAAACTATAAACACTACGACCATTTTTACAGTGATGAACTAATTTATAATCAGCTGCACCTAAAATAGGATGGCCAGCATTAATGCCAAAGCGTGCTTGATCAATCATCTCTTGTTTGTGCTCAATTCGGAAACCAATTGAAAATGATTGTGCATCCATATGCACGCCTTTATCACGTAACATTTGGAAAGTGTCACGTGCACTGTGACCAATTGCAGCAGTGACATAACGAGAGTTAATCACTTCACCACCATTTAAAGTCACACCTGTCACTTGTTTTTGGCCATCAATATCTTCGATATTAATTTCTTCAACACGTGTTTCGAAACGGATCTCACCACCTAACTCAATGATCTTACGGCGCATTTTCTCAACCATAGTCACTAATTTATAAGTACCAATATGAGGTTTACTCACATAAATAATTTCAGCTGGGGCACCAGCGGCAACAAATTCTTGTTTAACTTTTAAACCTTTAAAACCAGGATCTTTCACTTGGCTATATAATTTCCCATCAGAAAATGTGCCTGCACCACCTTCACCAAATTGCACATTAGATTCAGTATTTAATTCACTAGTACGCCAGAAACGGAAAGTATCTTTAGCTCGTTCATGAACGGACTTACCACGTTCCAAAACAATCGGTTTAAATCCCATTTGAGCTAAAATTAATGCCACAAATAAACCACAAGGCCCCATACCGATAACAATCGGACGCTCTTTTAAATCAGCAGGTGCAGTTGCAACATATTGATAATCTGTATCCGGTGAAACTCGGACATTTTGATCTTTTTCAAAACTAGCTAACAGCTTAGTTTCATCAATATCTTTTAATGAAATATCTAAGGTATAGATAAGGGTAATATGATTTTTTTTACGCGCATCATATCCACGTTTAAATACATGAATATTAACCAATTGCTGTACAGTAATATTTAGCTTTGTTAATACAAACTGCTGCAACGCTTCTTCATTGTGGTCGAGCGGTAATTTAACTTGGTTGAGACGTATCATGATTCACCTGATAATTCGCTTAAAAATAAGCGCGTAGTTTACGTGATCTATCAGTGAAATGTAATATGAATTGAAAGTAATAATCCGAGGTTTAGCTTACTTAAGCTAATTTAATTTATGCATGTTAATAGGGATAATACAACTTGTTGATTGTAAATGTTTAGCACAATTGCTTAAACATAATTCAGCAACCTGTTGCTTAGAAATACTATTTAAACAACGAAAGTCTGCGGCACACAACACCCCTTGTTCAAATAAATACATTAATTTATCTTTATCAATTTCCAGTTGAATAGTCATTTCCTAACTTCCTTATATTACTGTAACGTATCTAGCAATTGACTTAATCTATAAAATATCACAATCAAATGATAATAACTATCATTTAAAATAAAGATATAAAAAACCGGAAAAATAATGATATTTGACACACCACTACAAACAGCAACATTAATAAAACGCTATAAACGATTTTTAGCAGATGTTGTATTAGAAGATGCAACGGAAACAACAATTTATTGTGCAAATACAGGCGCAATGACAGGTTGTGGCAGTGCTGGTGATACTATCTTTTATAGCACTTCGAGTAATAAAAAACGTAAGTATCAATACACTTGGGAATTCACATTAACTCAAAAGAAGCATTTAATTTGTGTAAATACAGCAAAAGCTAATGCCTTAGTAGCACAAGCAATTGAGCAACAAAACATACCTGAATTATTAGGCTACCAAAGCTGTAAAGCAGAAGTGAAATATGGCGAAGAAAATAGCCGTATAGACTTTTTACTCAGTTCTCCAAATAAAGCCGACTGTTATGTTGAAGTAAAAAGCTGCACACTCTTAGATGAACGAGAACAAGCTGGTGATGGTTACTTCCCTGATGCTGTAACCACTAGAGGGCAAAAACATTTACGTGAATTAATTGAAATGAAACAGCAAGGCTTTCGTAGTGTACTTTTATTTGCCATATTACATTCCGGTATACAGCGCGTTAATGCAGCTCATTTTATCGATAAAAAATACACGGACTTATTTGAGGAGGCAAAAACGGCAGGTGTTGAAGTTATTTTATATAAGCCTGATTTAAGTATTTACACTGTTGGCTTAAATTTATTCGAGAAATAAAAAATGAAACTAATTTAGTTTTAGGCTAAATAATGGGCATTTATATACAAGCAAAAATACAAAACGGAAGTAATAACTTCCGCTATAAATTTATAAACTAAAGTGCAGCCAGTACAGTTTCAGCTTTACTTACTTCAAACTCACCAGCCTCTTCAACGTTTAATTGCGTTACAATGCCATCTTCAATAACCATTGCATAACGTTGTGAACGTACACCACCAAAACCTTTTGTGTCCATTGAAAGACCTAATGCTTTAGTGAAACTAGCATCGCCATCACCTAACATGAATAATTCAGAAGCGTTATGTACTTCACCCCATGCTTTCATTACAAATGCATCATTCACGGCAACACAAGCAATTAAATCAACACCTTTAGCTTGAAGCTTATCAGCCAGTACAACATAACCTGGTAAATGAGCTTCTGAACAAGTTGGTGTAAACGCACCAGGAACAGCAAATAAAACTACTTTTTTACCTGTAAATAACTCAATAACATCATGCTGTACCATTCCTTCAGAAGTTAATTGACTTAATGTTGCTGCAGGGATTTTTTGTCCTAATTCAATCATGTTTATATCCTTTTATAGGGTTATGTTAATTAGCTATTTGTGCAAATGAAAGTAACAAACATTTTCAGAACAACAGTCTATCTCTAAAGGTGGTCCGCAAACACTGAATAAAATAGTGGCTATTCAATTACCCCCACTAAAAACACCCAAATTAAATGCTTATTAATTCCACGGCCGCTATACCATAGTAAAAGGGTATGGATAAGAGTAAACTCCTGCCTCAAAATAAAAATGAATCAAATAGATGGTGAGTAAATTATGAGTAGAAAAATCGAATTATTAGCCCCTGGTGGTGATGTTGACGCAATTAAAGCGGCGATAATTGCTGGTGCTAACGCCATTTATTGTGGTTTAGATATTTTCAATGCTCGTAATCGTGCAGCTAACCTATCATTTGATGATTTAGTAGGCGTTATTAAACTCGCACATGAATACCAATGTGAAGTATTTTTAACCCTCAATATTGTCATTTTAGAACATGAAATTCCTGCGCTAACTAAACTATTAAACCAATTAGTTAATACAGGTATTGATGGCATTATCGTGCAAGATCTTGGTTTATTTAACTTAGTTAAAAAATTCTTCCCAAGCTTACATATTCACGCTTCAACACAACTTACTACGCACAATGAAGGGCAAATATTATTCCTAGCTAAAATAGGAGCAACACGCGCCAACTTATCACGAGAGCTTAATTTAGCCGAAATCAAAAGCCTGACTTCATTAGCACATGATCATGAGGTATTAACGGAAGTATTCGTTCATGGTGCTTTATGTATCGCTTTTTCAGGACAATGTTATTCAAGCTCAGTTAGTGTAGGTAATTCAGGTAACCGCGGACGTTGTAGTCAGGCTTGCCGAGATGAATATGAAATAACCAATGCAGGTAACAAGTTCCCCCTTAACCTAAAAGATAATTCTGCATGGTTTGATCTCCCAGAATTAGTCGATGCCGGCGTAGATTCATTAAAAGTAGAAGGCCGTATTAAAGGTGCGCAATACGTTCATACGGTCGTTGATAGTTGGCGACAACAGATCAATCAGTTTATAGACACAGGAAAACTATTAGCCGACGATTCCGCTTTATATAAAGTATTTAACCGTGATTTCACTAATTCCTTTTTAAAAGGCAATCTGACTAAAGATATGTTTATCGATAACCCACGCGATAACAGCTTTACTCATGCGAATGAAAAAAATAATGCTATTTCTGTAGTACAAATCCAAGAAGCTCAAGAGGATTTGCGAGCAGAAAAAAATAAAATTGTGGATCAAGTTGCTGCAAAAGTTGCGACATTAAATATTGATAAGAGTGATTTAACATTACGTTTTTCTGGTCAATTAGGTCATCCTTTTACTGTTGATATTAAAATCAGTAATGGAAATGACGATATTAAAAATTTCATTGTTGAATCCAAATCAACCATGATCACTTCAGAACAATCTGCCGTCACCTCAGATGCTATTGCCAAACGCTTTAAAAGCTTCAAAAATAGCCGTTATAATGTGGCTGAGTTTGATTTTTCACAATTAGCTGAAAATCTAACAATTCCTTTCAAAGAATTAACAGAAGTTAAAAATAAAGTCGCTTATTACCTTAATGATGAAAAAGAAGTTATCCCAGCAGTAACATTACCGCCATTAACCTCACATGATAAACTGAATGAAACCCCAACTTTATCACTATTAATCAGCGATGAAAAAGATGCTTATTTAGGTGATGTTACAACGGCAGACATCTATTACAAATTACCAGAAAGCTTTAAAAAACGTTGTAATAAACAACGTGATATTTTAGTACGAAATCCACGTTTTATTCCTTGGTTTCCTGCGGTATTAATTGGTAAAGATTACATTGAAGCGGTACGTATTCTGGAAGAGTTAAAACCTGAACGTATTGTAACTAATAATACAGGTATCGCTTATAAAGCCTTTGAAATGGGTATTGAATGGATCGCAGGTCCATTTTTAAATACCACTAACTCATACGCACTATTAACCCTACAGGAAGAATTAAATTGTGCTGGCGCATTCATTTCAAATGAAATTAACCGTAATCAAATTAAAAATATTAAACGTCCTGCTAACTTCAAAATGTTGTACAGTATTTATCATCCAATTCTAATGATGACTAGTCGTCAATGTTTCTTCCAACAAACAGTTGGCTGTAACAAACCTAGTATTGAAGATGGTTGTATGTTGAAGTGCCAAAAAGCGACTACGATCACCAACGTAAAAGGTATTTCTTTTGCCATTGATAAACAACTAGGTGGTTACCCAAGTATTTATAACCATGAGCAGTTCTTAAATTTTGATGCCGTTAAAGACTTCTCTCACTTATTTGACGAGTTCTTTATCGATCTGACCGATATCGGTTCAGGTTCAAAAGCACAACAAGATAAAGCGACATTAATTAAACATTTTGAAGGTTTTTTAAAGGGTGATCAACAAGCAGAAGTAACTGTTAATAATATGGTCACAGTTTCAACTAATGCGCAATATCAGCAAGGTTTATAACCTCAACCATTCACACATAAAATGTCGCTTTGCTACAAATACCAAAGCGACAGACTGCACATAAATAACAATACTACCCAATATCACCACCTCAGATTTTTAAGCTGTTTAATCAATCACATAAAATAAATTTATTTCCCTATAAAGTATTGGCTCTATTAATAACGTCATTTATACCATTCCACTTAATTAGATTTGCTAACAGAAAATAGTGTTAAGCGGATTGGTATTATATAAGGATATAAAATGAAGAAAGTTTATTTAGCTTTGAGTGTTGCAGCATTATTAACAGGTTGTGTAAGTACAGCTCCAACTAAAACAGTAGCAACAGCAACAAATGTACAAGCAGTGACAGCAAGCGAAAACCTGATCACTGATCCACAATTCACTTTATTCAGAAAAAATAAAGGCGAAAGTGATGCTTGGGTAAAATTGACTGAAAAAGATAAAGGTATTGGCGATGCAGGTAGCTCTGGTACAACTGCATTTGGTCCAGAAGGTTCTGTACGTTTTCGCTTTAAAAATGCAACGGATGATTTTACTGCGCAACCAGGAGTTATCCAAACTGTAAAAGGTTTACAAGCTAATACTGATTATGAATTATCACTTTATTACAATGATAAAAAAGGCCAAGGTTCACCAAGCCAATTAATATACGGTGTACAAGATTTAGCGGGCAAATCAATTGCAACTAAAGAAGTGCATATTAATGACCTTGAGAATGCACCTAAAGGTGTTTCAGATAAACGTTTCCGCCAAACATTTATAAGCTTTAACTCAGGTTCAAATACTGAAGTTAAAGTTTATGCAAAATTAAATATCACTGATCCATCAAGAATTAAAATGGACGGGAATATTGGCTCTCAAACCGAAGTACGTTTAGATGAAGTGATCTTAATTAAAGAGTAATCTCAGCATCATATAAGGGCTTGTTAACAAGCCCTTAATCACCAACCTCATTCCCAACTCCCCTAAGCTAACCACTTTTTTTATCCTGAATAAATTAATTTCATAAAACACTGAATAAAAATAAAACAAAAATAACCTGCTTTTCTTCACATAATTCGACATTTTAATTGCTTAATCTGTATACTGCGCGCCCGTATTATTTCTGCAACGTTATTAAAGCCGATTGGCACATAACTTCTTGCTCTTAACTGATGGAATCTTAGCTTTGATATCTACCGCAAACATTACAATGCAATTTGGCGCAGAGCCGTTATTTGAAAATATCTCTGCAAAATTTGGACACTTCAACCGCTATGGTTTGATTGGTGCTAATGGTTGTGGCAAATCAACTTTCATGAAGATTTTAACCGGTGAGCAAGAACCAAGTTCAGGTAATGTGTCACTCGATCCCGGTATTAAAATGGGTACGCTGAGCCAAGACCAGTTTGCTTTTGAAGAGTACACCGTTATTGATGCAGTGATCATGGGTGATAAAGCACTATGGAAAATCAAACAAGAGCGTGACCGTATTTACTGCTTACCTGAAATGACCGAAGAAGATGGCATGAAAGTAGGTGAACTTGAAAGTGAGTTTGCTGAAATGGATGGTTACACAGCAGAAAGTCGTGCTGGTGATATTTTATTAGCCGCAGGTATAGAAGAAGAGTTCCACTTTGGTTTAATGAAGCAAGTTGCACCAGGTTGGAAATTACGTGTGTTATTAGCACAAGCATTGTTTGCAAACCCAGATTTATTATTATTAGATGAACCAACTAATAACTTGGATATTCATACTATCAACTGGTTATCTGATGAATTAAACAAACGTCGCTGTACCATGGTGATTATTTCGCATGACCGTCACTTCTTAAATTCTGTTTGTACACACATGGCCGATATTGATTACGGCGAGTTACGTATTTACCCTGGTAACTATGAATACTTCCTTGAAGCTTCTTCATTAATTCGTGAACAGTTATTAGCTGAAAATGCGAAGAAAAGTGCAGAAATAGATGAGCTACAAGACTTTGTAAATCGCTTTGGTGCTAATGCATCTAAAGCAAAACAAGCAAGTTCTCGCGCTAAGAAAATGGACAAAATTAAGCTAGACGAAGTTAAATCAACTAGCCGTATGCACCCTTCTTTATCTTTTGATGAAGGTAAAAAAATGCATCGCCAAGCATTAGTCCTTGAAGATTTAGGTCATGGTTTTGATGAAGGCCCTCTCTTTAGTGCTGGTAATATTATTTTAGAAGCAGGTGCTAAACTTGCGATTATCGGTGAAAATGGTGTTGGTAAAACCACTTTCATGCGTTGTTTGGTGAATGATATTGAACAAAATGTAGGTGTTGTTAAATGGTCTGAAAATGCATCAATCGGCTACTGCCCTCAAGATAGTAGTACTGATTTTGATAACGACCTCACCCTAATGGACTGGATGGGACAATGGCGTACTAGCAAGCACAGTGATTTAATCGTTCGTGGTATCTTAGGTCGTTTATTATTTACTGACGATGATGCAAATAAAAAAGCACGCAATTGTTCTGGTGGAGAAAAAAACCGTTTATTATTTGGCAAATTGATGATGCAAGACGTTAACGTTTTAGTAATGGATGAGCCAACTAACCACATGGATTTAGAAGCTATTGATGCCTTAAACAACGCATTAAAAGCATTCAAAGGAACGCTTATCTTTGTTAGCCATGACCGTGAGTTTGTTTCATCACTTGCGACACGTATTATTGATATTAAAGATAAAAAAGTAGTCGATTTTCAAGGAACTTATAATGAATATCTTGCCAGTCAGGACGAAGCTAAACTGCGTACTTAACTTAATATAGAGCAGACTTTAATAGCGATAAACTTATTGACTCGTTTATCGCGCCTTTCTCACTTCCTCTCCCTAATCCCTTACATACCCGCTCTATTTCAAAACAAAACATTAATTCAAAATAACTTTATTTAATGAAGATATCACAAGCTTTACCTCTGGATATGCAAAACTGTCTGCAATGGCTATTATTAACACTTTGCCTAAGCATTATTATTGTTATGTTAATGTGGACGCTCGATAAATTTGTTGCACCAGGAGTACTACTAAAGCATTTGTATCAGGAGTGCAAAAACGTTTCACTTATGGATTGATTTTTTTACTTCATGGCGCATCAACATTATCCGCGTATAACCAATACCTAGATGGCTTTAATCACTTACTGTTTTTTGCTGCTTGGCCTATGTGGGTTGCTTGTTTTACGCTGTATTTATTACGTGATGCAGATGTGAAATTTACTATTAAATAATCGATTTTTGAAATAAAAAAAGCCGAATAATAGTATTACTCGGCTTTTTTATTGATGGATAATAGAGACTACTTGCTCGGCGCAGGTGTTCTAATTAAGTGGTCAAATGCACTTAAGCTTGCTTTTGAACCTTCACCCATTGCGATAATAATTTGCTTATAAGGGACAGTCGTTACATCCCCAGCCGCAAATACACCTGGTAATGACGTCTCACCTTTAGCATTCACTTCAATTTCACCACGTGGTGATAAAGCAACGCCACTGTCTTTCAAGAAATCACTGTTTGGCACTAGACCGATTTGTACAAAGATACCTGATAATTCAATTTCATTTTCTTCATTACTTACACGGTCAAGGTATTTAAGTGAAGTAACACGTGTACCGTCACCAATCACTTCTGTTGTTTGTGCACTCTTAATAATCTCGATATTGGCAATGCTATTTGCTTTATCTACTAATACTTGGTCTGCACGTAATGTATCAGCAAACTCTAAAACAGTTACGTGCGCTACGATACCAGCTAGGTCGATTGCCGCTTCAATACCTGAGTTACCACCACCAATTACCGCTACTTTTTTACCTTTGAATAATGGACCATCACAGTGAGGACAGTAAGCTACACCTTTATTACTATACTCTTGCTCACCTGGTACGTTCATTTTTCTCCAACGAGCACCCGTTGATAAGATAACACTACGGCTTTTTAATGTAGCACCACTTTCAAGTGAAACATGAATGTAACCATCTTCTGTTTTTTCTGCAGCAACCACTGCATCAGCACGCTGTTCATTCATAATATCAACATCATATTCTTTTACGTGTTCTTCAAGCGCAGCGGCTAATTTAGGTCCTTGCGTTTCTTTAACTGAGATAAAGTTTTCAATCGCCATCGTGTCCATCACTTGTCCACCAAAGCGCTCAGCAAGCACACCTGTACGAATGCCCTTACGTGCTGCATAGATAGCAGCTGATGCACCTGCAGGGCCACCACCAACGACTAATACTTCATACGGGTCTTTTTCATTCAATGCTGCCGCTTGTTTCTTCGCAGCCCCTGTATCCATTTTGTTAAGAATTTCACTTAATGTAATGCGTCCTTGAGTGAAAACCTCACCATTTAGGTACACACTCGGTACCGCCATAATATTGCGTTCTGCCACTTCATCTTGAAACGCAGCACCATCAATCATTGTTGTTTTTATGTTTGGATTGATAGCAGCCATCATGTTTAACGCCTGCACAACATCAGGACAGTTTTGACAACTTAATGAAATAAATACTTCGAAGTTAAACTCGCCTTCAAGGTGACGCACTTGTTCAATCACCTCGGCATCAATCTTCATCGGATGACCACCACTATGCAATAATGCTAATACTAGTGATGTAAATTCGTGACCCATTGGTAAACCAGCGAAACCGATAGCGGTGTTTTTAGTTGGATTAACCACTTGCATGATTGGTTGACGAGCACTTGCAGATTGATCTTCAATAACGCTGACTTTGTCGTGTAATGAAGCGATATCAGTCGCTAATAAATGTAATTTTTTAGCCGTTTCACTGTCATCAAGACTAAGAACAAGTTGTACTTCTGTTTTTAAATTTTCTAGGTACGCTTTTAATTGCGCCTTCATATTTTGGTCTAACATAATCCCACCTTTGTAACTTTTTATAGCTGCGTTGATCCACGTTTATTGAAAAACGTCATTAAGCAAATTGGTTAATTTAAAAATCGACTCTCACGTCAATAAGGTAATATAAAAATCTATTTTTAAATGACCTCAGTCTATTGACTAAGGTCTATCTAGTACTAAGCAACGTCAAAGCTGCTTAGTTTTTTTTAGACTTAGATTTTACCTACTAGGTCTAAAGAAGGTGCTAATGTTTCTTCGCCTTCTTTCCATTTAGCTGGACATACTTCACCTGGATGAGCAGCAACATACTGTGCAGCTTTAACTTTACGTAGTAGGTCTTCAGCGTCACGGCCAATCCCTTCAGCAGTGATTTCCATTGCTTGGATTGTACCTTCTGGGTCGATTAAGAATGTTGCACGGTCTGCAAGGCCTTGACCTTCACGCATTACGTTAAAATTGTTTGTGATGTTGCCTGATTGATCACCAACCATGAAGTAGTTGATTTTACCAATAGTATCAGAGCTATCGTGCCATGCTTTGTGAGTGAAATGCGTATCTGTTGATACAGAGAAAACTTCAACACCACGTTTTTGTAACTCTTCGTAATGGTCTGCTACATCGCCTAATTCAGTAGGACATACAAAAGTAAAATCAGCAGGGTAAAAGAAAAAGATAGACCATTTACCTAATACGTCTTGCTCAGAGATCTCAACGAATTCACCTTGTTTAAATGCAGTTGCGTTGAATGGTTTAATTTGAGTATTGATCATTTTAATATTCCTATTTAAGTTATTTACATTATTTAGATTCGTTCTCCGAATCCATGGAAAGCATTATGTAGTAAATATTTGGATAGGTAAAATCGTTGTTTTTTATTAAATTAATAACTAAAAGCTATCAACCCTAAAGCTAATTAACTAAGTGGATTAAGCTATGCATATGCTAGAATGCCTCTGTTTTCCATTTAACGTTTATAAGTAGAGATAAGCTATGTCTTTTTCATCCCTTGGATTGAGTGATCCGATAGTACAAGCTGTAACCGAACAAGGTTATACAACACCTACACCTATTCAAGAAAAAGCGATCCCAGTTGTTTTAGCCGGTAAAAACCTCATTGCAGCCGCACAAACTGGGACCGGTAAAACTGCTAGTTTTGTTTTACCTATTCTACAAAAATTAATTGATGCTCCAATGGTTCGTCCAAAACGTGTTCATGCCATGATTTTAACGCCAACCCGTGAGCTTGCGATTCAAGTGGAAGCGAATATTAGGTTATATGCAAAGCACCTAAATATAACTTCTATGGCAATGTATGGCGGTGTTGATATTGAGCCTCAAAAACAAAGCTTAATTGAAGGAGTTGATATTTTAGTCGCAACACCGGGGCGATTATTAGATATGTATACTCGACGTGCTATTCATTTTGATGAAACCAGCATTCTAGTTATAGATGAAGCCGATCGTATGTTGGACATGGGGTTTATTGCAGACATCAATAAAATTGTTGAAAAGCTACCTGAAGAGCGTCAAAACTTATTATTCTCTGCAACTTTATCTAAACAAGTTCGTTTCTTAGCAAGAACAGCTGTGACCGACGCAAGAGAAATTTCAATTGCACCAGAAAATGTCACTGTTCCCAAAATTGCACAACGTTTAATTACGGTGGACAAAGAGTTTAAATCAGCTCTATTGAGTCATCTTATTCATGAGAATAAATGGCAACAAGCGTTAATTTTCATCGAAACAAAACGTGGCGCGGCTAAATTAGTAAGTCAATTAGAAAAACGCGACATTGCTGCTGAGTCATTCCATAGCGGACGAAGTCAAGCCGTACGTGAACAGCTAATGGCAGACTTTAAAGATCGTAAAATTCAATTCTTAGTGGCAACGGGCATTGCCGCTCGTGGTATTGATATAGATGATTTAGAACGTGTTATTAACTACGATTTACCTGATGAAGCAGAAGATTATGTACACCGTATTGGACGTACAGGTCGAGCAGGGGCTGAAGGTGAAGCTATTTCATTATTATCACGAGATGACTTTAGAAACTTATGTGCCATTGAACAGCATTTAGGTTATTTTATTCAACGTGAAGTAATCGAAGGTTTTGAAGCTAAACTAGTTGTACCTGAATCGAATGCAGCTCATGCACCTAAAAAAGCACAAAAAGGTCGCCGTCGCCAATCGAACAGACGCTAGCACTTAAACTGCAATAAAAAAGTCTACTGCGAGTCATTTCACGTATCTATTAGAATGCTCGCAGTAATATAAGGATATAAACTCATGCTCCCATTTAATCTTCAAAAAAAACAATATTCCTTCTTTAAAAAGAAATTACTACTGCCTATTTTTGTTGTATTAAGTGTATCAGCATGTACTGCGATATTAAGTACAGATTATGATAAAACTGTAGGAGCAAAAGCAGCCAAACAAGTCTCTGCACAGATGGGTTTATACCAACCATTAGAGATGCAACAATATGTCAATAATGTGGGTCAACGTTTAGTTAAAGAGTTAGACAACAATCAATTTACCTTCCAATTTAAAATCGTTGATGATGCAACTCCCAATGCCTTTGCATTACCTGGCGGTTATATTTATATATCTCGTGGTTTATTAGCTTTACTGATGAATGAAGACGAACTTGCTTGTGTACTAGCACATGAAATAACCCATGTAACACAACGCCATTCAGTACAACAAATGAGTTCAAATATTGTCCCTAGCATTATTAAAATACCCGGAAATATTGTCGGTTTATTTAGTGACCAACTGGGTAACTTAATCAACACACCAATCAATGCTGGTAATAATTTATTTTTATCCCGTTACAGCCGAGGGCATGAAACAGAAGCTGATACATTAGGGATAACTCTTGCGGCTAAAGCTGGTTATAAACCAACTTCGATGAGCCATATTCTTACACGATTAAATGACACCATTGAATTTACTTCACAGGAAACTCAAGAAAAAAGTTATTTTGATAGCCACCCTTACACACCCGATCGCGTTAAGAATGTGCAACAGGTATCAAAAAGCTTAACAACTGTTGAACGCGCTCCTATTGACCTCTCTTTCCCAGATAAATTAGATGGTCTAGTATTCGAAGAAAATCCGGCAAATGGTATTTTTCAAGCGAGTCTCTTTTTACAACCAAGTATGGGGTTCACCATGGAGTTCCCTGCACAATGGGCACTCTATAATCAGCCTCAAGCAGTCATAGCAATGCGAGAAAAAGAACAAGCCTTTATTGCATTAAGTGGCACAGGTAATAAATATTCTGCACTAGAAAACGTGACAAAATTTCAAGAAGCCTTCAAAAAAGAATACGATAAAGAACTCACTTACAAAGAAATTAATTTTGAATGGGGTGGCAAAGGTTATTTAATCACACTACAAGATAAAGGGCAGAGTGTTCTCTTTTTGTGGCTTGATTTTAATAAAACAACAATGCAAATATCATCGGTTGCGCCACATGCTTTTAAAAAGAAACTAATGGCCAGTGCTTTAAGCTTTAAACCCATTACTCAACAACAAATAGCGTCTATTAATGAGAAGGTCTTACGTGTCGTTAAAGCAAAAGACCATGAAGATATTAAAACATTAAAGCAACGTGAACACGGTATTGAAGAGTTAGAATATACCATTTTAATTAATGACTTAAATAAAGATCAGCCTCTTAAAAAAGATCAAAAAGTAAAAATAATTAAAGAACAACCCTTCACAGATGATTTATTATTTAAGAAGCAATAATAAATTTCAGATTGATTCCAAACTAAGTCAAAGTCGAATGTTATTAAGTTAACATTCGATTTGTCTGCCCTCATCTATAAGTGGTATCCCTCAGAATAATTTAAACCGATAACATTAATTCTAAAAAATGAAATTAATTAAACAAGACAACGGTCTTAATATGTTCTGTATTCAACCCGTTAATTTTTTAAGGAATTTCAATGTCACAGGCAATTTCATCAAATCTAAAAACTCGATTGCAATGGTCTCTTTTATCATTACGAGTAGGTGTTTTTATTGTGTTTCTCATGTGGACTTTAGACAAGTTTTTTTATCCCGGCCACACAGCTAAAGTCTTTGAAAAGTTTTATGGTATCAGTGGTTCAAGCGATATAATCGTATATGTTTTAGCAAGCTTGCAAGTATTATTAATTTTAGCTTTTGTTACTGGAGTTAAGAAACGCATTACTTATGGTTTGATATTTTTGATGCACGGAGCCTCTACATTATCAGCATTTGGACAGTATTTAGATGGTTTTAATAACTTATTATTTTTTGCTGCTTGGCCTATGTGGGCGGCCTGTTTTACACTTTATTTATTACGTGATGAGGATGTTAAATTTACAATCAAATAAAGTGATTGCAACCAAGTTCTAAAGCAATCACAGCAATTAATAGTTGTATTTTACGCTTGCTTTAATTGACATAAAAAATAGCCTCTATATTAAATATTAATATAGAGGCTATTTCATTTTAAACAGTAAATTTCACATATTTACAATTTAATAATAATGCTATTTTTGTGTTGTTAACCATAGAGCATGAATAATGCCTGGAACAAAAAAGAACAGGCTAAGCACGAAGTTAATAATAAAATCTTTACCTAATCCATACTTTATTAATACAGCAAGAGGAGGTAATAAAATACAAATAATAATATTAAGCAATTGATTCACAGTATTTCTCCAATTTTAATGTGCAGACTTATATTAAATAATGAAGCAAGGCTTATGCTTTCAATTTATCAGAGACTATATGCATTTCAATTGGTTTAAGTGTCTTAACAATACAAGACTCCATAACTGATAAAACTTCTGGTTCAACATCATCTAAAGCAAATGCTTTATTGCGTTTATCTTCACTCTCCCATTGTGCATAAGCAGCAAACGTATTATCCGTAATTTCATGGAGTCTTGAACCGATTTGGCCGTGTTTATTGACATAGTGATCTGTCACTATGTTCCAAGAGGCGATAAATTCATCCTTTTTATCTTCTTTAATTTTCCACTGATAAAGTACGGTATACATAAAACCCTTAAAAACATAAAAATGATTAGAGGAAGTTAGTTTGTATTTTCTAAAAACAAACATAACCAACTTTTACTTAATTTGAAATAATAATATCTATTAAGAAAATTTCCAACAAGACAATACCAAATGAAACAGTTTAATCAAACAATATGAGCGAATTAAATGACTTTATTCACTCATATCAGCTCAATTTTTCATTTTCAAACAGCTACCTTAAACAATATTTTCTTGCTGATAAATGCCATCCTATTGGTGATTTTTCACCCCCTTTATCGGCGCGATTAAAAATCAAACAAAATATTGACAAAAAATTATGATATACTACGCAAATCGTATAGATGAAATATTATTTTTTTATGCGATCACTCTTTAAATCAAATTATCAACGCAGGAAATAGTATAGTGACTCAATTGAGAAATTATCATCATTCAACAAATATCCCTCCTCCTCAAAGTTCCAGTTTAAAAAACTAAAACCACTTATTAACATCGTTAGTTATGCAACAAATCGCTTTTTACTCTTGCGATTAAAGTTGCACGTATAAAAAAGAGTAATGTAGTAAAGCAAAGAGAAATTATGAAAAACAATCAATGGAAGCGAATTGTATTAAAAGTTGGTAGCGCATTAATTGCACCAGAAAGAAAAGGATGTAGTTCTCGTTATCTATTACACATCGCTAAATTTATATTGCAATGTAGAGACCAAGGGATAGAAGTTATCCTTGTATCATCTGGCTCTGTAGCCGCAGGTTCTCACTTTTTTGGCAATCTAGAAAATCCATCTTTAGCAATAAAAAAAGCAATGGCAGCAGCCGGTCAAAATGAAATGATGGCCGCTTGGGACCGATTTTTTGATTTTCCATCAGCACAAATTTTATTAACTCATGGTGACTTACGCGATAAAGAAAGATATGACAGCGTACGTGAAACTATGTTTGCACTACTTGATAATGGCATATTACCAATCGTAAACGAAAATGATGTGGTAACAACGGATGAATTGAAAGTAGGTGACAATGACAACTTATCTGCCATGGTTGCTGCAGCTGCCGATGCAGATTCTCTCATTATTTGTTCTGATATTGATGGTTTATACAATAAAAATCCTCATACTAATACTGATGCTAAGTTAATTAAACAAGTTCATAATATTGACCAATCAATTTATGACATGGCCGGTGGCGCGCACAGCAGCGTAGGCACAGGTGGTATGAAAACGAAGATAGAAGCAGCTGAAAAAGCCACTTCACATGGACTCAGCACTTATATCATCAACGGTTTCAAAGAAAGTTCATTTGAACAGTTAATTTTAGGTAATAATCCCGGTACTATATTTTCTCCTTATGACTCACCAATGAAAGAAGACTTGCATTGGATGACACACACTGCAAAAGCACAAGGTGAGTTAGTGATAGAGGATGGTTTTGATTACCCATTTGATGAAAATAGCGAGCAATTAACCAGCAATGAAATATCAGAAGTGCATGGTGAATTTGCTGTCGGTGATACCATTCTGGTGCGCAGTGAAGATGGCAAACACCTGGCTAAAGCAGAAGCAAATTACAGCAGTTGCTTACTCAACTTCATAGCGACTCATGATGAAGAGGGAGATGAATTCCAACATCATACAGGGCCTATTATTTCTGATAAGAACATTGCATATTTAGATAACTCACACGAAGAAGCACATAAATAAATTATTTTATAACAATCTCTTCTGTAGATATTTAATATAATTAAGCACTCATATTATTGGCTAAGGCATAATCTGAGTGCTACAAACCTTATTAATCATAAATTAACCGATTATTTTCTACCTTCTGTTTCTAAGTGTTTATATTTGACGTTAGTAAACCTATGTCCTCCTGCAGCAGTTAAATAACCAGCTTTTTCAGCCCAAAATCCATATATGAACCTGACAGTTTTAGCACAACTATAAACGACGTTTGAACCTTTAATATGAATGCTATCAGGTGTATTGCTAATCCAACTATTTTTTAATGCGGCTGCCGAAAACAGATAAACATGGTTGGCATATTTTTTTGTGTGAACAGTCAACCTCCCCTTTCTAGCTATAATAAGTTGCTCTGACCATCAAAAACTTCATCTTCAGCAACAACAATTCTGTTATTTACTGTAATTATCTCTCCTTTAAAATCTTTTAATGGGGCATAATCCACTTGAAAGGATGCGTTAACGAAAGAGATTTTGAATATGGTTAAAAGTAAAATAATCTTAAACAGTTCCGCAGTGATAGATAGACAACTTTTCATATGACAACTCTCTAGGGATTTAAAATAATTAACACGCTGTATCGTTACATCACATTATTGATATAACGCTATAGAAGATAGTGTTAAACAAACCAATGAGAAATAAATATTTTATGTTTTTACGCACAAGAAAAACCTTTAACGCCTTATTTGAAAACTTACCAACCTCAGAAAAAATATTGCATCTAACCGTGGTTATATGGGTTTCATTACAAATTATTAGTTCATATTTTATGCATGTTCATTCAACAACATTGTGGGCTGATATTAATCTGATGAGTCAATTTCATGTTTATAGTGGATTACTTTTATTTGTTATCACTTCTATCTTCTTCATGAAAATTTTAAACAGAAGAAAAGCTAAGGATATTTATCCTTGGCTTTATAAAGACTTTGATGGCATCAAACAAGATAGCAAAACATTAATGGCATTTCGTTTACCAACAAGTCGACCTGGTGGTTTAGCAGCAACTGTAGAAGGCTTAGGTTGTATTGCTTTAATGATTGCTTTACTAACAGGGATTGTTTGGTATGTCACAGTTGGAAATGGCGTACTTAGCCCAGTCTTACTCAAAACACATAAAGTCAGCGTTGGATTAATCGAAGCTTATTTTTATGGCCATGCTTTCTTTGGCTTCTTACATTTATTTCAAAGACTACGATCTAAAGAGTAAGTAACTAATATAAAGCACCTTTCTCAAGGTGCTTTTATTGATATCGTGTAACGCCTCACTTGCGATTGAAGCTACAAAAAAACACTACCGATATTATCAATAGTGCCTTTAAGTTTATTGATTTAGCGAATAGCTTTACTCCTTCATTAAGCTTATATGCTTAAATGAGCGACTATTTTATTAGCCACCAGCTCAGAACTTGCAGGATTTTGACCTGAAATAATCAACCCATCTTGTACAGCAAAAGCAATAAAATCATCCACTTTTTGGTAATCTGCACCACGTTTAATTAATTCATCTTCTACTAAGAAAGGAACAATATCAGTTAACTGCACTGCAGCCTCTTCCCCATTAGTAAAACCTGTCACCGCTTTATTTTTAATAGCTGACTCACCGTTGCTATTTTTAACATCTAACAATACCGCACTTGCATGGCATACTGCTCCAACAGGTTTATTCGCAGCTAGAAAGCTTTCAATTAACTCAATTGAATCCGCATTATAAGCAAGATCCCATAATGGACCGTGGCCACCTGGGTAGAATACCGCATCGTAATCACCTTGATTAACTGATGATAAAAGAACGGTATTCGCCAACACTTGTTTTACTGCTTGATCTTCGTCATAACGTTTTGTTGCATCTGTTTCAAAGTCAGATAATTGGCTAGTTGGATCAACAGGTGGCTGACCGCCTAATGGTGATGCTAATGTGATATCAAAACCTGCATCTTTAAATACATAATACGGTGCAGCAAACTCTTCAACCCAGAAACCAGTTTTATGACCTGTATTACCTAATTTATCATGTGATGTTAGAACCATTAATATTTTCTTGCTCATGATCGCTCCCTTAAAATTATTTACATTTGCTAGCTGTAACCACTTGGTTAAGTAGCTATTTAATAAGTATATGCTTAATATTTCGCTGAACAATGCAGACTCTATCAACTTCATTGTTATAATTATTGATACAATAACCGAAAGCAAACTGAATCGAGACTGAATAGTGAAACTTTCATTTGAACAATTAAAAAGCATGGTAGTTTTTGCACAAGTGATTGAGCAAGGTAGCTTAAGCGCCGCAGCTAAACATGTTGGGTTATCACGAGCGGTGGTGAGTTACCACATCAAAAAACTTGAAACACAACTAGGGATAAAGCTATTAAACCGTTCAACTCGTAGCATTGCTCTCACAGAGGCAGGTGAACAGTATTATCAACGCTGTAAAGTTATCGTTGAGCAAGCACTTGCAGCTAATCAACAAATAGAAAATATTAAAAATGAGCCCACAGGATTAATCAAAATAGCCTGTCCAGTGAATGTTGGTTTACATACTATTGTGCCGGCATTAAACGAGTTTCGTCAGCTTTACCCTCATATTCAACTAGATGTAAATCTGAGTGATGAAGTGGTTAATATCATTAAAGATGGTTTTGATATCGCCATTAGAGGCGCAGCTTTAGCGGACTCAGGTTTACAAGCAACAAAACTATCTTCATTAAGTACTTACTTATGTGCGGCACCAAGTTATTTAATAAAACATGGGCGCCCCAATACTCCTGCACAATTAGCTTCTCATGATTGGATTCTTTACAAGTTAGCGGCTAATGTCTTAGAGCTAAAAAAAGGCAATCGTTCTTTTAGTGTGAAATTAAAAGGCAATATCAGTACTAATAATGCTGCAGCCCGAACGGCTTTTGTTGAAGGTGGCCATGGTTTAGGACGTATTCCAAGCTATGATGCATTACCTAAAATAAATGCAGGGACATTAACTCAGGTGCTCGCGGATTATCAACTGAATGATATTGATCTATATGCAGTGTTTCCACCGGGAGGTGCTGATTCCAAAAAATTGCGTTTATTAATCGATTACCTAAAAGCCTACTTCATAAAAAATAAAAAAGTAGTCAGTTAATAACTGACTTGAATTGATAAAAAATTCACTAACAGTATGATAGAGCATTAAATTCAGCAATAGCTTAATTCCTAAAACATTAAATTATCTGTATGGTTTACAACATGCTTTATTCACTAAAAAGGTTTGATTATGCCAACTAAACGTCCCTTATATATCCCCTTTGCAGGGCCCGCATTATTAGAAACGCCATTATTGAATAAAGGCAGTGCTTTTTCTTCCGAAGAACGTGATAATTTTAATTTAACGGGCCTATTACCTCATACTATTGAGACCATTGAAGAGCAGTCATTGCGTGCTTATCAGCAATTGTCTTCTTTCACTACAGACTTAGATAAACATATTTATCTGCGCAATATTCAAGATACCAATGAAACTCTATTTCATCAGCTAATTGAACAACATATTGAAGAAGTCATGCCACTTATCTACACACCAACCGTAGGTCAAGCATGTGAAAAATTCTCTAAAATATATCGTCGAAAACGCGGGTTATTTATCTCCTACCCTGAGCGCCATAAAATTGATGATATGTTACAAAATGCAACTAAACAAAATGTAAAAGTTATCGTTGTCACTGATGGCGAACGTATTCTAGGTTTAGGTGACCAAGGCATTGGTGGTATGGGGATCCCCATTGGGAAATTAGCCCTGTATACCGCTTGTGGTGGCATTACTCCTGCTCATTGTCTACCCATTTTATTAGATGTAGGCACCAACAATAATCATTTATTAAATGACCCTATGTATATGGGATGGCGTAATCCGCGCATTACCGGCGAAGAATATAATGAGTTTGTCGATTTATTTATCCAAGCGGTTAAACGTCGCTGGCCAGAAGTGCTATTACAATTTGAAGACTTTGCACAGGCAAATGCAACTCCCCTACTTAATAAGTATCGTGACCAATTATGTTGCTTTAATGATGATATTCAAGGTACCGCTGCGGTATCTGTGGGAACGTTAATCGCCGCTTGTTTAAATAAAAAACAAAAGCTCAGTGAACAAAATATTGCTTTCTTAGGTGCAGGATCGGCTGGTTGTGGTATTGCCGAACATATTATTAGACAGATGCAACGAGAAGGATTAAGTGAAGCACAAGCACGTAAACGTGTGTTTATGGTGGATCGTTATGGTTTATTAACAGATAACATGACCGACTTACAAAGCTTCCAGAAAGCATTAGTACAAAAATCAGAAGACTTAGAAGACTGGGATAACAGCCAACGTTTAGGTTTAGAGCAAGTTGTTAAACAAGCAAAAATAACCGTTTTATTTGGTGTTAGTGGACAACCTGGTTTATTCACAAAAAGCGTGATAGAAAGCTTATGTGAAAATACTGAACAGCCTATTGTTTTACCTCTTTCAAATCCAACATCTCGTGTTGAAGCAACGCCGCAAGACATTACAAATTGGAGTCAAGGAAAGGCCATTATTGCAACTGGCAGCCCTTTTCCAAACACTTACTTTGATGATGATTTTTACGAAGTTTCACAATGTAATAATAGTTATATTTTCCCAGGGATTGGATTAGGTGTTATCGCTTCTCGAGCAACGGGGATCAGCGACAATATGTTAATGGCTGCAAGCCAAGCGTTAGCAGATGCTTCTATGGAATATAAAAAAGCACCGGGCGCTCTATTACCGCCTTTAAGTGTGATCAAAGAGATCAGCGCTAAAATTGCTTATGCTGTTGCTCAACAAGCTATAGAAGATAAATTAGCCTTACCAGTGACAGAAGAGAATATACAACGTCGATTACAAGATACTTTCTGGTTACCTAAATACCGTGATTATCGCCGTACTTCTTTTTAAAACACGCTAAAAACAAAAAAACCTTAATATTGATAATATTAAGGTTTTTTAACAGCAATTTAATAGCTAATCTCAGTTCCGAATAAGCAAATTAATACAGACCCATTATTCAGAATTGAAGTTAAGTATTAACCGCCAACAAAGTTACTACGCACGCCACTTTGTTTTTTATTACTACCTGTTCTTGAACCTGAACGCACACCATCTTTATGGCCTACTTTTGGTGCTTTAGGCTTTTTAATTTTTTTCTCACGAGTATCTAATACCGAAGGAGGTAATGGTTCACCTGGCTGAAAACCTGCAAATACTTTACGAGGAATCACTTTTTTAATAAGACGTTCAATGTCTTTTAATAATTTAAACTCTTCTTGGCAAACTAATGAAATTGCTTCACCTTCATTACCAGCACGGCCAGTACGTCCGATACGATGCACATAATCTTCACTAACGTGTGGTAAATCAAAATTAACCACATTAGGTAATTGATCAATATCGATACCACGAGCAGCAATATCTGTTGCCACTAACACTTTAATTTGGCTTTCTTTAAATTGAGCTAATGCTTTAGTACGCGCACCTTGGCTTTTATTACCATGAATAGCTGCACTACGAATACCACGAGCTTCTAAATTTTTAACTAAACGATTCGCACCATGTTTGGTTTTTACAAACACTAAAACTTGTTGCCATTTATTGTCGATAATTAACTGGCTTAATAACGCTGTTTTTTTCGTTTTATCAACTTCATATAAAGTCTGTTCAATCTTTTCAACGGTTGTATTACGAGGACTCACTGAAATTTCAACAGGGTTATTAACTAAACCTTTTGCTAATGCTCGAATATCATCAGAGAAAGTGGCTGAGAATAAAAGGTTTTGGCGTTTGGGCGGCAATGCTTTAAGGATCTTTTTAATATCATGAATAAAGCCCATATCTAACATACGGTCAGCTTCATCTAATACCAAAACTTCTAATTGTTGAAAGCGAATAGCATTTTGCTGATAAAGATCTAACAAGCGACCAGGCGTTGCGACCAAAATATCCACACCACGGCGTAAGTTTTGCATTTGTGGATTAATTTTAACACCACCATAAACCACCATGCTGCGAAGTGGCATATTCTGACCATACTTTTGTACACTCGCTTGTACTTGAGCAGCAAGCTCACGCGTTGGCGTTAATATCAACGCTCGTACTTGATTTGGTTTTGCTCGTTCACCTTTCTCTAACATAGCTAATAACGGTAAAGTAAACCCAGCCGTCTTCCCTGTTCCTGTTTGTGCTGCAGCCATTACATCTTTACCAGCTAATACAGCAGGAATAGCCTGTTCTTGAATAGGGGAAGGTGTTTCATAGCCAGCATTTTTAACTGCTTCTACTAACGATACGGGTAAACCTAGGGTTTCAAAACTCATATAAAATCTCATTAAAGTACGGCACTTGCCATTAGACGCGTAGCTTACCCTAAGCGCGCGCATCACGCTATGTGTTAGTTTTATCAACTTAGTTGCTTAAACAACAATTAACTCGCATAAAATTCATACAATTCTGAGGTGATTAACCTCACAGTATATGTATAATACCCGACATTAAAAATGCTCAGAAAAGCAATACTCAAATAATTTAGGAATAAGCCGTGTTAAGTACAAATAACATCACCATGCAATTTGGTGCAAAACCACTTTTTGAAAATATCTCTGTAAAATTTGGCACAGGAAATCGTTACGGTTTAATCGGTGCAAATGGTTGTGGTAAATCAACTTTTATGAAGATTTTAACGGGTGACCTTGAGCCAAGCGCAGGTAACGTAACTAAAGATCCTAATGAGCGTATTGCCAAACTACATCAAGATCAGTTTGCTTTTGAAGAACATACAGTACTGGATACCGTATTGATGGGCCACAAAGAGATGTGGGAAGTCATGAATGAGCGTAATCGTATCTACTCTTTACCAGAAATGAGTGAAGAAGATGGTATGAAAGTAGCTGATTTAGAAACTGAATTTGCAGAAATGGATGGTTACACTGCCGACTCACGTGCAGGGGAAATCCTATTAAGCGTTGGTATTCCATTAGAGCAACATTACGGCCCGATGTCAGAAGTCGCACCGGGTTGGAAACTACGTGTGTTACTAGCACAGGTACTATTTTCAAATCCAGACATCATGTTACTTGATGAGCCAACCAATAACTTGGATATCGATACTATCCGTTGGTTAGAAACAGAATTAAACGCACGTCAATGTACCATGGTTATCATCTCGCATGACCGTCACTTCTTAAACTCAGTATGTACACACATGGCTGATATCGATTACGGTGAATTACGTTTATACCCAGGTAACTACGATGAATACATGACAGCGGCAACACAAGCTCGTGAGCGTCTATTGTCTGAAAACGCGAAGAAAAAAGCACAGTTATCTGAATTACAAGAATTTGTAAGCCGCTTCTCTGCTAACGCATCAAAAGCAAAACAAGCGACTTCTCGTGCAAAACAAATGGATAAAATTCAACTTGATGAAGTTAAAGCATCAAGCCGTGTTAATCCTTACATTGTATTCAAACAAGAGAAAAAATTATTCCGTAATGCACTAGAAACCATTTCAATGACTAAAAGCTTTGAAAATACATTATTCAAAGACTTAAACCTCATGATTGAAGTAGGCGAACGCGTTGCGATCATCGGTCAAAATGGTGTGGGTAAAACAACATTATTACGTACTTTAATGGGCGAAATTGAGTTAAGTTCAGGCGAATATAAATGGTCTGAAAATGCACAGTTAGGTTATTACGCACAGGACCATTCATCTGATTTTGTAAAAGATCAAAACCTAATGGATTGGATGGGCCAATGGATGCAAGAAGGTGATGACGAGCAAGCCGTTCGTGGTACCTTAGGGCGTTTATTATTTGGTGCAAATGATATTACTAAGTCAGTAAAAATCATTTCTGGTGGTGAGCAAGGCCGTATGTTATTTGGTAAGTTAATGATGAACAAACCAAACATCTTATTAATGGATGAGCCAACTAACCACTTGGACATGGAATCTATCGAGTCATTGAACTTAGCCTTAGAAAACTACGAAGGCACGTTATTATTCGTCAGCCATGACCGTGAGTTTGTATCTTCATTAGCAACACGTATTATCGAAATCAAACCTAATGAAGTAGTCGATTTCCACGGTACTTATGAAGAATATTTAAAAAGCCAAGGTGTTCAAGAGTAATTATAAAAATACTGATTGCTTAATAATTAAAGGGCTTCGGCCCTTTTTTTCTGCACCTTTTCTAGCTTAATAGAAAAAATGCCACAAAAAAACGGAAGCTAAAAGGCTTCCGTTTTTTTAGGTAAAGTTAAACTAATACTTAAAACAAGCTAAGCACGTTTAACTAAACTTATCACAAACAATAAAATGATAGCACCGACTGTAGCGCTTAAAATTGCGCCTAATAAGCCACCACCAAGAGTAAGACCGATGCTATTACCGATAAAGGCACCAACAATACCAACAGCGATATTACCAACTAAACCAAAACCGACACCTTTAACAACTGCACCAGCTAACCAACCTGCAATTGCACCAATGAGTAAAACAACAATTAAAGCATTAAGATCCATTATTATTCCTTATTTTTGTGAGGTAACGCACAAAAAGTATATATTAAATAATAAGTAAATCCATTATTTTTATTTATTAAAGTGGTCATCTTTATTTTATATCATGATTTAACTTATCAGTAATAAAATCAACTTATTACAACCAAGCGTACAAAGCATAATAGAAAACATTAAGTCGTATTTAATGGCTCAAAAATAGCAGTTAAATAACAACATAATTTACTAAAATGCCAAGCAATAAAAATATAGCCACTAAAAGCATAATAGGTAATTTCAGGTATTTTAATAAATAGATACCTATTAACACCATTGCCATATCAATCACATTAAATACCGCACTAGTAAAAACAGGTTGATACAAGGCACTTATTAGCAGCCCCACAACGGCAGCATTCACACCTTTAATCGCAGCAGATACACTCGCTATTTCCGAGATGCGATGCCAATTTTTTAAGCAGCTTAATAACAATAAAAATCCCGGTAAAAATACCGCGCCAGTAGCAATTAAAGCACCCACAATAGGTTGATTAGGTAACAATAAATAGCCAAGATAAGTGGCAAAAGTAAACATAGGGCCAGGCACTGCTTGAGCGATGGCATAACCCGTTAAAAATTGTTCTGCTGGTAATTGCTCTGCAATAATATTTTGTAATAAAGGTAAAACAACATGCCCTCCTCCAAAAACTAAACTACCTGCTTGAAAAAAATCAGAAAACAACTCTACGATAGGTGAATATACAGCGAATAAAGGCAGTAGTAATAAGCAACAAAGAAAGATAAGTAATGGGGCAAAGTTAACCGACTGAGAAATTTCCGGCAAGTGATGAGTTTTTTCTATATAAGTAGGATCCGTTTGCTTCTCTTTTAAACAAAACAGACCAATGACAGCACTGAATATCAAGATCACCAGTTGGCTAATAAGGCTTGCCTCAAGCAACAAGACACAAGCAGTTAAGAGACACAAAAAAATACGTATGTTGTCTTTGCAGAAATTCCTATACATCAGTAATACAGCATCAAAAACAACCACAACAGCTAATAACTTAAGCCCGTGTATCATTGATTGAAAAAGCTCATTACCAGCAAGATGTCCTGCACTAATAACCAGTAATAACATCAAAACGATAGAGGGGAAGGTAAAACCTAAGAAAGCAAGACAAGCACCTTTTAAACCCGCACGATGATAACCAATTGCAAAACCTACTTGGCTTGAACCTGGGCCTGGCAAAAACTGACTTAATGCAACAAACTCTGCATATTTTTGTTCACTTAACCAAGCCAACTTTTCAACAAAAGTCTGCCTAAAATAAGCAATATGAGCAGCAGGCCCACCAAAGCTAATACAGCCAAGTACAAAAAACGTTTTAAAAATTTCCCACATAATTTATTAAATACACTACTAATAACAATGATTAATCATTTCAAGATAATAGATAGCTAAGATGACAATAGAATGACAGTCGAATAATAAGATTTGAAAATGATGGAACAACCATCATTTATAATAGCGAGGTGGAAAAAGATAAAAACGTTAATTAACGCTTCATTATTTATGAATTAAAGCTAAATGCATATATTGTAAGTCATTACTCCATAACTGCAGGAAGTTTCGTGACTTATCTTTATTAGTTAAACACTTAGCAAATAAAATAATATTCGCGCCAATTAAATCACTGGCTTTATTAATTGAATATTGCTCTAAGAATTGCTCTCTAAAAAGCTTTAATGGGATCGCAATATTTTTAGCATCAGCAACATTGAGCCATAAGAGATCTTTATCGGCATAACTAATAGTTCCCCAATACATTCGAGGAGCAAAGTTTTCAATCACTTGCGCTTCACTGAGTTTTACAAATAAATTTTTTGCTCGCCATTTATGTTTTTCACTGGTGTGTACCCAAACATTTGAAGTCGCTAATGAACTGCCTTGTAATAAACTACTTAATAGCTTTGCTAAATTTTGTTTATTTACTGACAATTCTGGTTCTAGCGCGTGATTGTAAGGGACTGCATCAAGTGATGTTCCACTATTTTGCAAAGTAGCTGTCGGGTCTTTTTTAGTCGGTGTTTGTTGATTGATTATCTATTACTTTTGCTTGTTGATTTTTATTATTGGGCATTTTATGAATAAGCTCACTAGAAAAATCAATCATAAAACCCGATATGGGATTTTCTACTGACTCTGTGATTATTACTTCTACGGGTGAATTTTCTTTTTCTTGTGGATCTTGAATCTTTTCTGCTAGCACTGTTTTTTTAGAAGATGCATTTAATTCGGAGCAATCAGGAAGATGCTGACGCGCACCAAAACAAGCTTGTTTACCATCTTTAGAAGCCCGGCGAAAATAAGCCGGTTGCAAACAAACAGGGCATAGTAAAGAGTGGCGATATAATGCGATTTTTTCTGCTGAAAAGTCTTTAAACTCAAAAATAGAGAAAGTGATCTGCTTAATATTTCCATTTTCTATTTGTGAAGCTTTAGTCGGTAACACACAAATAGCATCTAACATTTTATCCTCCTTTATCTAAGCCCAGCCTTAACAATCAACACCTTCAATACTGCAGATAACGTAGCTGATATAAAAAAACGATAGCATTTCCATGCTATCGTTTTTATTAGTTTTATCTCATCATAGGTAAATTGTATTTTTGATTAACCAACAACTGAACCTAATTGGAAGATAGGTAAATACATAGCAACAATCAAACCACCAACCACAACACCTAACACCACCATGATCATCGGTTCCAATAAGCTAGTAAGGCCATCAACAGCATCATCTACTTGTTGTTCATAGATATCAGCCACTTTACTTAACATACCATCAAGGTCACCAGATTCTTCACCAATCATGACCATTTGCGACACCATATCAGGGAATGCGCCGGTTGTTTTCATGGCAACGTTTATTTGCATACCGCCCATTACTTCAGAGCGCATTGAGTTTACAGCCGTTCGGTAAACATAGTTACCTGATGCGCCAGCCGCCGAGACTAATGCATCAACTAACGGGATACCTGCTGCAGATGTCGTTGATAAAGTACGAGCAAAACGAGCAACAGCGGCTTTATCTAAAATAGTACTAATAACAGGAATTTTTAAGATAAATTTATCGGTATTATCTTTTACTTTTTGGCTGCTTCGATGTGCTTTTTTAAATAAGAATATAAATAGAGCAATACCAGCAATAATGATGTACCAATATTGCTGAACAAAATCAGAAATACTTAAAACAAATAATGTGAAAGCCGGTAGTTCTGCCCCAAAACCTTCAAAAATATCTTTAAATTGTGGGATAACAAACAGCAGTAATAACATAGTTACAATACCCGCTACCGCTAATACGGCAGCAGGGTAAAACATTGCTTTTTTGATCTTAGATTTTAACGCTTCAGATTTTTCTTTATAGGTAGAAATACGATCGTAAATAGTATCCAAAGAACCAGACTGTTCACCAGCTTCCACTAAATCACAATATAAGTCATCGAAGTGTCTTGGGTGACTACGTAATACTTGAGAAAAAGGAGTCCCCGTGGCGACTTCATTACCAATGGATGTCATCAATAAACGCAAAGGTGCTTTTTCATTACTTTTAGCAATTAACTCCAAGCTTTGAACTAAAGGAACACCGGCACTTAACATGGTTGCGATTTGACGAGAAACAACAGCAATATCCATTGGCGTAATTTTGTCGCCAAAAGAAAGTAAAGGTTTTGCTTTTTTCTGTGTCTTGGTAACGTTAACACCTTGTTTACGTAACTCCGCTTTTATTTCAAGTGCTGATTCACCTTGCAATTCACCTGATACTTTAAGGCCTTTACGGTTAATTCCTTTCCAAGTAAAAGTGTGTATTGTGTCGACTGTTTTTTTCTTGGCCATTTAAAATCCCTTTGAATAGCACTGATTTGATATTAACTTTGAATGATAAACAAAAAGCCTAATATTTACTGAGATCTAGATAATGAATCTATTAATAGAAAATAAATAAACCGCTAAAATAATCTATTAAAATCAAAGTTATAACTTATCTTTTTGCTATGTGGCTATTTATATAGTTGCTTATATCGCATATAGGAAATGAAAAATATGAAGGAATGTTATATCTCACTTAAACAGTAAGATACAACACCAATAAAACTAAGTAATTCGAGTTACTTCATTCAAGCTAGTCACACCATTTAAGGCTTGTTTGATCGCTGATTGGCGTAAGGTATACATGCCTTCGCTTTCAGCGGTTTCAGCAATTTGCATGGCATTACCATCATTTAAAATAATACGTCCTAATTCATCGGACATTTCCATCACTTCGTAAATACCCACACGACCTTTATAACCATCGGTACATTTGCTACAACCAACAGGTTTAAACAAGTTCTGTTTGATACTTAATTGCTCCGCATTAAAGCCAATTTTTAAAAGTTCTGTATCTGACATCACTAGCGGCTCTTTACAGCTTTCACATAAACGTCGTGCTAGACGTTGCGCAATAATTAACGATACCGATGAAGCAATATTAAAGGCAGGAACGCCCATATTTAATAAACGCGTTAGAGTTTCTGCGGCTGAGTTAGTATGTAAGGTTGATAAAACCAAGTGACCTGTTTGTGCGGCTTTAATACCTATTTCAGCCGTCTCTAAGTCACGTATTTCCCCTACCATCACAATATCTGGATCTTGACGTAAAAAGGAACGCAGTGCAGACGCAAAAGTAAGACCGGCTTTATTATTAATCTGTACTTGGTTAATACCAGTTAAGTTAATCTCTACCGGATCTTCCGCCGTTGAAATATTGCGTTCAACGGTATTCAGAATGTTTAAGCCCGTATACAAAGAAACGGTTTTACCACTCCCCGTTGGCCCCGTGATTAAAATCATGCCCTGAGGTTTGGATAACGCATTCATGTATTTTGCTTTCTGCTCATCGGTGTAACCCAGTCGGTCAATATCTAGACTAGCAGCAGATGAATCCAAAATACGCATTACAATCTTTTCACCCCACATAGTAGGCAGCGTACTCACACGTAAGTCGATATTACGTTTATTAGATATTTTAAGCTTGATACGACCATCTTGAGGTAAACGACGTTCTGCAATATCCAGTTTTGACATGACTTTTAAACGCGCAGAAAAACGATTCGCTAAATTAACCGGAGGTGAAGCCACTTCATGTAAAATGCCATCAACACGAAAACGAATACGGTATTTTTTTTCATAGGGTTCAAAATGTAAATCTGACGCGCCTTTTTTAACTGCATCAATTAACACACCGTTAATATATTTAACAATCGGCGCATCATCATCAACGGATTGAGTTTCATCTAAACGAGAGTCTGATTCATCAACTTCAATATCATCAATATTACCCATATCTTCCAGTGTACTTGCACTGTCATTTAATAGGCTTTCAATGGCTTTATTCAGTTTACTTTCTTCAACTAATAACGCTTCAGTATTCATACTAAAGCTAAAACCAAAATCTTCTAAGGCTGATACATTGGTGGGATCAGACATCGCAATATAAAGGGTTTTATGTTGCACATACACGGGCAACGCATGGTGTTTTTCTATTAGTTTTGCGTTAACTAGATTTTCAGGAATATCATCCAGAGCTAAGGTATCACTGTCTAATAGAGGAAGACCATATTCAGCTTCACAGAACTGCGCTAGGGTTAGGCTATCTATAAAGTTATTTTCAACAAGGTAGGGAACTAAGCGCTTCTGTTCAGAAGCTGCCGCGGAGGTAATTTGTTGTAGTTTCTCAGGTTTAAGTAAACCATGAGCGGCCAAGCTAGAAGCTAGACCGCTAATATCATTATTTTCCAAAATACTTATTCTGTTTTTCCAGTACAACCTTTAGGCATATACTGGTCATCAATATCCTCTGACTCACAAGTAAATTGTCCAGTAGCAGAATCATACGTTAAAGCAATATCACCACTGATAGCTGAATTTTTATAGCCACATGTAATTTCCGTATCAGTCGCATCGATAGTACAGATCGAAGTGCTTGCAGGTAAACCTATTGATACTGCGCCACTAATAGTTTCACCAGCGCTAGCATTAATAACAAATCCAGTTTTCCCTGCTGAAATTTCAGCCACACCAGCAGTTACTTCTGACTTAATAACATAATCTTGATAAGCAGGTAATGCTACCGCTGCCAAAATACCGATAATCGCGATAACGATTAATAATTCAATTAGCGTAAAACCCTGTTGTACTTTTTTCATTTTGTTCATCCTTAACTTTGTTTAATTTATTTTCGTGTGAATAATATTAAACAATGATTGAGTTTTAACTTAAATGCTTACCATTTTAATTAATGACTATGTATTTAAGTTGTGTGAAAGGCCATTTTCAAACCACTTTATTTATTTCCTGTTTTGTTAAAAGTCCTATTTGATAGCAAAGTTGCTAGCAAAACTAATCACTAAACCTGACAATAAAAAAGCAGAACTCATTAAACCTTGCCTAGTACTAAGTTCGTTCATGATACAAAGCATTAGGTAGTTGATCTTCATCTCATTAATCTTGAGATATTTTAATCAGCGCTTATTAGACTGAATTCTTTAACAAAAAACAAGCTACCGAATACGAGGTAGTTAACATAATCGACATTAATGATATAAAAATATTAGTCTTTAATAATGCTCACTTAGCACCTAAAAAGTAACTAAAACATAAACACAAAACAGCATGACGTTAGCAAAAAAAGCTTAAGGTCGCATCAAACCTACAATCAAATAATTACCCTCAGAAATTTAACAGCAAAAGAAAGTCAAAATAAATCAGCAAAAAGAAAGTAGAAATAGAGTGATAAAAAAACGGCTGCAATAAAAAATTATTGCAGCCGAAAAATCAATATGATGAGTCTGATTATTTATATCGTCATTTGCATGCTTATTTACAAACTCACTTACCAACCTGTTTAGAAATAGCCCGCATTAAACCATAGGTGAACATAAATACTCGCCACATAACCTAAGGCAATAACTGGCGTCCATTTTAAATGCGCACCAAAAGTATAAATACCACGAGCTTGCCCCATTAATGCAACACCCGCCGCACTACCAATAGATAGCAAACTACCACCAACACCAGCAGTTAAAGTCACTAATAACCACTGACCTGTACTCATATCAGGGTGCATACTTAATACCGCAAACATCACTGGAATGTTATCAATTACCGCAGATAACACACCTACTGTCACATTGGCATAAGTTGCATCCCAATTTGTATAAAGCATTTCAGATACCATGCTTAGGTAGCCAATAAAGCCTAAGCCACCAACACATAATACAACCCCGTAGAAAAACAGTAAGGTATCCCATTCTGCTTTTGCTACTTTATTAAAGATATCAAATGGCGCACCGTTACCTAAGGTACGTAAACGTTCATGCTCTTCTTCATCTTTTGCATGGAGAATGGCAGCTTGAAAGTAATTTTTCTGAGTTTTACGTAGGAAGTAAGCAAAGAATTGTAATAAACCAAGACCTGTCATCATACCTAATACAGGCGGCATACCTAAGAATGTATGGCCTAATACTGCTAAACAGATAGTGAATAAGAACAGCACAATAATACGGCGAGCACCACGTTTTAAGTAAACGATTTCACCATCACCTTTAGCAACCTCTTTAGAGATAAAGAAGTTCATAATTAATGCCGGCACTAAGAAGTTAACCGCAGCAGGCACAAATAATGCAAAGAAAGTATTAAACTCAACCATACCTTTTTGCCAAACCATTAAGGTGGTGATATCACCAAACGGGCTATATGCCCCACCAGCATTGGCAGCGACTACGATATTGATACACGCTAAAACAATAAATTTTGAATTTTTACCACCGACTTTCATCACGATCGCACACATCAATAATGCGGTTGTTAAGTTATCTGCAATAGGCGAAATAAAGAAGGCCATTGCGCCCGTTAGCCAAAACACCATGCGTAATGTAAAACCTTTATTCACCATCCAAGCTCGTAATGAATCAAAGATTTGGCGCTCTTCCATGGCGTTAATATAAGTCATTGCAACTAAGAGGAAGAAAAACAGCTCCGCATATTCAAGGAAGTTTTGTCTAAATGCAGCTTCAGACTCATGGCTCATGCCATTTTGTGAATAATAAAATCCAATCATCCCCCAAATTAAACCTGCTGCTATTAACACAGGCTTGGACTTACGCAGATGGATCACATCTTCTAACATCACTAAACAATAAGCGATACCAAAAAATAAAAGTGCAGCGTAACCAATACCATTAGTTGTTAAATCAAAACTGGCGGCTTCACTAGCGAATAAATTGGAGGAGAAAAAGACGGTAAAGAGAGTAAGCATAACGCTTAATACTTTAGGCATTTTTAACATTACGTTTTCCTTGAAGTAATACAAATAAGTAGTAAATAGCTGGTCTATTTTGTTATTTATAAAAGAGTCATTTATAGATAACGTTGGATCATTTATTTAGTAAAATTGATATAAGTAACAAATTAAAGCAATCAATATTGTAAATTTTAGCATAAGCATATTAGCTAAATTTGATATAAAAGGGGTTTAAGATAAAAAAATTAAGCAAATAAGGGTATATGTCATAATATGCCTCAGCACTTAAGTTATTAATTCATCAAAAAAAAGGCAACTAATGCTAGTTACCTTTTGTATTATGACTAGTTGATCACTTACTTATCACTTTGTAAGCCATCGCCTTTTATTTCAATATTATTCAGCTAATAAAGCAGTAATGTAACGACCAGGGATCATGGTTTCTAATGTTAGCTGCTCATTTTTCGTCGTTTGTAACAAACTGAAATATAAACCATCTCTTACTGATTTTTCTAATAACACTGTTGATACAGGGAAACTAAATGTTTGTGACACAGTACATTTTATGTCGTCACAACTTTGCGATGCTTGATCAATTGATAAATCAACATCCGTTCCATCAACTAATGCTACGTTATATTCTGTGAACTCTTCATCAGCAATTTTGTTTTTATCCACTGTGTAGTCAATTTGGAAATTAACTGTTGAGATATTTTTATCTGCATTTGGATTAACTGGTGCTTCTTGATCTGCAATTTGTGCATCTGCAGCTGCTTTTTCAGCATCAGCTGTTGATTGTTTTTTACTTTCTTTAGTTGCTTTTTTATCTGACTCTAAAGCCATTTCATCTTTTGCAGGAATAATGATCACGGGATCTGGCTGTGTACGTTCTGCTGCAGGGTCGATTTTAGCGGTTACTGATAATACCGATATTTTTAGACTTAAGTTTAATTCTAATAGATCAACAGGAATAATATCCTTACCTACCACTTCAACATAATCTTGATTTTCAGTTTTAGACGCAACAACGTCGTCCACATAATTAGTTGTCGCTGTGTTAGAACAAGCTGATACAAGTAATATAGATGCTAACAATGTAGATTTTTTAAACATGGTAAGTCCTGTCAAATAAAGGTAATAGTATGCAATATAGCAATAAAAAATATTTATCGAAAGTGTTAAAGCAAGTCAAAAAATTAATAACTTATATCCTATAAAAAATATGCGCTTAACTTATCGGTTAAAGTTTTAAGTATTTATAGATCAAGTTATTAAAAGCGATACTTATATAGATAGATTAATACTCATGCAGCGAGATAATGCAAGTTGTGACGGCACAATCGCTAAATGTGACACACTCATTTTATCCACCTTTAACGATAAACTGTGTTGTAACGGCATGTGTAAAAACTCAGTTAAAATAGAACGGATCACACCTGCATGTAACACTAAAATAATCGTTTGTGGTTTCTTATGCTGATTGAGTGTGGTCAATAATTGCTGCCAAGCAGTGTTCACTCGTTGATGAAAATCTGCTGCACTTTCTCCTTCAGGAAAAACATAATCAAACACTTGCTCCTGCCAACACTCTATTTGATCTTGACCAATCTCTTGCCAACTTAAACCTTCCCATTGTCCAAAATTAATCTCTTTAAAAGCTTCGATTGCTTGCAACTGTACTTTTTGGTTTTGCTGTTTAAGGTGTGCTTGTAATCCTTGCGCTAATTGTTGGCAACGTATTAACGGACTACTAATAATTAATGGTGTATCAAAATTACTTAGACTAGGCAGTATTTGCTTATCAATATAGTGACTTAACTTACTTATATCTTTAGTGAAAGAACCATGAATTGTACAATCTAATTGTCCGTAGCAAATATCAGGATGTAAATCGACATCACCATGACGTATCAAATAAAGTTGATGGGTCGTTGGCAAGGAGTTCATCGATTCACTCATTGTAATAACGCCAATACCGTTAAGAAAATAAGTAGTTCATTTAATTGTTGTAAGAAGCCTAAACAATCCCCTGTGTAACCATCAATTTGATGTTGAAAATAAATACGGCATAACAAGGTACTGATTGCCACAACAGCTAATATTGCAACTACCCACAAAATTGGCATCCAACACAGTATTAATAGAGAGAAGAGCAATACAGCTAGAAAATATTGTGATGGCAATTTCTGTGAGACACCAGCTGATTTACTACTGTCGTCATCACGCGCGTAGTCAGAGTATTGCACTACACTCAGGACACTAAAACGACTCAATACCGCAGCACTGACTAAAACGCCAAAGAAAACCAAAGAGCTTTGCTGTGATAAATCAATTAACACTGCAATCTTAAGAGCAAATAATAAAATGAGACCAATACTACCGTAGGTACCGATTTGGCTATCTTTCATGATTGCTAAGCGTTGCTTTTTGTTATATCCACCACCAAAAGCGTCACAGGTATCAGCTAAACCATCCTCATGAAAAGCGCCAGTAAATAACAAACCAGCCAGTAGCATGAGGATAATACTGATTGTGCTATGAAATAAGCCATTCGCAAGATAATAAACAGCAAAAACAACACAAGCGTATAACAAACCAACCAATGGAAAGTAGAGATTACCTAAATGAAATGGAAAGGCTTTAAAGTTAAGTGACTTCGCCACCGGAACGCGGGAAAAAAACGATAACGCATAACAAAATAAAACCCATTGTTTTTTTACGATCGATTTAAAACTCACATCTTTGCCCACTTTATACCTACTCCATTTCTATTTTGTTATCTAACCTTCCAAGACAATCTTTTTAAATTAATGACCTTCTGAAACACCTGCATCGGCAAAAGAGGCCATTTCATTTAAAAATGAAACCGCTGAAACAATTAACGGATAAGCAACTGCCACGCCTGAGCCTTCACCTAAACGCATCCCTACATTTAACAAAGGCATAGCAGCCATTTTAGTTAATAATAACTGATGCGCTTGCTCTTCAGATTGATGACAGAATTGTGTGTATTGTAAAAAATCATCATTCATTTCACTTGCCACTAACGCGGCACTTGAAGCAATAAAACCATCAACTAACACTAACATCGATAACTCAGCCGCTTTTAACATTGCCCCAACCATCATTGCAATTTCAAAACCACCTACCGTTTGTAACACAGTGAGTGCATCTGCATCATGTAATTGGTATTTTTCAATCGCATCATCAATCACTTTTGCTTTAATTAATACGGTTTTTTGATCAATGCCTGTACCTTTACCTGCACTTTGTTGACCACTGAGATTTAAAATAGCAGCCATAATAGCAGCGGCTGATGTTGTATTAGCAATGCCCATTTCACCAAAACCAATGACATTACAACCTTGATCAAATTGTTGCTGCGTAATATCAGCACCTTTGTTAATTGCTGCTAAACATTGCTCTTTGCTCATCGCTGCTTGCTGCGCAAAATTATGTGTGCCTGCTGCAATAGGTTGATTAATGAAATTAGCATTATCTATTTGCTCAAAATTCGCTTTCACACCAGCATTTACTATTTTTAAATCAATCGCATGTTGATTTGAAAAGCAATTGATTGCCGCCCCGCCAGCTAAAAAATTTAAGACCATTTGTTCGGTAACTACTTGAGGAAATAAACTAACTCCTTCATCAGCTACGCCATGGTCAGCGGCAAAAACAACAATGCTTGGTTTAGTTAATACAGGCGTTAATGTTTGTTGCACTAAAGCGACTTTAAAAGCAACTTGCTCTAGTAACCCTAAACTACCTTGAGGTTTGGTTTTAAAATCAATTTTATCTTGCAGTTCACTTACAAAATCCAAAGTCACATTTTCTAATGGTGAAATAATATCAAACACGTTGATTTCCTTAATACGATAGATAAGACGTTACCGATAAAATAATATGTAAAAGATGGCCAATAAAATATTTTGTTATTTAGTTATATATCTTTGAAAGCTAACCTAAATTAAGCAAAATAATCAATTGCCCTTTAACGTTATTTTTACCTCTTTTAAAAAAACACTGTATCTTTTATCTCTTTTATTTTCTTCATTATTCGCATATTTATTGATAAAGATTAGTAATACCCTCTGAGTGCTTATTTAAAAGCCCTTTTCAAACCAATATTGCATATTTTTTTTTGTGTTCTACAGTAAGTAAGCATTAAATAATATTAAATAATATTAAATAACAATAACGCCAGAACAAAAACCTAATAACAATTGCATTATGTATGTGTTCTAAATTTTACGCAGAAAAAACAATTCAATTCGAGGCGTAAATTGAGATAAATTCTGGTTCCATTGATGAAATTTATAACAAATAAGTGAGTTTTTTTAACCAGTAAAATAGAGCAGCTATTTACTGTGACTGATATGACTTATCTCCTCCCTTAAGCTACGTTAGTGCTCGTTTTAACGTAGCTATTTTTCCAAAAATTGAGCTATACACTGCCGATGTAATTAAATCTGTTAATTAATAGACAATTTCCCCCTTAAATCTGAACTTTGCTTTATAATGTGTTCTTTGTTTTATTGTATTGGAAATATTCATGTCATTTGCATCGCTTGAACTCGATCAGCACTTATTAAACGCCGTTGCTAAAATGGGGCACACTCGTCCAACTAGTATTCAAAATTTGGTGATCCCACCAGCAATGGATGAACGAGACATCATGGCAAGCGCGCCTACTGGTACAGGTAAAACCCTGGCATTTTTGTTACCTGCAGTACAACGACTGATCGATTATCCTCGTCGTAAAGGCGGTTCCGCTCGTATTCTCGTACTCACACCAACACGTGAACTTGCAGTACAAATCAGCGAAGTTGCAGAGCAACTGGTTGCTGGTACGCAATTAGTAGTGGGTAATATCATAGGTGGTATTTCTTACGAAGCGCAAGAAGATATCATTATGGGATCAGTTGATATTGTTATTGCAACACCTGGTCGCCTGATGGAATACATAGATGCAGAAGCATTTGATTGTCGTGAAGTTGAATGTTTAGTACTTGATGAAGCAGACAGAATGCTCGATATGGGATTTGTTGCAGAAATGGATCGCATTGCTGGTGAAGCTCGCTGGCGTAAAATGACCGCTTTATTTTCAGCAACATTAGAAGGTAAAGGTCTGCGTGATTTTGCTCGTGATGTATTAAATAATCCTATCAAGTTAGATGCAGAAGTCACACGTCGAGAAAGTGGTAAAATTTTACAATATATCCATCTTGCTGATAATCCAGAGCATAAACTACAAATTTTAGCTGCGATTTTACAACAAGAGCCTGAGCACGAACAAGTACATAAGATGATTGTTTTTGTAAAAACACGCGATCGTCTTGCACAATTAGTGGCTCAATTAGCAGAGCTTAATATTCGTTGTAACTACTTACGTGGTGAAATGGATCAAGAAAAACGTAATCTATCACTTCGTCAGTTTAAAGAAGGTACAACTAATATATTGATTGCAACTGATGTAGCTGCTCGTGGTATTGATGTACCTGATATAACACACGTAATTAACTACGATATGCCTCGTAGTGCTGATGTTTATGTACATCGTATTGGTCGTACTGCTCGTGGTGGTAAAAAAGGTACTGCTATTTCAATTATTGAAGCACATGACATTGATATCCTAGCAAAAGTTGAGCGTTATACAGATCAGATTTTAAAACGTCGTGTGATTAAAGGTTTACGTCCACAAAATAAAGAAGCAAAAGTTAGCTTACGTAAAACTAAAAAGCCATTAACGAAAAAAGGCAAAGCGCGCGAAGAAGAAGTTAAACGCCAGCAAAAAGAAAAACGTCAAAAGAAAAAACTAGAGATGGGCAAACAACGTCATCGCACTATTAAGGCAAAAGGCAAACCTAATTGGGCAGGAAAAAATAAAACAAAAGATGAAAAAGAAGCTTAAAACTTGCTTGTTCATTTAGTAAATAACCATTTATTACTCAGGTCATTTATTTCTATTTAAAAAATGAGAAGTAAATGACCTGAGCGTCTAAGTAAAATAATTTACTCACTGTATAATGAGGATTATTTTACTTTTCTCTGTGCACTCTATTGCACCTAAGGTCTATTATGCGTTTCTCCCGTTCTTTGTTATTTACCTCTCCATTGCTACTCGCATTAGCTGCCTGCTCTTCAAAACCACCAGTTCAGATAGATACACCACCAAAAGCACAAGTTGTGCACAAAGATTTCTCACAAGTATTAGACAGTATTTTTCGCGGCCAATTTTCTTACAAAAATGGTAAAGGTTACTTTAAACCTTGTGATGACAACTCAGAATACGAAATTAAAACCGAGACAGCATTAACCGATATTTATAAAAAAATTGCAGGTAGAAGTGAACAACCTGTGTATATCGAGTTTTCAGGTGAAATAATATTCCCAGATAAAGATGATAGTGATAACGCTTCCATCGTTCGTATTGATCATGTACATCATATGGCTTTAGCCAAATCATCACTACAATGTGCAAAAACAATTGATACCTTTAGTTTTAAAGCTAAAGGGGAAAACCCATACTGGCGTATCAATATGCATAATAACAATCTGTTTTTAGCAACTAAGGCCAGTAATCAATCCTACATTTTAGATGATGTAGATTTCCAAAATGCTAAAGCGAATCATTTGAAAAGCACTAATCAACAAGGTCAAACGCTGCTATTAGAAGTAAAACCAGGTCATTGTTATACCGATGATAATAAAGAATTCTGGGGTTACACCACTAAAGCAAACACTATCCATGGCAATTTTTCAGGCTGTGGTGAACCAGGACGTTTATCTGCAGATCAACTATTGGAAGGTTTCTATTTAAGCCAGTCTAAAATTGCAGATCAAACGCAAGAAATTAATTTAACCTTAAATGCGAACTATACCGCTGAATACAACCAAGGTAACGGTGGAATACAAATACTAAAAACCGGTTTTTGGAAGAGTAACACACCAAATCAAGTGGTGTTGATGCTGACCAAACAAGGTGATAAAACGATACGAGAAGAAATTGTTTTTGATAGAAAAGGCTTAGCCCTTTCAAGCCGTGAAATAAATAAAAATAATATTCTAACCTCTTTCCCTTCACCATTAGTATTTAAACAAATGAATGCACAACATGGCGCACTAGAAACAGAAACCATCCAAGCTAAACGTCAGTTTACAGCACAACGGATCAGTCCTAGTACACAGGTTGATAGAGAGGTGCAATCAGCAGTTCGTGATTACTTTAAAATGCATCGTACAGATCCTAAAGATACCCGTTTTAATTCGCTAAGATTTGATTTAAATGGCGATGGAAAAGACGAAGCAATTGTCTTACTTGATTGGTGCTCTAAAACAGGTTGTGACATGCTAATTTTTGAAGCACAAGATAAAGGATTACATTTTTCAAGTCGAGTATCACGCGTCCAAGCACCTGTAATCATTGCTAAAGAGAGACACTTTTCATGGCAGAGTCTGCTTGTTGAAAGCGATCATAAATGGCAGCAGCTTGATTTTGATGGTTTAAGTTATCCATTACGGACACGCGATGGAAAAACAGTTGATAAAGCAGCAAACTCAACTGGGGTTGTATTATTTAATAAAGGAAAACCAACTACTTGGTTTCCTATTAAAGAATAGATAAGTACTAATATTTAACTACATATATTAGCTTTATTGAAAAGGCTTTAATGGTACGAATACATTAAAGCCTTTCTTTTATGCACTTGATCATTATTTTCCGTGTAAAATTTTCTCAAAAAATGCTTTTTCAAATAAATAAACAGATGCTTTTTCATGGCGAGGTATTTTAGCTTCTACAACACTGCCTTTAGGGTTATAACCGTTAATCATTAACACAAACAACTTATCGCCTTGTTCACTTTTCACTATGCCCACTAAATTAGCGACCCCTTTTAAAGAGCCCGTTTTAGCAATAACATTTCCTCTTAGTAGAGCTGTATTAACCCCTTTATGATATTTTAGAGTGCCGTCAACACCTGCCACTGAAAAACTATCAATCAGTCCTAATGTGTCATCATGGGCATATACAAATTGCATCACTGACATGAATAACTCTGTGCTCATTAAATTATGACGAGACAAGCCCGAACCATCTGCGATATAAGCATTTTCAAGATCAATACCATGCACTTTTAAAATGGTCTTCATGGCTTTTGCACCATTACGAAAGTTACCCGGTTTTTTAAAATATTGCGCGCCAATGGTTTTAAATAAACTATCTGCAATTAAGTTATCAGAGTCTTTCATCATCTCTTGTAATAACACATCTAATAGCGGTGATTGGTAACTTGCTAGAATGCTCTGTTGGTCTGTTTTTTTAATAGGCACATTGAGACTATTATCATTCTTAATATGAGAATCTATTTTCACTTTCCCGGTTAATGTAATACCTACTTGCTTTAACTCATTACGAATAATTTGTTGCGCATAAAGCTCAGGATCGTTTACTGCAAATGCTAAAGGAAAATAGCGTTTTCGTGGCACAACACAGCCCCATAAATGGTATTTATTTTGACTATCTCGGGTGACTTCTAAAGCACAGAATTGCTCATCTCGCTGTTGCTTGGTCACAATGGAAACATTACTAGTAATATCAACGGGTTCATATTCGGGTATATACAATGTTGCTTTTTGTGCATCAGGTGAAGCTAAGCTTAAATTACCTAAGACACAGTTACGATTGATAATAATGGCATTTGTTGGCGCAGTATAACAAACACCTAAATCATTCCATGCTTGTCCATTACTCCATTGATAACCATTAAAATGACTATTATTTAGTAAAAAATCCCCTTTTATGCGCTTAATGCCCACACTCTTTAATGTCTGTAATAAAGTTCGAATATCGGCCCTACCGAGCGTTGGATCACCGGTAAAATACAAGGTCAAATCCCCATTATATCGTCCGCCCTTCAGCGCTTTTTTATCTCCTTTAATAACCGTTTGATAACGAAAGTCTTTACCAAGATAAAGTTTTGCAGTGGTTGCTGTTAAAAGCTTTTGTATACTGGCAGGCGTTCTTAATGTCTCTTCTTGAAAGCGGGTAATATGAGTTTGCTTTTGCGCATCAATCACTAAATAAGAAACTTGTGTACCTTTAGGTAAAAGCGACTGCAAATCTTGCCATGTAGCAGCAAAAAGACTGGAGCAGAATAAACTCGCGAACAACAAGTAATAACGTTTTAGCATTTAATACACCTAACATAAAAATCAATTTTGAGGATAACCTTAATACAGGTAAGCAAGCAAGGTGCAATACCATGATATTACAAACAATTACTTTAGGTCGCTTACGATGAATAAGTTCAAAAAATAAAGATTTTAAATGCAGGATAAATAGCAACAAATCAAAACGATAGTGATATAATTTTCGACATTATCTGCTTCACTTATTCCGATAACATGACTTAATCATATTGGCCTGACAACATGAGTGTGAAAAAATGACTAATCCGTTATACCAAAAAAATATTATCTCCATTGCTGATTTATCACGTTCAGATCTAGAACTAATCCTACAAACAGCCGAATCTTTAAAGAAAACCCCACAACCGACACTATTAAATAACAAAGTAGTGGCAAGTTGTTTCTTTGAAGCATCAACCCGGACTCGTTTGTCATTTGAAACAGCAGTACAGCGTTTAGGTGGCAGTATTATTGGTTTTGATAGTGGTGGTAATACTTCACTGGCACAAAAAGGGGAAACCTTAGCCGACTCAGTAAAAGTCATCTCTTCTTATGCCGATGCTTTTTTTATGCGTCACCCTCAAGAAGGAGCTGCTCGATTAGCGTCTGAATTCACTTCAGTTCCAGTGATTAATGGTGGTGATGGTTCAAACCAACATCCAACACAAACGTTATTAGATTTATTCACTATTTATGAAACACAATCACGTCTAGATAACTTGAATATTGCGTTTGTGGGTGATCTTAAATACGGCCGTACTGTGCATTCATTAGCACAAGCTTTGTCACTGTTTAATTGTAATTTTTACTTTATTTCGCCAGAAGCTTTAGCAATGCCTGATTATATTATTGAAGAATTAAATGAGCGTAATATTACCTTCTCATTACATAACAGTATTGAAGAAGTAGTTGATGAATTAGATATTTTATACATGACACGAGTTCAAAAAGAACGTTTTGATGAAACAGAATATCAACATATGAAATCTGCTTTTTTACTCAATGCCGCTATGTTAAATAATGTCAGAGATAACCTAAAAGTGTTGCATCCGTTACCACGTATCGATGAAATTGATTATGACGTTGATGAAACACCTTACGCTTATTATTTCCAACAAGCACAAAATGGTATTTTCGCGCGTCAAGCTTTACTAGCTTTATTATTAACCAATCATTTTCAAGCAAACGCTTAAGGTTTTAACATGCAAAAGAAATTACAAGTAGAAGCGATTGAACAAGGTTCTGTAATTGACCATATCCCTGCTCGCCAAGGGGTGAAGATCTTAAAGTTTTTTAAATTCACACAAACCAATGAAAAAATCACTATTGGCCTAAACCTCGCAACACATAATGGTAAAGGTAAGGATTTAATTAAAATTGAAAATACTTTTTTCAATGACCAACAAGCGAATCAATTGGCTTTATTTGCACCTAATGCCACCATTAACCAAATTAAAGACTTTAAAGTAGTTAACAAATTCAAAGTACAATTACCAAGTTCATTTATTGATGTGTTAGCTTGTCCTAATAGCAATTGTATTAGCCACAATGAACCTGTTAAATCACGATTCTATGTACAGCAAAAAAAGAAATTAAAATTGAAATGTCATTATTGTGAAAAATCTTTCATCCGTAGTACTTTTGATGAATTAGACTAATAAAAATAATTGTTTAAATTTTCGACAGAGATCTGAGAATAAGATTGAATTAGAGTACGTTACGTTTATACTAAAATTAACTTCATCATCAAAAGTGAGCCTATATATGCAATACAATACTTCTGTTCTATGTGATATTTACGCAGATACCATTGACGTAGTAGAACCACTACTAACTAACTTTGGAGGTCGAAATTCTTTCGCCGGCGAAGTAGTCACGATCAAGTGTTTTGAATCTGTTGGATTAATTTACAAAGCGTTAGAAGATAATGGTGCAGGTAAAGTGTTATTAATCGATGGTGGCGGTTCATTACGTCGTGCATTAATTAATTCACACATTGCAGAATTAGCCGTTGAAAACGACTGGGAAGGCATTGTTGTTAATGGCTGTGTACGTGAAGTTGATGCATTAGAAGAGTTAGATATTGGCATTCAAGCTATCACTGCAATGCCCGTAGGTGCAGATGATACTGACATCGGTGAAGCGAATGTACCTGTTAACTTTGCAGGTGTGACGTTTTTGCCTGAAGATTTTTTATATGCAGATAGTACTGGTATCGTTATTTCACCAGAGCCATTAGTACTGGATGATGAAGACGCCGATGAAGATGAAGTTTTTTAAATCTTAAGCCTATTTACTCAAAAGCCAAATAACAAAAAGCCCAATTAATATTGGGCTTTTTAATACAGGCAAACATTTAAAAAAGAGTAGCAATTGATTAATCAATAGTCTCTTCAGCTTGTTCAATTTTACCAACTAATGCACTTAAACGCTCTTGCCATTGTTGATGTTCAGCATTCAAACTATCATTAGCAGTTTGTAGCTGCTCAGTTTTTTCTGCTAAGTTAACTTTATCTTCTTTAAGCTCTTCAATTTCCATTTGCAGTAATGCAATAGTCTCTACAGCTTGGTTAATTTTATTTTCTAATTTTTCTAATAGCTCAAATGTCATCTAAAGACCCTTAATACAAAGTAAATGGTTAACTGGAATTCAACGAGAATAAGCATTCTAAGACGCTTATTCAACCTTTGTTTTGTGTTTTATGAAAAAAACTCCTAAATCGTCTTTAAACTCGCATTATGTTAGTCTAAACCTTCATATTTTTTGAATTTTTTAGGAGATAAGATGTCTAAGGATTTACAAATAGGTAAGTACCAACATTACAAAGGTAACTTTTACCAAGTAGAAGGGATTGCAACCCACAGTGAAACAGAAGATAAAATGGTTGTTTATCGCCCATTATATGGTGAAGGTGCTTTATGGGTTAGACCTTTAGATATGTTTAAAGAGCAAGTGGAAATAGAAGGAAAAAGCCAACCACGTTTTGCGTATGTTGGCTCAGATAAATAGCAGCACTTTCACGATAAAAATAATAAAGGATCTTATCCCTTGGAAGGTTAAAGATTTTGCTCCATCGATAAAGATGGCATATCACAAGAGGGTCTACCTACGATTTTTGCAGGTACGCCCGCTACAGTGGTATGAGGAGGTACAGCTTCTAATACAACACTACCCGCGCCGACTTTGGCACCCATACCAATTTCAATATTACCTAATACTTTCGCGCCAGCACCTATCATCACACCCTGACGGATTTTAGGATGACGATCGCCTCCTTCTTTACCCGTACCACCTAATGTAACGCCCTGTAATAAAGAAACATTATCTTCAATTACTGCTGTTTCACCAATCACAACACCCGTTGCATGGTCAAACATAATACCCTTACCTATGGTTGCAGCCGGATGTACATCAACCCCAAAAATAACTGAGCTACGGTTTTGCAGGTAAAGAGCAAGTGCAACACGGTTTTGGTGCCATAACCAATGAGCAACTCGATGAATTTGCAACGCATGAAAACCTTTAAGATATAAAAGAGGAATAGAATATTCTTCAACTGCTGGGTCACGCTCTTTTACTGCAATAATATCGGCAATCGCACTTTCTAAAATACTTTGATCACTAAGAAATGCTTCATCAATTACTTCACGTACCAAAATAGCCGGCATAGTGCGGCTATCTAGACGGTTAGCTAATTGATAACTTAATGCAGATGATAAGTTTTTATGATTTAAAATGGTTGAATAAAAAAAACTCGCTAAAATAGGCTCATTCGCTGAACTCACCCAAGCTTCTTCTCTAATTTTCTTCCACAGATTTGCTGCTATCTCTTCCATTATTTTACTTTTCCTTAACCATCAAATCGGTGTTGTCTCTACTGTTTTATATCAATGCGATCTTCTACCTTAACCACTGAAATAGGGTCAAGGTGGATCAAAATATCTGCACCAGGAAATGCATTTTCAAGTGCCAACTCAAGCTTATCTGCTTTGTCATGCGCATCAAATAAGCTTTGTTCATCATCTAACTCTAAATGCAGTTGGATAAATTTAATATAACCTGAATAACGTGTTCTTAAATCATGTATACCACGCACACCTTGTATTTGATATGCGAGCTTAATAACTAATTCTTCATCTTCTTTAGGTAGCTTCTTATCCATCAATGCATCAACAGATTGTGAGCCTATCTCCCAAGCGCCATGTAAAATATATAAACTAACAGCAATTGCAAATACACCATCAGCCCAATACCAACCATATCCAGCTAATACAATGGCTAATAAAACAGCACCATTTAATACAATGTCTGTCCGATAATGAAGCGCATCCGCTTTAATTGCCATGCTATTGGTTTTTTTCACAACATAACTTTGAAATAAGACTAATGCTAAAGTCACAATAAGCGATAACACCATCACTACAATACCAATATGACTAGCGACTATTTGATGACCATTGATAACGGCTGAAATACCATTAAACATAAGAAAAACTGATGATCCTGAAATAAATGCAGCTTGTGCTAAACCAGCAAGACTTTCTGCTTTTCCATGACCAAATTTGTGCTCTTTGTCTGCGGGCTGTAATGCGACCTTGATTGCAAACAAATTGATAATAGAAGCGCTTACATCCATTAAAGAGTCAGTTAATGCAGCAAGAATACTCGCAGACCCCGTCATAACCCAAGCAATCAGTTTAACGATAATTAATAAAGAGGCAGCAATAATTGCAGCTTGGCCTGCTCGTTTTACTAAATGCGCATATTTTTCAGGATGTGATGATTCATTCACCATAATAAGCTCTTAAAAACGTTGGGGCGGTGATTATACCCGTTATCATACAAGATACAAAGTTCAGTTAAATATGAGATAAGCGATGTCTAAATATAGTAATTAAGATTAAACTGGATGTATCAAACTCAGCAATTAAATATAAAAGCACATTGATTAACATATCCTTTTCAGCTTAAATTAATGGCTCAGCACACGCCACCGAATAGGAAGGTAAACCCAATGTAAGCTTGTGTAAAGAAGTGTAAAGTCAGCATACAATTACCCTAATATACGTTTTAATAAAGAGGTCAAATAAATATTATTTACTTCCCTCTTATTTACGAATGGATTTGGATTAGAGACAAACTAAATAACCGGATGATGATTAATATTTATATCGGTTTTAAAAAGGGTCATATTATGAAAAATCTACTACTCATTGATGATGATAAAGAACTTGTTTCTTTATTAGCTGAATTCTTAACATTAGAAGGCTTCGCTATTGAAATAGCACACGATGGTGAAACAGGCCTTGGTAAATCTCTTAGTAAAGAATACGACTTAATCTTATTAGATGTCATGATGCCCCGCATGAATGGTTTCGACATGTTAAAAATGCTACGCCAAAAAAGCAATACACCCGTATTAATGTTAACCGCTAAAGGTGATGAAATTGATAGAGTGTTAGGTCTAGAAATGGGGGCTGATGATTACTTGGCCAAACCTTTTAGTGAGCGTGAACTGCTTGCTCGTATTCGTGCTATTTTACGTCGCACACAATATAAAACAGCGAATAACAGTAATAAATTAAGTCATTTAGATATTGAGTTATTTCCTAGTCAGCAGCAAGCTATCTGTCAGGACTTTACTATTGAATTAACAGGTACTGAATTATCACTACTTGAAAAATTCTTAAAACACCCAGGCGAGTTGTTTTCTAAATCAGATTTAAGTGAGCAAGTACTTGGTAAAAAACTACAACCTTTTGATCGCAGTATCGATATGCATTTAAGTAACCTGCGTCGCAAATTGCCTACTCGCTTAGATGGTAAAACTCGTGTTAAAAACTTCCGTGGTCGCGGTTATATGTGGCTAGATGGCGATGTAAACACTAACAGCTATGCAGTTAACTAAATAAATACATTGCAAAATAGACATAACGAGCTTGTTGAGTATGGTGTTTTCAACAAGCTTAAATTAACAAGTTAACATTTCCCCTATCTCATTATTGTTTATTTCCTCTGTCATATAACAAAGCTTACAAACAGTTTATTGCTGACTTTATTGTTTCTACTATTACGCTTAAACTACCCTCTGCAAATTATGGATAATATAGGGAAGTAAACGGTGAAACTTAAATTTTTAAACTCGCTATTTGTAAGGATATTTGGCACCTTCTGGTTACTCATTTTATTATTAACAACAGCGATTATTTTATTACCGAATTTAGACACTCGTAACCTTCAGCCTATTACTAGCAGTGATTTAGAAGACTTAAAACTACAACAACAAAATATTGATCATTTTGTTGCTCGCAGTCCTCAAGTTGATCTTATGCAGTTATTAGAAACAGATCCTCTTAAAAGTGCTCACCAAATTTATTTAACCACAACTAAAGGCCGTTTGATTAACGATAGTGCTCCCGCCAAAATGCGTAACTTTATTGCGAACAGTGATGACCCTAATCGCCCACTTAAAAAAATAAACTTACAAAAAACCTATCTAGGTCCAATACAAATAGAAATTCAAGGCAAGAGTCACTACTTATACATCGCCCTATTAAATCAAAAGAAATCATTGGAATTAACTGAATGGTTAATTGATAAGCCATTACTCTTATTATTAGTGGCATTAATAATAAGCACGCCTATTTGTGCTTATATTGCATGGTATTTCACACAACCTTTACAACAGTTAAAACAAGCAACAATACAAGTATCAAAAGGGAAATTAGACACGCCTTTTCCTGATATAAAACGAAGTGAAGAGATGAATGAACTTGCTTACTCCATTCAGTTAATGGTCACCTCTTTAAAGAATATGCTAAAAAATCAAAAGCGATTATTAAGCGATATTTCACATGAATTGCGGTCACCACTGACACGATTAAATTTAGCCTTAGCCATTACTAAAAAACAAGATGGTGAAAATAAAGCACTCGAACGTATTCAAATAGAAGCTGAACGTATGGAGATAATGATTGGTGAAATGTTAGATATTTCTAGAATACAACTGAACGAATATGAGCTCGAACATATTCCTTTACATACTTTCTTTGAAGATTTATTTTTAGATGCCGAATTTGAAGCACAAGAAAATGGTAAAAAATTTACTTACCCAGACCTCACAAGCAATGAAATAATTAAAAACGAAATCAGTGTTTTTTATGAGCTTGCTTATCGCGCCATTGAAAATGTTATTCGTAATGCCATTAAATATGCAAAATATAACATCATTACTGAGATACTGATTGAAGAGAAAAACATTTCTATTACTATACGTAATGATGGCCCCCTGATCCCGCAATCAGAATTAGAAAGTATTTTTAAACCGTTTTATCGTATACATGAATCACGCGAAAGAGAAACTGGCGGAGCAGGTTTAGGACTTAGCATTGCACAAAATGCGATGCTAAGACATCAAGGGGAAATTTGGGCCGAAAATAAAGATGGGCAAGTCCATATGATTTTACAATTCCCAAGAATTACAAAACAATAGCAATTACATTAAATATGTTATCTAAATTTATTGTGATTGCTATCAAAGCATCTCTATTTAATGAGATAACCATTACCACTAACTGCGAGTAATCTATGATTGAAGTTGCATTGTACGAACCAGAGATCCCACCGAATACGGGAAACATTATCCGCTTATGCGCGAATACTGGTTGTGTTTTACATTTGATTGAACCACTTGGTTTTGATTTAGATGAGAAAAAAGTAAGGCGTGCAGGATTGGATTATCATGAAATGACACATGTTCACCAACATAAAGACTTCGATAGTTTTTTAAAGGCAATTGAAGGAAAACGTTTACTTGCTTGCACCACTAAAACAACAACCTATCACCATAATGCCAATTTTCAGGATGGTGATGTTTTATTATTTGGTCCTGAAACTCGAGGTTTACCCGCTAGTATTTTAGATGCTTTACCACTTCAACAAAAACTGCGTATTCCAATGAGAGCAGATAGCCGATCTATGAACTTATCTAATGCTGTTTCTGTATTTGTATATGAGGCATGGCGCCAATTAGACTTTCCGGGTGCTGTTTAATAATATTTGATTTAAAAAGGAGATGACGACTCTCCTTTTTAATTTCCACATCGAATATTAAGCTTTAGGCTCTATTAGTTGAACTAATAATTGCACCGTTCTTTGTCCTCTAAACTCATTAATATCCAAGCTATAAACACAGGAAACTGTTTTAACTGATAAGTTTGGCCAAACTTTAGGATCAATATTAAACGCAATAGCATCAATTAATTTATCACCCTGCTGCAAGACCATTTTCAAATGATTTTGACCAACAATGCGTTGTTGTTTTAATTCAAAATCACCATCAAAAATAGGAGCAGGGAAACCTTGCCCCCACGGACCAGCATCACGTAATTCCTGTGCAATACTTAAATCAAATTGTTCAGCACTTAACTGACCATCAGAAAGGATCACATTTTGTAATAACGCATCATCAACTTGTGCTTTTAAAACGGCATTTAAAGTATCGTTAAATAGCTGAAAGTCTTTTTCTAATAAACTCAAACCTGCGGCCATAGCATGACCACCAAATTTCAAAATCACGCCCGGTATGGTTTTATCCACTAAATCCAACATATCTCGAATATGAATACCAGGAATAGAACGTGCAGAACCTTTAATTTCACCATTATTAGCACGAGCAAAAGCAAACGTTGGACGATAGTATTTTTCTTTAATGCGTGATGCAACCAAGCCAATGACACCTTGATGCCAATCTGCTTCAAATAAACATAATGCCAATGGTAGGTTATTTTGATCAATAGATAACTTTTGTAAACTCAGCATGGCTTCTTGCTGCATGCTTTGTTCTATTTCACGGCGCGACTGGTTTAAACCATCTAATTCTGTTGCTAGCGTATTTGCGCGCATATAATCATCGCAAAGTAAGAGCTCAACACCATGGCTCATTTCATCTAGACGACCAGCGGCATTTAAACGCGGCCCTAATGAAAAACCTAAGTCTGTTGCAACAAGTTGTTTTTGATTACGTTTAGCCACTTGAATTAATGCACTAATTCCAGGGCGACAAAAACCAGCTCGAATACGAGCAATGCCTTGATGTACTAAAGTACGGTTGTTTTCATCTAGTTTCACAACATCGGCAACAGTGCCTAATGCTACAATATCTAAAAAGCTCGCTAAATTAGGGGCTGGAAACTGTGTAAAACATCCTTTTTCTTGCATCAATGAACGCAGTGCTAACATCACATAAAACGCAACACCAACACCCGCTAAGTTTTTACTTGGAAAAGTACAACCAACTTGATTAGGATTGACAATCGCATCTGCAATGGGTGTTTCATCTCCAGGTAGATGGTGATCAGTTACTAACACCTCGATACCCAATGCTTTAGCATGAGCTACACCGCTAATGCTAGAAATACCATTATCCACTGTCATCAAAACATCGGCACCTTGTTGCATTGCTAAGTCTACAATTTCAGGGCTTAATCCATAACCATAATCAAATCTATTTGGTATCAAATAATCTACATTTTGAAAACCTAATGCTCGCAGTGACAAAACACTTAATGCGGTACTCGTTGCCCCATCAGCATCAAAGTCTCCAATAATAATGATTTTTTTATGCTTTAAATAAGCTTGATAAAGTAATTCACAGGCCGCATCAATCCCTTTTAGTTGATTAGCATGGATCAAGGTTTGAGTACGATTATCTAACTCACTTGCAGCAGTAATACCACGATTCGCATAAAGCTTTGTGAGTAAAGGTGAGCAGGATAATGACAATAAACTTGCATCATATTCTGGACGTTGTTGAACTTGTATTTTTGTTGTTTCTTGAGACATAAAAAAACTGCACGATAAAGGAACATCTGTGCAGTCTATTATGAATAAGAATGTAGAAGAAGTACTAGTCTAGTTATTTTTTTTCATTTTCTTTTAATACTTGAAGTAAACGATCTGCAGGTAAGTAACCAGGCATTGCCGTTCCGTCCTCAAAGAATAAAGCAGGCGTACCATTAACGCCTAATAAAACACCTAACTCATACTGCTCTTTAACTGTGTTATCACAAGAAACAGGAGGAATTGAACGACGGTGCTTAGCATTGTCCATTGCTAATTTAGGATCCTCTGAACACCAAACCGAAACCATTGTATGGTAAGCACTTGAATTAACGCCACCACGTGGGAAAGCAAGGTAGCGGATAGTGATCCCTGCTTTATTATAATCAGCCATTTCAGAGTGCAGCTTTTGACAGTAACCACAACTTGTATCTGTAAATACTGTAACAACATATTTTTCGTTATCAGCTTTATAAACAATCATGTCTTTTTCAAAATCTTTCATTTTAGCAAAATGTTCAGCTGTATTTGCACGGCGCAATTGTTCAATCTTCTCACCGGTTAAATTTTTCATATTATTATCTAAATCATACATATTACCGTTGATCAGGAACTTACCATCTTCACTGATATAATAAATAGCGCCTGCAGCAACAACCTCATACAAACCTTTTACTGGCGATTCGTTTATTGCCGTTACATTAACTTTCAATGAGTGTAATTTTTTATTTAAAGTATCTTGCACTTCTTTTGAAATAGCTGCAAAGCTGCTTGTACTAACTAACAACCCCACTATTAATGTAGCAATACTTTTTTTAATACTTAACATAGACATAGATATACTTTCCTAACCGATTAAATTAACGAATAACGTCTGATTATGCCTATATTAAGGCACAAAGTGAATGTGAATTACACGCGCAAGTTTGCATTCTAGACAACAGAGTTCTGTAAAGTGATATTGCAATCCCCCACAAACACGACCTAGGTTTTATTTAAAAAATTTCACTGTATAAAAAATAAACTTTAAGCTCGAGGATGATGTTCACTGTGTAATGTTTTTAACCTATCTTTTGCGATATGCGTATAAATTTGTGTGGTAGATAAATCACTGTGCCCTAAGAGCATTTGTACGACACGTAAGTCCGCACCATAGTTCAATAAATGAGTCGCAAAAGCGTGTCGTAAAACATGGGGGGATAATGCCTCTTTATCAATTCCAGCTAATTGTGCATAGAATTTAATACGATGCCAAAAAGTCTGCCTAACCATTTGTGAGCCACGGCGACTAGGAAATAAAACATCACTACTTTGCCCTGATAATAATGAAGATCGCATCTCTTCTATATAACGCTCAAGCCAATACACCGATTCTTCACCTAAAGGTACAAGTCGTGTTTTATTACCTTTACCTGTTACTCGAATAACACCTTGTTGTAAGTTAATTTCTTCCATTGTTAAACCAACTAACTCAGAAACTCGTAACCCCGTTGCATACAAAACCTCTAACATTGCTTTATCTCGAAACTGTACAGGATCATTTAAATCAGGCGCACACAACAATGCATCTACTTCCGATTCTGATAATGATTTAGGTAATGGCTTTACTATTTTAGGGCTTTCTAATTTGGCACTTGGATCATCCTCGCGAATTTTTTCTCTACATAAATATTGATAATAACGGCGAATGGCACTCATTAAACGAGCAGTAGAGGTATTTTTATAATCAATATCACCTTGTAAACGCGATTCAAAATACATAGAAAGATGCTGTTCCGTTGCATCACTTAACGAAACTTCATGTTGTTGACAAAAAACTTCAACCAAAGTGAGGTCATGACGGTACGAATCTAAGGTATTTTTTGATAACCCTCGCTCTAACCAAAGTGAATCCAAAAATTGTTCAATGCTTAATACTTCCATTTCGATTGCCTTAACGGTAAATTAGCGACTCTTTTATCGTTACTCAAAGGTCACTTATGAAAATTGGTTTATTTTATGGCTCTAGCACTTGTTATACAGAAATTGCAGCAGAAAAGATTCAAGCAGAGCTAGGCGAATCATTAGTAGACCTATTTAACATAAAAGAAGAGGGTTTAAGCAAGATAAATGATTACGATATCGTCATATTAGGTATTTCAACTTGGGATTATGGCGAACTTCAAGAAGATTGGGGTAAATTATGGGATCAGATAGATGGCTTGAATGTAAAAGATAAAATAGTTGCCATCTTTGGCTTGGGTGATCAAGATGGTTACAGCGAATGGTTTATAGATGCTGTTGGTATGTTGCATGACGAATTACTACCTCAACAACCTAAATTTATTGGATACTGGCCCGTTGAAGGATATAAGTTTGATGCCTCTAAAGCTGTTACTGAAGATGGACAATATTTTGTTGGTTTAGCATTAGATGAAGATACGCAGTATGAATTAAGCGACCAACGAATCAGTGACTGGTGTTTACAAATATTAGAAGAAATCTCAGAAACTCTGTAATTACACAAAGGGGGAATCACTCCCCCACTATTTTTTAGTCTTAGTCTTTATATTTATCAAACAATCTAATGCCTCATTTTAATTTTCATGCTTTCTTTAAAAATCGACGTTGCCAATTTTATTTAACAGTTTCTTAGTTCCCCATCCAATTTGTAATTTTCAGGCATACTTATACCTTTATAAGAGCAGTAGAATAAGGTAATTACATTTTAAGGTTACGTTGCTTATAACCGATTGGATATAAAGCCCCTTAGATATATTTAAATTATTATAATTAATATCTACTTAGGGAGGGTATAGTAATTGGTAGCTTGATTACTGACAAAAAAACTTTATAAAAAATAACATAACAAATAATCTTTTTAAGGTTCGTTGATTTTATACCCAAAACATAATATAAATGTGTTCAAGTATTAAGCAGTAAATGACAACAACAATTCATTTTGAAAATAAATAACAAAAAAAAGACTTAAAAGTACTTTTTTTATTTAAAAATGTAATAAAGAATCAATTTAACGGACTGAAACTGTAATTTAATTACAAGTTTCTTGCAGAAATTGATTTAAATCAAGATTTATATAAAGACATTTGATAGACTAAATACTAATCCATCACGGGGTAACTTCTAAGATGCAAACAGATATTAAAATTGATGAATTCTTATATCATCAAACAGTCAAAAAAGTTGATATTACTGCACAAAATACTGCAAGTAACTTTTTTGTGTCTGAATTTCATTTTATTCCCCAAATATGCATGCTTATTACCTCTCTTTTTATTTGTGCCTTATTATTGGCATCACCTATACCTTAATTGTCAGACATTGCACTGGATAAATAATTTACATTTTGAACTAAACACTTTTTAACTATTTTTTAATCACTAACTATAAAGGTAAATCTTTATGACTAAATTGAACGAAGAATTTGTATCAGCATGGGAAGGCTTTGCTGGTGACACTTGGAAAACTGAAGTTAACGTTCGTGACTTCATCCAACAAAACTATACTCCATTTGAAGGCGATGAAAGCTTCCTAGCTGACGCGACACCTGCAACAGATACATTGTGGGAAAAAGTAATGGAAGGCATCAAGCTAGAAAATAGCACACATGCTCCTGTAGATTTCGATACTGATGTTGTTTCTACTATTACAGCACATGATGCTGGTTACATTAACCAAGAACTAGAAACTATTGTTGGTTTACAAACTGAAAAACCATTAAAACGTGCGATTATCCCTAATGGTGGTATTCGTATGATCGATGGTTCTTGTAAAGTTTACGGTAAAGAACTTGATCCAGGCATTCGCCAAACTTATTCAGAATTCCGTAAAACTCATAACCAAGGTGTTTTTGATGTTTATACTGGCGATATTCTTAAATGTCGTAAATCAGGTGTATTAACAGGTTTACCAGATGCTTACGGTCGTGGCCGTATTATCGGTGATTACCGTCGTGTTACACTTTACGGTATTGATTACCTAATGGCAGAAAAAGCAGCTCAACATAAAAGTTTAGAAGCTGAACTTATTGCTGGTACTTCATTAGAAGATACGTTGAAATTACGTGAAGAAATCTTCGAACAATACCGCGCTTTAGCTCAAATTAAAGAGATGGCTGCTAAATACGGTTCTGATATTTCAGGTCCAGCAACTAACGCGAAAGAAGCAATCCAATGGACTTACTTCGGTTACTTAGCTGCAATCAAATCTCAAAATGGCGCTGCAATGTCATTTGGTCGTACAGCGACTTTCCTAGATATTTACCTAGAGAAAGATTTACAAGCTGGTGTGATCACAGAAACTGAAGCACAAGAACTTATCGATCACTTAGTAATGAAACTACGTATGGTTCGTTTCCTACGTACTCCTGAATATGATGATCTATTCTCTGGTGACCCAATTTGGGCAACAGAATCTATCGGTGGTATGGGTGTAGATGGTCGTACGCTTGTTACTAAAAACAGCTTCCGTTTCCTACATACTCAATACACTATGGGTCCTTCTCCAGAGCCAAACATTACTGTTTTATGGTCTGAGCAACTACCTCTAAACTTCAAAAAATACTGTGCAAAAGTATCAATCGATACTTCTTCTATCCAGTATGAAAATGATGATTTAATGCGTACTGATTTCGACAACGATGACTATGCTATCGCTTGTTGTGTATCACCAATGGTTGTTGGTAAACAAATGCAATTCTTTGGTGCTCGTGCAAACTTAGCAAAAACACTTCTGTACTCGATCAATGGTGGTGTTGATGAAAAATCTAAAATGCAAGTTGGCCCTAAAACAATCCCAGCAATTACTGGTGAAGTTTTAGATTTCGATGAAGTTTATGCAAATCTTGATCACTTCATGGATTGGTTAGCAGAACAATACGTGACTGCACTTAACTGTATTCACTACATGCATGACAAATACAGCTACGAAGCTGCATTAATGGCACTTCATGACCGTGACGTTACTCGTACAATGGCATGTGGTATTGCTGGCCTTTCAATTGCAGCAGATTCATTAGCAGCAATTAAATACGCAACAGTTCGACCTGTTCGTGATGAAGACGGTATTGCAACTGACTTTGAAATTGAAGGTGATTACCCTAAATTTGGTAACAATGACCCACGTGTTGATGATATTGCTTGTGAACTTGTTGAAACGTTCATGAAAAAAATCAAATCACGTCCAATGTACCGTAATGCACGTGCTACACAGTCTATCCTTACTATTACATCTAACGTTGTATACGGTAAGAAAACTGGTAACACACCTGACGGTCGTCGTGCTGGTACTCCATTTGCACCAGGTGCAAACCCAATGCACGGTCGTGATGAGAAAGGTGCTGTTGCATCATTAACATCTGTTTCTAAACTACCGTTTGCTTACGCACAGGATGGTATTTCTTACACATTCTCAATCGTACCAAATGCATTAGGTAAAACAGATGATTCTCAAAAATCAAACTTAGCTGGCCTAATGGATGGTTACTTTAAACACACGCCTGAAATTGAAGGTGGACAACACTTAAACGTAAACGTGATGAACCGTGAAACGTTATTAGATGCAATGGATCACCCTGAGAAATACCCTCAGCTAACTATCCGTGTATCTGGTTACGCAGTACGCTTTAACTCACTAACTAAAGAACAACAAAGTGATGTAATTACGCGTACATTTACAGCGACTCTGTAAAAATAAGCGATAAACAGGTTAACTTTTTGTTTAGCCTGTTATAATTAGAAAAGGTTTCATCTTTGCGGATGAAACCTTTCTTTTTAGCATAATGAAAATAATTATTTGTATTATTTTAAAGAAAGAGTTAATACTAATAATTAATTTTTGATGAGGTTATAAAATGTCGGTCATTGGACGCGTACACTCAATAGAAACCTGCGGTACGGTTGACGGCCCAGGAATACGCTTTATTATTTTTCTACAAGGCTGTTTAATGCGTTGTAAGTATTGCCATAATCGTGATACTTGGGATACAGAAGGCGGTAAAGAAACAACGGTTGAAGAATTAATGAAGGAATTACTGCAATACCGTAATTTTATGGAAGCATCAGGCGGTGGTATTACTATTTCAGGTGGTGAAGCAATGCTTCAACCTGAATTTGTTCAAGCGATGTTTGAAGCTTGCCGATTAGAAGGTATCCATACATGTTTAGATACAAACGGTTTTGTTCGTAAAATAGATCAAACAACTAAAAATGTATTAAATAGCACCGATCTTGTCTTATTAGATATCAAACAAATGGATAATGCTAAACATATTGATTTAACTCATGTGAGTAATAAATACACATTAGAGTTTGCTAAATATTTAGCGGAACATGATCAAGATGTTTACTTGCGCTATGTAGTTGTACCCGGCATTACGGATTGCCTTGAAGATGCACATGCATTAGGTAAATTTATTGAGCCTATGAAAAACATAGTGAAAATTGAAATGTTACCTTATCACGAACTTGGCCGACATAAATGGATTGCAATGGGTGAGAATTATCCACTCGAGGGAGTAAATCCTCCATCAAGAGAATCTATGGTTGCAGTACAAAACGTGTTACTTCAATATCACAGTGACGTTATTTTCTAAAGGTTGATTACAACTTTTAATGATTAAATTAAGGCAGTTTTTACTGCCTTAATTTCACCTCCAAACTTAATCTTTAAGTAACAATGTTATGACACCTTTTATCTGCCCTCTTTGCCAAACTGTATTTAATAAAGTTAACAACACTCAAGTATGTAAAAATAACCATCATTTTGATGTTGCCAAAGAAAACTACTTAAATTTATTACCCGTCCAGGCTAAAAGCTCAAAAAATCCAGGCGACAATAAAGAGATGATGATTGCAAGACGTGCATTTTTAAATACTGGTGGTTATTTACCTCTAGCAGAAAAAGTCGCAGAGATCAGCGAAAAATATCTCGTTAATATTGAACAAGCACAGGTATTAGACTTAGGTTGCGGCGAAGGTTATTACACGCAACTCATCAATCAGCGATTAAAAAAACATCGAACATGTGGGGTAGATATATCAAAAGTAGCGATTCGATATGCGGCAAAACGTTATCAAGATATCGACTTTTGCGTAGCAAGTGCGTATCAGGTACCGCTAGCAGATGAGAGTATTGACTTAATAATACGCATTTATGCACCATCAAAAGCAGAAGAATTGATACGATTAATTAAAAAAAATGGTTATTTAATTACAGTTACACCGGCACCACGTCATTTATATCAATTACGAGAAGTCATTTATGAGAATGTAAATGCTCATGCAGAAGAAAATGAAGCGGTACAAGGTTTCAGTAAATTAGAACAAATGAACTTAAATTATAAACTCAACATTGATGATAAAGAGCAATTACAAAACTTGATAAATATGACTCCGTTTGCATGGAAGTTTACTCCAGAAAAACTGACTAAATTGTTGAATCAATCTTTCTGGGATATAGAATGTGATTTTAATATTGAGATATTTAAAAAGAATTAAATCAATTCATTATTATATAAAAAGTTATCCCCCCCCTTCTTAAAACCTTTATTTAATAACTTTGCTAAGTCAATAAATCGAGGTTTATCATTCATCACTTGTTGACGTAGTTTATCTCCATTCAGAGCTTCGCTAATCTCCACATACCAATTAAATAGCGCAGGAGACAAGATCTGCTGCGATCTTTTACCTAACCATAAAAGACAATGAACAGGCAATCCGATCAAAAATAAAATAAATGTCGCGGTACTTGGCCAAGAAAAATAAGCGGGAAAAAGAATATAAAGTGATGCGACAAGCACAATAAACAAAGGAAATAGTTTGATAAGTAATTGCGTGTAACAAACCATTTTACTATCAATAAATAAAGAATATAGGCAATTTTGTTTTGGCCATATTTTTAAATATGCATCACCTTTTTTTAATAGCTCAAAAAACATAAATTTAGGAGTCCTCTTTAAAATTAAAGAATCACAATACTGTAATAATGTTCTACAATAATATAAATAATTAGTAACTATAAATGTTTACACTAAACTTGATTTCAAATAATTTTTCTCAAATTCTTATTTGTAATTTTATTACATAAGCGTAATATTAAACTATAGCTTAATGTGAGCAATGTCACCAAATGCTAAGTATCGATTAAGTTATATAATTATTATACCCTAACGAGATATCAAACTCTCCATTTGATATTTTAAGCTTATTTTTTTACTGACTGGAATCTTTCATGAGCAATAAATTAGTCCTTGTACTCAACTGTGGTAGTTCTTCTCTTAAATTCGCTGTAATCAATGCAACAGATGGTAATGAAATCATCAGTGGCTTGGCGGAATGTTTTAACCTTCCTGATGCACGCATCAAATGGAAATTTGATGGAAAAAAAGAATCAACAAATCTTCCAGAAAACAGTGCTCACTCTGCAGCAATTAGTTTTATTGTTGAAGATATCATCAAAAAAATTGATGGTCTTGAAGCACAGTTTATTGCAGTTGGACATCGTGTCGTTCATGGTGGTGAAAAATTCACAAAATCTGTAATCATTGATAAAGACGTGCTTGAAGGTATTGAAGCATGTGCATCATTAGCACCATTGCATAACCCAGCTGCAATCATGGGTATCAAAGCTGCACAAGCTGCTTTCCCATCTTTACCGCAAACAGCTGTATTTGATACTGCTTTCCATCAAACAATGCCTGCTAAAGCATTTATGTATGCAATCCCAACTAATCTATACAAAGAAAAAGCAGTACGTCGCTACGGTATGCACGGAACAAGTCATTTATATGTAAGCCGTGAAGCAGCTAAAGTATTAAATCAACCAATCAACGAAACTAATGTTATCACTGCTCACCTTGGTAATGGTGGTTCTATTACTGCTGTTAAAAATGGCGAAAGTATTGATACAAGTATGGGCCTAACGCCTCTTGAAGGTTTAGTAATGGGTACACGTTGTGGTGACCTTGACCCAAGTATTATCGAACACCTTGTAAGTCGTGAAGGTTACACGCTAAGTGGTGTAATGGATATGTTACAAAAACAAAGTGGTTTATTAGGTCTTTCAGGTATTTCAAGTGACTTACGTGAAGTGATTGGTAACTACGAAAAAGGCCATGAAGGCGCAATCTTAGCAGTAGACGTTTTCTGTTACCGTCTAGCTAAATACATCGCAGCTTACTCAGTACCACTAGGTCGCATTGATGCAATCGTATTCACTGGTGGTATCGGTGAAAACTCTGCATTTATTCGTGAAAAAGTACTTAGCAGCTTAACTATCTTTGGTTACAAAGTAGATGCAGATAAAAACCAAGTAGCGACATTAGGCGAATCAGGCATTATTACTGAAGAAAACAGCCCTATCGCAATGGTTATTGCAACTAACGAAGAATGGGTTATCGCACAAGATTCTGCTGAACTTGTTTCAGCTTAATTTAAACTAATTTCAAAGGGAGTAATTACTCCCTTTTTTTGATCTATTAAAAGGAATAGTCATGGCTCGTACAATAATGTTGATCCCTATTGGTTCTGGTGTTGGCGTAACTTCTGTAAGTCTTGGAATGGTTCGCGCAATGGAACGTCAAGGTGTAGCAGTTAACTTTTTCAAACCTATTGCTCAACCTCGTAAAGGTGATACAGGCGTAGAACGTTCAACAGCAACAATTCGTAATTCAACTAATATCCTTCCGCCTGAACCTTTCACAATGAAATATGCTGAGAATCTAATTTCATTAGGAAATACTTCTGATCTACTTGAAAGTATCGTAGAGCGTTTCCGCGAAGATACTAAAGAAAGTGATGTGATCATTGTTGAAGGTTTAGTACCAAATGACAAACACCAATTTGCTAATAGCGTTAACTACAGTATTGCAAAAGCATTAGGTGCAGATATGGTATTCGTTGCTCATCCAGGTAACGACAGTTCTCAACAACTTAAAGAACGTATCGATATTGCTATCTCTACTTTCGGCGGTAAAGATAACAAAAGTATTGCTGGTTGTATCATCAACAAAGTAGGCGCGCCTATTGATGAAAACGAAAAAAGTGGTGCAGATCTAAGTGAAATGTTTGATATTCCAGTTGCTAACAGTAATAGCAATCTTGAAGTATTACAAATGTTCAGCAAAAGCCCATTACCAATCCTAGGCTGTATTCCTTGGAGCGCAGATTTAATTGCTCCTCGCGTTAAAGATTTAGCAGTACATCTAGAAGCAAAAATACTAAACAAAGGCGATTTAGAAAATCGTCGTCTACATTCTGTTACTTTCTGTGCACGTTCAATTCCAAATATGGTTGAACACTTTAAAGCAGGTTCGATGTTAGTAACATCTGGCGACCGTAGTGATGTAATCATCGCAACTTGTTTAGCTGTGATGAACGGCATGAAAATTGGTTGTTTATTACTAACTGGCGATTACATGCCAGAAGAAGAAGTACTAAAACTTTGTCAAAGTGCAATGGATGCTGGTTTACCAATCCTATTGATCAAAAGCAACACATGGCAAACAGCACAACGTTTACAAAACTTCAACATGGAAATCCCTGTTGATGATTTAGAGCGTATTGAAAAAGTACAAGAGTACATCGCGAGTCATATTGATAAGCATTGGTTAGAAACGTTAACTGAAGATTCTTCTTTATCTCGTCGTTTATCTCCACCAGCATTCCGTTATCATTTAACAGAGCTTGCTCGTAAGATAAACCAACGTATCGTACTTCCTGAAGGCGAAGAACCTCGTACAATTCAAGCTGCTGTTATTTGTGCTGAACGTGGAATTGCAACACCTGTTTTATTAGGTAACCCTGATGAGATTCAACGTGTAGCAACTCAACAAGGTATTACAATCCCTGATGAAGTAGAGATTGTTAATCCTGTTGATGTGATTGAACGCTACGTTGCACCTATGGTTGAACTGCGTAAAGCAAAAGGTTTAACTGAAGTTGTTGCCCGTGAGCAATTACAAGATACAGTTGTACTAGGTACAATGATGTTAGCTGAAAATGAAGTAGCAGGCCTTGTTTCTGGTGCTGTTCATACAACAGCTAATACTATCCGCCCTGCAATGCAGTTAATTAAAACAGCACCAGGTGCTAACATAATTTCTTCAATCTTCTTTATGTTATTACCAGATCAAGTATTAGTTTATGGTGACTGTGCAATCAATCCAGATCCAACAGCAGAACAACTTGCTGATATCGCAATTCAATCTGCTGATTCAGCAATTGCATTTGGTATCGACCCTAAAGTTGCAATGATCAGTTACTCTACAGGTAACTCTGGTGCAGGTAGTGATGTAGAGAAAGTTCGTGAAGCAACTAAAATTGCTCAAGAACGTCGTCCAGACCTATTAATTGATGGTCCTCTACAATACGATGCCGCTGTTATGGAAAATGTTGCTAAGAGTAAAGCACCAGATTCTAAAGTTGCAGGTCAAGCAACTGTATTTATCTTCCCAGACTTAAATACAGGTAATACAACGTACAAAGCTGTACAACGTAGTGCTGACTTAATCAGTATCGGTCCAATGCTTCAAGGTGTACGTAAGCCAGTAAATGACTTGTCACGTGGTGCATTAGTTGACGATATCGTTTACACAATCGCATTAACAGCGATTCAAGCAACACAAGCTCAAGAAAGAGATGCATTAAACGGCTAATTTCATTGTAAATAAAAAAGCCCTGTTTAACGAAAGTTAAACAGGGCTTTTTTGTAGCTAACGATTAATTAATATTAGCTTTTATTATACTTCAGACAACTCTACCAAAACACATTTCAACCCTTTATCAACGTCAACATTTGTAAACTCACTTGGTGGTGCAATAGTGCGTAGAATTTTAGCTTGTGGACAATGTTCAGCTAAAGCATCAGAGATAAATTGAAAATCAAGATCAGGACTATTTAAACATAATAAAGCCTGCCCACCAGGATTTAATAGTTCCGGAAGACGACGCATAATTTTAGGATAATCTCGTTTAATATTAACACTGCCTTTTTGTAAAGAAGGCGGATCGGCAATGATAATGTCATAAGGTCCTAGACGTTTTACTTTACCCCATGACTTAAAAAGGTCATGTCCAAGGTATTTTACTTTTGCTAAATCGTGCCCATTTATTCTATGGTTATCACGCCCCACAGCAAGAGCGGCTTTACTCATATCCAAATTTACAACCTGCTCAGCTCCACCGGCAATCGCGGCAGCAGAGAAAGCACAGGTATAGGAAAATAGGTTTAATACTCGTTTGTTTTTACTATTTTCTCTTAACCAAGCACGACCATTTTTCATATCTAAAAAAATACCGTAGTTTTGATTTTTTCCTAGACTAATTTTATAAGCTAAGCCATTTTCACAAGCAATATAATCATGTAACGGCTCGCCATATAAAAGCTCTGTTGGAGCAAGATCTCGACAACGAAATTGCACCTGAATGCTTTCAACCTTAAAACCTCTTTGTGTCATTTCATTTAATAGAAATTCACTTAAATTAGCTAACCATTCGGCATTTTCTTCTTTATAAAGAATGATCAAAATAACAGGAGACAACCAATCTATATTGATATGCTGATATTCTTGATAATAGAAACCACGACCATGAAATAATCGGTACATTTCCTTATTTTGACTAAATTCATCGTCTTCAGATTTATCTGTCAGATTGTTAGGGAAGTGCATTTTTTCTAATAGATCTGTAAACATATTATTTTTCTTCTTGAGGAGTTACTTCATCTGCATCAGATGTTGTTTGAGAGTCTTCTTGTTGTTTTAAATTTTGCTCTTCAAATAGCTTAACTTCTTCATCTGAACTTAATAAGATAGCAAACCAGCGTCCGCCTTCACTATTTTCCAATGCAATTTTTAAAATCATCGTTAAGGGTACAGACAATAACATACCCACCATACCTAATAGCCACCCCCAAAATATTAATGATAAGAACACCACCAAGGTAGATAAACCTAAGCTACGCCCCATGAAACGAGGCTCAACAAAATTCCCCATCACCATATTAACCCCTACAAACAAACCAATAACAACCGAAGCATAACCAGCTCCCAATTGTAAAAACGTCAAAATAACAGCAGGAACTGCGGCAATAATTGAACCTATGTTAGGTATGTAATTAAGTAAAAAAGCTAATAACGCCCATAACACATAAAACTGAACACCTAAAACCCATAAAACAAAACCAATAATGAAACCTGTCGCTAGACTGATTAATGTTTTAATCGCCATATACTGATTAACCATTGTTAAAAAGTATCCTAGTTTTTGCTTTGTTTTAGCTGAATCATCAAAAGATATTTGTAATTTTTTTGCAAACACTTTTCCTTCAGACAACATAAAAACAACGGTTAATAACAATAGGAACACATTCCCTAAGACACTACTAAAGCCCGTTAATGTTGTCGTTACTAAATTCATAACTTTGGCGGGGTCAAAATAAGAACGGACCTCATCCATTGAAAGTACCAAATCATGTTTTGCAAGCCATGCAACTAACCAAGTAATTTGCTCTGATAATTGAGCTTCGTAAGTTGGTATTGCTTGTGTGAAATTATTTACAGCAGCACCGATAACCCCACCTAAAACAATAAATAATGAGAATATGGTAAAGATAACAACAGCGATAGCGATACCACGAGGTAGTCTTTTACTCTGCAAATAATTAACAGCAGGATTACAGATAATGGCCACAAACAAAGACAGTAAAAATGGCACAACAATCGGCGCGGCTATCTTTATTCCAGCCAATGAGATGACTAATGCAGAAAAGTATAAAATTGTACGCGCAGCAGCGGGTGTATTTCCCATATTGCAATTCCCTTAAATGAGGTTATCTTTCTAAACTAAGTCTTAACGTCGCAGTATAAATCATACGCTTCAATTAATGAAAATTAGTTACTCATCTAAATGTGCATTGTAGCGAAGGCAATCAACATGATGATCCTGATCAATACATATAAAAGGCGAATTTTTATACTGGTTATGAAGAGTTAAATTTACCTTTTAAGAATAAAAGTTTTACTCAGTCTGTTTTACTAAAATATTTATAACATTATAAATCTATGGAGAAACGTATGACAGTAACTAATATTACTGAACTAAATGCAATGGTTGCACGTGTAAAACTAGCGCAAAAAGAGTTCGCAAATTATTCTCAAGTACAAGTAGATACTATATTTCGAGCAGCCTCTTTAGCGGCATCAACAGCACGGATTGAACTTGCTAAAATGGCAGCAACAGAATCAGGTATGGGAATTATGGAAGATAAAGTGATTAAAAATCATTTTGCCTCCGAGTTTATTTATAGCAAGTATAAAGATGAGTTAACCTGTGGAGTCATCGAACGTAACGATGAAGGTGGTACTATCACAATCGCAGAACCGGTTGGCATTATCTGTGCAATTATCCCGACAACAAATCCAACATCTACAGCCATTTTTAAGGCTTTAATCTCCCTTAAAACTCGTAATGGTTGTATCTTTTCACCCCATCCGCGCGCTAAAAATGCAACCAATTATGCAGCAAAATTAGTATTAGAAGCAGCAGTAAAAGCTGGTGCCCCAAAACATATCATCGGTTGGATTGACGAACCTTCAGTCGAGCTTTCAGATAGCTTAATGAAACATGATGATATTAATCTAATACTTGCAACAGGCGGACCAGGCATGGTTAAAGCCGCTTACTCTTCAGGTAAACCTGCTATTGGCGTTGGTGCAGGTAATACACCTGTTGTTGTTGATGAAACAGCCGATATAAAGCGAGTCGTCTCCTCAATATTAATGTCTAAAACATTTGATAACGGTGTGGTATGCGCTTCTGAACAAGCCGCCATCGTTGTCGCCTCTATTTATGATGAAGTGAAGGCACGCTTTGCAAAATATGGCGCAGTCATTTTAAATGACAAAGAAGCCGATAAAGTACGGAAAATATTATTAATTGATGGCACTTTAAACTCAAAAATAGTGGGGCAATCTGCTCATAAAATTGCGGCATTAGCAGGTGTTAAAGTACCTACATCAACAAAAATATTAATTGGTGAAGGATTAGAAGCTTCATTTGACGATGAGTTCGCACATGAAAAACTGTCTCCTACATTAGGCTTATTTAAAGCTAAAGATTTTGAAGATGCCGTCCGCCAAGCAAGCATCGTATTAGATATAGGTGGTGTAGGCCATACCTCAGTACTTTATACAGACCAAGATGCCAATGCAGATCGCATTGCTTACTTTGGTGATAAGATGAAAACGGCTCGAATTTTAATTAACACCCCTTCTTCTCATGGGGGGATCGGTGATATGTATAACTTTGAACTCGCGCCATCATTAACTTTAGGTTGTGGTTCATGGGGAGGAAATGCAATCTCAGAGAATGTAGGTCCAAAACATCTGATCAATAAAAAAATCATTGCTAAGCGAGCTGAAAATATGTTGTGGCATAAACTTCCAAAATCGATCTACTTCCGTCGAGGTTCATTACCCATTGCAATGGATGACTTAAAAGGAAAAAAACGCGCATTAATCGTCACTGACCGTTTCTTATTTAATAATGGATACATCGATGATCTTCGCACAATATTAAAAGAGAAAGGCATGGAAGTTGAGGTTTTCCATGAAGTAGAAGCCGATCCAACCTTAACAGTTGTCAGAGCAGGTGCTAAAGCATGTCATAACTATCAACCCGATGTGATTTTAGCGATTGGAGGCGGATCCCCAATGGATGCAGCTAAAATAATGTGGGTATTGTACGAACATCCTGATACTGACTTTGAAGATTTATCTATGCGCTTTATGGATATCCGCAAACGTATTTACAAATTTCCTAAAATGGGTGAAAAAGCAGAATTAGTTTGTATTACCACAACATCAGGTACAGGCTCAGAAGTAACACCTTTTGCTGTCGTTACTGATGATAAAACAGGTCAGAAATATCCATTAGCAGACTATGCCCTTACACCTAATATGGCGGTTATTGATGCAAACCTGATCATGGATATGCCTCAATCATTATGTGCTTATGGAGGTTACGATGCAGTCACTCATGCCATGGAAGCTTATGTTTCAGTATTAGCTACTGAATATACAGATGGCCATGCATTACAAGCGCTTAAATTGCTCAAACAATATTTACCAAGCTCTTATACAAATGGTAAAAAAGATCCTATTGCAAGAGAGAAAGTACATAATGCTTCAACGATTGCAGGGATGGCATTTGCAAATGCATTCTTAGGTGTTTGTCATTCAATGGCACACAAATTAGGTGCAGAATTTCATATTCCGCACGGTTTAGCGAATGCGTTGTTATTAACTAATACCATACGTTATAACGCAACAAATACACCAACGAAACAAACTGCATTTTCACAATATGATCGTCCTAAAGCACGCGCACGTTATGCAGAAATTGCCGACCATTTACAACTTGGAGGTAAAAATACAGAGCAAAAGCTGAATAATTTATTAGCTTGGCTAGATGAACTAAAAATAGCCGTAGATATTCCTCTTTCAATTCAAGCAGCAGGTGTTGATGAAAAAGAATTTATGGAGAAAGTTGATGAATTAGCTGAACATGCTTTTGATGATCAATGTACAGGAGCAAACCCTCGTTATCCTTTAATCGCAGAATTAAAAGAAGTATTAATTGCCTCTTATTATGGCAATGACTATGTAGATATTATGGATATACCTGAAGCCAAAAAATAACAGAAATAGCTTTTGTTAAGTAAAGCCAACATATAACTGAGCCTCAATAATTAATTTTTTAATGATTGAGGCTCTTTATTGGTAAGCTTTAAATTTTAAAAGAGTAATAAGGTTATAATAGCGGACTAAATAAATACAAAACACCTTCTAAAAGACGTTTAGAGAATGAACGTTGCTTCCACTCTGCTAAAGTTAATTGCTCAGAAACTAAAGTGTAATGCATTTGAGTGGTCAATAATTTACCTGCAAAATTTTCATTATCAATTAACATTGTCATTTCAAAATTTAACCAAAAACTACGACGGTCTAAATTAACCGTACCTATTAACGCAATTTTTTCATCTATGACAATGCTTTTAGTATGTAATAAACCACCATAAAATTGATGGATTTCAACACCAGAACTGAGTAAGTCTTCAAAAAATGCACGAGAAGCATATTCCACCATAATAGAATCATTTTTGGCAGGTAAAATAATCTTAACGTCAACACCACGCATTGACGCAACTTGTAGTGCCATCAACAAACTTTCGTCGGGTACAAAATAAGGCGTAGTTAATACTAAACTATATTTAGCTTCATAAATTGCTGTTAATAAAACTTGATGGATCCCCACTTTACCAAACTCAGGCCCAGAAGGAATTAGTTGCGCATTTTCATCCCCTATCACACCAAATAAAGAATGATCCGCAGATGGTAAATTTAATTTCTCACCGGTTTCTAAGCTCCAATCCCATACAAATAAACCTAGCATTTGTTGTACGATTGGCCCTTCACAACGAACCATTACATCAATCCATTCTCCAAAACCTTTATCAACCTTAAAAAAAGCGGGGTCTACTAAGTTCATACTGCCTGTATAAGCGATATGGTCATCAATACAAACTAACTTTCTGTGTAATCTTAAATCTTGTCGTTGAAATAATAAACGAAAGGCACCTACAGGTAATGCTTCAACAACTTCAACTCCAGCCGCTCGCAGCTGTATAGACGCAACAGATTTAAAGAACTCATGGCTACCTACTGAATCTAAGAGTAATTTACATGAGACCCCTCGACTAGCTGCATCTTTTAAAGCATTTAGCACTTGGTCAACTAAGCCCCCTTGATGGCAAATATAAAACATTAAATAACAATGCTGTTTTGCTTCTTTAATTTCTTTAATAAGCTCTAAAAGAATATCATCAGCGGAGTTTAATAAAGTATGTTGATTACCTTTTACCATTGGCATATGAGTATAGGATTCAACAAATGCCTGCATTGAATGAGCATTGACACTAATATTCTCTTTTGTCTGTCTATAAGGTGTTGTTTGTTGCTCAACCCACGCTAAGAATTTACCGTAATATAGTTTCCGCTGTTTACTACGCTTAGCGCCTAAGGTTAATTCCCCAAAAATAAAATAACCAATCATGCCCGCTAAAGGAACAGTAAAAATGAGGAATAACCAAGCGAGAGAAACACCGATTTGCTTACGATTTAAAATAACTCGAAATGAGACAAGCGCTAATAAACTAAAATAAATAGTTGCCGAAAGAATAATGAAAGTTTGACTATCAAGCCAGGGAATATAAAAAGCCAATAGTTCCATGAATTTCCTATAAAATAATATACCGATGAAAAGGAATGTAATAACAAAATAAGTTTAATAGTATTTTGCTAAAATTTGAAAATGAATGCTACCGCGACTGTAACTTATAGCATCAAGGAAAATAATTTATTTACGTTTATTACATCTTAGATAAAAAGTTGCTTCGCATGCTTTCATTGGTTCATTATTATTTTTCACGGTTTTGTATTCATTTAATGATAACTCAGCCTCAGAATGGTTTCCTCCCTCACCAACCACATCAATGCCAAGCGAATTAGCTAAAATAAAGACAGATTTAATCATCGCCTCACCAGCCAAATAACCAGGTACTCCCTGTATGAAATGCTTAGATATTTTAAATTTATCAATATTCAATCGACCAATTGAATATAAAACAGAGCGGTCTGCACCAAATCCATCAACCGTCAAAGAAATACCTAAACGACTAATGTTAAATAAATTATCCTGTAATGTATCAATACTGCTACTGAATAAACTTTCTTCAATGATAAATTCGAGCCAATTTGCTTGGCAGCCAGTTTCTAAAAGCACTTCCTGAAGCTGACCGATTAATGATAATTGTGATAACTCTAGTTTTGATAAACTGATCGCGACTCGACCAAAATGAATACCAGATGAATGCCACTTAACAGCTTGTTTTGCTGTTTTGTAAAACATTTTCATACCTAAATCAATTAACAATCCCGATTGTTCCGCTAGCATTAAAAATCGGTCTGGTAATAAAACACCTTGATCGGGATGATTCCAACGGAATGAACATTCTACAGCAACGACTTGACGTTTATTAAGATCATATTGAGGTTGGTAATAAGGTTCAAATTGCTCATCTTCTAAGGCTAATTTAAATTCATTTTCTAATTCTATTTGCTGCGTAGAATGAATTGTTAATTCATTTGTATAAAAGTGATACAAACTATTTTTATCTTTTCTACTACGTAACATTGCTGATTCAGCATTGTTTAAAATAGCATCCAAATCCATACCATCATCAGGACAAATACTAATGCCGATAGAAGGTGATAAAGTAATTTCAATACCATCAATGGAAATAGGAGAAGAAAACCTTTGTGCTATTTTTTGTGCAATTAATGCAGCAACTTGCTCGTTCTCTAACTCTTCAATGACCAAGACAAACTGGTCATCACCAATACGAGCAACCGTATCAGTATCAGAGACTGATTTTTTAAGACGATGAGCGACACACTTTATAACCAAGTCACCTTGATTATGACCATAACGTTCATTGATTGCTTTAAAACCATTAATTTCTACAAATAAAACACCTAGCGCTATCTCTTTATAGTTTGCACGAGCAATTGCCGTCTCTAAATGATTAAACAAAGCAATGCGATTACTTAAACCAGTTAATGAATCATGCTTTGATAAATATTGAATTTTTTCTTCGTTATATTTATTTTGCGTTAAATCAGTGAATGAATACACTCGGTTTTTAACACCAGTATCACGATGTTTAACTTCATATATTTCTAACCAAAAATAGCCTAAATCACCATTTTTAGAACGGAAATTAGCATTACCTTGCCACTTCCCTTCTTCTATCAAAGCACGTTCTATTTCAACAAATAAACGACGATAGTCACAACCAAAAGCAAAAGAGCTAATTTTCTTATGCAATAACTCTTTTTTTGAATAACCAGATATTTCAACACACGCATCGTTGGAAGTAATAACCGCGCCCATTCCATCTGTGACTAAAATACCATCACGGCTATTCTCAAAAACAACATTGGCAAGGTTAAGTTGTTTTTGGATCATATTTTTTTCAGTAATATCTCGCCCAATCGCAATTAATCCCTGTATCTCACCTTGCTTATCTTTAAGAGGAACTTTTTGCATGTGGATATAGTGTTTTCTACCATTTTTATAAGTGAGATGTTCATTTCCTGTATAAACTTCGCCTGAAGTTAATACTAACGCATCTTGGCTTTGGCACATTTTAGCCTGTTTGGCCTCGAATAATTGTTCATCCTTTTTACCAATGATGCTAGCTTCAGGGCAACCAACAAATGCTTCAAAGGCTTTATTACAACCAATAAATGCACCATTTAAATCTTTAAAGAAAATAAGATCTGAAGATATATCCGCGGTTGCGCGCAGCATCACACGCTCTTTTTCAACCGCTTGTTTAATGGCATTCACTTCAGACACATCAAACAACATACCGATAGTAAGCTCACTTCCATCGATGATCTCTTCGCGAACCAAAAACTCACGCTTAATACCTGATACATCACGCATTTCACATTCGAGTAAATTCACAAGATGAGGATTTTTTAGCGTCAGCGTTGATTTTTTAGTTGCTTCAGTAAAACCTCTTGGTAAAAGACTCTCTAGACTTTGACCTATAAAATCTTCTGGTAATAAACCAAAGATCTGAGAAAAATAAGTATTACAGGCAATCACATTCCCTTTTTCATTTTTATAAAAAATAGGAATACTAATGCAATCCAGTGCAGCTTTAACATCTGCTGAAATGAGCTCTTCTATTTCTAATGCAGGTGCAGCAAAGTTTTGCGAACTTGGCTCTTGATCGGTAAGGTAAGTACAATTGATTTGTGGGAATTTTTTGGCAATACGTAATTTCATAATACTTGATACAGGAAGTTCACAAATAAAATGATGGTATTCTTGCTCAGATATAATACATTCAAGATCATTAACACACATTATATGTGTGATCTCAAAAGTATTAATCGCAGGGTTAATTGCAAGTAAAGCCTTCGCTAACTTTAGATTTCTCCCTAGATATAAAACTTGCGTGACCATATCAATTCCATTTGATAGCGAAATTACTTTTTACTTAGTAAATTCTTTAATTGCCTATAACTAATATAATATTAAGCAATAAAAAAGGGAACATAATGTTCCCTTTTTTGTTTGTCTGCGCGTTCTTTTTTAACTAGCCAAGTTGTTTACGTACATTTCTAAACATACGCATCCATGGGCTATCTTCTTTCCATTCATCTGGATGCCATGAGTTTGCAACCGTTCTAAATACACGCTCAGGATGAGGCATCATGATCGTGACACGACCATCTTTTGAAGTAAGACCTGTAATACCATTTGGCGAACCATTTGGATTAGCAGGATAAGCTTCAGTATTATTCCCATAGTTATCAATAAAGCGTAATGCAACTGACCCGCTTGCTTCAATAGCAGCAAGGTGAGCATCATCTTTAACTTCAACACGACCTTCACCATGAGATACTGCAATTGGCATATAAGAACCTGCCATATCATTTAAGAATAATGAATTAGACTTTTGTACTTCAACTAAACTAAAGCGTGCTTCAAAACGCTCCGAGTTATTACGTACAAAACGAGGCCATAAATCAGTACCAGGGATGATTTCGTGCAGATTAGATAACATCTGACAACCATTACACACACCTAACGCAAAAGAGTTTTCACGCTCAAAGAATGTTTGGAATTGATTACGAGCTTGTTCATTAAATAAGATTGATTTAGCCCAACCTTCGCCCGCACCCAATACATCACCGTATGAGAAACCACCACAAGCGACTAAACCAGCAAAATCAGCTAGTTGAACATCACCAGATAAAACATCACTCATGTGTACGTCAATCGCAGAGAAACCTGCACGATTAAAGGCAGCGGCCATCTCTTGTTGAGAGTTAACACCTTGCTCACGTAAAATTGCCATACGAGGTTGCACACCCGTTGCGATATAAGGAGCAGCAACATCTTGGTTGATATCAAATGTTAATTTAGTTGATAGACCAGGATCTTTATCATCTAATTTAAGATCAAACTCTTGCTGTGCACATTCTGAGTTATCACGTAACGATTGCATTTTCAGTGTTGTTTCTGCCCAGATACCACGGAATTCAGAACGTTTAGCTGTTAATACTTCTTCACCATCACGAACAAATTCAATTTGGTCATTGTTATTTAAAGTACCAATCACTAATGAATTAGATGATAAACCGTGTCCAGCAAGCGTATTTAATACCGCTTCTTTATCGTCACGTTTAACCTGAATAACAGCACCTAACTCTTCTGAATATAATGCAGCAAAATCATCATTGCCCACTTGATCAAGTTTAACAGTCACACCGCAATGCCCAGCAAAAGCCATCTCAGTGATAGTTGAGAATAGACCACCGTCACTTCTATCGTGGTAAGCTAATAACTTCTTATCAGCGACTAAAGTCTGCATTGCATTGAAGAAACCTTTTAGCAATTCAGGACTATCTAAATCAGGTGTTTTATCACCTAACTGTTTATATACCTGTGCAAGTGACGAACCACCTAGACGATTTTTACCGTTACCTAAATCAACTAAGATTAAAGCAGTATCACCTTGATCAGTACGTAACTGAGGCGTTACTGTATTACGAATATCACGAACCGCACCAAATGCTGTAATGATTAAAGATAATGGAGAGATAACTTCTTTATCCGTACCATCTTCTTCCTGCCAACGTGTTTTCATTGACATTGAATCTTTACCCACTGGAACAGTTAGCTCTAATTCAGGACATAACTCTTCACCAACGGCTTTCACTGCTTCATATAAACCAGCGTCTTCACCTGGATGGCCAGTTGCAGACATCCAGTTTGCAGATAATTTAATGCGTTTGAAATCACCGATATCAGAACAAGCAATATTAGTAATTGATTCAGCCACTGCTAAACGTGCCGATGCACCAAAATTAAGTAATGCAACAGGAGTACGCTCTCCTAATGCCATCGACTCACCAAAGTAAGTGTCATAACTTGCAGCAGTTACTGCACAATCGGCAACTGGCACCTGCCAAGGACCAACCATTTGGTCACGAGCAACTAAACCCGTTACTGTACGGTCACCAATAGTGATTAAGAAGGTTTTTTCTGCAATAGAAGGTAAACGTAATAAACGTTCAGCTGCATCTTTAACTGTTGCTCCTGAAAGATCTAATACTTTACCTTGTGCCGTTTGTGTTGACACTTCACGATGCATTTTAGGCGCTTTACCTAATAATACTTCAAGCGGCATATCAATCGGTTTATTATCAAACTCAGGATCGTTAAGCGTTAAGTGCATCTCTTCCGTTGCTTCACCAATGACAGCGTATAAAGCACGTTCACGTTTACAGATAGCTTCAAAAGTAGCTAAGTTTTCAGGCTTAACAGCCATTACATAACGTTCTTGAGATTCATTACACCAAATTTCATGGGGTGCCATGCTTTTTTCATCATTAGGAATAGCACGTAAATCAAAGATTCCACCACGGCCGCCATCATTCACAAGTTCAGGCATTGCGTTTGATAAACCACCCGCACCTACATCATGAATAAATTGGATTGGGTTATCATCACCCATCTGCCAACAACGGTCGATCACTTCCTGACAACGACGTTCCATTTCAGGGTTTTCACGTTGTACTGAAGCAAAATCTAAATCTTCTGAAGAAGCACCTGAATCCATTGATGATGCAGCACCACCACCTAGACCGATGTTCATTGCTGGGCCACCTAAAACAATTAATTTAGCGCCAACAGGAATATCTTTTTTCTGAACGTGTTCACGGCGGATATTGCCCAAACCACCAGCCAACATAATTGGTTTGTGATAACCACGGATTTCATTACCGTTATGGCTTTCTACTTGCTCTTCGTAAGTACGGAAGTAACCAAGAATATTTGGACGACCAAACTCATTGTTAAATGCAGCGCCACCTAATGGAGCTTCAAGCATAATATCTAATGCAGAAACAATACGACTCGGTTTACCAAAATCCGTTTCCCATGGTTGTTCAAAATGAGGAATACGTAGGTTAGATACAGAGAAGCCTACTAATCCCGCTTTAGGTTTAGAGCCGATACCTGTAGCGCCTTCATCTCGAATTTCACCACCAGAACCTGTTGCAGCACCTGGGAATGGAGATATCGCAGTAGGATGGTTGTGTGTTTCTACTTTCATCAAGATATCAATATCTTCATGGTGATAGCCAAATTCACGACTATCAGTGCTTGGGAAGAAACGACCAGCTTGATAACCTTCCATTACAGCGGCGTTATCTTTATACGCAGACAACACATGATCAGAATTTAATTCATGTGTGTTACGGATCATTTTAAATAATGATTTTGGTTGTTTTTGACCATCAATTGTCCAATCTGCATTAAAGATTTTATGACGACAATGCTCTGAGTTTGCCTGTGCAAACATCATTAATTCAATATCGTTAGGGTTACGACCTAACTTAATAAAGTTTTCAACTAAGTAATCTATTTCATCATCAGCGAGTGCTAAACCTAAGTTAACGTTTGCAACTTCTAAAGCTGAACGCCCTTCTGCTAACACATCAACACTAGTCATTTCACCAGGTTTACCCTGAACAAATAATGTTGTCGCATCTTCAAGTGAAGTTAATACCACTTCCATCATACGGTCATGTAGTAACCCCGTTAATGTTTTAACCTGTTCTGCATTTAATTCAGCTGACGTTTCAACATAATAAGCAATACCACGCTCTAAACGTTTTACTTTGCTTAAACCACAGTTTTTAGCGATATCTGTTGCTTTTGAAGACCATGGCGAAATGGTGCCAGGACGTGGAGTGACGAACAGAAGTGTTCCGATTGGATCATGCTCTGCTATTTTCGGTCCGTAAGTTAATAGCTTTTGTAATACAGCTAACTCTTGGTCATTTAAAGCTTCAGACAAATCTGCAACATGCATAAATTCAGCATATATTTCTGTTACAGGTAAATCTAATGCTTCACAGTTTTTCAGCAACTGATTAACACGAAATGTCGATAAGGCAGGCGCCCCTCGCAAAATTTCCATAGGTTATTACTCTCGTTGAATAAATAAATGAACTTGGGTTTAGTTCTATATTATAAAAGAAAAGCATTTTTTATTAAATAGAAACACTCTATAGTCAGGGGTAAATAAACTATTAATTGACAAATATATAGAAATTTAAATTGTTTATTAGATAATGTACTTCCTCTACTAATCGGATTAACCAACTCTTTATGAATAAACCTGTCTCTTTTGTTTCTATATTCATGCCATTTAGACTTTTTTTATCGATTGTTTCACTGTTAGCACTAAGTGCTTGTAACCCATTTATTCAAACAACTGATTTGGAAAAGATACAAAAACGCGGCACATTAGTAATGGGTACCATTAACGGTTCATTAACCTACAGTTATGATGGGGAAGTTTACTCTGGATTAGATTATGAATTAGGTAAAAAATTTGCTGCTTACCTTAAAGTAAAATTAATTGTTAAAGAGTTCGACAATTTAGATGAGCTTTTTGAATCATTAGAAAATAACAATATTGATTTTGCAGGGGCTGGTTTAACGTTAACACCTAAGCGTGCTGAAAAATATCGAAGCTCTCCTCCTTATTATTATTTAACTCAAAAATTAGTTTATTACAAAGGCACTTACCGACCTCGTAAGATGGCTGATGTGAACGCCCCAATTAGCGTATTAAAAGGTAGTAGCCATGCAGAAAGTATTCAGGAAGCGCTAAAAGAATACCCTGATCTTGTGGTTAATGTATTAGCAAATGAGGATCAAGAGTCTTTATTACAAAAAATAGCTGAAAAAGAGATCCCATTTGCCATTGTTGATAGTACAACGCTAGCACAAAAACAGCGCTATTACCCTGCATTAGCAGAAGCCTTTACAATCGACAAAAAGAAGCCTGTGGCTTGGTTGATCCGTAAAGCCCAAGACGACACCCTCTATTCAGGCATGATTGAATTTATGGGGAATCAATATCAATTAGGTACGATAGCTAAAATTGAAGAAAAATATTTTGGACACGTGGGGCACTTTGATTATGTTGATACTCGTATTTTCTTAAAGCGAATTGCTAGTCGACTACCTACATATGAAGCTTTATTTAAAAAATATGAAACACCAGAGGTACCATGGGAACTTCTTGCTGCAGTGAGTTATCAGGAATCACACTGGAACCCAAGAGCACGTTCTCCTACCGGAGTGAGAGGTATGATGATGCTCACGCTGGACACCGCTAAATTTGTAGGGATAAAAAATCGCTTAAATGCAGAAGAAAGCATTAAAGGTGGCGCTAAATACTTAACACAACTAACCAAAAGGTTACCTGAAAGTATCCCTGAAGATGAAAGAATATGGTTTGCACTGGCATCCTATAATATTGGTTTAGGGCACCTACTTGATGCTCGACGCATTACAAAAATCAGAAAACAAAACCCTAATTCATGGGGAGATGTAAAAGATAATTTACCATTATTACATCAACGTAAATGGTATAGACAAACCCGCTATGGTTACGCTCGAGGGCGCGAAGCACAACATTATGTGAATAATATTCGTCAATATTTAAAAACACTCTCGTGGTATGTTCAAAAGCAAAAGAAAGCAGCAGAAGAGCAAGCTGAACGAGAAAGACTAATCGCGATTGAAGAAGCAGAAGCGGCGAGATTAGCAGCGCTCGAAATTTTGAAAGAACAAAGCCAAGCGATAGCAACTAGTGCTGCATTAGAAACAAATGATACAACAATAGAGAGTGAATAAAATTCATTATTGGCATAGGTGGGCTTTATCAATTAAAGCCCATTTTTTAACGGGCGTCTAACCAACACAAAAACCTATCAAAACAATAAAAACAATCGATTATACCTTTCAATGTAATTCTAATATTATCTTTTCTATCAAACACCAACACAGATAGGGAGTTAATATGACTCAACAAACCGTTCAACAAATCATGCGTAAACAACCGATCACAGTACAGTGCCAAACACCGTTAAATGAAATTATTCAAACGTTAGTCACTAGCCAACAATCACAACTACCAGTGATTAACAGTAACAATAAATTACTTGGTATGGTGTCACTTATCAACTGTCAGAAAGCACTATTAATCAGTGGTTACCACTGTGATAAACCAGTCAAAGTGAACGACATTATGGCAAAAGAATTTACTTTTTTAACTACTGATGAGGAGTTATCAGAAGTGGCAATTAAAACGCAAAAACAATCTGAAAATGTTTTTCCAGTCGTGAATAACGGTAAATTGATTGCAGTAATGAAACGAGTTGATCTATTAGTACATTTACAAAATAACTTATCACTTTGTTCACGTGCTTAACACAGAATAGAAAAATAGAGATAAACATAACAAAGTAACTTAATCTGCTTGCTCAAAATCAGCTAGCCATGTTTTTAATGAGTTATTGAGTACTTGTTTCTCTGTCTGAGTTAATGAAGCAACGAGTGTTTGCTGCAATTGGACATGCTCTTCAATGATACGATCAATAAGAGCATGTCCTTGTGCGGTTAAAGCAACAAAAACACTTCTTTTATCATGCTCACTTTGTACACGAACAATTAATTTTTTAGACTCTAATTTAGCTAAACGGTTGGTCATAGCACCAGAAGTTAATAATAAAGCCTCTAATAATTCAGAGGGTGTTAAACCATCATGATTTGCACTTCGCTTTAAGGTGGCTAACACATCAAATTCACCCAGTGTTAATCCAAATTTTTGATGGCACTTAGCCATACTAGTCTCTAAATGTTTATTAACACGTAATAGACGACCAATTAGTGCCATCGGTTCAGTATCAAGTAATGGCTTTTCAATTTTCCATTGCTGAATGACAACATCTACTCTATCCAAAACCATGCATTCCTCCTATTTCAATAGCAGCTTTTATTATTTCAAAAAATATCTTTAAATAAAGATACTTTACAAAAAAATCAAATAAAGGCACAGTAGATATTTTGATATAAAGATAAATACATAAATGAAAAACATCTTGCTTGCTATGTTAGTTGCCTTTCTCTGGGGAACCACTTATGCAGTAACACAATATACATTATCAGGGTGGCCACCATTATTACTCGGTGCACTCAGAGCACTACCTGCAGGTTTACTCTTATTTGTTATTAAACCTAATTTACCTAAACGCGAAGAATGGCCAGTTTTATTTCGCTTAGGTGCTATTAATATTGCCATCTTCTTTAGTTTATTGTTTGTTATGGCACAAACCCTTCCCTCTGCAATCTCTGCCGTCGGTATGGTTTCTCTCCCTGTTTTTGCTATGTTGTATTACTGGTTAGTTTACAAAAAATCCCCTACTAAAATTCAATTATTAACCGGTGGACTATTAATTTCATTTGCATGGTTTTTATTTGACCCACTTAATTTAACCTTGAACCCAATTGGTTTAATGGCGATGTTCGCCGCTATCAGTTGTGTCATTGTAGGTAGCAACATCACTAAAACATTGGGTGTTAAGCTACATTGGTGGCCAGTATTATGCTGGCAACTTATTATTGGTGGGGGCATTCTTGTTATTTTTTCTTTTATTCATGCTTTAATTACACCAGAACCCTACCTTCATGCATTTGAAAATTTTAATTTATTAAATGGAATTGGATTAATCTGGTTAATCTTATTCAATACTATGATTGCCTACTCTTTATATGTTTGGCTACTCAGTAGAATGACTGTTGTTGAATTTACTTTTGCAGGTGTCACTAATCCTATTGCAGGTATTTTGATGGGGTTATTGCTAGTAGGTGAAACATTCTCTCCTTATCAATATCTATTAATGGTGCTAATGATAACAACCTCATTAGTTGCCCCATGTATTAATCTTTATATCAAATACAGAAAGTAAAAATCATTCCTCTGGTAAAAACTTAAAACAAAGACATAAAAAAAGACGCTCAAAAGCGTCTTTTTATATAATGATAGTTCACCGTTTACAGTGTCATAACATTATCGATTAACTTCGAATTACTTCTCTAATTTAGTGAAGTAGTCAAAGATTACAGGTACGTCATTTTGACCAAGACCAGCGTCAACACCAGCTTGTAGAGCTTTAGAAGTACCTTCAGCGATTGGAGACTCAGTACCTAGGTCAGAAACCATTTGTAAGAAGTAACCTAAATCTTTGTTAGCATTCGCAACAGAGAAACCTAATTTTTCTTCGCCGTCTACTGCGTAGAATTTAGTAAACTGCATGAATGGTGAGTTAGATGGACCAGCAGACATGATGTCAAATAATTGCTGACCGTCAACACCAGCTGCTTTTGCAACAGCAAATGCTTGTGACATAGCGGTAACAGTAGTCATACCGATAAAGTTATTGATTAACTTAGTTGTGTGACCAGCACCTAAAGCACCTAGGTGGAATACGTTTTCGCCTTGCTCTTCTAGAAGAGGTTTAACTTTATTGAAAGTTTCAATATCGCCAGCAGCCATGATGTTTAATAAACCATCTTTAGCGTGTGCAGGAGTACGACCTAAAGGTGCGTCGATCATGCCACAACCTTTTTCAGCAAGTGCTGCGCCAATTTTTTGAGTAGAAGCAGGGATAGAAGTACCGAAGTCGATTAAAGTAGAACCTTCTTTAAGACCAGCTAAAACACCGTCTTCACCGTAAACGATTTTTTCAACAACAGCTGAAGTTGTAAGACAAAACTCAACAACGTCAGATGCAGCAGCTAATTCTTTAGCTGAAGTGAATTGAGTTGCGTTACCACGAGCAAGAACAGCATCAACTGCATCTTGGCTAAGATCCATAACATTTACTTGGTAACCACGTGTTTGTAGGTTTTCTACCATGTTGCCGCCCATAAGGCCAAGACCGATGAAACCGATTACTGGTTTAGTCATTTCTAACTCCTGAATATTAATGTGTATTGTTGGATGTATATTTTCGGTATGAAGGATATACGGCTGAGCCTATTTAATCAATCGTTAAGGGGTTAAATTGTTATTAGTCTAGGGTGATTTGATCAGGGATAAGTAATGGTGGAATAAGTAATTTTAAGAAAATAAATAATCAAATCTAAGAGTTAATCTTGAATAAGCCTTAGACTTAATGAATAAAACTTAAACAATTAATCTTTCTTTTCAATGGTTACTTGAATATTTTTACTATTACCAGCAAACCATTTTTGCATATATAAGGTCCCCACTATTGGCGCCTCTCCTTCTGCTGGTACTTCTTTATAACGCACGCTATTTTTTGTTTCTTTTTCAATCGTAAAATTAACAACTTTATTACTCATTTTCATTTTCCTTTTGACTGGCCTTTTTTAAGGCTTTTTTTTCTTTACGGCGACGCCTAAAAAACTCACTTATTTTAGTCGCACAAAGTTCCGCATGAATACCTTGTGTGACTTCTATTTGGTGATTTAATTGCTCATTACGTACTAAATCAAATACGCTACCAGCAGCCCCCGTTTTATAATCCCCTGCCCCATAAACCAGACGTTTAATTCTCGCATGTACTAATGCACCAGCACACATTGGACAAGGTTCGAGTGTTACATATAGTGTGCAATCAATTAGACGATAGTTTTGTAAGGCTTGCCCTGCCGCACTAATTGCCATTATTTCAGCATGGGCACAGGCATTATGCTCAACAATCGAAAGATTCCAGCCCTCACCCACAACTTTATTATCTTTAACTAATACCGCTCCAACGGGTATTTCACCAAGTGTTTCTGCTTTATCTGCTAATGATAATGCATATAACATCCAATCTTGGTCAGTGTAACTTTCAGTGTTCAAGTCGTATTCTCTTTAGGTTTACAATAAGAAATTAAAGTACTAATGAATAATATAATGTTGTTAATTCCGTACCGTAAACTAAATATACCCAGCCCGCGATAGCTAAATAAGGACCAAAGGGTAAAGGACGACTTTGTTTATCTTTTGATGTGGCAATCACAGCAACACCAATAATTGCACCTGCAAGTGAAGATAATAGAATAATCAATGGTAATGCCTGCCACCCAAACCATGCCCCTAATGCGGCTAATAATTTGAAATCACCGTATCCCATTCCCTCTTTACCCGTTATTAATTTAAAGCCCCAATAAATAGACCATAAACTCAAATAACCAAATACTGCCCCTAATACCGCATCTTGCAGTCCAATAAACACACCTGACATATTAACCAATAAACCTAACCAAATGAGTGGCAAAGTCAGTTGGTCGGGGAGCAGCATGGTATCAAAATCAATGAAAGTTAAACTGATCAACACCCAAGTAAAAACAAGTGCAAATAAAACAGGCCAACCAAACGGGATAACTAGCGCAACCGCCAAGGACATGAGTCCTGTAAGCATTTCAATACTTGGATAACGAGCAGGTATCTTACAATCACAATGCTTACAACGACCTTTTTGTATTAACCAACTAACAAGCGGTATATTTTCAGTCGAGCCAATAAGATGATTACACTTAGGACAACGAGAGCGAGGTAACACTAAGTTAAAAGGAGTTTCATCAACTTTAATGTTGGCATCAGGAAATGATTCTGCACAATCAGCTTTCCAAGCACGCTCCATCATCACAGGTAAACGATAAATAACAACATTCAAAAATGAACCAACCAGTAACCCTAAGATTAAAATAGTACCAAAATAAAACGATGGTACTTGTTCCATCATCGTGATCACGTCGTTCATAATTGTCCTTAACAGTGTTTAAATAATTTATTTTACAGAAAGTAAAATGACTAGCTAATGCTAGGGGGGCAGATCTCATTGTCTGCAAAAAAATAAGCAATTTCTTTTGAGGCTGAAACAGGACTATCTGATCCATGCACTGCGTTATAACGCGTTGATTCAGCAAAATCAGCACGAATAGTACCAGGTTCAGCTTGCGTGGGATCTGTTTTACCAATAAGTTCTCGATAAGCAGAAATAATATTTTCTCCTTGTAAAACCAATACCATGATCGGACCTGATGTCATGAACTCAACTAAAGGTAGATAAAATTCTTTACCTTCATGTTCTGCATAAAACCCTTCTGCTTGCTCTGATGTCATATGTAACATTTTTGCAGCAACAATCGTAAATTCGGCACGTTCAAAACGTTGTAAAATGGTGCCAATTAATTGTTTACCGACAGCATCTGGTTTAATTATTGAAAGTGTTCTTTCTAATGGCATAATAGCCTCTTAAATCAAGTTAATTGGATGCGCAATATAACCCGTATAGATAGCTATCATCAATAACAACGTCCCTATAGGGATCTCAACGTCACATTTCACTCAAGATTTCTTAAATGAGAATTTAAGAATATAATCTGATTCAAAACGAGATTTGCTCCAAATAAATTTTGAAATCATCTTATATTTCTATATTGTATATTTCATCGGACTCTTATTAATCGGAGACATCCCATTAGCACTTATTTCTCTAAATCCTTTTTTAAAAAACAATCTATCGCACCAATATTGTCATTATTGATTTTCATCGCATGGATATTATTTCCAAATACGCCCAATAAATTAACAGTAATTGATCAGCAACAAATCTCTTATTTCTCGACCTGTCCTACATTAGTAAACACTGAACAAAAACAATCAAGCAAAGCATTAAAGCCTACTTTTTCTCTATTAAATTGGAATATTTATAAACAGCAAAATGAACAATGGTCAGAGAAATTAAATGAATGGGTAGGACAAGCAGATCTCATCACACTGCAAGAAGCAAAACATAGCCCCGCTTTAATTAATTTTAGTGAACAACAAAATTTATATTATTTTCAAAATGTTGCATTTATTCATCATGGTAATAACTATGGCGTAGATACTTTCAGTAGAACTCAAGCACAACAGGTTTGTGGCACTCGTTATTTAGAGCCTTGGATCCTAATACCTAAAACAGGGCTAGCAAGCACTTATCAAATTCAAGATTCATCTCAAACATTATTATTAATTAATTTACACGGAGTTAATTTCACCTTTACGGCAGAACCTTTAAAAGAACAAGTCACACCATATTTAGAGCTTATTAGACAACATAAAGGGCCAGTAATATTCACTGGGGACTTAAATACTTGGAGCGATGCAAGAACATCTCAAATTAAAAATTTTTTAGCTTCGACAGGATTTGATGAGACAAAGTTTTCAGATGATAACCGTATTACGGCATTTGGACTTCCGTTGGATCATGTTTTTTATCGGGGATTAAAAGTAATAAAAGCACAAAGCATTTCAACAATAGCTTCCGATCATAGTCCACAGTTGGTTACATTTAGTTTATTAGCGGAAAATAAAAATTGAAGGTCATGATTAATACCTAAAAATTTATGTTTCAAAATATAAATTATTGTGTGTAATAGGTAATTTAATTAGATCATTTAATAATAGATAGGAAAGTGCAAAATTTGGAGCGGTACACGAGACTCGAACTCGTGACCCCAACCTTGGCAAGGTTGTGCTCTACCAACTGAGCTAGTACCGCTTCATAATTTGATTTTAGATAGTAGTTTGGAGCGGTACACGAGACTCGAACTCGTGACCCCAACCTTGGCAAGGTTGTGCTCTACCAACTGAGCTAGTACCGCTTTATCTAAAACTACTCGGAAAATAATTTATAAAAAGTATTATAAAATTTGGAGCGGTACACGAGACTCGAACTCGTGACCCCAACCTTGGCAAGGTTGTGCTCTACCAACTGAGCTAGTACCGCATCACATTTTCCTATAACTAACTTCTTATAAAGAAATAAGGTACTTGGTAATACCTGTTAGTTACGAGGTGCGAATTATAGAGATGGCGTTAATGATTGCAAGCTTTTTTTAGCTATTTTAGGCAGAACAAAGTTTGCATGTTGACTTTTTAAACAAAAACAAAAACACCTGCTCAAAAAGCGACCTAAAAAGTGAAAAAATGTTTTTGGTAATGCTGTAATTCAGAAATAGATTCTTTAATATCCTGCAATGCTAAATGTGTACCTGTTTTTTTATGCGCTTCAACCATTTCTGGTGCCCAACGACGGCCTAACTCTTTTACTGTACTCACATCAATATTACGATAATGAAAAAAAGCTTCTAAAGTTGGCATATGTTTAACCATAAAACGACGATCTTGACCGATACTATTCCCACATAATGGGGCAACTCCAGCGGGAACCCATTGTTTCAAAAACTCTAATGTTGCTTGCTCTGCTTGTTCGCAACTAATTTTGCTCTCTTTCACTCTGGCCGTTAGTCCTGAGTTGCCATGATGCTCAGTACACCACTCATCCATCGCATCTAATGCAGCATCGCTTTGGTGGATAACCAACTGTGGTCCTTCAGCTAATATATTCAAATCACTGTCTGTCACTATGGTTGCAATTTCAATAATTTTATCGCTATCAGGATTTAAACCTGTCATTTCTAGATCAATCCATACCAGATTATTTTTGTTCATTTTGATAACCACCCTTTTCTCTTGATGAATAGCTTAATTATGTGAAAAATATAGTATGATACGTCATTCAAATCACCAGTGGTAGCAAAGGAAGCCTGTGGCTAAGAAGAAAAAACTCAGTAAAAACCAAGTTCGTCGTGTTCAGAGCAATCATAATAAACGCTTAACACCTAAAAACGATAAACAATGGGATGAATCTGAACTAGGTCCACAGCTAGAAGGCCTAGTAGTAAGCCGATTTGGACAACATGCCGATATTGAAGACAATGACGGTAAAGTTGAACGTTGTACTCTACGTCGATCTATTCGTTCATTGGTCACAGGAGATCGCGTCGTATGGCGTGCAGGCAAAGAATCCCATCAAGGTATTAGCGGAGTGATTGAAGCAGTTCATCCTCGTAAAACAGTACTTACTCGTCCTGATTATTATGATGGCATTAAACCTATTGCCGCTAACATTGACCATATCATCATTGTTAGTTCAATTGCTCCTGAGTTTTCGCGTAATATTATTGATCGCTATTTAGTCGCTTGTGAAGACATTGGCATCACTCCTATTATCGTATTAAATAAAATCGATTTACTTGATGAAGAGTCTGCCAAAATCATTGATGAAGAACTACAAAGCTATCGTGACATTGGTTATCAGGTACTTTACAGCTCTATGCACGGTGATGGTTTAGATAGTTTAAAATCGGTAATGAAAGACAAAATCAATATTTTTGTTGGCCAATCAGGTGTAGGTAAAACATCATTATTAAATATGTTATTACCAGAAGTTGAAGCCGTTACAGGTGAGATTTCTGAAGGTTCAGGACTTGGGAAACATACCACAACAACAGCGCGTTTATATCACTTTAGCGATGGTGGAGACTTAATTGATAGCCCTGGGATCCGTGAATTTTCATTATGGCATTTAGAAGCTGAACGCATAGCAAGTGGATTTATAGAATTTAGAAATTACCTCGGTAGTTGTCGTTTTCGTGACTGTAAGCACCAAGCAGATCCCGGTTGTGCCCTTGTAGCAGCCGTTGAAGATGGGCACATTGATAGTGCTCGTTTCAATAGTTTTTTACGTATTTTAGAAACAATGGATGATGCCAAAAATGCGCGCCATCGAGATCCTAATACTTATTAAAAAAACTTATTTAAGTACACGTATTTATTAACATTTAAAAACAGAGAGTTTAATATGATCGACCAACTAAAAATTATTGGCCAATACATTTTACCTAAACACCTTGTGACATTTATCGCAGGTAAATTAGCAAATGCAAAAATGGGCAAATTTACTACTTTTTTAATCACCCACTTTATTAAAAAATTCAAAATAGATATGAGCGAAGCAAAACATTCAGATCCAGCTCATTTTGATACTTTCAATGATTTTTTTACTCGTGAATTAAAGCCAGGTTTACGCCCAATAGTAGAAGGTGAAAATAACTTAGCAACACCAGTAGACGGCTGCGTTAGTCAACAAGGTGATATTAAACAAGGTCGAGTTTTTCAAGCTAAAGGACATGACTTTAGTTTACGTGAACTACTAGGTGGACGAGATGATGTCGCAGCACCTTTTGATGATGGCATATTTTCTACCATTTATCTTGCACCTAAAGATTACCATCGTATTCATATGCCAATGACAGGTAAATTAGAGCAAATGATCTTCATACCAGGCGATCTATTTTCAGTTAACCCACTAACCGCACAAAATGTTCCTAACTTATTTGCTCGCAATGAACGCGCTGTTGCTATTTTTTCAACAGCCGTTGGTCCAATGGCAATGGTCTTAGTTGGGGCTACGATTGTAGGTAGTATTGAAACAGTTTGGGAAGGCACATTAAAGGCACAAAAAAATAAAGAGCTGCAATATTGGGATTATAAAGATCAAGAGATCATATTAGAAAAAGGTGCTGAATTAGGACGCTTCAAATTAGGTAGTACGATTGTTGCGCTATTCCCTAAAAATAGTATCGAATTTAATGAAAATTTAGCGCCTTCAAGCGTAACTCGTTTAGGTGAATTGTTTGCAACAATTAACTCTTAACTAAAACTGTTAATTTATAGATTTATATTAAATAAGAAAAAGGGTTGTAATGTCAGTAATTTCTAGTGAGCAGTATTTAAAAAAAATTCTATTAGCGCCTATTTATGAAGCCGCAATTGAGACTAAACTACAGCCTTTAAATAAATTATCAAATCGCTTAGGAAACCGTGTACTCCTAAAACGAGAAGACTTACAACCCGTTCATTCTTTTAAACTAAGAGGTGCATATAACAAACTTGCGAATCTTAGTGAACAACAAAAACATAATGGTGTTATTGCTGCATCAGCAGGAAACCATGCTCAGGGTTTAGCCTTATCAGCTCAGAGAATGGGATTAAAAGCGACCATTGTCATGCCTAAAACAACACCAGACATTAAAGTAAACTCAGTTCGATCATTTGGTGCGACAGTAGTTTTACATGGTGAAAGCTTTGATGCAGCTAATGAGCATTCAATCGCTTTAGCGCAACAGCATGGTTATACAATTATTCATCCTTTTGATGATCCAGATGTGATCGCTGGACAAGGTACTGTTGGCAAAGAATTAATACAGCAAGATGCACATTTAAACGCTATTTTTGTACCTGTTGGAGGTGGCGGATTAGCTGCGGGGATTGCTGTTTACATCAAACAACTTTTACCACATATTAAAATTATTGCGGTTGAGCCTGAAGATGCCGCTTGTTTACAAGCCGCATTAGTAGAAGGGAAACCAACCACATTAGCAAAAGTTGGACTATTTGCAGATGGCGTAGCAGTAAAAACCATTGGCAAAGAAACGTTCCGATTATGTCAGCAATACATTGATGAAGTAATTACCGTCAGTAGTGATGAAATTTGTGCGGCTGTAAAAGATATTTTTGATGATACAAGAGCAATTGCAGAACCTGCTGGCGCCCTCTCACTTGCAGGATTAAAAAAGTATAGCCAACTACATCAATTACAAGATCAACGTCTTGCAGCTATTTTAAGTGGCGCTAATGTAAACTTTCATAGCCTAAGATATGTATCAGAGAGATGTGAGTTAGGCGAACAAAATGAAAGTATTCTTGCCGTGACTATTCCTGAAGAGCAAGGTGCATTTTTAGCGTTCTGTAATGAACTAGATGGCAGAGCCATTACTGAGTTTAATTATCGTTACAGTGACAATAAAGAAGCGAATATTTTTGTCGGCGTAAGAACCCCACAAGGATTTGATGAGTTATCAACATTAACCGAAAACCTAACACTTGCAGGTTATTCTGTCGCAGATTTAAGTCATAATGAAACTGCTAAATTACACGTACGTTATATGGTTGGAGGTGTGCCTTCCCATCAATTAACAGAGCGTTTATATAGTTTTGAATTTCCAGAGCATCCCAATGCACTAATAAAATTTTTAAATCTATTAGGCATACATGCCAATATTACGTTATTTCATTACCGCAATCACGGAGCTGCTTACGCTCAAGTATTAGCTGGTTTTGAAATAAATGAAGCGCAAGTCGATGAATTTAGCCAACACTTAAATGCATTAGGTTATAGCTATAAAGATGAGACTTTTAATCAGGCTTATCGTTTCTTTTTATCTCATGCGAATAATTGTTAAGAATATTCTATGTTACTAACTTCAAAGCAATTTCAAAAAATAGTACAAAAATTAAGTCGCCGCTTAACTTGGCCTATTATGTTTATGCTGATGTTATTACAGGCGTTAGTGACATACATATTGTTAGCAATGGCAGGAGAAATACAGTTAACACACGATCCTATTGAGTTCTTTTATTACAATATGGTTGTTGTCTCAACGGTGGGGTTTGGAGATTTAAGCCCAGTTACACATATCGGAAAAGGCATTGTCGCTTTTTGGCAGATCCCATCGGGTTTAATCGTGTTTGCTTCATTTATTGGTAAATCCACCCAATTATTTATTGATATAGCGAGAAAAAATATGAACGGTAGTAATGACTTCTCACACTTAAATGATCACATTCTTTTATTATGCTGGGATAAATATTCTACTGAGCAAGTAGTACAGTTAATTTTGGGTGACAAAAAACGTAAAAAAAGACGTATTTTATTATGTGTAACTGATGAAATGAAAAACCCTTTTCCAGATAATGATGAAGTTTCATTTGCAAAATTACGCACTTTTTCAGATACAGAAGAGTTAGATAGAATTGCATTACAAAAAGCAAGACGAATAATTATCGATGGAAAATCTGATGATGAAACACTTTCGATCGCACTTAGTATTGCAACCTTTGCCGATAAAAGTGCCAACATTACAGCACATTTTTTTGATGAGACTAAAGCTAACCTCTTAAAAATGCACTGCCCTCATATCGAATGTAGTATTGATAATAGTGCACAGATGATGGTGCGCAGTATGCAAGATCCCGGTTCAAGTAAAGTAACAGAACAATTACTTTCAACATTGAATGGAGCAACTTTATATAGTTTTTTAGTACCAGAATTAGAACAAGAAATTGCTTTTGGAGAGTTGTTTGATACCTTAAAACAACGTTACGACATGATTTTATTAGGCTTTAGCAAAAGTAAAAATGGTGATGATATACGCCTGAATCCTGCAAGTGATGTGAATATACAAAGCCATTATTATTTACACTATATCGCTAATGAGCGTATGGATGTCACTGATATTGATTGGAAAAATATTAAACAAGCGTAAAAATTAAAGAGCCTTTACCTGAAATAACCTCATAGGCTCTTTATTCAATTTAAATGCTATCAATAATTTAACTTAAATCTGGCACGGGAATAGGCGTAAACACATAATAAATATAGATACACCACACCATTGCTCCAATAGCTAACCAAATATAATTAGCCACCGTATAATTTGCATTACTCGCTCCATTGATATCATCACAAGCATAATTCACAAACCACTGAGCTTGATAACAAAGCCAACAAAATAAAGGAATAGTGGCAATACTCAGTAATGAGATATAAGGTCTTAATTCAGCTGAGACAGGCACATTATCACAAAGAAAACTGATCACAGTTACTATGATAAATAGCAGAGTTGATTTCTTTAATACATCACTTTTATTACCGCTTTTACGTTCATATATATCTGTTAATTTTTTGAATAATGATGGGACAAAGAACACTGGAAAAGTCGCTCGAATAACAGGCCATTCATCCCCTTTATGCGCCTGTTTATAAAACACCCATTGTTGATAAAACCAATAAGTCATATATAACCCAGCAGTCCCTAAAAACAAGATTAAGAACTTATTTAAAGAAACCACATAAAATTCAGGTGCTGTGGCACTTTTTAATGAGTTATCAGGTGAGCTGTTCATATTATCTTGCATGTTACTTCCTTTGATTCTTTTATTTTATATTTCATACTGAGGTGAATCATTACTGACCAATCATTGCTTATGCCCATTATCCTCACGACATAGCAACAAAGACTAACAAAGTGAGACATATAATGCCACAAAGCAGACTAAATGATATTGTTTAGCACATTAAAAAACCACCGAGCCTGTTACATGGGTGGTTTTCATTTTGAGTAAAAAATTCAACTAATTATACCGATTAGGTTAAACATGTTATCTAAATTTTACGCTGGAAAAACAATTCAGTTCAAGGCATAAACTGACGTAAACGGTGATCCCCTTTAGCAAATTCACAACAAAGAAATGGGCTGTTTTAGTCAGTAAAATAGAGAAACTATTTGTTGTAATTGGAATTAATCAACTTCTCGCACATTCCGTAAAGAAGCGCTTTGTACCGCAATAGCAGGCGGTAGAATATTGTTATTTCTAAATTCTTGCATTACTCGCAATGTAATATCTGTTTCAAATAATTTTTCAAATTTAGTATCAACCACATAAGCTTTACAGGTTAATTTGATTGCTAAATAATTATCAGTAATAGTTTGCTGAACAATCACAACAACAGGTTTAGGTAAATGTACATAACGACTTGATGATGCACACTCTTGGATAAGTTCACGAGCTAATGTAATGTCTTGATCTAACCCCACATGAAAGGGAATATTAACCTGCATATCTAATGCACCATAGTTACCGCTACTCACAGCTTCATTTAAAAATTTATTATTAGGGATAGTAATAACATCATCATTCAAAGTATTCATACGAACAGAGCGTAAACCTATGGCAATAATATCACCATAATGCCCTTCAAAAGTAACACGGTCACCAACTTGGAATGGTCTATCAATCATAATGGTTAAACCAGCAACAAAGGATGCCGTTAAGTCTTTTAAAGCAAAACCAACCGATACAGCAATAGTACCGCCAATTAACGCTAAAACCCTATCATCTACACGAAAGCTAAGCATAAAGACGGTCAATGCAGCAGACATATAAACAAAGAACTGAAAGAAGGACTGTAATTTTTGTAACAACATTCGTCGTTGTACAAATTGCCCACTAATCGTCGTTACAACTGAATCAACAAATCGTAATAATAACCATGCGCCTGCAATCAGTACCAACGAAGCAATAACACCACTCCATCGAATTAAACCTGCAAAGTTTTGTATTCCATCTAATGAAGCAGTAGGAACCGCATCAGCTGCAGATACGAATGGGGTAAGGCATAAAAATAAAAGACCAATTAAAATACGAATCATACTATTTCACCAATAAATGTTGACGATGCAAAATGTCAGTAATATTTCTAAACCAAAGATCTGAAATACGTGTTTGCCCTTCAGCCCACTCGATATAACCTCGACTTTGAAAATAACGTAATGTGCTGATCACCTCAACAATACTTAATTGCGTGCAATCTCTTAATTCTTCTGGTGATGCAGTTTCAAGTTGTACAATAGAACGTAATATAGCTAACATCGGTTTTGGCATTTTTTCTAAACCATCGGAAGAAGGGATCACAAATAAACGTACTTTGACAATCCCCTCTTTATCTTCAAATAAAGAACGTCTAAAAAAGCTTAACGAAACCGTTGGGTTTCCGTCTGAGTAGTCCCATAAAATACGATAAAATCCATTTCGAGCATGTTCTTCTTCACTTAAATCATCTTTATCCCATTGTCTTGGTAAAGCTAATCCTTCAAATGATATAGAAAATTCACCTTGTTCTGATACACGAGACTGTAGTAGTTGATTAACTTCTTTTTCTTTCCAGCGAGGCATGAAAGTGACTAAATCAAATAATAAACGTTCTCCACGAGCCCTATCAACAAACCGCCAACTCGATTTTTCAATCGCTAATATAATGCGATGGCTCTTGCGTGTTAATCGCATTAAATTAGTTAAACGCATTAACGAAGCTAAACCACCCACTTGTGGTTTCACTAAACGTTGTACATTATCAATGGCCATAAGATAACATTCATCGCTCTCTTGCAGAAAACTCAAGATAGTTTGCTCATCTGCATTATCTAAACCTAATTGGGTTGCAATGCCTTCTAATAATGATTCATACCCTTCACTTGGACAATCAACAAAAATAGGAGTCGCATTTTTAACGTCATGCAAAAGACGCCTCAACATGGTTGTTGTGCCAATACCACGTTCTCCTGATAAAACACACATAGCAGGTTTATCACTATGCACAAAATGAGCTAACTCCCCCATTTCCTGCGCGGCATATTCTGGAATCAAAATACTATTTTCACTACCCGGCTGGACATAGTTAAAAGTGCGCTCACCGCAGACTTGTTTTAAATTGGATTTTTGATCATTGATATCAGTTTGTTTTGCAACTTCAATACGAAATAGATAAGCGAGCATATGACTAACAATTTGATATTGAGATAACACCATAAGAATAGAGTGTTGGATAGTATGAAATAATAACCAAGCACCAGTAATAGCTGTGCAAATAGTACTTAATAATAATCTATCTTTATTATGAATGGCCCAACGAACAGTCAAAGGTAATACCATGCTGTCTTTTAACATACTAAAAATAAAATTTTTCCATTTATGTAAACTATAAATAGTTAATAAAACATAAAATAGGAAAAGTAAGCTAGCAATCCATTCGTAGATAGTTCCTTTACCTAAAGTCATTGCCGATATTTGTGAAATTAATCCGGTAGTAATAAACCCCCAAACATAAAAACGGATGGTACTTAATCGTAACGTCACTAATTCAGGTGATAGTTTTCTACTATGGCGATAAGTAAATTCCACAATAAAACTTACAGCGATAGCACCACCTAATATCCACCAAGTAAAGATCTCTAAGAAAATAAGATGTTGCAAACTTGGTAATGTGGCCAAAATACGTAAAGATAAAGTGATTGCTATTAAGCAAGCAATTGCACGCTGAGCACGACTTACATACCAAAAAAAATGTGCTGTCATGCTTCTTCGTTTTGCACCAGAGTTTATTTGCTCACGTAATTTATCTATTAATCTTTTACTGTTACTAAGCCACCATTTTAATACTAATAAAACCAAGAGTATTTTAAATAAAACGCTAAAAACAGGGATAGGGGAAATAAAGAAGTCTGATATAAAAAGTTTAAAAGCACGTACTTGATGATAAATGAAATATTGGATGTTTAAACGCGTTAAAGCTAACTCAGATTTAAATTGTAATACCCCTTCTGGACCAAACCCTACAACTAAGTCACGTACATTACGGCTGCTCAATTCCAATAATTTTTCTTTATTTTTACTAAGGCTTACTGCTGATTCATAAAATAAATCAACCTCTTCCCAGTTTTTATCACTGTATTTATTCTTATGGTATTTAGCTAGAGCTGCAGAAAAATCTGCTATGTGAGTCGCTTGAGCATCTAATGTTTCTGATAATAATAAATCAATATGGTGCTGTTCACTCTTATTCAAAAAATGCACATCAGGTAACTCATTGACTTCTTGATTTAGTGTTGCAGCTTCAGTGGTAACAGAAGAAGAAGCAGGATCAGCAATATCAAGCGATGCATTAGCGCCAAATGAAATACAATAAACAATCAGTAATACAAAAACATTTTTCATTTACAAACTCGTATTTAAATTATGCAATAGGTGCTCACTTTAACTTAAAATAATAAAAAGAAAAGCATACAAAGCTTGATTTAGATTAGGCGAGCAGTGATTTCAAAGCATATTCATGAAACTTTTTTAAATACTTATAAGTATTTAAAAAAGTTACCCTGACAACACCTATTTACCTCATTTGGCAGAGCCTATTTTTTACCTATAATTGCGCCTCATTATTATGTATTTATTTATCGAATAAACTTAAATGGGAAGCATGTTCAACTCTGATACTAGTTGAATGATTCATGCGCAGCCCCGCAACAGTGAAGTTCTTATTATATTCAATAAGAACCAGCCAGATACCAGCATAATAACGTCACTGTTCATATCGCGGGTCGGCTATGATGAAACGAAAAACTCACCTATAGAAATAGATAAACGTAATGATGACGAGCTTAAGATAGCTTTTATGGCTCAATGATGATTACGTGTGGATTTATTCTAACTCCCCCTTATTTGAATCGTTTAGCCTGCTTTCTCCATTACAGTTAATATACAAGGAAAGTTCATGCTTACATTTCGTCATACTCCTACAACGATTGCCCTGCTTAGTTTATGCAACTCGCCATCATTTGCTAATGGCCCCAAGATTAGCAAATAAAAAATATCTTAATTACCAAAGGTTACAGCGCACCTAATGCAACCACACAAACTTATAGTGGTAATGTAAATAAATCATTAGAGCAATTAATTGCAGAAAACTAGCCAGGTTTTGTCCGTACCAACTCAGGTAGCGCGAAGCATAGAAAATTTAAAGGATTGTTTTAATATTGAAGCAGATATCATTCCACTGAATGGCCAAGTTCAAGTGGTAAATATCAAACTATTAAAAAGAAAGTAATAGGCCTCACTTTAAGCACTTATTATTTGAACCTAAGAAATAATAAATTTAGAACTCCCCCACCAATTACAAACTTATATTTACCACTTTTATGGTAAAGCGCACGCAATTACTGCAACAGCTTTGCTGCAATGAATATTAATCGTTAACATAGCAAATTTTTATTTTGAGTTACCCCCGCTAGGACGCAATTAAACATGAGTATTGAAAACGTAATCACTCAACCATCAATATTGGATACGATAACGCATAGTATGCCGCTTTGGTTTCAGCAAGGTGGTTTAATAATGTGGTTATTATTGGCAGCTTCTTTTCTTGCAACCATTGTGACCATGGAGCGTTTATCTGTTTGGATTATTTATTCTTTGCAAAAAGAACATTTTGCATTGCAAGAATGTTTTGCCGCTTTAAACAAACAAGAAAAAACAGAGGCTTTATTAGCCTGTAAAAAAGTCGAAACCCCCGCTTTAAATATGCTTGAGCATGGTATTAAAGCCCTGCCTTTCTCAGTAAAAGAGAAAATGCAATCTTATGCAGAAACACAAATAAGTTTACTCTCTCGAGGGCAATCGTTATTAGAAATCATTATAAAAACGGCACCAATATTAGGTATTTTAGGAACAATATTAGGTCTTATTAATTCATTTAACCTACTCAGTTCACAAGGTATTGAAGGATCAACTGCTGAAGCCGTCATCGGGGCGATATCACAATCTTTAATTCCTATTGCAACCGGACTTAGCATAGGATTAATGGCGTTATTACCTTATAAGGTATTTGCCGCTTTAATTCAAAAATTACGATTACACTTAGAAAATATTGCAAATGAATTTCATCATATCTGCCAACAAAAAAACTTGATCATGATACAAATAAATACCGAAGAAAAAATACAGAAGCACGCACAAAGGCTTTCAATATCAGAGCAACAAATGCCATATCATTATGAATTTTCAGAAGAAACTGGAGAAATAAATGTTAATCTTCATACGCATAGTGAAGACATTAAACGCACAACATCAGCATCAATAGCTCAGATGTATAATGAAAAATCACCTCATCATATTCAAACAGGATCTGATGCGACTAATATCGTTACCAAAACAACTGAAAAAAACACACAGAGTACACAATAACCCTATGAAATATTCAGGTAATTACTTCCCATTTGTCATTCTTAGTTTACTGCTATACGGCTTGTTTTTTTACTTTAATAAAAATACGAGCAGTGAAAAGAACATGCCTTTAAATAGTATTCAGCAAACAACTAAAACATCAGTAAACGTCATAGAAGATGCTGATTTAATCAGCTCGGAATCAAGTGCAGCTATCACCTTGTCAAAAGAAGAATCTGAAGAAGCATTAGTTAATAAAGCAGTTTCACTAGAAAAAAGTAAACTTGAAATTCAACGAGAAGAGCAAATTAAAATTGCAAAACAGAAGCACCTAGAAAGCATTAAAAATAATAAGGCAACTAACGATGCTTTATTAAAAGGCCAAGTTTTTAATGATGAATTAGAAGCAATTAAGCAAGCACAGGCGACTGCTAGAATAGAAAGAGAAAAATTCCTAAAAACACAACAAAAGCTAGCACAAGCTAAAAAAGCAGAACAAAATGACTCTATTGCATCTATTTTACCAATCTCTGCACCTGTACCAGAAACAAATAAATCATCAGCAAGGATCACGATTAAAAAAGTAGTTGCCAAAGAAGAGCCTCAAGCGATTAAACCTAGAATAACAATAAAACCTAAATTATTGCCTAAAGAATCATCGCAACCTGAAACTAAAAAACTAAATGCTAATCACGTAAATATTCAATCAACAGCAGCAGTGAGTACTGTATCTACACCTATCACAGCTACGTCAGCGAATATAAATACAACAAGTAAAACAGAACAAAAGACTATTCCAGAAACAACAGCTAAAGTGAGACAAGCACAATCAAAGGCCATAGCAACAAAAGCAGTAGAAACAAATTCAACACCTAAAGAAAAAGCAAAGCGTACCTTTAAACCCCAGGCGGTTGCAGTAAATAATATTCCTAATACAGAAGGCAATTTACAAAGTGCCGTTGCAGTCTCTGGTAATAAACCCGATTACCCTCAAATGGCACAACAAAACAAGCTAGAAGGTAAGGTCATCGCAAAAATGATAGTAATGGTAGATGGAAAAACACAAGGCGCTGAAATAATACAATCAAGTGGTCATGCTGTATTAGATAATGAAGTTTTAGAATTTATAAATAGAGAATTATTCATGCCTTCTTTAGAGGGTGAAGAAAAAGTAACAAGTGAACAATTATTTTCTTATCAATTTAAATCAGGATCTAAATCCGAATAATTTCAATCCCACAGTTTTTATTACAGGCTTTGAATTGATGCTTAAATAAGAAAAACCAGTTATTAGATATACTAATAACTGGTTTTCTTGAAGCAATATTTGAAATAATAACAGGTGTATTTTGTGATCGTTAATGTTCAAATAAACTTAGTTGTTGTTTAAAGCAACTTATGCTTTAAACAACATTAGTCTATTGCCGCCATATCCCCGCTAGCTTCTAACCAAACTTTACGATCTCCGGCGCGTTTTTTAGCAAGCAACATATCCATCATTTCAATCATTTTATCTGCATCATCAATCGTCAATTGCACTAAACGACGCGTATTAGGATCCATGGTAGTTTCACGTAGTTGTAATGGGTTCATTTCGCCTAGTCCTTTGAATCGCTGTACATTTACTTTACCACGTTTTTTTTCTGCTTGAATGCGGTCAAGAATACCGTCTTTTTCAGACTCATCTAAAGCATAATAAACATCTTTCCCAATATCGATACGATACAAAGGAGGCATAGCAACATAAAAGTTACCTGCATCAACAACCGCTCTAAAATGACGTACAAACAACGCACAAATTAATGTCGCGATATGTAACCCATCTGAATCCGCATCCGCTAAAATACAAATTTTACCATAGCGTAAACCAGATAAATCAGTGGAGCCTGGGTCAATACCAATTGCTATTGATATATTATGAATTTCTTCAGAGCTTAAAATTATGTCTGACTCATCTTCCCAGGTATTTTTAATTTTTCCGCGTAGTGGCATGATCGCTTGAAATTCACGGTCTCGAGCTTGTTTCGCACTCCCACCAGCAGAGTCTCCCTCTACTAAGAACAATTCTCCACGTTCAGGATCTTGTGTTGAACAGTCTGTTAATTTACCAGGTAATGCAGGACCTTGTGTAATTTTTTTGCGTGCAACTTTTTTGCTTTTACGAGTTCTGGTTTGCGCATTATTAATACAAAATTCAGCCAATGCTTCCGCTTCATTCACATTTGCATTTAACCATAAGCTAAATGCATCTTTTACAACGCCTGAGACAAATACGGCACATTGACGAGAAGATAAACGTTCTTTTGTTTGTCCTGCAAATTGAGGCTCTTTAATTTTAACAGATAGAACATAACTACATTTATCCCAAATATCTTCAGGACTTAATTTCAAACCTCGAGGCAGAATATTACGAATATCACAAAATTCACGCATTGCATCTAATAGTCCCTGACGGAAGCCATTAACATGTGTACCACCTTGCGCGGTTGGTATTAAATTAACGTAACTCTCGGTAATAGTGTCACCACCTTCAGGTAACCAAACAACAGCCCAATCTGCCATTTCTCTATTAGCAGAAAACTGCCCTACAAAAGGAACTGATGGTAATAATTCATTTTCTGAAACTGTTTCTAATAAATAATCATTTAGGCCATCTTGATAACACCATTCATAATTATTTTTATTTACTTTATCTTTAAATTTAATGCTCAAGCCAGGGCATAAAACGGCTTTAGCTTTCAGTAGGTGTAATAAGCGAGATACTGAAAATTTATAACTATCAAAATATTTAGGATCAGGCCTAAAATGGACACTTGTACCTGTGTTGCGTTTACCACAAGCACCTACCTCACTTAATTCTTCAACTTTATTCCCATTTTCAAAGGCAATATGAAATATTTTGGCATCACGTCGAATTTGTACATCAATACGAGTTGAAAGAGCATTTACAACAGAAATACCAACACCATGTAAACCACCTGATATTTCATAGTTTTTGCCTGAGAATTTACCACCAGCATGTAACTTACAAAAAATCAGTTCAACCCCTGATATTTTTTCTTCTGGATGCATATCAATTGGCATACCACGCCCATCATCAATGACTTCTAAAGATTGGTCTTCATGCAAAATAACTTGAATTGAACTCGCATGTCCTGCTAAAGCTTCATCAACAGAGTTATCAATAACTTCTTGCGCTAAATGATTAGGACGATTGGTTTCAGTATACATACCCGGTCGATGGCGAACGGGATCGAGTCCGTTTAATACTTCAATGGAATCTGAATTATATTGTTCACTCATGTATGTACCTATTTATTACTTATTACGCGATTAAAGGGGGAGTTGATTCTGCAAGTAAGTTAACACAGAACAATTCAGTTGATTATATCAATTAATAAAGAAACTGAATTATTTTTGAAAGATATCGTTCAAAACCAATAAAACTATGATCCCCCCCCTCTTCGCAGGTTATTTTACAAGCTTGATATTTTTTTAATGCATCACGATAGTCTAAGACTTCGTCTTGCTTTTGTAATAACACCCATAAATTATCAATGTTATTAATGCTCTCTACATTTAACGCGATTAACTGGCGCAGATATTCTTGGTCAATATTATATTGTTGTTGTAAATAAGGATGTGTTTGCATACCTTGATAATCAGTCAATAAAACATAGGGAGTAACAGCTGGGTTAATTAATACCGCTTTTACGGCATATTGCTGCGCAACATTGGTTGCCAAAAAACCACCTAATGAGCTTCCTATAACTGCAATTTCAGACTCTTTATATTGTTCAAATATAGATACAATCAGTGACCACATATCAGCAGGCATAACAGGTAATTGAGGACAAATAAAATGTATTTCAGGATGTTTTGACAACAAATAATCACGCATTTGCTGTGCTTTTAACGATGCAGGGGAGCTATGAAAACCATGTAATGAAAGTAATACTTTAGTTGGTTTTACTTCAGTCATATTATCTCTTTTTAATATCCAGTTGCATTCTCATCAGTAGTAAATTCATTCGCATTAATACGTTCAACCTGAGTGATAATATCGCCTTCTTTAGTTAATACTAAATAGCGATAGCCAGGGGCTTGAGTGTCTACAGCAAAATCATAGCTTTTAGGTTTAAATTGCACGCACGTAGATGGGCTTGTTAAATAACGCACCCCTTCTTTTGTCATATCAAACGCTTGGTGAACATGCCCTGATAATACTGCTTTCACATTTGTAAAAGGTTTTATCAAAGCTCTTAGCTGCTTATTATTTTTAAGAATATGCTGATCTAACCATGCGGCCCCAACAGGCAAAACATGATGGTGTACTGATATTAACGCATGTTTATTAGGATACTCTTGTAACTTCTCAGTCAAAAAAATTAATTGAGATTCACTTAATAAACCATGTGGTACGCCTTCTACCTGCGAATCTAACAAAATAATTTGCCAATGTTCACTCACAATTTGCTTGCTCTGAGCTAACCCTTCTTGTAATAAAGAAGGTAACATTACTGATTGCATATCATGGTTACCTGGTAACCAATAACAAGGCATTTTGAGGCTTTTAATACGCTCACTAAAGTAGGTATAAGATTGAATAGAGTGATCTTGAGATAAATCGCCAGTGCATAAAACAGCTTCGCAACGTCCTGCATATTGATGAGCATGCTTTACTACAGCGTCATAACTTTTAACTGTTTTAATGCCTAATAAATCTTTTTCAGGATCGGCAAAAAGATGCGTATCAGTAATTTGTAATAGTTTAATATCACCATTGAGATCAGCAGTTATTGTTGTACTTGTCTGACTTACACCATTCATCGACTATTTATATCTCTTGTTCTAGACCAAAATACCTATTATAAGAGGCATTTTTTATTTAAATATTAGTAATTCGATTTTATCATTCTCAAAATAATGAAAATGAATTAATGATTAAAAATGTCGGCAGTGCCTCATTTCTATTGGGGAAATGCCTAATTCATCAACAAATTTATATCCTTAAACCTTGTTCACGGTTTAACTCTAACCATTGTAAGCCTATGATTGTCGCTGCATTATTAATTTTTCCAGTTTTCACCCATTGATAAGCTTGCTCCCGAGAAATAACATGCGCCCGAATATCCTCCCCTTCTTCAGCTAACCCAAAAATCCCCTCTGCATTACGGCTATCTACATTGGCAATAAATAAATCAATGGTTTCAGTTGTTCCACCAGGACTCACTAAATAACTTAACATAAACTGACATTGTCCTATGACGAGCCCTGCTTCTTCAAAAGCTTCTCGTTTTACAACATCTTGAGCATCTTCACCTTCTTCAATCATTCCAGCGATAAGCTCTAACAACCAAGGAGATTGTTCCCCAGCCATTGCACCAAACCTAAACTGTTCAACTAACACAACTTTATCTAAGGTTTTATCGTAAGCTAATAATGCAGCAGCCTTACCTCTTTCAAAAAATTCACGTTGAATGGGCACACTCCATTCACCTGAAAACAACCTATGCTTTAAGGTATACTTATTACATTTAAAAAAACCTTTATAGAGAGGCTCGCAAGCTAATACTTCAACATCATTTTTGTCATACATCGTATTTTCCCTAACTTATAATTGAATTTATTTATTTTTATTGTACTTTACATACCAAACAAGAATGAATATTCATTATTTTTATAATACTATGATATTAATCTGTGTTAGCCTCACTATATATAAGTAAAAACACTCTTTAATAGGATCTCTTTATCATGACTTTAAAACGCCTTTACATTGTTACTTTTTTAGGGCTTTCAAGTATTAGCGTTAATGCTGATACGCTGCAGCAAGTTTATGAAACTGCTAAGTACAAAGATCCAGTCATCTTAAAAAGTAAAGCGCAATACAACGTATTTGCTGAAAAAATCAGTGAATCAAGAGCAGCTCTATTACCTCAAATTGGTTTTGATTTAGACGCCAACAGAGTCGACTCAAGTCGAGCTCCTGCAGATAATACCAATTACGGTGCGAGTCTTGGTTTAACACAATCTATTTATAATGGTTCGTACTGGCAGCAAGCAGATATCTCCGAGAAACAAGCAACTGAATATGCCGCTATTTATGGTTATGCAGCACAAGATTTATTAGTACGAGTTGCCACTGCTTATTTTGATATTTTACGTGCAAACGAAGAAGTTAAATCAATTGAAGCAAATAAGCGCGCAGTAGAACGTCAATTAGAACAAACTAAACAACGTTTTGATGTAGGTTTAATTGCCATCACTGATGTACATGAAGCACAAGCAGCATACGATAGAAGTGTTGCAGATTTAATTGTGGCAAAAAACACATTAGCAAATAACTATTACTCACTGAGAGAGCTAACAGGGGAAGACGTAAAAGAAGTATCTTACTTAGATACAGAAACATTTGCGCCACAACCACTTGAAGGCGATATAACTTATTGGCGTAATAAAGCTTTAGAGCATAACTTAAGCTTACATAGTAAACGTATTGCTAAAGAACTTGCACAAATGAATATCGAACTTGCAAAAACAGGTCATGGTCCAACTATCGATTTTACTGCTGGTCTAGGTTACCGTAATTACGACTATGATATTGCACCAAACTCTAATCAAGGTGATGCAACATCGGCAACGTTTGGTGTTAACTTGCATGTTCCGATATATTCAGGTGGCTCTATTACCTCTCGTGTAAAACAAGCACAATACAGTTACATCATGGCAAGTGAAGATTTAGTACAGGACTTCCGTACAACTGAAGCACAAGTTAATAGTGGTTATAATAACGTACAGGCTTCTTTAAGCTCAATTAAAGCTTATGAACAAACAGTAGTTTCATCGCAAAGTGCATTAGATGCGGCTGAAGCAAGTTTTGAAGTTGGTACTCGTACTATTGTTGATGTATTAGATGCAACACGTAGTTTATATGCATCTCAAAATCAGTTAGCTAATGCTCGCTATGATTACATTATGAATATGATCCAATTAAAATTCTCTGCAGGTACATTAACTGAGCAAGATATCTTTGATATATCAGCAAGTTTAACTGAAGTATCAGATGCTTCTGCTGATAAAGAAATTGAAGATGCGAAGAAGAAAGTTAATGATGAACAATCTTAATTAATTTGCATTAATAATATTTAAATGCAAAACATCAGAAAGGGAAGCTAATGCTTCCCTTTTTTATAACGGTTAAATTAAATATGTTTAGTTAAGTTTTTTGCTAAAAGATTACTTTTCATTACGAATGGTTTTAATTATTTCAGATGTAGAGCAGCCATCCTTAAATTGCAACACTCGAACTTCACCACCATTAGCAATCACTTCTTTACCACCGGCTATCTGCTCAGGTTTATAATCTCCACCTTTCACTAATAAATCAGGCAGAATTTCTGAAATTAAACGTTGTGGAGTATCTTCACTAAACTCAATAACCCAATCTACAGCACCAAGAGCTGCTAATACCGCCATTCTGCGATCAACTGGATTAACAGGACGACCTTCTCCCTTTAATCCTCTTACAGATTGATCGCTGTTAACTGCAACAATCAAACGATCGCCTTGCTCTCTTGCTGTATTAAGATAAGAAACATGTCCTGCATGTAGAATATCAAAGCAACCATTGGTCATTACCACTTTCTCACCACGATGTTGTGCTAATTTAACAGCCAGTTGTAACTGTGCTTCAGTTAGTACACCAAAACCAATTTCTTGCTGACTATAGACTGCATTTGCTAACTCAATGGTATTCACAGTAGAAGTACCTATTTTACCAACAACCACTCCAGCACCAGCATTAGCTAAAGCACATGCATCTTCAAAACTGCTACCTGCAGCTATAGAAGCAGCTAAGACAGCAATAACCGTATCTCCCGCACCCGTTACATCAAACACTTCTTGTGCTTGTGTAGGTAAATGGAATGGTTCAGCATGCTCACGGATCAAGGTCATACCATGCTCACTTCGAGTTACTAATAATGCTTCTAAATGTAGGTCTTTGACAAGTTGTGTAGCACGTTCAAATAACTCTTTATCATTTTTACAATGACCAACAACACCTTCAAATTCAGATAAATTAGGTGTTAACAGTGTTGCTCCTCGATATTTTTCAAAATCAGATCCTTTAGGATCTACTAAAACTTTTGCACCATGCTGTTTAGCAAGTTGGATCATTTTTTGTACATCTGCCAACGAGCCTTTATTGTAATCAGATAACACCACCACATTAGCAGAATGATTCAATGCTTTATCCATATTCTGCATCATTGCACTACTATCGACTTCAAAAAATGATTCTTCAAAATCAAGACGGATCAATTGTTGATGACGACTTAGTACACGTAATTTAGTAATCGTTGGCGCACCAGGCACAGTCACAAAGTCAGTATCAATGCGCACTGAATGTAAACTATCACTAATAGCTTGTGCAGCTTCATCATCTCCAACCAATCCTACAATGGTAGATTTTGCGCCTAAAGCTGCAATATTTAATGCTACATTAGCTGCGCCACCAGGGCGTTCTTCAACTTGTTTAACATTAACAACGGGAACCGGAGCTTCAGGAGAGATACGTGCAGCCGGTCCATGCCAATATCTATCTAACATGACATCACCTACAACTAACACATTTGCTTGTTCATATTCAGGTAAGGTTATTTTCATTTTATATCTCTCTAGACAGTTGATGATCTAAGGTTATCACAGACGTCGCAAAATCACATTTTCAATAGCTATTCTTTTATCCGTTTGATAAAGATCATAAGCCTAAATAACAGGGGTTTACGTAACTGATTTATTATATATATGATGCATAACGAGTACAGTACTCACTATAGGAGAAAGTAAATGTTAGCCATGTTATGTGTTGATAGCGATACTGATCAGCTTGATAAATTAACCCAAGATTTAGCTGAATTAAATCATCGTATTACTATTCTGCAAGCAACATCGCAACAACAAGCACTTGCCCTATTAGCAAATACAAGTAATGAAATAGCGATTATTATTTCAGCACAAATATTAAATGACGGAAATGCCAGTACATTATTTTCTCATTCAGATCCCGATTTAATACGCAAAATAATTTACGGGAAAATACCTAATGTAGAACAACTAATTACCTGTATTAATCAAGGTGATATTGATTATGTACTCACTTCTCCTTATGAAAAATCACAACTCATTAGCACGATTAAACAACAAATCCATGAATATATAACGCAGGCTCGATTACAACAAAAATTACAAGCTTCGATACCAGACAACAAAGTAACTCAATCACCTAATTCACCTGTAACCTCCCAAGATACTCTATTAGATTTTTCACTTTATTCAGATCAAAAATTATCGCAACTTGTCATTAATTCACTTAATAAAATACTCGAAGAAAAACACTTACTCGGAGTAAAATTACACTATAGTGCTGATCATGTATTGACTCGTGAAGGAGAACGAAATTATTTTTTATGGTTTATTACCAAAGGCAAAGTTTTATTAAAAAAACGTAATGCACATGGAATAACACAAAGCATGACCACTATGGAAGCTGGCTCTATCGTAGGTGGAATGTCATTTTTAACAACAGAAACCGCATTCAGTACTGCAATCACATTAACAAATACCGAAGTGATTAAAGTAGATAATCATTTATTCTCTAAAATTCTACAATCGAATTCTGATTTGCTCTCTCCTTTTACCAATTTATTGCTTCGTAACTTTAATCGTCGACTACAACACAGCATTTCAACCGAATTAGCTCTACAAGAATCTTTAAAGTCTCTGGATATCGCCTATCAGCAATTACTTGATAGCGAAAAAATGGTGGTCTTGGGTGAATTAGTCTCAGGTGTCGCACATGAATTAAATAATCCTGTAGCAGCTATTTTAAGAGGCTCAGAAACATTAATTTCACTAATGCCTCACCTATTTTCAGATAATTTACAATCAGATAATAAAAGCAGCCCATTTTTAGACCTTGCTCAAGATACACTACACAACGGTCTTTCAATTAGTGCATTATCAACAGCAGAAGTGAGAAAGCGTACACGTGCAATACAAGATCAAGTCAACGATAAAAATTTAGCAAAGAAATTAGTCAATATGCAATTAGATCAACAACAAATACCTTTAGAAAATGGTCGTGATTTAAATGAAAGTATTCAACTATTAGACAAATTCCATCAGGCAGGCACAATCTTACGCAATAGCAATGCTTGTGCAAACCGCATAGCTAGCTTGGTCAAAAGCTTAAAGCATTATGCAGGGCACGATAGTAAAGAAGTCTCAATGATTGATGTACACGAAGGCTTAGAAGAAACACTCGTTATTTTTGAAAGCCGCTTAAAAAATTACAATATAGTTAAAAACTACCAAGAGCTTCCTCATATTGAGTGTCATCCTATTGCACTAGAGCAGGTATGGACAAATATTATTGCTAACGCAATTGATGCGATGGGAGAATTCGGGGCATTAACTTTATCTACCACCCACTTTACTGAACAAGACTTTCCATACATAGAAATTTCTATTGAAGATAATGGTCCAGGGATCCCAGACAGCATTAAAGCAAAAGTATTTGAGTTGAATTATACCACCAAGCGAGAAGGCAACTTTGGCTTAGGCATAGGTTTAAATATTAGCTCGCAAATTATTAAACGTCATAGAGGTAACATAACAATTAAAGATGGTAGCCAAGGTGGTGCTAAATTTATCATTACTTTGCCAATTAAGAATTCTGTTACTGAACGTAAACTTTAATAAAATAGTAACAAAGAAATAAAAATGCTTGGTTATAGACTGTATTTATTTTTCATCAATTCTATAGATGAAAAATAATAAAATAGCTAACAAAGCAAGTAACATTAACTGCAGTATTAACTGTCCATATAACAGTAAAATAGAGATGGAAAAAGTGGCAATAATAATTAAATAAATCTGCTTCTTTTTCTTCTTATCAATTTTTTTCTCTTTTTCCCAGTCCTGTAAAACATCTCCAACATAAGGTGCTTGAAGTAACCATTGATGAAATTTTGGTGAGCTACGAGAAAAACAAGCCAATGCTAAAATCAAAAAAGGCGTGGTTGGCATAATAGGTAAAATAAGACCCACAATCCCTAATACAACTAAAATACATCCCATAAAGATAAGTAGGTATCTATAAAAAAAATTACGCATGTGATCCCTAATATATCGTCTAAGATTAATTCACTAAGCTTGCTATTTTAGCAAACTTTATAGAGTAGGCTTTAATATCTTCACTCACAAACTGTTAAATAAAAAACAAATAAAGAAATTTATAGTTAATTTATCAGGTCTTTTAGATATGAGGATTAACCACAATTAGGAGATACACATGAAAGGATTTAAACGTTATACCCTACCCACTTTATTAAGCTTTATGTTGATAGGCTGTGGAAGTGATTCATCATCATTCGTTCCAGGAGCTGAATCAGTCACTTATCGCCTCACATTCTCAACTGACTGGGATGCAACTAATTTCCCTACCAACTTCCCAAATAATAGACATTTTTCTCGTTTAATTGGTGTTAATCATAACGATAAAGATAAATTATTTAGAGTAGGAGAAGCTGCATCTAGCGGTATTGTTTCGATGGCAGAAACTGGCTCAACCAGCAGATTAGCAGCAGACATAAACTTAATGCAAAATGTTGGATATGCTGAAGTTTTAATTAACGGGCCTGAATTAAATGAGAGTGTTGACAGCGTTGAAGCTACGTTATACGTCTCACCTGAATTTCCTCTCGTCACTTTAGTCACTATGGTAGCACCTAGCCCAGATTGGTTTGTTGGAGTTGATAGCCAATCATTACAAGACAGTAATGGAGCATGGGTTGATAAATTAGTTGTTGAATTAAAGGTTTATGATGCAGGTAGTGATAGCGGCAAAACATTCACTGCAGGAAATTCCAGTACAACACCTGTAGAGAAAGTAAGCTTATTATCAAGTGCGCGAACAGATACAGACTTTCAAGATGGCGTACATTATTCAACAGCAAAAACCATCGGAACTTTCACTTTTAGCAAAGTCGAATAGATAAAATTTGGATTAAAATGAAAAACGAATACAAACAAAAAAGGCTCACCTAGGTGAGCCTTTTTATTAGCAGCTATTAGCTACTTAGCAATTTTTGTTATCCAAGTGAATGGATAACAAAACAATTACTTACCTAGCTTCTCTTTAATACGAGCAGCTTTACCAGTAAGTTCACGTAAGTAGTAAAGTTTAGCTTGGCGAACCAGACCGCGACGTTTAACTTCAACGCTTCCTACAAGTGGGCTGTGAGTTTGGAATACACGCTCAACACCTTCACCGCTCGAGATTTTACGAACTGTGAATGCTGAATGTAAACCACGGTTACGCTTAGCAATAACAACACCTTCAAATGCTTGAAGACGCTCTTTTTCACCTTCTTTTACGCGAACACGTACAACAACTGTATCACCTTGAGAGAACTCAGGGATATCTGTACGAAGTTGTTCGTTTTCAATTGCTTCTATAATCTTGCTCATTTTAATACCTTATTATGCCTAGTTAACTAATAACATCGCTGTCTAGTCGGAGCTACTTTCCAGAGCAGCAAGCAATTTTGCTTGCTCGTCAGTCAGAGCTAGGTTTTGTAATAAATCGGGTCTTCTTTGTTTCGTGCGCAGTAATGATTGAGTTAATCGCCATTGACGAATTTTCTCATGATCACCACTTAATAAAACACTCGGCACTTGCTTTCCATCTAACACCTCAGGTCTTGTATAGTGAGGGCAATCAAGCAAACCATCCGCAAAGGAATCTTGCTCTGCTGACTGACTATGACCTAGTACACCCGGTACAAAACGTACCACAGCATCCATTAAAATCATTGCCGGCAACTCACCACCACTTAACACATAATCACCAACAGACCATTCTTCGTCTATTAAGCTTTCGATTATGCGTTCGTCTATTCCTTCATAACGTCCAGCAACTAATATCAAAGCTTTAGAGCTTGATAAAGACTGTGCGCCTTGATGGTCTAAACGTCGACCTTGAGGAGAAAGGTAAATCACCTTTGCCTCATGCCCTGCTTCTCGCGCGGTCTGTTTAGCTGCATTGATAGCATCCCGTAAAGGTTGCACCATCATCAGCATCCCAGGCCCACCACCATAAGGACGATCATCGACCGTTCTATGCTTATCTAAAGTAAAATCACGAGGATTCCAACATTCGATAGAGAGCAAGTTATTTTTAATCGCTCGACCTGTTACCCCATTCTCGCTAATGGCCCGAAACATGTCCGGGAAGAGGCTAATAACCCCTAACCACATAACTTTTCTCCTAGGGTAATTAGAAATCAGGTTCCCAATTAACTGTAATTATTTGGCCCGCAGTATCAACATTCAACACTACCTGCTCTTCGATGAACGGAATTAATCGTTCTTTTTGACCGAAAGCATCATTCGAGTTGGCTTTTACAACAAGCACATCTTTTGAGCCTGTTTCCATCAAATCAGTGACAACACCAAGATGATAACCTTTGTCAGTATTAACCTGACACCCGACTAAATCTCGCCAGTAGTAGTCTGCTTCCAATTCAGGAAGAGTAGAAGGATCAACAAGAAGCTCAATGCCTACTAAGGCTTGTACTTCTTCGCGAACATCATAACCAGCTACTTTTGCAACAAAACCTTTATTGTGACGTTTCCATTCAGTGATATTCACTTCAAGAAGAGCCCCATTAGATTTCATTAACAATGGCTTATATTTAAAAATACTTTCTGGATCATCGGTGTAGGAGTGGACTTTTAACCAGCCTTTGATGCCATATACTGCACCAAATTTGCCTATCTCTATTGGTTGTGCTTTATCGCTCACCGAGTTATCCCCTTCACCTAACTGCAATTAAGCAGCTACAGCGTTGTCTTTTACTAATTTAGCTACACGATCACTTAGCTGTGCGCCAAGACCAACCCAATGGTTGATGCGATCTGTATCTAAACGTAATTTTTCTGATTGACCTTGTGCAGTTGGGTTAAAGAAACCAACTTTTTCAAGGAAACGACCGTCACGTGGGCTACGGCTATCAGTTACTACCACTTGGTAGAATGGGCGTTTTTTAGCGCCACCACGAGCTAAACGAATAGTTACCATATCGTCCTCTATATATTATTAAACGTCGAAAGTCAGTGAATTCTGACCACCTGCTTCTGTAGAAAGCCGCAAAATTATACTCTTATTTGGGAAAAGAACAATCAAAATCACAGTTTGACCACGATTGAAATCCATAAAAAAACAAAAAACCCCGTAAGATATAATCTCACAGGGCTTTAATGTTATTTCATAATACGAATTAACTGAGTTTTATTTTTTACGGAAACCGCCCAAACCAGGAGGTAATCCGGCACCGCCAGCACCAGGCATTCCACCGCCCATGCCGCCCATCATACCTTGCATTCCACCCATCATTTTACGCATGCCGCCTTTACCAGACATTTTTTTCATCATTTTTTGCATTTGCGTAAATTGCTTAAGCAGTCTATTTACATCTTGAATTTGAGTACCAGAGCCCGCTGCAATACGACGTTTACGTCCACCTTTGATGATTTCAGGTTTTGCACGCTCTTTTTTATTCATCGAATTGATAATAGCTTCCATTTGGTTGGTTGCTTTATCATTAACTTGATTTTTCATTGCATCAGGTACATTCGTCATGCCAGGTAATTTATCCATCATGCCCATCATGCCGCCCATGCTTTTCATTTGCACTAACTGCTCACGAAAATCTTCTAAATCAAACCCTTTACCTTTCTGTACTTTTTTCGCTAACTTTTCAGCTTTCTTTTTATCAACTTTATTTTCAAGTTCTTCAATTAATGAAAGAACATCACCCATACCTAAAATACGAGAAGCGATACGATCTGGGTAGAAAGGTTCTAATGCATCAATCTTTTCCCCCATACCGATAAATTTAATTGGTTTACCAGTAATGTGACGAATTGAAAGTGCAGCACCACCACGCGCATCACCATCCGCTTTTGTTAAAATAACACCCGTTAAAGGTAAAGCTTCATTAAATGCTTGTGCTGTATTCGCCGCATCTTGACCAGTCATTGCATCAACAACAAATAATGTCTCAACGGGGTTAATTGCTTGATGAAGATCTTTGATTTCATCCATCATTTCGCCGTCTACATGTAAACGACCAGCTGTATCGACAATGACAACATCAATAAATTTCTTTTTCGCATGTGCAATAGCGGCATTTGCAATATCAATTGGATTTTGTGAAATATCACTTGGGAAAAACTCAACATCAACCTCAGCAGCTAATGTTTCCAATTGTTTGATCGCAGCAGGACGATAAATATCGGCACTCACTACAAGCACTGATTTCTTTTCTTTGTTTTTTAATAATAATGATAATTTAGCAACGGAAGTGGTTTTACCCGCACCTTGCAAACCTGCCATTAATAATACAGCCGGCGGTTGAGTTGCTAAGTTTAAATTTTCATTAACTTCACCCATTGCCAATTCAAGTTCATTTTGTACAACTTTAATGAACGCTTGACCTGGATTTAAGCTTTTAGCAACTTCTTGGCCAATTGAACGTTTTTTGATCGCTTTAATAAAATCACGAACAACAGGTAATGCTACATCGGCTTCTAGTAGCGCCATACGCACTTCGCGTAATGTACCTTTAATGTTGTCTTCTGTTATTCGGCCTTTACCACTGATATTTTTCAGGGATTTCGACAATCTGTCCGTTAAATTCTCAAACATGCTTAAGTCTCATCGCGTTAATTAATTAGGATTTTGTGCATTATACGCATTTATGCTTTTTCAAAATAGTATTAACTTCTCATCCATCCAATAAAGCTGATAATATGGGGGATAAAGAGCCTTTCTCAATTATAGGTATTAAGTTTTATGGATTATTTAGCATTTATTAGTAGTGTGTTTTATTTATTAAGCGGTTTACTGGCGAGCCGACTATTATTTTCACCTAATGCAAAGTCAGATTACCCGATTATTGCTTTAGCAAGTGTTGCATTATTGACGCATGCAATCTGGTTATATCAAAATATTATTTTAATCAGTGGCCAAAACTTACCCATTTTAAACGTACTTTCTTTGGTCAGCTTTTTAATTGCAGCATTATCGTTAGCAATCAGCAAAAACATCAATACAGGTGTATTATTGCCGATAGTCTTTGGCTTTAACATAATTAACTTTATTGCCGTTGTTTATTTGCCAAGCCATTACGTCACACATTTAGAACATAATCCAGGAATAGGCTCACATATTCTATTTGCTTTATTAGCTTATGCAGTCATGGTGATTGCAAGCTTGTTTGCATTACAACTTGCTTATGTAGATCACCGATTAAAAAATCACAAATCCCCTATTACAACACTAAAGCTGCCTCCATTAATGACTTTAGAAAAAACATTATTCCAGTTTATTTTGGTTGGATTTGCATTATTAAGTTGTACTTTATTAACAGGATTTATTTTTTTAGAGGATATGTTTGCTCAAGGTTCTGCACATAAAACAGTGCTATCTATTATTGCTTGGATTATCTATGCAGTCTTATTATGGGGGCGCTACAAAAAAGGATGGCGTGGCCGTTTAGTTATTTATATTACTATTTTCGGCGCATCCTTCTTAACTTTAGCCTATTTTGGTAGCCGCTTTGTACGAGAAATTATTCTATATTAAAAATATACCTGTTATTAAAAGCCTGCTATTTGGCAAGCTTTTTGTACTACTTCATTAACGTTTCCTTGAACTTTTTGGATCCGCTTTGCTCGCTCACATTCCCATTGAGTAATAGGATAACTATTGTTCCACGCATTCATTAATTGACGCTGTTGACTACTCATTTTATAACTTGAATATGTACTATCCATATAAAGATAAGAACGAGCAATCATTCCTCGGCTAGCAGCAGGCGGCTCTACTTTATGATTTTCTATTTTCATCGGGCAACTACCAAAATCACTTTTAATATTACCTAACATAGTAAAATTATAGTTACTACGGCTTGCATTCACTGAACCTATTGAAGGATATAGGTTATACATATCAGCTTGCATATAACGATAATCTTCACTTGCTTTATTAGCACAGCGGCGACCTTTGTAATGCTTGCCTTTACTATTAACACAAGACTTTGCACCATTTCGCCACTCTTTAAAATTACGCCCAAAGTTTTCTGCTGGAACAACGTGTTCCCATTCAACGCGTTTAGCCCTTTTTGCAAATTTTTTACTTTCAAAACCTGGTTCTGGAATAATATTTTTTTTAGCATCAAAATGGGCTTGGCAATAGATTGTTAAGCGCTCTTTTTGATCTGCATAAACTTGTTTCTCAAGTTTATGCTTTGAACTAGAAAATGATTGTATCTGTGTATTTTTCGCATAACAGAATAATGGTAAGCACAATAACAGTAGAGATAGGAAAGATTTAATAGTGATTAGCCTAATATAAAAAAGAAATATTATCCTTTATTCATAAAGCAACTAACAAGTAATTTTAATATAATAAAAGTGTCATGATTTATATCTTGTTTTATATTTGGGTGAAATAAGATCCTATATTCCTTTCAAAAAAAATATTTATAATAATTTTTAACGGATCTACTTTGTTAAATTGGTTTTTCTTCGTTAGTATCGACTTATTAATATTTAATTTTTTAACATAACAATCGAGAGAACTTTTGAGCGACATACCCACTAGTGCATTATTTATTACTTTAGTCATTTTGATTTTTATCTCTGCTTATTTTTCAAGCTCAGAAACTAGCATGATGACATTGAACCGCTATCGTTTACGACACCTAGCGACAGATAAAAATAAGGCAGCCATCCGCGTTGAAAAATTATTAAATAAACCAGATAAATTAATTGGTTTAATTCTGATTGGTAATAATCTGGTTAATATTATTGCCTCAGCGATTGCAACTATTATTGGGCAACGTTTATTTGGAGATGCAGGGATAGCTATTGCAACGGGTGCGCTTACACTGGTTATTTTAATTTTTGCAGAAGTAACACCTAAAACATTAGCCGTTTTATACCCAGAAAAAATTGCTTTCCCAAGCTCTATATTACTCACTCCTTTGCAAAAAATACTCAGCCCACTCGTTTGGTGTATTAATGGTATTTCTAATACACTTTTAAAAATATTTGGTATCAATGTTAATGAACAGAGTGATGATGCATTATCAAGTGATGAATTACGCTCTGTTGTAAATGAAGCAGGCTCGATGATCCCTGAACACCATCAACAAATGTTATTAAGTATCTTAGAGTTAGAGAAAGTAACAGTAGATGAAATCATGGTGCCACGAAATGAAATAGCGGCGATCGACATCAATCAAGATTGGGATACTATTTTAAAACAATTAAAACACCGTACGCATACTATGACACTTTTATATCGAGATACGATTGATGATGCGATTGGTTTTTTACATGCCCGTGATGCGTTATTAAGTTTATTAAAAGAAGACTTTAGCAAAACAACGTTATTACGCAGTGTACGTGAGCTGTATTTTATTCCTGAAGGTACTCCACTTAATACACAACTTATTAAATTCCAACAAAACAAACAACGTATGGGGTTGGTTGTTGATGAATACGGAGATATTCAGGGGTTAGTGACGTTAGCAGATATATTAGAAGAGATCGTCGGCGACTTTACAACATCTCATGAACCACACAGCTCAGAGGAGATACACAAACAACATGACGACAGCTATATCATCGAAGGTAGCTTAGGGATCAGAGACCTAAACAAAGAAATGGGATGGAATTTACCAACCGATGGTCCTCGAACCTTAAATGGCTTGATTCTAGAGCATTTAGAAACAATTCCAACTTCTATGGTAAGCACACGTATTTGTGGTTATCCAATGGAGATATTAGAAGTAGAAAATAATATGGTTAAGTTAGTTAAGATTATTCCTCAGTTATATACAGAGGAAGATTAATCTTATATTCTGAAAAAGGGTTATCAATTAAGCGCCTTCAATGAATTAGGAGCTTAATTGATCTTTAAATATAGCTTGTATGATTAGAAACCTACGATCCAATATGTGGAATATCATTAATATGAAGACCACCACAAGACTCACCCATTAAATAACTTTTAGCAGGCAAATCTTCTGTAGCACTAAAGTATCCAACGAAACACGAAGCAAGAAAACCATCCTCAGATGAAATATCTTCTCCAGGATATCCAATAACTACACAGTCTGGATTAGTACATTGAGGAGATTCTAAATAAACTTCCCACGTACCATCTGCAACGGCACTTTCTACCCCATCTACAAATAGATATAAATTAGCAGAGCTTGCATTTGGGTAGCCATAAGTCACAGCAATGTTCTCGACAGAACCACTTACCGCTTTCTCGACACCTTGAATTGCAGATTTAGCATAAACAATATTAGAGGCGGAATTAATCGCACCACTCAACCCTTTTAATGACGCTGATTTTGCATCACTTTGTAAGCTAACAAACTTAGGTAGAGCAACTGCAGCAAGAACCCCCAATATAATAATAACAATGACCAATTCAATTAATGTAAAACCCTTATGTTTATGCATATCACTCCTTTAATAACTTTATTTCAATAAGTACCCCATCTGGGTATTCGGTTAAGAAGATGTATTAATTGCAAAAATATAACAATTTTAAATTACATACTTAAAGTTAATTAAAAGGCAGCAGTAAGCACTTGAAAAGAAAAAGATTAAACACTAAATTTGTGTTGTACATTCGATTATTTCAAATAATTTTCTTTTAAATATCCTTCCTTTTTCTCTATCAAAAAAATCAGTATCAGCTTTATTGATATGTACTATAAAAACTATCAAATATTATTTTGCTTAGAATCATCGTACTATTTTCATAACGCATAATATCAAGTCATTATTAAACATAGTGATGAGATACCTTACTTCACTCAATTTAGAGGCTAGTGACTTAATATGAATAATGTCATTAACAATATTAAAAAGAATACAAGCAAACCCGCAGATACTTTAGAACCAATCGTTGTGGTTAGCGAATACGGTCTTAAAAAAGCAACAAAAAGTGTATTACAGTCTTTCGGTTCAGCTATTTTTGCCGGTATCTTCATATCAATTGCTTTTGTTTTTTATATCACAGTAACAACTGGTGCTGATGACGTCGCTTGGGGATTTTCAAAATTAGTTGGTGGTACAGTCTTCAGCCTTGGTCTTATCTTAGTAGTAATATGTGGCGCAGAGTTATTTACAAGTACAGTGTTAACAAGTGTTGCTTGGGCACAAAAAAGAATTAGCACAAAGCAATTACTTAGTTGCTGGGGACGTGTTTATGTCGGTAACTTTGTTGGTGCGATGATAATGGTATTGCTTATTTATGGCGCAAAAATGTACCTATTAGATGGCGGAAGTTGGGGCATCAATGTACTAAAAGTGGCACAACATAAATTACACCACACTTGGATACAAGCTTTTACATTAGGTGTGTTATGTAACTTATTAGTATGTTTAGGTGTTTGGATGACATTCACAACAAAAGACGTATTAACAAAAGCAATCTTACTGATACTACCTGTTTCAATGTTTGTAAGTAATGGTTTTGAGCATAGTATTGCAAACTTATTCATGGTGCCTTTAGGTATTCTTACACAAAATACAATCTCACCAGAGACTCTTGCTTCATTTGGTTATAACGCAAATACTTTTGCAGACTTAACAATTCATAATTTTATTTTCCATAATCTTATCCCAGTAACATTAGGTAACATTGTTGGTGGTGGTGTGATTGTAGGTTTAGGATATTGGTTTATTTACCGTGAAGGTCCAAAACCAACAGTTAAACAACCTGTTAAAAATGAAACAGTAGAAACAGCTGCTGTCAGTAATACACAAGTAGAAGCGGCAACTTTAGGTCAAAGAATTGATTCAATCATGAATGATTCATCTTTAACTGGATTAACTGCAGCACAATTGATGGACACAAAGGCTATCACCCTAACTGCGCAGCAAAGTGCAACATCAGCATTCTTAAAATTATCATCACAAAAAGTAGCTGGTGCAGTGGTTATTGATGAACAACATAAAATGGTTGGTTTCATTTCAGAGCAAGATCTACTACGTGCATGGTGGTCAAATAGCTTTGAATTAGATAACGAATTAACTGTTAATGATGTTATGCAAACAGAAGTATTAAGCGTGACTCCAACTCAAAACATTGCTGAATTAATTGAGTTTATGAGTGTTGATAAAAGTGTTTTATTCCCTGTAAGTGACTCAGGTGTTCTTTTATCAAATCAACATTTAAGTTATAACCAACGCCTTAAAAAAGCAGCGGCAAAACACCCATCAATTTACCCTGTAGTAGATAAAGGTATTGTAGTCGGTACTATCACTCGTCAACATATTACAGAACGTTTGTTATTACAGTTAACCTCTCAAGAAGATCAAGATAGCGCAGCTTAATGAAACGTTAAAAGACTAAAACTAAATAAACCTACTCATAAAAGTGATTAGGTTTATTTTTTTTCATTTTATCCACTAAACGCTTAGTTTCAGCCATCACACAATCTTTTAACGGATTAAGACCTTGTCCATTTAACCAGACAAAAGACAAACTACGATCCATATTTAGTTCAGGTGTATTTAATAAAACCAATTCACCACGCTCCATCTCTTGCTTTATATCTAACAAAGGTAAACAGCCTAAATAGTTTCCATTTTTAACTAACTCTTTAATCACCGCCACGCTTTCATATTCTTTCCAGACATCTAGATCTTTTATTAGCCCCTTAACTGCCGTTTCAAATATACGTCTAGTTCCTGCACCATGTTCACGCAAGATCCATTTAGCTTTCTCTAACTGTATTAAGTTAACGTTTTCTTCATTGGCATAAAGATGCTGAGTATTAGTAAAGATAACTAAGCGATCATCAACAATATCTTCTTGTACGATACGGCTATCATCGATACGACCTTCAATAATGCCCAATTCAAACTCATGGTTTAATAAACCTCGAATAACTTCATCACTATTTCTGATACTAAGATCAATACGTAATTCAGGGTAATCACTATCAATATGACTGATTAATTTTGGGATAAGATGCTCTGCAGCGGTTTGACTCGCACAAACCGATAGTGAGCCACTTATCAAATTTTGATCCTTAAATCCTTGATCTATCAATTCTGCACTTTTAATTAATTTGCGAGCCTGTGGTTTTAACCAACGTCCCCAATAACTTAGTGTTAGACGATTACCGTGGCGGATAAACAAAGGTCTATCAAGTAAATTTTCTAATTGTGCTAACGACATACTCACAGCAGATTGAGTCATACATAACTCAGCAGCCGCACGGCTAACACTTTCATGGCTAGCAATAGCATTAAAGACAAGTAGTTGTTTAAGTGTGTACTTCATAGTTTTCCATTGATCCCTTTTATAAAATTTTATACTGATCGCATTAAATATATTATCTAAATTTTGCGCTTAAAAAACAGTTTAATTCAAGGCGTAAATGGCAGTTACCTTTAGCAAATTAACCACCAGACAGTGAGCTGTTTTAACAGTAAAATTGATAAGCTATTTATTGTGATTGATATTACATAAGAGAGTATTTATTTAAGCTTATAAAAAAGGCTGCAAAGGCAGCCTTAATGTTCATTCAATAATAGTTTAAACCACAAACAATAATTTTTATAACTGTTGTAATTGTGTTTCTGATAATGAAATATCATCATTTTTATTAACACCGATACCAGCATCAATAATAGCTTGTGCAATTTGTTTTGCTTCGCCTAACGAATGCATTTCATAAGTACCACATTGGTATTCATTTAATTCAGGGATCTGATTTTGATTTTCAACGTTTAATACATCTTGCATTGAAGCTAACCAAGCTTGACCTACTTCTTGTTCTGTAGGTGCGCCAATCAAACTCATATAAAAACCTGTACGGCACCCCATTGGTGAAATATCAATAATTTCTACATTCTCACCATTTAAATGATCACGCATAAAACCTGCATATAAATGCTCTAATGTATGAATACCTTTCTCAGATAAGATGTCTTTATTAGGCGCAGTAAAACGTAAATCAAATACTGTGATCGTATCTTTACTTGGCGTTTGCATCGTTTTAGCAATACGTACTGCAGGAGCTTTCATAATTGTATGATCAACCGTAAAACTATCTAATAATGGCATTTTTATTCCTTTTAACTAAATGGGTGACATGTACTAACAAGTCATTATTTTTAATAAGATATCAGTAACAAATTATTATGTAAAAAATAGACGCCATAACCAGCTTGAATCTAGGTTTTCTTGGCAGCCTTTTAATTGTTGCGCATATTGTTTCGCACGCTTATCTACACGATGAGAAACTTTTATTAACCACGGTTTTTTATTATAACTTTTCTTCCTAAACCCACCCCATCCTTCGTGGTAGTTAAGGTATTGGCTATAAGCATCCCATTTAGAAACACCGTTTATTTTATGTGTTTTACTAGTAAACCACCCCATAAAATCAACCGCATCGGCAAAATCATCACGAGAAGACCAAGTATTGCCGGTTTCGCGTTGATAATCACTCCAAGTCATCGTTTTTGCTTGTGCATACCCATAAGCATCACTTGCTCGACCAATAGGAATAAACCAAAAGTATTGCATTGGTGGCGCAGCATCATGTTTAAAACTACTTTCTTGATACATCATTGCAAGCGGAACATGAATAGGTGTTCCCCAGCGCTCATTCATTTCTTTAGAGGCTGTATACCAATCTCTATTTTCAAAAAATATTTCACAAATATTATCTGGATTTTTAGGTGGTGGCGTTGCACAACCAATTAAAATCAGAGGAAGTAGTAAAAAAATTACTTTTTTAAATACATTCATCAGCTTATTCTTTTTTTGCATTATTAAAGTAATCATCTAAAAAATCAGGAAAAGATAATGTATCTGCAGCTTCAATTTGCTTTTGCTTATCAATAGATTGTTGTTTTTGTAGTGCAAAATCATTATCTGACCAAAGGTAATAGGGTTGCTCTTGTAACTGCATTTTATATTGCTTTGCTAAGTCTAAAGCTAATGAACCATTATCACCTTGCGAATCTTTAATGCGTTTTAAAATACGAGCTGAGCTAGTCTGCTCAGGAAACTCAAATCGAGGGCTAATATGCAACATCGCATTTTGGTAACGATTATCTACCCTGTCTTTATCTAATAAGATAGCCATGTCAGAAAGTTGTTCATTTAACCATTTTCCCCAACCTGCTACATTTAGCGTCTGTTCAGCAATAGTCAGCATTAATTTAGGATCTCGCCCACGAGTCACAACCTCAGAAAAATTATCAGAACATGCTTGATACTCTGACTTTGATAAGGATGGAGACTCTACACTTGCACACCAAGTTAAAAATAAATCTAAAAAGTTAACCTGTTCTTCTGTAATACCTAATTTACAAAATGGATTAACATCAAGAGAGCGAATTTCAATATATTCAATGCCACGAGCTTTTAAAGCTTGAGAAGGTGTTTCATTGCTTTTTTGAACACGTTTAGCCCTAATTGATGCGTACAATTCATTTTCTATCTGTAAAACATTATCATTTAGTTGAACATATTGTCCGTCTTTAACAACGCCCATTTCAGTGAATTCAGGTACTTTTTTATATAAAGCTTTGCGTACACTACCAAGATACGAATCTAAACTGTTATAACAAATATTCAAATCAGATTGAGAGCTATTGGTATAACCTAAATCACTCAAACGTAATGAGGTAGCATAAGGTAGATAGATAGTCCCTTTACCAGTTGATTCAAAAGGAAGATCTGTTTCTTTACCTTGTAAAAATGACTTACAAATAGCAGGTGAAGCACCAAATAGATAAGGGATAACCCAACCATAACGTAAGTAATTTCTAACTAATCCCATATAACCGGCAGACTGAGCATCTTGTCCAGTTAATGGTGAATTATGTAATTCCCCCCAATGATCCCAAAAAGCCGCCGGTAAAGAAAAGTTATAATGCACACCTGAAATAATTTGCATCATGCTGCCATAACGGTTTTTTAAACCTTGGCGATAAGTTGTTTTCATGGTGCCAATATTGGAAGTTCCAAACTGAGCTAATTGAACATTATCTTCGCTTTTCACATAACACGGCATACTCATAGGCCATAGATATTGATCACTAGGTAAATTTAAAACAACATGATGATGGATATCATTAAGGTAATGGAATAGTTCATCAACATTAGTTGCAACAGGAGTAATAAATTCCAGTAAACTTTCAGCAAAGTCAGTCGTAATCGAACTATGCGTCAGAGCACAGCCATAAGCACTAGGGTGGGCAGACTGTGATAATTGCCCATCTCCGTGGACACGTAACGTTTCACGCTCGATACCTCGGCCAAATGCAATAAAACACTGTGGGTGTTCGCTAAGGAAATGAATACGCTGTTGAAAGTTTTTAGCCAAAAGTAAGCCCTTAAGGATGATTTTTGAGTGCGCTAACTTTACCACCTTAATTCATCGAACTAAATAAGCATTTGGTAGAAAGAAGCCAGTGAAAGCAGTAATTAGATACAAGTAATGAATTTATGCTTATAAACTATAGAAAAAAGATCAACATTAACAATAAATAACGCAGACCTTTTCCGATTACAATATTAATAAAAGCAGTATATTTAGGTAATTTAAGCCAGCCTGCAAATAAACAAATAACATCTCCAATAATGGGCAACCAGCTTAACAACAATGCAGTATTTCCCCACTTCTTACAAAATATAAGTGTTTTAGGATATTTTTCAGCAGCCTTTTGTTGCCCAAACTGAATATAATAACCCATTAAATAAGTCACAATCGCCCCTAAACTATTCCCAAGAGTTACCGCTAAGAAGAATCCCCATTTTAATGTTGGTTCTTGCGCTAAATAATAAACAAACAATACCTCAGATCCACCTGGAAACAAGGTCGAAGAGATAAAACCACTAGTAAACAATAGCCAATAATCATTCATTGATTTCACGCTTTACATAAAATAAAAAAAGACCACAAAAGTGGTCTTTTTGATAATCAGAATATGATTAATTTAAATACATTACCCGACTAATGCTAATAGCACACCAGCAGCAACTGCACTTCCTAATACACCCGCAACATTAGGGCCCATTGCATGCATTAATAAGAAGTTATGTGGATTCGCTTCTAATCCAACTTTGTTGGCCACTCGAGCAGCCATCGGTACAGCCGATACCCCTGCCGCACCAATTAATGGATTAATAGGTGTTTTAGAGAATTTACCCATTGCTTTAGCCATTAGTACACCTGAAGCCGTACCAATAGAAAAGGCAATTGCACCTAACCCTAAAATACCTAATGTTTCTAAGTTTAGGAACTTGTCTGCTGATAATTTAGAACCAACACCTAAGCCTAAGAAAATAGTAACAATATTAATTAATTCATTTTGAGCCGTTGAACTTAAACGATCAACAACCCCAGACTCTCGCATTAAATTACCTAAACAAAACATACCAACTAATGGCGTTGCGGCAGGTAAAAATAAGATTGTCATAAATAAAACAGCTAGCGGAAAGATAATCTTTTCTTTTTTGCTTACTGGACGCAATTGCTCCATTTTAATCTCACGCTCAGCTTGCGTTGTTAACGCTCGCATAATTGGCGGTTGAATAATAGGAACTAATGCCATGTAAGAATAAGCAGCAACTGCGATAGCTCCTAAAAGATCAGGTGCTAACTTTGAAGCTAAGAAAATAGCCGTAGGACCATCAGCTCCACCAATAATCGCAATGGCAGAAGCATCCGCCAAACTAAAATCAAAACCTGGCACTAGATTTAATAAGATTGCACCAAATAATGTAGCAAAAATACCAAATTGAGCAGCAGCACCTAAAAATAAGGTTTTAGGATTAGCAATTAAAGCCCCAAAGTCAGTTAATGCCCCCACTCCCATAAAGATGATCAAAGGGAAAATGCCCGTTTCGATACCAATATGGTAGATATAATAAAGCATGCCTCCTTCATCATTAAAACCAGCATTAGGAATATTAGCCAAAATAGCACCAAAGCCAATGGGTAATAATAATAAAGGCTCAAATTTACGTACAATTGCTAGATATAATAAAAGAGCGCCAACCGCCATCATCACTAATTCAGACCACTGAAAATTTGCAATTCCGGTATCAGCCCAGAGTGTAATTAATCCATCCACGTTATCTTCCTTAACCTATTACAAATAGAGATTCAGCAACGGCAACAGCATCACCTTCTTTAATATTAATGGCTTGTACTGTACCCGATTTAGGAGCACGAATTTCAGTCTCCATTTTCATCGCTTCCATGATAACTAACACATCGCCTTCATCTACATGGTCATTAACGTTAACTAATATTTTAAAAATATTACCCGCTAAAGGAGCTGGAACATCTTCCCCTTCACTTGTTGCTGCAGCTGCTTTATTAGCTGTAACAGTAGCTTCAACTTGTTCTCCACTGGTTTTAACAGGTGTAATACCATCAATGCTACCTTCAGGTCCTACTTGAACATGGAATAACTGTCCATCAACAGAAACAGAGTAAGCTTCAGGATCTTGATTTGCAGCAGTAACAACCAAATCATCGGCACTTGGTACTGGTTCAAAAGCAGCAGGATTATTGCGATTTTCTAAAAATTTAAGGCCAATTTCAGGGAATAATGCATAAATTAATGCATCATCGATTTCATTTTCAGCAACTTTAATGCCTTTTTCTGACGCTAATTTTTTAAATTCAGCTTCAATTGAAGCCATTTCAGGTGCAATATTATCTGCAGGGCGACAAGTAATCGCTTCAGCACCATCTAGCACTTTAGCTTGTAACTCAGCATTTACAGGAGCAGGGGCAGAACCATACTCACCTTTTAAGACACCAGCAGTTTCTTTAGTGATATTTTTGTAACGTTCGCCCATTAATACATTGATGACGGCTTGCGTACCAACAATTTGCGAAGTAGGCGTAACTAAAGGAATAAAACCAAGATCTTCGCGAACACGAGGGATCTCTTTTAATACTTCATCCATCTTATCTGCAGCACCTTGCTGTTTAAGTTGGCTTTCCATATTCGTTAACATGCCACCAGGTACTTGTGCTAACAAGATACGCGGATCAACACCTTTTAATTCACCTTCAAATTTTACATATTTTTTGCGAACTTCTCTGAAGTAAGAAGAGATCTCTTCTAATTTATGTAGATCTAAACCAGTGTCACGTGGTGTTCCTTCAACAATCGACACTAAAGTTTCTGTTGGTGAATGACCGTAAGTCATACTCATTGAAGAAATAGCAGTATCGATAATATCAACACCTGCATCAATGGCTTTTTGCTGTGTTGCAACGCTTAGTCCTGTTGTCGCATGGCAGTGCAATGCTAATGGAATATTAGTGCAGGCTTTAATTTTAGTAACTAATTCTTCAGCCACATAGGGTTTTAATAGGCCGGCCATATCTTTGATACAAATAGAATGTGAGCCCATGTCTTCCATACGCTTAGCCATATCAACCCAACCATCGATGGTATGCACAGGGCTAGTTGTATAAGAAATTGTACCTTGCGCATGCGCACCTACATCAACAGCGGCTTTAATAGCGGTTTCAAAGTTACGAACATCATTCATTGCGTCAAAAATACGGAACACATCAACACCGTTAGTATGAGCTCGTTCAATAAATTTTTGTACAACATCGTCAGCATAATGACGGTAACCTAATAAATTTTGTGCTCGTAATAGCATTTGTTGCGGGGTATTAGGCATTGCAGCTTTTAAAGCTCGAATGCGATCCCAAGGATCTTCCCCCAAATAACGAATACATGAGTCAAAAGTAGCACCACCCCAAGTCTCTAAAGACCAGTACCCTACTTTATCTAGTTTCTCTGCGATAGGCAGCATATCGTCAAGACGCATGCGCGTTGCAAATAATGATTGGTGTGCATCACGTAAAACAACTTCTGTGATTGCTAGAGGCTTAGACATATTCACTGGCTCCTTGATTAATTCTTTATCCATTATGCTACTGGTTGTTTACGGTATTGTTTCACTGCACTAGTAATTGCAGCAATAACTTGAGGACTCATTTGTGCTTGAGGCTCTGATTTAGGTGTTACAGATTTTTTTTGTTTAGGTGTGCTTGGTTGGTCAGCTGGTACATATTTTGCCATTAGGCTAATAAAAACAAATAATAAGCCTAAAAATACGTAAACAAATGCCATCCCTAAACCAAGTAATGTTAATGCGGTAACTAATGACTCAGTAATATCCATAAAATCCTATCCTTTTTCCCTAAATATACCCGTTGATAATGTTTTCACATGATCAAAAGTGAATATTTATTCAAATAAACTTATTTTTAATATGTTGTAAACAATGACGATTAAATACGTGTCACTACTAGAAACCATATTAATAATAAATATTAATCAGCAAGTTATTTCACTTAATACCTATTTAAATCATAGAATTATTTAAAAAGGCCATTCTCGAGAGTTAAGATTGTACTGTTTTGCCCCTTGAAATGAAAGCAAGGAAGTTGATTCTATCGACGAGTATCATATTTCAACTTATATTTTTTCGGCATAAGTTAAAAAGATAATTAAATTAATCATGAAAATATCCAAAACAAATGATTAATTATGCATAATGGAGTAATTAAAAAATTAAAAAGTGGAAAAAATGAATTATTAATCATTTAAATTGATTAAACATGCAAATAACTTAAAAAAATAATGAGAAGTTAATTTTATTGAGATAAGAAATATAGAAATGGTGCGGGTGAAGGGATTCGAACCCCTGACCGCCTGGTTCGTAGCCAGGTACTCTATCCAGCTGAGCTACACCCGCATGGTGTTTAATATTATTGGGAATAATATTAATAAGCTCTAAAAACAAAAAAACTTACTTGCGTAAGTTCTAAAGAATGGTGCGGGTGAAGGGATTCGAACCCCTGACCGCCTGGTTCGTAGCCAGGTACTCTATCCAGCTGAGCTACACCCGCCGCGATATTCTTTTGTTTTTATTCAATTCTTAAGCTCACCATCTTTTCGTGCAAATAGAAAGATGGTGCGGGTGAAGGGATTCGAACCCCTGACCGCCTGGTTCGTAGCCAGGTACTCTATCCAGCTGAGCTACACCCGCTTTAAGAATCTACAAGAATGGCGGTGGAGGAGGGATTCGAACCCTCGAACAGGCTATAAACCCGTTACTCCCTTAGCAGGGGAGCGCCTTCGGCCACTCGGCCACCCCACCGTCGTCTTGTGGCGCACATATTACTGTCTTATGAAAACAAGTCAAACACTTTTTAATAGAAAACTTTCTGCATGCTTACTAATCGAACAACCTGATTACTTTTCATCTAATTTGAATGAATTTCAGACATAAAAAAAGAGCAATTAAGCTCTTCTTTTTATTACAACTAAAATTAGCTAGTTGCGTTTTTTTCAGCTTGGATACGCATGTAGATCTCTTCGCGATGTACAGACACATCTTTTGGAGCATTTACGCCTACACGTACTTGATTACCCTTTACACCTAGAACAGTAACAGTGACGTTGTCACCAATCATTAAAGTTTCGCCAACACGACGAGTTAAAATTAGCATTTTATGCTCCTAAATTATTTTATTTTTATTCACTTCAGTATGACTTAATGCACAATAAATTCATCACTTATTTATAGTGCTATATCACAAATTTTATTTTTCTTGTGTAGGTTCAGACTCTAAATCAAATGCTTTGTGTAAAGCGCGTACAGCTAGCTCTAAATACTTGCTATCAACTAACACAGAAATTTTAATTTCAGAGGTTGCGATCTGATGGATATTAATCCCTTCTTCACCTAACGTTTCAAACATTTTTTGTGCAACACCAGGGTGGTTCCACATCCCTACACCTACGATTGAAACTTTAGCAATTTCATTGTTACCTTGAACTGAGTCTGCTTTTAATTTAGTACAAACAGTATTTAGTAATTTACTCGCTTCTTCGTAATCATCACGATGTACAGTAAATGTAAAATCAGTTTTACCATCACCTAATGTATTTTGTACGATCATATCAACATCGATATTTGCCGCACCAATAGGAGAAAGAATTTGTGCTGCAACTGTTGGTTGGTCAGGCACACCTGATAAAGTTAAACGACCTTCGTCACGATTAAACGCGATACCAGAGATGACAGGAGATTCCATTTTGTTTTCCTCATAACTAATTAACGTACCACCACCATCTTTAAAGCTTGAAAGTACACGTAGTGGCACATTGTATTTCCCTGCAAATTCTACAGAACGAATTTGTAATACTTTTGCACCTAAACTCGCCATTTCTAACATCTCTTCAAAGGTGATGCTATCAAGGCGACGAGCATTAGGCTCAACACGAGGATCTGTAGTGTAAACACCATCCACATCCGTGTAGATTTGACATTCATCGGCTTTCAACGCTGCAGCAATAGCAACGGCTGAAGTATCACTTCCTCCACGACCTAACGTGGTAATATTGTTATTTTCACAGCGGCCTTGAAAACCAGCAACAACAACAACACGTCCAGCTTTTAAATGCTTCTTAAGATTATCTGTCTCTACATCTAAAATACGTGCTTTAGAGTGACTACCATCTGTTTTAAGCTGGATTTGGTCACCCGTCATTGAAACAGCATCAACATCCAAGTGATGTAATGCCATAGATAATAATGCAATTGTTGTTTGTTCGCCTGTTGTTAACAAAACATCCATTTCACGCGCACTTGGAGTACTATTAAACTCCTTTGCTAATGCGATTAATCGATTTGTTTCGCCAGACATTGCTGACAAAACGACAACAACATCATTACCAGCTTCTTTAGTTGCTTTAACTTTGTCAGCAACCGCTTTAATACGTTCAACATTGCCTACTGAAGTGCCGCCGTATTTTTGAACTATTAGTGCCATTTTCATTCCTCTCTATACAGATTCTGTATAGACCCTTAAATCTTACAAACGTTCCGCTAACCAAGGTTCTACCAATGCTAATGCATCTTTTAATGCAGCAGGGTTATTACCTCCAGCCATCGCCATATCAGGACGACCGCCACCTTTACCACCAACAGGGATTGCTACTAAATTAACAAGTTCGCCTGCTTTTACTTTTTTTGTTAAATCTTTAGTGACGCCAGCAATTAAACTTACTTTATCATCGCCAACCGTAGTTGCTAATACAACGATACCTGTTTGTAGCTTATTTTTCATTTCATCAACACTATCACGCAGTGTTTTAGGATCGATCCCTTCAATGTAAGCAACAACAACTTTGACACCATTAATATCAACAGCTTGACCGGTAAGGTTTGAACCCGCTTCACTTGCGATTTTAGCTTTAAGCTGTGCTAATTCTTTTTCTAATGCCTTGTTACGATCTAATGTTTGCAATACTTTTTCACCTAATGTGAAAGTATCACCTTTAACTAAATCACATGCTTTCATGAATTGTTCACGTAAACTTTGTAATGCACGTCCAGCCGCTTCGCCTACTGACGCTTCGATACGACGCACACCTGCTGCGATCCCTGATTCTGATGTAATGAGAAATAATCCCATATCACCAGTACGTTGAGTATGTGTACCACCACATAATTCAACAGAAAAGTCGCCCATTTGTACAACACGCACCATTTCGTCGTATTTTTCACCAAATAAAGCCATCGCACCGTTTGCTTTAGCTTCTTCGATATCCATCAACTTAGTCACAACTTCAAAGTTATTACGAATAGCTTGGTTTACTAAATAAGTAACTTGATTCAGTGCACCGGCAGATAACGCTTCAAAATGAGAGAAATCAAAACGTAATTTTTCAGCATCACATAATGAACCTTTCTGGGTAACATGCTCACCTAAAGTCTGACGTAGTGCCGCATGCAACAAATGAGTCGCTGAATGGTGCAGAGCAATTGATTTACGCTGATCAACTTCTACTTCTGCATCAACAAGATCATTTAATGCAAGTGAGCCTGAACTAACATAACCAATGTGTAAAAAAGCATTACCTGCTTTTTTAGTATCCGTTACAACAAAGATACCTTGGTTAAATTTAAGAATACCGGTATCGCCGACTTGGCCACCTGATTCTGCATAAAACGGGGTTTTATCTAAAATAACCTGTGCATTATCACCTTCAACTAACGTATCAACAAAGTTACCTTCTTTAATCAAGTTAGTAACATTTGCACTACCGGTTAACGTTTCATAACCAATAAACTCAGTTGTACCTTCAATTTTTAATACGTCGTTATAATCTCGACCAAAGTTGTTCGCTTGCTGTGCACGAGCACGTTGCTCTGCCATCGCACTATCAAAACCATCTTGGTCAATAGTAAGTTCACGTTCACGAGCAACATCAGCAGTTAAATCCGCAGGGAAACCATAAGTATCGTAAAGCTTAAATACCACATCACCAGGAAGGATATTGCCTTCTAAAACTTCTAACTCGTTATCAAGGATCTGTAAACCACGTTCAAGTGTTTTACCAAATTGCTCTTCTTCTAAACGTAATATTTTTTCAACAAATGAACGTTGCTGAATAAGTTCAGGGTAAGCTTCACCCATCTGTTTAACCAACTCGTCATAGATACGATAAAAGAAAACATCTTTAGCACCTAATTTATGCCCATGACGAACAGCACGACGGATAATACGACGTAAAACATAACCACGGCCTTCATTTGAAGGCATTACACCATCACAAATTAAGAAACCACATGAGCGAATATGATCCGCGACTACGCGTAATGATTTATCTTCTAAGTCTTTCGCACCAGTAACGTCAGCTACTTTTTTGATTAGTGCTTGAAATAAATCAATGTCGTAGTTGGAATGACCATTTTGAATAATGGCAGAAATACGCTCTAGCCCCATACCGGTATCGATAGATGGGTTTGGCAAGTTTTCCATTGTGCCATCAGCACTACGATTAAACTGCATGAAAACGATGTTCCAGATTTCAATAAAACGATCACCGTCTTCTTCTGGCGTTCCTGGAGGACCACCCCAAATGTGTTCACCATGATCATAAAATATTTCAGAACATGGACCACAAGGGCCAGTATCACCCATTGACCAGAAATTATCTGACTCATATTTTTTGTCAGGTGATTTATCACCAATACGAATAATTTTGTCTTTTGGCACACCGATTTTATCGGCCCATAATGAAAATGCTTCATCATCACTTTCATATACTGTAACAAGTAATTTTTCTTTTGGGATTTTCAGAACATCAGTTAAATATTCCCATGCGAATGCAATAGCATCCTCTTTAAAGTAATCACCAAAACTGAAGTTACCTAACATTTCAAAGAATGTATGGTGACGAGCGGTATAACCAACGTTATCTAAATCATTGTGTTTACCACCAGCACGTACACAACGTTGACTTGATGTTGCACGTGTATAAGCTCTTTTTTCGCTACCTAAAAAAGTATCTTTAAACTGATTCATACCCGCATTGGTAAATAATAAAGTGGGATCATTATCTGGTACAAGTGAGCTACTACTTACTGTCTGGTGCCCTTTCTTACCAAAGAAATCCATAAATCCTTGGCGAATATCGGCGGTCGATTTAGTCATGACTTATTCCATGTAAAAGTGTCAATTTAGACTCTCTTTAAATATAAATATTTAAGGGCTAAATAGATGAAAAACAAATGAAGGCTAATATATCATGCTGTAGGATGTGGTGAAAGTAACTATATATAGGCATTTAATATAATTTATTATTTTGAATAGTTTTCAAGAGAAAATATTAAAAATAAGGCAAATGAAGCAGAACAAGTAATTGAGATTGTACTTGTAAAAAGACTATCTCAATCACCTAAGTATGAACTGTTAGTTAAGTATTATTCAGAAACTAAAGTTTCAATGCGGTAAAAACCTTCACCATTAATACCTAACGTTTCAGCCAAGAATGGTAAACTATGCTGCATCTCTTTTTGTAATGTCCAAGGTGGATTAATCACTATCATGCCACTAGATGTCATGCCTCGTTCTTCTTTATCTGCCTCAATCGCTAATTCAAATAATTGAATGTTTTTAATACCGGAAGCTTTTAAAGATCTTTCCATTTTGTTGATCAGCGTACGCTTCACAACCGGATACCATAATGCATAGGTACCCGTTGCGAAACGACGATGCGCTGCAATTAAGGTATCAACCACTTCATCATATTCTGTTTTTATTTCGTATGATGGATCAATTAAGACTAAACCACGACGCTCTTTTGGAGGCATATTCGCGATCAATCCCTGTAAACCATCAGTATTTGACATTTTAATACTGCGGTCGCCAGAGAAATTACCACGCATATTCGTAAATTCATTTGGGTGTAGTTCAAATAAAAACATTCGATCATCATCACGGCGCATTTGATTACAAATCATCGGTGAACCAGGGTATGAGCGTAAAGCTCCTTTTCCATTAAAGGCTCTCACTTGTTCTAAATAACGATCAATAGGCACAGGTAATTTTTTATGTTCCCATAAAGCACCAATACCATTATTAAATTCACCGGTTTTTAATGATTGCTCAGAATTAAGTTGATAAGCCCCACAACCAGAATGAGTGTCTAAATAACAAAAAGCTTTATCTTTTTGTAATAAATAATCAAGAATAGACGCTAATACAGTGTGTTTTAAAACATCTGCAAAATTCCCAGCATGATATGAATGGCGATAACTCAGCACAAAAACTCCAAAAAATTAAAAAAATGACAGCATCAGTATAAAGAAGTTAACGATTTATTGCGCTAAAAAAGATAACCTGAAATAATTATTAGCATGTTATTATCCGCGCTCATTCTATCGTTAACATGGAATATCAATGTCTTCAGATGCCTTAAGCCCTTTTGAAAAACGAACTGCCATCTCATTATCATTAGTCTTTGCACTGCGTATGCTTGGCCTATTTATGATCATGCCCGTGTTTGCAATATATGGGCAGCACTTAATTGGTTACTCTCCATTGTGGGTTGGATTTGCAATCGGAGCTTATGGATTAACACAAGCCTTATTACAAATCCCAGCAGGAATGCTTTCGGATAAATTTGGACGCAAACCTATTATCTATGGCGGTTTAATACTCTTTGCTATCGGTAGTTTAGTGGCGGCATTTTCAGAATCTGTTTATGGCGTCACTTTTGGGCGAGCATTACAAGGTACAGGGGCCATTGCGAGTGCAATTTTAGCACTTGCAGCAGACGTGACTCGTGAACAACAACGTCCTAAAGCAATGGGAATGATCGGTGTCAGTATTGGTCTTGCTTTTGCTGTGGCAATGGTAGCGGGCCCTGTTTTAGCACCTTTTATAGGGCTACATGGATTATTTTTAATTACAGCGGCGGGAGCGATTTTGGGTATCGCAATAGTGCACTATTTAGTCCCTAATGTTGTTAACAAAGCACCGCGTGGTGAAACTATCCCAGTTCCTTCTTTAATTGCTAGTCTAGCTAAACAACCTCAGCTATTACGCCTTAATTTAGGGATATTTATATTACATCTTTCATTAACGGCTATTTTTGTTACTTTACCCTTACTATTACAGCACATGCATCTTGCCGCTAATGAACACTGGAAAATTTACTTACCTGCTTTATTACTATCATTTTTGTTAATTGTTCCGATGTTAATTATTTCTTCTAAAAAACAAAAAAATAAACATTTTTATCTATTTTCTATTCTTTTAATGGCACTCAGTTTAATCGTGATGTCGGTCACTAAAGAATCTATTATTTTAATGTTTGTTGTTATGCTGTTATTTTTTACCGCTTTTAATTTTTTAGAAGCTTCATTACCAGCTTTTATCTCAATGCTTGCTCCTGCTGGAACAAAAGGAACAGCAATGGGGATCTACAGTACTCATCAATTTTTAGGTGCATTTTTCGGTGGCATTGTAGGTGGTTTATCCTATAAACTGATAGGAAGTAGCGGCTTGTTTTTATGCTTAGCAGGATTAATGATAATATGGTTTTTATTATCACTGGGTTTACAAAACCCAAGTAAAATTCGCACTTTTACGTTTACAACCGATATAAAAGATAAACACAAAACAGAGAATGTAATAAGCCAATTAGTTGCGTTACAGGGCGCGCTAGAAGTAGTGATTATTGCTGAAGAACAAACAGTTTATATCAAAGCAAATACACAGACTTTTCAGCAACAAGAAGCACAACACATTTTAAGTGATAGTTAATTTGCTATCATTGATTAATATTTTAAGCCATAAACAGATAGCGGAGCAAAAACATGTTTAACCGTAGTGTAAACAAAGTAGTCCTAGTAGGTAACTTAGGGAAAGATCCAGAAATGCGTTACACCCAGAATGGTGGAGCAGTTGCTAACTTTTCAATCGCAACAACAGAAAGCTGGAAAAACAAACAAACTGGCGAATACGAAAATAAATCTGAATGGCATAACATTGTTGTATTCGGTAAGTTTGGTGAAATGGTTGGACAGTACCTTAAAAAAGGTGCAAAAGTTTACGTTGAAGGAAAGTTACAAACCAATAAATGGCAAGGCCAAGACGGTCAAGATCGTTATAAAACTGAAATTATTGCCAATGATATTCAAATGTTAGATGCGCGTAATGCTCCACAAGGTCAACAAGGTGGTGGTTATCAAAACGCGGCGCCACAACCAACTGCAGCACCTCAACAATCATGGGGTAATGCACCTCAAGCTCCTGCACAACAAGCAGCTCCTCAAATGGCGCCAGCTTACCAACCTTCACAGGCGCCTCAACAAAGACCTGCTGCTCAACCGCAACCGACACAGCAACGTCCAGTATCTCCGGCACCTGCTCCACAAGCTAAACCAGCAACACAGTTCAATGAACCATCAATGGATTTTGATGATGATATTCCGTTCTGAGAACGACCTTAGCTTATTGTGTCAATTTTAAAATATTCTAAAACCTAGCTTGGCTAGGTTTTTTTATAACTAAAAATAAAAATGATTAACAAAAGTACTTATCCATAGCTAAAAAGCAATGTGCTCTAAGTAAGAATAAATATGATAAAGAAATTAAAAAAAAGAATGGTTTTTAGTTGCGATGGTGTTGGCAATCGCACTCGCAATAGTCACTGCTGATATTGGAAAAACAAACGGCTTCTTGTATCTTGATAAACTCACAGGGGTTAGTGTTGCTCTTGTCTTTTTTCTACATGGTTTAGGTTTATCTCCTTCTGCTATCAAAGCAGGCATTAGTAATTGGCGCCGACATACATATATCCAAGCCGCTACCTTTATTGCATATCCAATACTTTGGCTTATTTTTGGCGATCTATTACTTGCTTATATGCCTGCCGCATTAGTCTTTGGTTTCTGCTATATATTTGTTTTGCCAAGTACCATTTCTTCTTCAGTTGCGATGACAAGTGTTGGTAAAGGAAATGTTCCAGGAGCAATATTTAACACTTCATTATCAAGTATTTTGGGAATATTTATTACTCCCTTTTTAATTCACCTTTTTATGGGTTTTAAAGGTGTTGAACTTGATCTTATGGCATCAATTATTTCAATTGCAAAACTATTATTTGTTCCATTAATAATAGGGCAACTAGCAAGGCCACTTTTATACACTTTTGCACAGAAGCATAAAACGATTGTTAATAAGATTGATAAATACGTTATTTTATTAATCGTTTACAACGCTTTTTGTAATTCTATCGCAGATGGCATTTGGACTTCATTCTCTATACAAATGTTAGTCACTTCAATTGTGCTCTGTTTTATCACTCTGTTATTGATGGTACATCTTATTCAATGGGGAGCGCGTCGCTGTCGATTTGAGTTAGCCGATGAAGTAACAAGCGTTTTTTGTGGAAGTAAAAAAACACTTGCAGCAGGTATTCCAATGGCAACAGCCATTTTTGACGGAAATACTGATTTAGGCATGATTCTATTACCAATCATGCTCTATCATCCAATCCAAATATTTTACTGCGCCATATTAGCTAATCGCTATGCCACGCAAAAAGGCTAAGTTAGCTCTCTATTAAATAAGAGGGTAATTTAAACATTATATCGGTCATTACGATGGTTTAATGCAATGATAAGATTAAGCACAATGCCACAACCAATTGATAAGACTAACTGGTAATAAGAAACAACAGATAAAGAAATTAACATAATAGTGAGATCTGCCGCCATCAATAACCACCCTGCTTTTATTGCAAACCTATCTTGTAAATACAAGGCTAGAATATTGAAACCACCTAAACTCGCTTTATGACGAAATAAGATAATAAACCCAACTCCAAAAAGAAAACCACCAAAAATAGCGGCATAAATAGGGTTAAGAGAGTGAATATCAATAAATTGTTCATGTAAGGACGAAAATGAGGAAACAAGGAAAACTGCAACAAATGTTTTTACAGTAAAAACCCAGCCCATTCTGCTTAACGCAAAATAATAAAAGGGTAAGTTAATAAGAAAAAATACAATCCCAAACTCAATATCAAATTTATAATTAATCAATAACGATAAACCAGCAGTTCCACCGGTCAATAATCCTGCATGCTTTAAAAACAATACACCAAATGAAACTAAACTAGTCCCTATTAATATGGCCATTGCATCTTCAAACCAACGATGACTGGTCAGTACATTTATTTTTGTTAACGCTTTATCCGACAAAACTTATCCTTATGTTTTAATTGTTAATGACCGGTTTATAATTTTTATTTATACCGATTACAGTCATCATGACGGATCTTGCGATATTCGCGAATCAAATTTTTATTAATAAAAATTACATAAGTATGTGATCTAAATTTTGTGCAAAAAAACAATTCAAGTCGAAACATAAATGGAGATAAATGCTTGCTGCATTGACGAAATTTATAACAAAAAAGTGAGTTATTTTAACCAGTAAAATAGATCTGCTGTTTACTATGATTGCTATAATTTTTTTTAAATAAGTGTCCACTAAAACTAATCTATAAAAAAACCTCAACAGTCACTTCAGAGACGGTTGAGGTTTATTAGGTTATTAATTAAATGAATAAATATTTACACGGTTAAGCAACGGCATCTTCTAATATTGCACGAGAAACATCTAATGTAATCGCCTTAGATTCACCTAACGCAACCATGCCATGTTTTTCCAATTGTTTAATAATGACATCAATTGCTTCAGCTTTAGTGCCTTTATGTTCCATCTCAGTTAATTGAGTGCTAACACCTAAGCTTTTATAAAATGCTTCCATTGCATCAATTGTTTGATCAACTAAATTTTCATTATCAGTAAAACCAAATACATTAATACCCATTTGCTTAATTTTCTGTTGTTTATTAACAGACTGATTACGTAACAATGAAGGCTGAACAATTGCTAAAGATCGGGCATGGTCAACATGATATAAAGCAGTTAATTCATGTCCAATCATATGCGTAGCCCAATCATGCGCAGCACCAGCACCAATTAAACCATTCAATGCTTGGTTAGCTGTCCACATTAAATTCGCACGCCATTGGTCATTATCATGATTTTCATAGTCACGGCCTAATGTAAGTAGGTTTTTAAGCAATGTTTCAGCATAACCGTCTTGCACCATATTACCAGCAGCTGTAGTAAGGTATTGCTCACAAACATGCACCCACGCATCAACCAAACCATTAATTAATTGACGCTCAGGTAATGTTTTCATTACATCAGGATCCATTACCGCAAACTTAGGTTGGACTAACGGATTTAAGAAAGAAAGTTTATCTCTTGTCGATGCTTTAGTGATCACGGCACCTGAATTAGATTCAGATCCTGTCGCAGGTAATGTTAAAATAGCACCAATTGGAAGCGCTTTATCAACAGCATGTTTTCCAACTAAAATATCCCATCCATCACCATCATAGCAAGCAGCCGCTGCAATATATTTTGCACCGTCAATAACAGACCCACCACCTACAGCAATAATAAATTCAATACTTTCAGCTTTACACACAGCAACGGCTTTATCCAAATGTTCTGCCGTTGGGTTAGGTTCAACACCACTAAATTCAATCCATTGATGCCCACTTAATGCATCACTTACCTGTTGATAAACACCATTTTTTTTAATTGACCCACCACCGTACATCACTAGTACTTTTTGATCTTGTGGGATAAGTTCTTTGATACTTGATATTTGGCCTTGGCCGAATTGAATCTTCGTTGGATTAACGTAACTGAAGTTCATGAATACTCCTTAAAAAAACGATTAATAAACATTAATACGTATGGGATGTAGCAACGGTTCAATATTACTTTTAATTCTACTTTTATAATATTAAAAATTAACTACCTTTCTCAAAGACAAACAATGTACTTAATAGTTCATCTCGTTGATAAAAAATATTTACACCACCATAGTGAAGGTAAACAAATAGATTAACAGACAGTTTGCTCAGAAGTAATTCAGATGCTTTTGATGGGGCACTTAAGAATTACCGAATGAATAACAATAGCATGTCTTTCTAATGAATAAGATAAGATTACAAAAAATAATGAGAAACTGTTTATATTTCATTATGTTGATATATATTTGCCTTTGAATTTCCAATAAGTAATAATTATTTTCAAAATAGTCTATGAGTTAGATCCCTAATTAGTTCTGTATTAATAGACTTACCTCATCTCAATAGATAATCTAATTTTATCCATTGTTTTGCTCTTACCTCTTTTTCAATAACCAAGGATGTTTATGAAACCAATCTCAGCAATATTTAAAACGTTAATGGTCGCCCTTTTGGCTGTGACCACTCTTAGCTTACCGGCTTACGCTAAAGATAAAGATAAAGCATTAACCATCAAAAAAGATAAATTGATTGTAGGTATGACAGGCGAACAACCTCCATTCAATTTTGTTAGTACTGAGAATATGATCATTGGTTATGATGTGGCATTAGCGTCATATTTAGCAGATGAAATGAAACTTGAGTTAGTCATAGAAGTTATGCCTTTTTCTGAGCTACTCCCTGCATTAGATAAAGGTAAAGTTGATATCGTCATGTCAAACATGGCAGTGACAAAAGATCGTCAAAAGCAGGTTCTCTTTTCAGCTTCTTATGCATTAGCTGCAAAATCGATTTTAACAACCAAAAAAAATATTACGCGTATTTATCAAACAACAGGTTTTAATCATGAAAATGTAAAGTTAGTTGCTCTTGCAGGCTCAACTAGTGCAGAGTTAACAAAAGATCGTTTAGCAGAAGCAAAGCTATCTACTGTTGAACATTATGAAGATGGTGTACTTGCAGTACTATCTGGAAAAGCTGATGCAATGGTGGCTGATTTAGCGGTATGTGAGTTACTGGTTCATAAAGATACAACACATGATCTAACATTATTAAGACGCCCTATCGGCACTGAAAAAATTGCAGTGGCGCTTGCTAAAGATAACGACGCATTACAAAAAGAGATTAACTTACATTTAATCACTTTTTCAGATGAAGGTGGCTTAGAAGCATTACATCAAAAATGGTTTAATGAAGGTAGTTGGTTATCATTAGTACCATAGTTTTAGTTTAAAAAAGCAAATAAAAAAACGCCTGCTATTTTCATATAACAGGCGTTTTTTATGAGAAAAATAAAAACTTACAAATAATTAAGCGCTTAATTCCCCTCGTAAATCTGTTGTTAATAATTCTTTTACCACTTTATATGATAAATCTTGGCTAAGTAGATAATACAATTTTGCAATAACTGATTCAGTTGTCATATCTAATCCACTGATCACACCAGCCTCACTCAAAGCATGTCCCGTTGCATAACCTTCCATATTTACACTTCCTTTTAAACATTGGCTGCAATTAACAATTAAAATGCCACGCTCACTTGCTTCTTTTAAGGTGTTTAATAGTTGAGGGTCTTGTTGTGCATTACCTACACCATAAGTAAGTAACACTAAAGCCTGCAACGGACTCTTTAATAAATTATCTAATACTTGCCAATCAAGACCAGGAAAAAGGTGCAATATAGCAATTGACTGTTGCTCTATCTGACCAATCGTTAAACGGGTATTAACTGATTTTTGTTTTTTCCCTGCCACGTTTTTAATTTCAATACCGGCTTCTAATAAAACAGGATAATTAGGAGAAACAAAGGCACTAAAACCATCAGCATGCTGCTTAGTTGTGCGGTTACCTCTGAATAATTGATTATGAAAAAAGATACAAACTTCATTAATCGGATGATGAGCGGCTAAATATAATGAGTTTAATAAATTAGCGCGCGCATCTGAACGTAACTGTGACAGAGGGATCTGTGAACCTGTAATGATCACAGGCTTACTTAAACTTTCAAAAATGAATGATAGGGCCGATGCCGTATAAGACATAGTATCAGTACCATGTAAGATGATGAAACCATCAAAATCATGGTATCTATGCTGTATATCTTTTGCTAATAATTGCCATATTTTAGGTGATATATCAGCTGAATCAATTAACGGTTCATATTCATGAATTTCAAATTCAGGCATATCATCATGATAGAATTCAGGCATATTACTGATTGTTTCAGATAAATAACCTGCCACAGGTACAAAACCATTTTTTGACGGTTTCATCCCAATAGTGCCACCAGTATAAGCAATATATAGTCGTTTCTTTTCTGCCATTACATTCTCATTAAATAAATTTATTCATTTCTTTCTGACAAATTTTGCTTAACAATCTCAGAATCTTTTTGTGCATAAAATTGCACTTTAAACTCTGTATCATCAGTTAAAAATTCAACTTTATGCCAATATTCAGGAGGTGATATTCCTGTTTCACCAGCATTAATAATAACTTCTTTTTCTATCTCACCACGCCGCTCACGAAAGCCAAAGAACTTTAATGAACCCGATGTAACACAGATCTTACCAAATACACCTGCTTTGGTATTGTGTTCAAACAAGAATAACTTAGGAATATTAGTTTTAGTAAAAAGAGGAGTCGTTTTGTAATTAACAAAGTCTTCTGGAATGTTCATTATTAACACCTTTTAAAAATAAAAGAAAATAACGCATCGGAATTACACTATTGAGCATGCCACGGAACACTATTAAATACTATGGAGATCAAACACAACAATATATTAATTAACGTATAATCATTGATTCAATAATAAAGAGTCCATTATGCGAATTCATGCTGTTCACAAATTATATGATCATCGACTGAGCCAAAGTACACGTCCATTTTTAGCTCGAGGCGGCAGCATTACTCGTTGTAAGCATTGCATGCTACTACCCTATTTATGTATCTGCTCTATTAAAAAAACAGTGCTCAGCAAGAGTGCTTTTTTACTATTAATGTATGACGATGAAATATTAAAACCTAGTAATACAGGTCGTCTAATTGCCGATCTCATTCCTGATACCTATGCCTATATTTGGTCTCGTACAGAACCAAACTCAGAGATGTTAGCTTTATTAGCACAATCACAATGGCAACCTATCGTTATATTTCCTGCAGAATACGCAGAACCACAAAGAGTCATAAACAACTATTCGACAATTATTAAAGATAATATAAATAAGCGACCACTGTTTATTTTATTAGATGGAACTTGGGCCCAAGCTAAAAAAATGTTTAGAAAAAGCCCTTACTTAGATAGTTTCCCCGTATTATCTTTTTCACCAGAGAAGCTATCACAATATTTAGTACGGAAAGCAAGTAAAGATAATCAACTAGCCACCGCTGAAGTGGCAAGCCTTGTATTAGACTCTATAAATGAGCCAGAAAATGCACGTCTTCTAGCATTACTATTTTCTACTTTTAAAGAAAATTATTTATTGGGAAAATCTCGGCAACAATTGCCAGATAATAGTAGCCAGCACGCATTATTATCTGCACTAAATAAACATCAATAACCGGGAACTTTATGTTTAAAAACACACTGCTCTTTATTACTTTACTAGTAATCAGTCACACAAGTTTTGCTGCCGTTTTACCCGCAGGGACTGAAATAAAAATTCGTATGCAAGAGCCTGTTAATAGTCAGTTACGCTCTGTTGGTTATTACTTTAAAGCACTGGTTGAAAATGCAGTAAATATTGATAACAAAGAAATTATAAAACAAGGCGCAAAGGCTTCCGGAAAAGTCACCATGCTTAAAACAGCAAACAGAACAGAAGCGGCAGAAATAGAGTTAATGCTCACTAACTTAACGATTGATAATCGCGCTATCTCAGTAAAAAGTTACCCTGTAGCAGGTCGAGGAGAACTTGTATATCGTACAAAAGTTGGTACACCTAACTTAGAAGATGAACCAATAACAGCTTCCACTGGAGAACAAATTTCTAATACGATACCAGTCTTAACAAGAGGCAATTTTATTGAATTAACCACAGGCACGGTTGTTTATTTTATCTTAAAAGATGATGTTATTTATTATTAACAGCGTGTTGCACTATAAATTCAACCAATTCATCTAATGCTGAAAAGTTAAATAACGGTAAGTTGTTTGCCTCAAGTGTTTGATCACAAACCAGCGCAATTATATTCTCATCCGTTAGATGCAGAAAAGGCTTCTGTAAAATGTGTCGATGCAATTCAATTTTAGGAAAAGGCTGCTCCCGATACCCTTCAACTAAGACTAAATCCAATGAGCTTGTATTTAATAAGGACAACTGCTCAATTAACTGACTATCATGCGCCTGCTCATATTCATGAAAGCATACCGAACGATGCGTTCCAGCTAATACTACTTGTGAAGCTCCTGCTTTACGTAAACGATAACTATCTTTACCCGGTTTATCCATTTCAATATCGTGATGGCTATGCTTAACTAACGCAATACGTAGCCCTTTATTAACTAGCATAGGGATAAGCTTTTCTAATAACGTTGTTTTACCCGTTCCACTAAATGCGGCAAAGCCTAATAACGGTACTGGAAATTGTGTAATAGAATTCATGATTTAACCTTATGAAATCACCTAAAGAACCGCTATCATAATCGATTCATTTTAATCTCTCTACTTAGAGTCAATAATGCCTTATATTCATGAATTTATAATGTTAACTGTGATCCACCTTCTTGCTGTAATGAGCCCAGGTCCAGATTTTGCAATTGTGTTAAGACAAAGTATCAGCTTTGGCCGTCGCACAGCTATTTTAACAAGTATCGGCATCGGCGCAGGGATCTCAGTACATGTTTTGTATACGTTATTAGGTATTGGTTTATTGATCTCTCAATCCGCTTATTTGATGATCACGGCTAAAATATTAGGTGCGGCTTATATCACTTACTTAGGCATTAATTTGTTACGTAGTAAACCAGCGTTAGAAGAGCAGCCAGTCATTCAAGTCGATAGTAATAAAAAACATCAGAAAAAAGCTTTTATCGTAGGGTTTATGACAAACGTATTAAACCCAAAAGCAACACTCTTCTTTTTAGCCATCTTCACTACAGTTGTTAGTGCAAAGACACCTATTGCAGTGCAGTCTATTTATGGTTTATGGATAATTCTGACCACAACTGCTTGGTTTTGCTTAGTTTCATTTTTATTTTCTCAGCAGTCTGTACGCCAGAAATTTGTAAGTCATGGACATTGGTTTGATCGTGCAATGGGCATTATTTTATTATTATTTGCAGTTAAATTATTAGTTGAATTAATTTAATCTTTTTTGTTAAAAAATAAACATGGATCATGTGTATGAAATGTAAATTCATTCTCGCTTATTGTGCTGCTTTATCTTTTCCCACATTAGCTAGTGAATTCACAGTTGAAGACTTAAATAGATCGGAAGATAAACAAAATACTTGGGTGGTTTTACCCTATGCATTTAGTACCGATAGTATGGGCTTAACTGCAGGAGCCGTTTTATTATTAGATGGTTTTATACAACCACAGATGACCATGGTTTTTACTGTATTTGCAGGCGAAGATCTCGATACTCAATATGGGCCGAATGACACACCAGATCAAGCAAGAGCCAAAGGAGGGATCTATTCCATCAGTGGTTATCGTCCATCCTTCTCCGATCGTTTATTTATAAGTTCATTAGGCTCTTATGCCTATTATCCTAATCAGCGTTTGTACCTTGATGGCAGTAATAGCTCAGAACAAAATCTCAGTACTACCGATCCCAATAATATATCACCACTACAAACACAAGGTTATAACAACTGGTTCAATGTTAATTTCAGTTATATTTTACCCTGGGGTGAAAGCAAACATAATGTATTGCCAGATATTCAGCTGCGCCGAGGGCTGCCTGTTAATCGAGACCATGTAGGAGGAGGACAAGTATTCACTAGCGGACAAACCTTGCTTGGAACAGAGTTATTTTATACACGTTGGACAGCCGATCGCTTTACTGAAGCGCCATCTTTAAATACAAATGGTATTCGTCTTTTTCTAGAGCATGATAATACTGACTACCCTAGCAACCCTTCTCGTGGTTATGCTTTTAAAGCAACTAGCTCTATCGACTTTGGGTTAGCCAATTCCACACAAAGTTGGAACTCATTAGAATTTGATTATAAACATTACATCGAGTTACCAACATTGCCATGGATGCGTCAAAGTGTTCTTGCTTTTAATGCTTGGACTGCTTACTCACCTTCTTGGGATAATAATAAAAAATTGAATCCGGGTGGTATATTACAAAAAAATCAAACACCTATGTGGGAAGGAGCACACTTAGGTGGCTGGAATCGAATGCGCGCTTACGACAGTAACCGTTTTAATGATAAAGCTGCGGTATACGGCGCTGCTGAATATCGTTTTATTCCACAACTTAACCCAATGGCAGATCAAAAGTGGAACCCTTTTCCAATTGATTGGTTTCAACTGGTTTTATTTGCAGAAGTGGGTCGAGTCGCTGAACAATATAACACCGAGTTATTTAAAGACATGAAATATGATGTAGGCTTTAGTGTACGTGCTTTAGCGGCGAAAACCCCGGTTCGTTTTGATATGGCTTGGGGAGAAGAAGGTAGTTCAATGTGGGTAATGTTAAACCAACCATTTTAAAAAAGTAACCTAATACCGTTCACAATCGGTATTAGGTTACTTCCAGCATTAAAGATATATAACAAATTACTTTATATTCAGAAACTTATGCGCCTGTATAAGTCGGGTAATCAGTATAACCATGCTCATTACCACCAAATAATGTTGCACCATCAAGATCCGCAAGAGGTTGATTATTTTGTAATCTTGAAACTAAATCAGGGTTACCAACAAAAGGACGACCAAAGGCAACTAAATCAGCAAACCCTTCACTTAAAATAGTCTCTGCACGCTCTAGTGTGTAACTACCAGCAACAATAATAGTGTTAGTAAAAACTTTACGTAAATCAACACGGAAAGTTTCAGGGATCACAGGTGCGTCATCCCAATCAGCTTCAGATAAATGTAAGTAAGCAATATCACGAGACTGTAGTTCTTTAGCTGCTTCAATAATTGTAGGAACAATATCAGGGCAATCCATATCTTTAAAAGTGATAAATGGTGCTAAGCGAACCCCCACTTTATCTGCACCAATTTCTGCAATAACAGCATCAATAACTTGCATTAGAAAACGCAGACGGTTTTCACGAGAACCACCATATTGATCGCTACGTTTATTCGAGTTAGTACGTAAGAATTGATCAATTAAATAACCATTACCACCATGTATTTCAATGCCATCAAATCCAGCTTCAATTGAACATTTAGCTGCATGTGCAAAGTCTTTGATCACTCTATCAATATCATCTTGGTTCATTTCACGAGGTTGAATACAATCAACCATTTTTCCATTGCCTTCTTCATCTGAAAGCCAAATTTGTGTTTCTACTGGCGCTAATGGAGAAGGTGCAATTGGTAACTCACCTTTTTGAAAGACAGGGTGTGAAACTCGACCTACATGCCAGATTTGGCAGAACATCGCCGCCCCTTCTTTTTTCACAGCAGCTGTAGATAACTTCCAGCCTTCAACTTGTTCGTCAGTATAAACACCCGGCGTAAATGAATAACCTTGAGAGTCATCTGAAATTTGAGTTGCCTCAGAGATAATTAATCCAGCAGAGGCACGTTGTTGATAATAATCCGCCATCATTTGGTTAGGGATATTACCCGGTTGGCTAGAACGAGCACGTGTCATAGGCGCCATTACTAAACGATTTTGTAATGTTAAGTTTTTAAGTGAAGCAGTTTCAAATAATGTAGTCATATCTTTTCTTCCATATTAACTAGGCTTAGCTAGTGATAACTTTTAAACAATAATCGCTTTTAGCAATTAAGGTGAATTAATCAATAATTATTTATTGTAGTAATGCGCCGCCATCAACATCAATAATCGCGCCGGTCATATAAGGGTTATTAATCGCTAAAGCATAAGCCATTGCAATTTCAGAAGCTTCCCCAGCTTTACCAACAGGTAAATTACTGGCTGCATTTTGATACATAGCATCACGCGCTGATAGATCCATTTTTTGATATGCCGTTGTCATTGTTAAACCAGGACTAACCGCATTCACTCGAATAGGAGCTAACTCTTTTGCTAAAACTTTTGTGACCGCTTCTAATGCTGCATTAATAGCTGTTTTTACATAGGTATTTGCAACTACTTTTCTAGACAGCATTCCTGTAGTTAAGGTAATTGAACCATTTGCTTTTATATACTCAGCGGCATATTTCGCGACCTGAATTGAGCCCCAAAATTTAGTATCAAAAGCTTGCTTTGCATCTGTAATATTAACATCGACAACTTTACCAGCCGGAGCAGATGAACCCGCTGTCACAACAAGATGATCAAATGGACCAATAGATTCAAAGTACTCACGTATAGCTTGTTCGTTACTGATATCAAGTCCTGTTTGACGACTAGCAACATGAACCGTGTTGTTATCTTTATCAAAAGATGAAGCGATCGCCTTACCGATACCTGATGTACCGCCGATAATGACATAGGTTTTTGCTTCTTGGCTCATAATTAACTCCGATTAAGTTGTTTCAGTATGTTGGTATAGGCATGATTATATGCTTACTTTCATCACTTAATAATTAGCTAAAACATGAAAACATTATTCACTATTAATGAATAATGTTATTTTCAGTTACTCATGCACGTTTATCTAACACTGGAAATTAATATCAAATATTGTATGAATAGATCAGATTCAATAGCAAATTCTCACTTCGCAAAAAAATCATTTTCCGACTTTAGAAATACACTGTGACAAGCTTAAAAAATAGAGGGTATGTAAAAAGTAAAAAGCCGCATCTAAGTAATGCGGTTTTTATAAGAAAATAAAATGCCAATCAATATCGATAAAACATTGTTGATTATGCTTAAAAATACCTAAAGCTTAACCATTTCCCCCTGCTTTAGGGTTATCACCATATGAATTAATATTCGCATCCCCCTCTAATAACATAAAGATAGCAAGCACAAGCACGCCAATAATTGGAATAAGGAAGATTAAAAGCCACCAGCCAGAACGGTTAGTATCATGAAGTCGACGAACAGCAACGGCTATGCCCGGGAGAAAAACAGCTAATGTATATATGCCGCCTAATAACCCTGAGCCCGTGTGTACATTAAAACTTCCCATAGAACGATCAACAAAGCTTAACAACAAACCAATTACGATATTAAATAAAAAGAAACACCAATACTCTTTTCTACGAGAACGTCCACTAAATGTCGCGTAGTTTTTTATTGCCATCAAATACCAGTTCATCATATTACCTATATTATGTGTTTGAATAGCAAATCATAACCAAGACTTGCATTAAGAGGTAATAATATTATTGACTAAAATAAGTAAATTGGCTGAAGTAAAAGTCACTTTGCTTTTACCCTTAGCAATAATGTAATTGAAAAAAGGCTAATTTTCACTCTTCACTGATCAGCAATTTATATTAAATCATGACATATGAATTTACTCACTCACCTAGTATTGTTTATAACGAATTTGTTACGTATAGTCGTCGAAATAACCATACTCAATATGATGATTAACTTTATTTTTTTAAAGTTTTAAAAAAATTATCACATAAAAATTCATTAAAATTGGAACAGCTTCTCTTTTGTTAAATAACACATCATCTTCCTTTAAAAACAATCAACAAAAAGAATCTAATTTAAGATCTATTTTTGCTAACTACCGACCAGTAAATCTAAAATTAGATGCAGTTAGTTGGTCCCCCTATAAAAATAAACCTTTACTTAAACCTATTAGTCTTTCAATTAATGCAGGGGAATTTGTGGCTGTGGTTGGGCCTAATGGCTCAGGAAAAACAAGCTTATTGCGTTGTATTTATAGAGTAAATAAACCTTCTTCAGGTGAAGTGTTAATTGACGGTAAAAATATATGGTCCATCCCACCTCGGCAATATGCACAGCGTATTGCAACAGTATTACAAGATACCGGATCTGAATTTGGTCTTAGTGTTTTTGAAATGGTCGAAATTGGGTTAACACCTAGATCAACTCATTGGAAGCGCACTCATATTGATATAGAGGCAATTAATGAAGTCTTAATATTATTGGATATATCTCATCTTACAGAGCGAGATTTTAGTTCTTTATCTGGCGGCGAACGCCAACGCGTTTTAATTGCCCGCGCTTTAATTCAAAGTCCTGATATATTAATTTTAGATGAGCCAACCAATCATCTAGATATCCGTCATCAACTTGAACTGTTAGAACTTCTTTCAACATTACCTTGCACTATTGTTGTTTCTTTACATGATTTATCGCTTGCTTCAGCTTATGCAGATCGCGTTTTAGTGATGGATAAAGGAGAAATGCAGGACTATTCAGTACCACAGGAAGTATTTACAGAACAAAATATTAAAAATGTATTTGGTGTAGAGACCATTATTGATAAACACCCCATAACTCAACGCCCCCGCTTTTCTTTTTATACAAAAAAACAACAGGATTAATCGATGAAAGTTCGCTCTAACTTATTCTCTATCTTATTATTTACTAGCTTTATGGTGATGATTTTACCTGCACAAGCACAATTAGCAGATGATCAATATTACCCAATTAATATCCAGAGCTGTGATCGCGTTGTTACATTTGATCATAAGCCTAAAGCAGCTATTTCAAACGATGTTAACTTAACCGAAATGATGCTAGCACTAGGCTTACAGAAACAGATGGTAGGTGTTACAGGCATTTCTGGGTGGAGAACATTAGATCCAATATTACGTAAAGATATTGGAGAGCTACCTGAGCTTTCACCTAAATATCCAACAAAAGAAGTGCTATTAGGAGCTGATGCTGACTTTTATTTCGCTGGATGGAATTACGGCATGCAAGTCGGTGGCGGTATTACGCCAGACACACTTGCTCCCTTAGGTATCAAAGTATATGAACTCAGTGAAAGTTGTGTTCATATTATGAATAAATCTAAAGTATCAATGGATGATCTTTATAATGACCTATTAAATTTGGGTCGTATTTTCAATGTCGAAGAACGGGCTCAATTATTAGTTTCAAAATATAAAGAAGAACTAAAAAACTTTCAGAAGAACCTCACCCCACTTGCTCAATCACCAAAAGTTTTTGTATATGACTCTGGTGAAGAACAGCCTTTTACCTCAGCAGGTCTTGGTATGCCGACGGCTTTAATTAACGAAGCAGGAGGTAAGAACATTATGGAGCACATACAAAAAAGCTGGATACAAGTTGGTTGGGAATCTGTCATTGATCGCGCACCAGAGGTTATCGTTATTATTAACTATGGCGATATTACAGCACAGCAAAAAATTAACTTCTTACGTTCACGACCTGCTCTAAAAGATATTCCAGCTATTAAAAATAACCGATTTGTTATTCTTGAATATGTTGAAGCTACGCCAGGCCCTCGTAACATCAAAGCAATTAAACGTTTAGCAGAAGCTTTTAGAGCGGAATAATGAAAAACCCTAATATGAAAAAAATCAGCCTTGCTAATATACCTTTAAAATTTTTATTACTGATATTAATTGTTTTGCTGATTATTTTTATGAGCGTTGCAATCGCTGTAGGCTCTATTCCAATTTCACAAAGCACGGTATGGGGCGTTATTGGCCATAAGTTATCACTTACTAATAGTTTGCCAACTTGGTCAATGGGTAGAGAAAATATTATTTGGGAAGTGCGCTTACCTAGAGTTATTTTAGCGGCTATTGTTGGGGCAACACTTGCGATTGTCGGTGCAGCCTTGCAATCAATCACTCGTAATCCTTTAGCGGATCCTCACTTATTAGGTATTTCATCAGGAGCTGCGTTAGGTGCAATTATAGCGCTATTGCATACAGGTATGATTTTGGGCGCAATAACCGTCCCTGTATTTGCTTTTCTTGGTGCCCTTTTTGCGATGTTTTTAGTCTTGGGAGTTGCAAACTTTTCAATGGCAAATAGTGCAGGACGATTAATTCTTGCAGGCGTTGCTGTTGCATTTATTCTCACCGCCTTAGGTAACTTGTTTATTTTTATGGGCGATCATAGAGCATCACATACAGTGATATTTTGGATGTTAGGTGGATTAGGTCTTGCTCAATGGAACCAGCTTTGGTTTCCATTAGTAACTTTAATCATCGGAGCAAGTTATCTCATTTATAAAGCCAAATATTTAAATGCAATGATATTAGGTGATGAAACAGCAAGGACATTAGGTGTGCCCGCTCAGCGTTTTAGATTGTTAGTTATTATCATTTGTGCGCTACTTACTGGCGCTGCCGTGGCATTTTCAGGCGTTATTGGTTTCGTTGGTTTAATGATCCCCCATATAATACGCTTATTAGTTGGAGGAGATTACCGTAAAGTATTACCTTTATCAGCGTTGTTTGGTGCTCTGTTTTTAGTTTTTGCGGATATTGTGGCAAGAGTGATCATTCCACCAGAAGATATGCCAATTGGTATACTCACAGGCTTAGCGGGTGGTATTGCATTTATCTTTTTAATGCGCCAACGCCAGAACGTATCACTTTAAGCATAAAATAGTTAAGTATCATAATGGAGCCATCATTTAATTATTGATAGCTCCAATATCTGATCGTTAACCTAGTCATTATTGCCCATTATTTAATGACTCAGTTTGTGTTTGTACCGCATCTAATAGTTGTTGTTCTAACTCATCTTGCTCTGGTTTATCATCAATAGATTCACTCAATTCATGTGCATCAATACCTTCAGAATCTTGCAATAACTCAACCATATCCGAAGCAACTTCCGGAACAGAATCAATAATGGTACTCGCAACATCTACTGCATATTCAGGGATATTTTCCACAACTTGAGAAAGGTAATCATTAACCGCGCTTTCAATATTTTCTACTGCATCGACAGTATCATCTTGACTATTTTCACTTTCGATTAAGTTATTAACATATGCTTCTGCAATGACATTAGATGACTCAGGCAACGCTTCAGAAACCGTTAATGCTAATTCAGCTGAATGCTCAGGAGAAACATCACTTAGTCGACTGTATAGCTCTGTAGCAGTCTGCTCTGATGCAGCAGCACTTCTATCAACAGGACGCATTTCATCAAGAGAATCAGAGAGATCTGTCATGTATTGCTCTGTCATTTGTAATAATTCAGTTGAATCATCAGATGTCATATTTTCAGCCGCTAATTCCATCATACGAATACCGTTATCTGGCATCGAATTAGCAATGGCAACAATAATGTTAGTAAATTGCTCTGGATAAGAAGTGGTTATCCAATCAACTAACTCTTCTGCTTGCTCTGGTGAAGCGCTCGTTAATGCTTCTGCAATATGCACTGACATTTCTGGTGCAGCATTCGTGATAGCGCCATATAATTGGCCAATATTTATTTCATCAATAGTACTTAATGCAGCGGCTAAGTTTGCAGCATTCGTCGGGTCTCGCAGTGCTAATGCTTTTGCCATATTAACCGCGGCCGCTGGGTTGTTCGTTGCTAAACTAATCGCCACTTCTACCTCAGCTGTTGGTTCAAAAGCAGATTCAACATAATCTGTTCGCGGATCAAGCTCAGAAACCGCACCTGAAGGCGTTTGCATAACAAAGTTATCTTGTTGATCATTAGGTAAAGCGGTGCGCTGTTTCATACGAACAATAATAAATGCCAATAAGGTACTCGCGGCGATGATCATAAAGGTAAATAAAGCATTACTACCAAATAAACTCATCACCACAGATGCAACATAAGGCCCCAAAATACTGCCTAAAGCATAAATAACCAGCAAAGAAGCCATCGCTGCTAGAATTTGCTCTTTTAGTACTTTATCAAAAGCCTCTGACATGCTCATAGGATACAAACAAGCAGCCATCCCTGTGATAACTGCAATGGCAAATAAGCTTAAATGAAACATTTCAAAACGCAGCAAAAATGGAATTGTTAATGAGAATAGAATAATGGTGACAACCATACCGAGCATAATTCTTCGGCGATCAAATTGATCAGAAAGATAAGCAATAGGAAATTGTAATATGATGGCGCCAAGAATAGCAGCACCCATAAATATAGATAAATCAAGCCCAGCAATACCATTATCACTAGCAAAAATAGGCAACATATTTAATAGGCCTGCATATAACAAACCACAATAAAAACACCCAACAACACCCAATGGAGAGAGCTTTAAAATAGTCAGCAATGACATCGCTTGACTATCTTCAATTTGTGGCCCCTGCTGCTTACTAATTACAATTGGCGTGATAGCTAAACTAAACAAAATACCAGATAGCACAAATAACGTCATGCCTTCTATAGGAGCAATACTTAATAAAAATTGCCCTGAAAATAACGCGCTCATCAATACCATTTGGTTAATAGACAATATTCTTGCTCTATTTTTTTCATTCGCACTAAAGCTTAACCAACTATCTAATGTAGCATTGGCACAAGCAATACAAAAACCAGTGATCACCCGCATGATACCAAGTACTAATGGGTCAGGATGAAGGCCTGATAATAAAATAGCAACGGACGTTAAACTACCGCACATTGCAAATATTCTGATATGCCCAACACGCTGTAACAGCTTACGACTATAAATCGCCCCAAACAGAAAACCTACCGATAACATAGAAAGTACAAGCCCTATATTATCGATACTAATACCATCGCTTTGCATACGAACAGGTAATAAAATATTACTTAGGCCATAACCTGTCATCAGTAAAAAACAGCTTACCAGCAGCAACAAAAAAGGTTTGAGCGTTACTATCACCAGACAATTCTCTTATTTTTATAGCGGTTTTGCCAATATTACAAAGGCAGTAGGATCCCATCGTATGAATAGAGAGGAATGATGCCACTAAGGATCTCTTCCATTAGTGTTGTATTGAATTTTAAGAAAATTGGGCACTCAATAGTATTCAAATATTAACATAATGATTTTAGGTAACTCAACGTCTCTGTTTAATATTAATGAGCCGTTCAATGGACAAAATATTTACAGAGAGGTAACGCTAAAATCACAATAAAAGTCTGATTTTATTATGAAAGAAGCCACAAAATAAAAGCCTCCTAGTGTACATAGATTAATCAACTCTTTAGATTAACGGCTTTTATAATAAGCAATTGAGTAAATCACGATGGAATTTAGAAAAGATATAAATGGGCTAAGAGCATTAGCCGTTATCGCCGTTGTACTTTTCCATTTTAATCCTACTTTAATCCCTGGCGGTTTTGCTGGTGTTGATGTGTTTTTTGTCATTTCAGGCTTTTTAATGACAAGCATAATATTTAGAGGGATAGAACAAGACAACTTTTCGCTCATCAAATTTTATATTGCGCGTGCAAACCGAATTATTCCTGCGCTCACCGTACTTTGTTTTACGTTATTACTGCTGGGATGGTTTTCTACATTTGATGTGGTATTCGCCAAAATGTCAGAGCATATTTTGGCTTCCATTAGTTTTATCTCCAACTTTACCTACTGGCAAGAGTCAGGCTATTTTAAAGCCGTTGCTCATCAAAAGTGGCTATTGCACACTTGGTCATTATCCGCAGAATGGCAGTTTTATTTAATTTATCCATTATTGCTTGTTGTTATGCGCAAGTTTCTGACACTACAAGCAATCAAAATAGCTATTCTTATAATGGTCTTCGTAAGCTTTATTGCATCTGCCATTTTAACTTATCAATGGCCAGATCCTTCTTACTATCTGCTTCATACAAGAGCATGGGAAATGCTGTTAGGAGGAGTGGCTTATTTATATCCAATAGCGATAAAAACAAACACAAAAAAGAAAGTGGAATACTGTGGGTTGTTGCTAATCTTTACCTCTTATTTCCTTATATCACAAGATAATGCATGGCCAGGTTATTTGGCTATTTTTCCTGTTCTAGGCACCTTTTTAATCATACAAGCACAATCTAATCATAGTTTTTTAAGCAATAATATTATTTATCAAAAAATAGGAACTTGGTCTTATTCTATCTATTTATGGCACTGGCCATTAGTTGTTTATATGAATGCTTATATGGATATTAATGCACTTAATATTACATTAATGATCATATTATCAATTATATTAGGCATGTTTTCTCACCTCTTTATTGAACAAAAACTCAAAGGCAAAAAAGCAGTTATATTATGGTTTATCACTCTTGGATTAAGCTCGATTGTTTATATCAATGCAGGGCATTTTGAAATAAGAGAAAAATCCCAGGATCCTGGAAATCAAATTTTAAGTACTTATAAAAAATATAAATTAGATCCAACAAGACTTTATAACGACTGTAATACCGCTTCACAAATGAATAGAACAGGTAAAATGCGAGTAGCTGAACGTTGTATTAGTTCAGAAACTGGAGGTTTATTTCTATGGGGAGATTCTCATGTTGCCACTATATCAACAGGGTTAAGATATGAGATGAAAAAAGGCACTCCACTTAGCTTATTAAGCTCAAATAGTTGCGCCCCCTCTTTTGTAATGAAAAGGCCCCTTCCTGATAATAGAGATATGGGATGTAACTATTCAAATGAATTTGCTTATAAGTCAATTTTAAAGTCCAAACCCAGTACTGTCATTATGGCAACACGTTTTAAGCATGAACTTTTTGATTGGGAAGATACGATCAATACATTACATAAAATGGGGGTTGAAAAAGTGATTGTGGTCGGCCCTCTTCCACAATGGCAACCTTCTTTACCTTTGGTTTATGCAAGAAGACATATTGGTGAAGAATTTATTGTTGATTCAGGGTTTGATTACTCGCTAATAAAAAGTAACCAGTTTTTAGTGGATTTACACAAAAAAAATAAGAATTTTATATTCATTAACATGCTTGATAACTTATGTTCTTATACACAAAATAATGAGCTTAGTTGCCGAGCAAAAGTAGACGATGATTTAGTTGCATTTGATTATGGCCACTTAACCGTTGAAGCATCTAAATTTATAGCAAAAAATTATGTAGTACCTTTATTGTAAAAAAAGCTAATGGTTGATTGCCAGTTGCATCAACCATGAGTGATATGACCATGAGTGAAATGAATGACAGTACTTACTCGGAAAGAATAAGTTTATCAGCTAATTCCATTAAATCATGACTAATAAAATTTGGAATAGGGACATTTTCAGCCATTAAAACATTATTATTTGGACGCGTAATAAAAGCACCTAAGCAACCTAACGCTTGCGCGCCAATAGTATCCCATTGATGACATGCCACAAGACAGACTTTATTCAGCTCAACGCCCATCTTCTTTGCTGCATACTGATAAGTTGTTGGATGTGGTTTGAATGCACGCACTTCAGCAACACTAAATTGATACTCAAAAAAATCATTGATGCCCGCTTTTTCTAACAATGTAGGAGAAGCCGTTGGCGCTGAATTAGTCAGCGTAGCTAAACGATAACCTGCACTTTGTAAACGCGTTAAAGCAGGTATCACATCAGGGTGTGGCGGAAGATTTCCGAGTAATTGTTTAAACGCCACAAGATCATTCTCAGCAAGTTTAATTTGATGGTTAGTAGCGACCATTTTTAATGTCGCCACAGCTAAATTAGCAAAGGGTTCATAAAGCCCTGACAGTGTCAGTGATTGAGAATAAAGTACTAATTCAGCAAACCAATTTCGTAATACAGAAGCATCATCAAAAGTGCGCTGAAAAAAAGGCCTTAAGATTGTAATATCCAATAGAGTTTCGTTTACATCAAAAAGTAATACATCAATGTCCTGAGCTTTATTCATTTAATAGCGACCTCTTATTTTTATGAGCATCTTTATAATATTGTACATACAAAGTATCTTTGACTATCTTGACACTCCCTCATAGAATTCTACAAGAAATTATTTTTTACAAACAATTCGCAAACAATCTATATCTAAAAGAGAGAACCTAATGATCAAAGTAACGGTTTTATACCCAAACAGTAAAGATGCAACGTTCGACATGGATTATTATTGCAACACTCACTTACCACTTGTCGCTGAATTAGTTGGTGACGCACTTATTACGTCTAATGCAGACCTTGGTATGGCAAGTAGTGTCCCTGGTGAAGCCGCTCCGTATATAGCAATGGGCTTCTTAACTTTTGAGTCAGTAGAATCATTCCAGCAGGCATTTGCACCTCATCAACCTATTATCTCAGCAGATGTTGCCAACTTTACTAATACAATCCCAGTGATACAGATTAGTAATATTGCTAAGTAACTTGTCTTATATATAAAATAAAATTTAGACGATGAATTAAGCTCTATGCTCACTTTCAACAAATAAAAATTTGTAATAGCTTATTTGTCTTGTCGCTAATATAAGTGTAGAGCTCATAGTATTAATCGAGATGAAAGATTTACTTATAAAAATAGATGAAAACAATGATTGAGTAGTTCCAAATCCTACTTTTCATTAACAGTAAAAATTTAAAACCTTACATTAAGCATTAAAGGAGTTTATTTTTCTGGTTAAATAGAAAGAACGAACTTAAATAGTGCGAGTAAATTATAAAATAGTGCAAACTTATTTATTAAAACTTAGAGTCAAATAATTATTAGGCTGTGAAATAGTTTTATTTTGTTCTTTAAACTTAGACTAAAAAAAAATTAACGGCCCTTAGTTCTATTAAGTACATGATCTAATTAGAACTTCTCAGATAAACTTGAAAATACACATAAACTCTATAATAACACTGACTTTTCAATACTCGCTACCTATACAAACAGGTGTATAGGTAGCTTGATGTAAAATCAAAAACCATAGTAAACAAAAAACAAATAAAAATTAAGGCAATTAAATACCCACATAGTTGGCAATCAATTTTTCAACAAAAAATGGCAACTAAAAATTTATTCTCCATTGACATGCACTTCCATTAAACATAAAAACCAATACAAAAATAAAGGTTAAATGTTAAAAGACATTTAATATACGTTGAATTTTTAAAATAACTTTTATCAAAACGACATCACCTAGCTTTGCTAAGGTGATATGTATTTTGTCAAAATAATCACATTTAGTTTTATTAATTTTACAACTAAGCTCATATTTTTTTAAAGAAGTAAAATATACTTCAATCAAATCAATTAAAAATTTAACTATTTTATTAATGCAATTTGTAAAGCATAAAAACCAATATTTCCTATTGGATTAAGTGGTAAATTAATTAATGGAATTCGCTTGCTCACATTGAAAACTTATTCATTTTAAAGCTGTTTAAAATAAACTTGGCATAAATACTGCCTACTAAAATGCGATATTATCAATTTAAGTTGGAGCAAAAAATGAAAGGGAAAATTAAAGCAAGTGTATTATTATCAGTTTTAATAATTGCTGGTTGTAACCAAAATAATAACGAGTCTGCCTCTAATAATGAAGGCACTCTACCATTCGATATTACAGGGAAATCGATTTCGGAAATACACCATGCAATAATGAATAAAGAAACAACTTGTGAATCAATTATTACATCTCAGCTAGAAAAAATAGAATCGCTTGATCAAAGAGGGCCTGAATTGAAATCAATGATTTCAGTAAGTCAAACGGCTTTAGCTGAAGCTAAAAAACTAGATGAGAAATTTAATCAAACAGGAAAGTTGGATCCATTACATTGCATTGCAGTGACACTTAAAGATAATGTAAATACTAGCGATATGCCAACAACAGGGGGGGCATTAGCAAATAACCAACCCGAAAAAGATGCATATATAGTGAAAAACATACGAAATGCAGGTGGTATTATTATAGGGAAGGCTAACCTGCACGAATATGCATTTGGATATACTGGAGGTAGTTTACTAGGTGGTATTCCTCGTAATGTTTATGATTTATCTAAAGGCCCTGGTGGTTCTTCATCTGGTACTGGTGCAGCTGTTTCAGGTAGTCTTGCTGTTGTGGGTATAGGTACCGATACGGGTGGCTCAATTCGAGTACCATCAAGTGTTCAAGGTTTAATCGGCTTACGCCCTTCGATGCGATTAGTATCACAAGATGGCATTATGCCCCTCGCTCCTTTTCAAGATACAGCAGGCCCAATGTGTCGAAAAGTTTATGATTGCGCAGCATTATTAAGTGTAATTGTTGGCTATGACAGCAGTACTCACAGTGGCCAAAGAGAAAGCTTTGCAATAGATTCTCCATTAATTACCAGCCAACAACAATACACCATAAAAATGGGTTCAGAAAATTATACTGAAGACTTAGATATAAATGCCTTTAAAGGTGCTAGGGTAGGTATAATTCGCGATCTATTTGGTGATGGTAATAGCCCTCAAAATATAGAAGTTCAACGTATTATGGACTTAGCTATCGATAATATGAAAAAACTAGGAGCAACTGTTGAAGATGTTACAGTTCCAGAACTAGAAGATACATTAACAAATTACGTTAGTTTATCACGCTACGAGTTTCCTGATAGTTTAACTGAATATTTAACTTCATGGTCATCTGAAGCTGACCAACATTATCGTAGTTTCGATGAAGTTTATTCTAGCGGCGATTACTTAAAAGCAAGCGAAGGCAGCTTTGCATTTTATGCTTCATTAGGAGGAGATCGTTGGAATGATGAAACTTATTTGAAAAATGTTCACGAACGTCCCGACGTAACCAGAGGACGTTTAATGAGCGCTCTTAATAATACAGATATTAATGGAGATAGTTTAGGGGATAAATACGATGTTCTCATATACCCAACTATTACAGGTTTAGCTGGTGATTACGGTAAAGGCCCAACATCAACCGGTATGGCTAATCGTCTTAGCCCATTTACAGGTTTTCCAGCACTTACAATGCCTGTCGGATATTCATCTATTGAATCGGAGCTACCATTACCCGTTGGATTAGAAATGATAGGTAGAGAGTTCAGTGAGGCAACATTGTTATCGCTTGCTTATGCATACGAACATGCTTACCACCCTAGAATTGAACCAACATTAACTGAGAATATGACGCCAGAAAAATAAACTAAGAAAGGTTAGTTGTTATGAATTTAATTATTTTATCATGACAACTAACCAACTGAATTTTTAAATATAACTTTTACTATTCATATTAAATATTCAATTTTTAGTAAGGAATTGATTTCAAACGTAGCTTACAGTTCTTGGTGCTATTCTTTTGGCCAATCTGTAACCTGACAATGTCCATTTTAAATTATTAACGTAACAATTATTATGCCCCCTATTAATAATATTAATTTTCATCCACTAATAGCACAAGAAACTAACGCTCGTATGCGGATCCGCCTTATAGCCCTTTCCCATATACAAGATGGAGCCAGTAATACTCAAACAGCAAGGTATTTAAAAGTGAGTCGCCACAGTGTAAATAACTGGGTAAAACAATTTAATGAAGAAGGTATCGCAGGCTTAAAAGAAAAATCAAGATCAGGGCGCCCTAGTAGACTTTCACCTAATCAACAAAAACAGCTTTCAATTTATATTCGGGAAAGCAATATCAAACTCAATGGGAATAATAGTAGTGCACCTATTGTACTCAATTATATTAAGCACGAGTTTGGTATCGAATATAAACTAAAAAATATATATCGTATTCTTAATCAATTGAATTTTTCATAGAGTCAGCTTTCATTTACGAATAATTTAATTAAAAAATATGATTATGTGGTTACGAATTTGGTATATAAGTAACTATATACTTAAGATAAATATATCTATAGCCCTACGCACACCACATTACAAAAAAAGGTAACAACATTGGACGCTTTTACTTCCAATCTCAACAATAGCTCTGAATTAAGATCTCACCCTTGGACCTCCATGGAAAGTGATCAATCTAACCTTTATATTGATTTTAAGAAAAACCCTAAATTAATACGCAAGTCGTTAGAAGATTTAATACCTTTCAAAAAATGGGAGTTTACTGAGTCTTTTTATTCATTAATTGAATGGATAAACACAACAGGATCGTTATTAGAAAGCAATGATTGTGCTTTTAATGCAGTAGAAGAAAATAATGATAAACAATATCCCTATGCTAAAAAATGCAGTGGACGATTAATGATTTTATTTAGAGATATTCCAGAAAATTGCCAGCAAAGAAGTATCAATTGGTTAATGGAGAATATATTGCATACGGTTGTAAGCACTAAGCCTAACTTTCGAGCTGGTGCAATTTGCTTATCTCAAAATCCAACATGTTATCTTGAGTTAGGAGATCAACCAGATACGGGAGGTATGGGTCAGCAAGTCACCCTCACCTTCTTTGCTTATGGGAAAAATGAACGCCGCTGTTATGAAAGTATGAATGAAGTCATCAAACATGCCCATTTCTGCTTAAAAAAAGTGAATGGCAAAATAAAAAATGGAGAGTTAGACGAGATTTATCGTTGAAATAAAAAATTAGATTTAATGCGATAATAATCAAGGCCTAAGTATTGTGAGCAATTAAATATTTCATAATGATAATGGGGACTTTAAAGATATTCGCTTTTGTAATTTTATTTTTATTTCCAAAGCATTCGCTAGCCTACAATACAGGCATCATGATGCCTGTATTGTAGCTTCATTAAGCTACTTACTGTGATTGGTATTATAAATTAAAGACGAAAAAAAACCGCAACAAGTGCGGTTTCTTTAAATGTGGTCGGTGATAGAGGATTCGAACCTCTGACCCTCTGGTCCCAAACCAGATGCGCTACCAAGCTGCGCTAATCACCGAGATGGGGCGAATGACGGGGTTTGAACCCGCGACAACCGGAATCACAATCCGGGGCTCTACCAACTGAGCTACATCCGCCACTATACTCTAAAGAACTGACCTTACTTTAAAAGTAAGCTTAAGCTATTGCAATCCGAAATATGGCGCACCCGACAGGAGTCGAACCTGTGGCCTTTGCCTCCGGAGGGCAACGCTCTATCCAGCTGAGCTACGGGTGCTCACGTCTTTAGCGTGGCGCGGATAATACTGAAGACTGGAAAATCTGTCTAGTCTTTTTTGTGTTTTTTTTAGCAATTCCTGTTTACTTGCTTAATACCTGAACAATTATGACAAAAAACAAAAAAAATAACCTTTTCTTCATTAATTCAAAGGTTTTATTCATTTTCAGATATACTTTAATTAATTGCCTTATAAAGAGTCTCAACTATGACCTTAGATCCTACTGTAGATCAAGAACCCAAAATTTATGAACATCCCGTGCCTGACCGTGAGTTTATTTTAGCTTTCATTGAAAAACACGGTAAACCTATCACTCGTGATGCCATGTTTAAAGCATTCTCACTAAGTAGTGATGAAGAAGCTGAAGGCCTACGCCGTCGCTTAAAAGCAATGGAACGTGATGGTCAACTCGTCTGGTGCCGCAATGCGACTTATGGTTTACCCGATAAACTAAACCTAGCTAAAGGTAAAGTGATCGGACATAAAGATGGTTTTGGTTTCTTAAAAACGGAAGATGATGGTAAAGATCTATTTTTACCAAATCATCAAATGCGTTTCCTATTCCATGGGGACACCATTTTAGCTCAACCAGTGAAAGTCGATTCACGCGGTCGCACTGAAGCACGCTTTGTACGCTTATTAGAAGCTCGCAAAGAAACCATCGTTGGTCGTTATTTTGTAGAAGATGGTATTTCATCTGTTGTTCCTGATGATTCACGTATCAATCAAGAAATATTAATCAGTAAAGATAATAATGGTGGTGCACGCCATGGACAAATTGTGGTTGTTGAAATAATTCAACGCCCTAAAGCACGCTTTACTGCAACGGGGAAAATCACAGAAGTATTAGGCCAAGATATGGAGCCTGGTATGGAAGTTGAAATTGCATTACGCACACATGATATTCCTCACGAATGGCCTGAAGGCTTAGATGAAGAACTTAAGCCTTTTGGTGAGTTTGTGCCAGAAGAAGCTAAAAAAGGCCGTGTTGATTTACGCGACTTACCATTAGTAACCATTGATGGTGAAGATGCACGTGACTTTGATGATGCGGTATTTTGTCAAAAAGAACCTGATGGTGGATGGCGTTTATGGGTTGCCATTGCAGACGTAAGTTATTACGTTCGTAAAGGAACCATTTTAGATAAAGAAGCGATTAATCGTGGTAACTCTGTTTATTTCCCAGACCAAGTTATCCCTATGTTACCAGAAGTACTTTCAAATGGATTATGTTCATTAAACCCACAAGTTGATCGCTTATGTATGGTCAGTGAAATGGTTATTTCTAAAAATGGACATTTAACTGATTACAAATTTTATGAAGCAGTCATGAATTCTCATGCTCGTTTCACTTACACCAAAGTAGCGGCGATTTTACAAGGTGATGAACCTTTACGTGAGCAATACAAACCATTAGTACCTCACTTAGAAGAATTAGAGCACCTTTATAAAGCATTCAAAAAAGCACGTCATATTCGTGGTGGTATGGAATTTGAAACATTAGAAGTACGTTTCTTATTTAATGAAGCACGTAAAATTGATTCAATCGTACCGCTTGTACGTAATGATGCACATAAGATCATTGAAGAATGTATGATCCAAGCAAACGTTGCATCAGCACGTTTAATTGGAGCCGCTGATGCAGCTGCTTTATATCGAGTACACGAAACACCAAGCGAAGAAAAATTAGCGAACTTCCGCTCATTCTTAGCGGAATTAGGGTTAAGCCTAAATGGCGGAGATAAACCTGCTCCACGTGATTATGCAGACTTAGCTGAATCGTTTGCAGATCGTGAAGATAGTGAATTATTACAAACCATGTTACTTCGCTCGATGAAACAAGCTGTTTATCAAGATGAAAACCTAGGTCACTTTGGTTTAGCATTAGAAGAGTATGCACATTTCACTTCACCAATTCGTCGTTATCCTGATCTTATTTTACATCGTGCGATTAAATATTTAGTTGCTCATCAAGAGAAAGGCCAATTAAAAGCAAAATGGACTGAAACAGGCGGCTATCATTACCAGCATGATGAAATGGGATACTTAGGTGAACATTGTTCTATGACTGAACGCCGAGCTGATGATGCAACACGTGATGTAGCTGATGCTTTAAAATGTGAATATATGCAAGATCATATCGGCGACACTATGGTTGGTACTATTGCCGCCGTCACTAACTTCGGTTTCTTTGTGCGTTTAAATGATATTCATATCGATGGTCTTGTACATGTTACTGGTTTAGTTTCTGACTACTACATCTTTGATGCCGGTAAACAGACCCTAAAAGGTGAACGTACTGGCCGTGTTTATCGTATTGGCGATGTATTAGAAGTCAAAGTATTATCGGTTAATTTAGATGATAAGAAAATTGACTTTGAGTTAGCTAATGAGGCTGTTGCAGGACAACGCAAACGTGGTCGCACACCAACAGCAAAAAATACTGATCGACCTATTGATAAACGAGCACGCACTAAAGCAGCTCGTCATGATGATAAAAAGCCGCATAAAAAAAGTGATCAGCCTATTATTCGAGAGTTAGACAAGCAAACTGAAAAAGAGGCTGCGGCGAATAAGAAAAAAACAACGACGAAAAAGAAACGCCCTATTAAGCAAGGTGTAAAAAATACGCTTTCGTCTAAAAAGAAAAAGACAACTGCAACCAAAAAAAGTAGACCAGGTAGAGCAGAACGTACGCGTAATAAAGCGAAAAAATCAGACTAAATATAAAGATAAATAATAGCGATGGGATTATTTGTTGAAATGAATGATTGAAATAGAAGCCATTATTCATTAAAACAAAATTTCATCGTCTATTAATACTGAGATTAGAGAATAAACATGAGTAAAAGTGAAATTATTTACGGTATGCACGCCGTTGATGCCCTATTAGAAAAACAACCAGAGCGTGTTATTGAGGTTTATGCCTTAAAAGGGCGAGATGATGAACGATTAAATGCAGTCCTTGATAAAGCTAAAGAATGGGGTGTATCAGTACAATTAATGCAACGTAAAGCTTTGGATGAAAAGTCAGATGGTGAACAACATCAAGGCATTATTGCTCGCGTTAAAGCAGTTAAAGTACTAACTGACAATGACTTAGAGCCCATTTTAAATGAATTAAACGTACCACCATTTTTATTAATTTTAGATGGTGTGACAGATCCTCATAACTTAGGTGCTTGTTTACGAAGCGCTGAAGCGGCTGGTGTTCATGCAGTGATCATCCCTAAAGATAATTCAGCAAGCTTAACACCCGTTGTACGCAAAGTAGCTTGTGGCGCGGCAGAATCTATTCCGCTTATCCATGTCACTAATTTAGCGCGAGCTATGCGTAGTTTACAAGATAAAGGTATCTGGATTTATGGTACAGCCGGTGAAGCAGAGCAAAGTATTTATGACTGCAAATTATCTGGCGGTATGGCGCTTGCAATGGGCGCAGAAGGAAAAGGTTTACGCCGTTTAACTCGTGAACATTGTGATGAGCTTATTAAGCTACCAATGGCAGGTGCGGTATCTAGTTTGAATGTATCTGTAGCGACGGGTATTTGTTTGTTTGAAGTTGTCCGTCAACGCAGAGATAGCGCTGAGTAAAATAAGACTTTTCTAATAAGCTAAAAAGCATACATAATATTAAATCCGGTAGAGACCTCTTGATGAACAGTATCTACCGGTACATTTTGGTTGTACTTATAAGTGGCATCAAAAATTAAATACAACTGCTTATATATCCGATTTTGCGCTCTAAACTCTGCACTATACACACTATTAGCATGTCCCGATTCAAACACACCTTCTAGTGCAACTTGCAAACTATCAGAAACAACCCTTTCATAATTTAAACGAGTTCGAACAATAAATTCATTAACAGAAACAGCATCTTCTCCTGCATTAGGAAGTGCAAATTTATAACCAGGCCCTACTTCCATATTAAATTTATGCGTTCGAGTATCAAAGAAAATATGCCCATACCCGGTAGAATAAGTATCTTCTCGTTCGTAGGATGAGAATTTACTGCGCTGTACATCACTTCGAGCAAAAACTACATTGGTAGGATTTAAATTATAATCTCCTTGTAATTGCCAACGAAACTTATCCGTGGTCATCTCTTTATCTTCGGACTCAAACTCAAATTGTAGATCACTGTTGACATTAAACTTATCAACCTCGTCATAATCTAAAATTAATCGGCCAAGTAACCCTTTTGTCACTTGGTTATCTTGATCATAATTAAAGCCAAATTCGACAGCGCCACTAAAACGTTCAATGTCTGCAATTTGTTCTTCTTTTGAATCAACGGTATCAGTTTCAATGTGATTACCATTTTCATTATCTTCAACAACTTCAGCTTGAAACACATGCTGCTCTTCTGGAGTTGTTGTAATCGGTGTTTTATTTTTTAATAAATCAGGCTTTTGTTCTATCGAACCTTTGATACGGCTAATGGGTGGATTTTCTAAATCGGCTTTTCTACTGCGTTCTTTATCTAACGAATCGGCTAACTGCTTTTCTCGTTGTTGGCTAGCCGTTAGATACGACTCTTGAATATGAACTTGATTATCTAACGTAGAGACTTGGTCAATCAGACGTTGATTTTCTGCTTTTAATCGAGCTAACTCAGCTTGCTGTGATTGCTTTTCTTTTTGTGAGGCTTCTTTTTGTGCTTGTAACTGCTCATTCAATAACGCTATCTGCAATTGATTTTGCTGCTCTTCAGAAAGTTTATCTTTAGCATTTTCATTATTTAGGGCATCTGTAGAAGAGTTTGATTCATTGGTTATGTCCTCACTTTCCGATAAAGATTTATCATGAGTTTGTTCTTCATCTTCAGCTTGAGATTCTGAACTCGCAATCACTTCAGATTCAGGTTTATTCTCTTTAGGATCCATAAATAACCACACATTCGCACCGAGTACGGCAATGTTGGCCATTAATATGTAAACTAGTCGAGAATTCAGCAAATTAAGCTCATTTATATTGATTCGAAACGGTGTATTTTATGATTTTACAGTATAGATGCAAACAATAACCGTTAGTTCCAATTATTTTTACATTTATCTTTTCTTTGTTGCTTGCTTAAGTTGAAGGTAAATTGTACAATCTGCCGCCTTAAATCAGCCACCCTTTTTGTTCCTTGCTTCTATTGGTACGGCTGAGCCAAATTAAGAAGCTACTAACCCGTAAGGAGCGATTTTTATATGCGTCATTATGAAATCGTATTTATGGTTCACCCAGATCAGAGTGAACAAGTTAATGGTATGATCGAGCGTTACACTACTTCTATCACAGAAGCAGGTGGTACTGTTCATCGTCTAGAAGACTGGGGCCGTCGTCAACTGGCTTACCCAATCAACAAACTACACAAAGCACACTATGTTCTTATGAATATTGAAGCTGAACAACAAGTAATCGACGATTTGGAAACTGCTTTCCGTTTCAACGATGCTGTTATTCGTAACATGATCATGCGTACTAAAGCTGCTGTAACTGAAGCATCTGTTGTGGCTAAAGCAAAAGAAGAACGTGTTGAACGTGCTCCTCGTGCTCCTCGCCCAGAAGTTGAAGCTGCACCTGCTACAGAAGCTGAAGCATAAGAAACTTAGTGACTGATAACTTTTTGCAACTTACAGGTATCGTAACTGAAAAGCCGATACATAAAACAAGCCCTAGTGGCATTGAACACTGTAATCTGACGATAGAACATCGTTCAGTGCAAGAAGAAGCTGGATTACCACGCAATACATATTGTTATATGCCAATTGCAACAAGTGGACCGTTAGCAAGTCAGTTGAAGAATAAATTATCGAAAGGTATGCAAATTAAAGTAAGTGGTTTTATCACTTACCACCAAAGCAAGAGCAATCTTGGTAAATTGGTTCTGCATGCTCAGTACATAGAACAAATTTAAGGAACTACCATGGCTCGTTATTTTCGCCGTCGTAAATTCTGTCGATTCACAGCTGAAAAAGTTGTTGAGATTGATTACAAAGACGTTGTTACATTAAAAAACTATATCACTGAAAGTGGTAAAATCGTACCTAGCCGTATTACTGGCACATGTGCAAAATACCAACGCCAATTAGCGCGCGCAATCAAACGTGCACGTTACTTGTCGCTTTTACCTTACACAGATTTACACAAGTAAATAGGAGCTATATATTATGGAAATTATTCTACAAGATACAGTTGCTAACCTTGGTAAACTTGGCGATAAAGTTAATGTTAAAGCAGGTTACGCACGTAACTTTCTTTTCCCACAGCAAAAAGCTGTTCCAGCAAACAAAGCAAACTTAGAAGCTTTTGAAGCACGTCGTGCTGAATTAGAAGCTAAGCAAGCTGCTAACCTAGCTGCTGCTCAAGCACGTGGTGAAGCTATCTCTGCATTAGAAGCGGTTGTTATCACTTCTAAAGCTGGTGATGCTGGTAAACTATTCGGTTCAATCGGTACGCGTGATATTGCTGATGCAATCACTGCTGCTGGTGTACCTGTAGCTAAAAGTGAAGTTCGTCTTCCTGAAGGCGCTTTACGTTTAACTGGTTCTTACGAGATTACTGTTACAGTACACTCTGACGTAACTTCAGTTGTAAACCTTGATATTGTTGAAGCTGAGTAATCAGTAACAATACCTTGATGTTAAAAAATACCTGCTTTCGAGCAGGTATTTTTTTATCTAAAATTTAACTTTACGATAAAACAAAGCGATAACCTGCACCATAAACAGATTGAATTAAATCTTCTCCTTGGCAAATACCTGCTAATTTTTTTCTAATTTTTTTTATGTGACTATCAATGGTTCTGTAATTCACAATACGGTGATCTGAATACATATTTTGCATTAATTGATCACGAGTAAAGATCCTTCCTGGGCTTGCAGTCAAAGGCTTTAATAATTGAAATTCAACGGATGTTAATGCAACTTCAAGAGAATTAAAACGAGCAACTAATCTATTTTCATCAAGTATAAAAGCAACATCAGCGCTCCCCTTTGTTGTTTGAGAACGCCTCATAACCGTTTTTACTCTTGCCACAACTTCCCTAGGGCTAAATGGCTTACAAATATAATCATCAGCACCAAGCTCTAATCCTAATAACCGATCTATTTCATCTACTTTTGCCGTGACCATTAAAATGGGTACAGTAGAAAATTGTCGTATCTCTTTACACAATGTGATGCCATCTTTTCCTGGTAACATAATATCCAGCAGAATAACCTGAGGTTGATGGGTTTTTACCCACGCAATAACTTGATCACCATGGAAAATCTGATGAGGTTGATATTCGGTTAATTTGAAATAATCCGCTAACAAATTCGATAGCTTTACCTCATCTTCCACAATCAAGATTGAATCTGACACCTTGTATTCCTTACTTTTATTTTCTGCGTTTAACTTAAAGGGAGTTTAATGATAATAGCTAAACCACCCAAGCTTGAGCGCTCTGCTACGATACGTCCTTGATGCGCTGCAACAATATGAGCACATATTGATAGTCCAAGACCAGAACCGCCTGTCTTACGATTTCTAGAGTTTTCAACACGGTATAAGTGTTCAAACAAATGAGGTAAATGCACCGCTGGTACGCCTATACCGTTATCTTCAATTTTAATAACAATCGAACTTTTCATTTCAGTATTATCCAGCGCTAAAGAAACCCTAACAACACTCGCTTCTGCGTATTTGATACTGTTATTAATTAAGTTTTCAAACAACTGACATAAACGAGTATTATCAGAAAAGAGCATGATTTTAGTCTCTGGGATATCAACTAATAATGAGATATCAGCAGCCGCTAAATAGCTTCTATGCTTATTCATTTCAGATTGTAACCATAAGGTAAAATTATGATGTTTCTTGCGATAATGCATACCGCCAATATCAGCACTTGTTAATTGATGTAAGTCATCAATAAGACTCTGAAGATGTTTTACTTCATCATTAGCAGAATCAATATTGCTTTTATTTAATGGTCTAATACCATCTAACATAGCTTCTAATTCACCACGTAAAATGGCGACAGGAGTCCGCAATTCATGAGATATATTCGCTAGCCAACGTTTTCTAGTACTCTCGTTTTCATTTAGAGTGATGGCCAACTCATTAAAATCTCGACTTAGATCGCCAAGTTCATCTTTTCTTTTTAAATCGATACTCTGTTGATAATCCCCTTGTGTCAATTTATGCATTCCCGATATCACAAGCTTAATAGGTTGAGCAATATGGCGTGAAAGTAATAGAGTAATTAAGGTCACTAAAAACATAGTCGCTAATGCAATGATCCATAAATAATTTTGTTGCTGCTCAATAAAAGCAAGCTCATAACCATCAGTAATTTTCTTACGTTTAGGGATAACTAACCAACCTACTACTTTTTTATTCACCGTGATCATAGTTCGGCTATGCTCAACATTTTTACGGTAATGCCCCGCAATTAAATTTTGTTTGTTATCTAACAAAGCATAACCAGCTTTGTCTTTTGGCGGAACATGAGGAGGAATGAAATCAAGTGCTCTGTTGGGGTTGTCTGCACGATGATTAGGAGGAGCTCTTCGTTGTTCGGGTCGTCCTCCCTGCAACTCGGCTTTAGGCCTTCTTAATTGTGGTCTTGATGATGAGCTCAACTCATGATCAGTTAACGTTGAAAAAATTAAATCATCAAAAACACGATGCTTGCCTTGTAAAGAAGACCAATTATTTTCTTTTTTATATGCAGTTTCTAACTTAACAATAAGGGGCTTTAATGCTTCAATTTCTTTACTATTTACGTACTCAATCATTCCTTTGCCAATACTCCACTGTATTAACAAAATTAAAACGGTTACTAATACCAGACTGAAGCTAAATAAGATGAGAAATAGTTTGTTATGAATTTTCATATTCATCCACCTTATTAATACACAGAAAGAGAAACGTCAGTATATATTTCCTTTTACTCTGTAACGTTAAATTCTACTTGATTATTAGAGGCCGGTATTAAATTTACAAAGCACCTTTACTCATTTGATATACAAGAAATTTAAAGAGGAAGCTTAAATAATACCAATTACATTAAGTACGTGATTGGTATCCCCCCTCTTTAATATTTAGATTAATCACGTTTTGGTGGACGAGGTGGTTTATGATTTTTGAACTCTTCTTCAGTTATATATCCATCTCCATCTTTATCCATATCATCAAATACCGTTTGATGATCACCATGAGGAAGTTTTTGTTGTAAAAATTCATCAAAGTCAATATCTCCGCTATTGTCGATATCTATTGAAGTAAAATCAGGACGCTCACCTTTAGGACCATTTTGTTGTTGCATTTCTTGCGCAACAAGCTGACTACTAGCACCTAAAATAACCAGCAAAGCAATTATTATATTTGAACGAGTTTTCATTAAATTTTCCTTATTAGCTAAAAGTAGCCAGTCTAGATTAACAACGGAATGTGCAACAAATGTGTAAAAATAGTGAAAGAATATTTTAGATAAGAAAATAACAAACATAATTACTGGATTTACACATAACATTATTGAAGAGGGTAGAGTTTTATTGCTTGCGTAAAGAAATCTAACTAACATGTGCTTATTATTTTTTAGCGAGCGCGCTTCTCGTATTACAAATAGGTTAAACACAATGAAAACATTAAAAGAATACCAGTTACTGACTAAACAAGCAGTGGCATTAATTGAAGATGAAAAAGACTTAATTGCAAACCTTGCAAATATTAGCGCCTTATTAAACATGAATTTAGATAATATAAATTGGGTTGGTTTTTATTTATTAAAAAATGATGAGCTTATTTTAGGACCATTCCAAGGAAATGTTGCTTGTGTACATATTGCTTTAGGAAAAGGTGTGTGTGGTACCGCTTTTAGCACAAATTCAATTCAACGTGTTGCTGACGTGCATCAATTTCCAGGACATATTGCCTGCGATGCTGCAAGCCAATCTGAAATTGTTTTACCGATTAACCACAATGGAAAAACCGTCGCTGTATTAGATATTGATAGCCCTATTACAGAGCGATTTAACGACATTGATGAACAAGGTTTAAGCCATTTTGTTTCACAGATAGAAACAAAATTAAATTTCTAAGAAAAGAATACTCAATGGTAGTGGATAAATAGGTCACTCAAGCCTATTTGTCGCTATCAAAGTTTTACTAACAAATGGAAGATCAGAACTTAATTCCAATAGTGACGGCCGTTTGTTTAAATGAATAGTCATAATTTGAATCATTAATATTAAACATATCAAAGCTAAGATCCGTATAAAAATCAATATACTGAAAACGTAGTCCTACCCCATAGTAAAAAGTATTATCATTAAATATGGAATGAGGATCCTTGGTTGGGTCACTTGGGTTATTATCAACTCTTTCTTCAGTATAAAGAAGATAACCTAATGTAACGTAAGGTTTTAAATAAGCCTTTTGCATAGAGATTGCATACCCTAAATCCCCTCCCAATTTTAACGTTTGCCCTTCTCCATCAATGGAATTAAATTTTTCATCATTAGCTTCATAAGAAAAATTAAAACTGACTAAAAGATTAAGATCATAACCATACTCAAGTTTAAACCCCACACCATCATCAGATGACATATTTAAAGCATCAATATAAATATTAGATTGCGAATACCCGCCTCCAAAACGGGAACCAGTATAATCATCTGCGATAACAGGATTTAAAAATAATAGGCTTAATAACACGCAAGAAATTAAATATTTCACCGCGACATCCTTGTGATCTTCTCACTATCTAATGGGTATTTATGCTGTATTTACATAAATATAGAGCGTCATACCAATAAAAGATAACAGACAGCAAATTGAACTGCTAATAAGAACTCAAAAAAGGTATTAGAAAACAACGATAGAGCAATAATTTTATAACAGGCATAAAAAAGCCCCGTATAAACGAGGCTTAAGACAAAGACTAAAAAAGATTATTTAGCTTGTGGGCGCATATGAGGGAATAATAATACATCTCGAATAGTATGGCTGTCAGTAAACAACATAACTAAACGGTCGATACCAATACCTTCACCCGCTGTTGGCGGTAAACCATGTTCCAGAGCAGTAATATAATCAGCATCGTAGAACATTGCTTCATCATCACCAGATTCTTTCTGTGCAACTTGATCCATGAAACGTTGTGCTTGATCTTGTGCATCATTTAACTCAGAGAAACCATTCGCTAGTTCACGACCACCAACAAAAAACTCAAAACGATCTGTTACTTCAGGGTTATCATCATTACGACGTGCTAATGGCGATACTTCTGCAGGGTAAGCTGTAATGAAAGTTGGTTGCATTAATTTATGCTCAGCAGTTTCTTCGAAGATTTCAGTTAATACTTTACCTTCACCCCAGCTATCTTTGATATGAATATCAAGACGTTTAGCTAGTGCTTTCAAACCTTCCATACTTTCTAACTCAGACGCTTCAATACCTTCATTGTACTCAAGGATTGATTCTTTCATTGTTAAACGAACAAATGGCTTACCAAAGTCAAATTCTTCTTCACCATATTTCACAACGCTTGAGCCTAATACATTTTCAGTAATAGTACGTAACATATCTTCTGTTAAGTTCATTAGGTCAATGTAATCTGCATAAGCTTGGTAAAACTCAATCATAGTAAATTCTGGGTTATGACGAGTTGAAACACCTTCATTACGGAAGCTACGGTTAATTTCGAACACACGTTCAAAACCACCAACGACTAAACGCTTAAGGTTTAATTCAGGCGCAATTCGCAAGAACATTGGTAAGTCTAGTGCGTTATGAAATGTTTCAAATGGACGCGCTGTTGCACCACCAGGAATGGCTTGTAGCATTGGTGTTTCAACTTCCATGAAGTTACGTTCATTTAAGTAAGTACGAATAGCCGTTACTATTTTATTACGTAAAATAAATGTTTTACGAGATGTTTCGTTAGCAATTAAATCAAGGTAACGCTGACGGTAACAAGCTTCGGTATCAGATAAACCATGGAATTTATCAGGTAATGGACGTAATGCTTTTGTTAAGATACGAATTTCAGATACTTTAACGCTTAACTCATCTGTTTGAGTTTTAAATAAAACACCTTTTGCACCAACAATATCGCCTAAATCCCATTTTTTGAATTCAGTATTGTAGAAACCTTCAGCTAAGTTATCACGCGCAACATACACTTGGATTTGACCGCCCATATCTTGTACTGTTGCAAAGCTTGCTTTACCCATAATACGGCGAGTCATCATACGCCCAGCAATACTCACTTCAACAGCCAATGCTTCTAGCTCTTCTTTACTTTTTTCATTATAAAGCTGGTGCAGATCGTCAGAGATATTTTCACGACGGAAATCATTTGGGAAAGCTTGTCCCTTTTCACGCATTGCATCTAATTTAGCTTGACGTTGCGCGAGGATTTCACTTAATTCAACTTGTGGTGCTTCTGCTTTGTTTTGCTCTGACATGATAGTTCCTATCTGTTTAGTGTCTTACTTTAATAATCTGTTTTATTAGCGAACAAGTTACACTTCAATACTGCGTGTAATTTGTTTACCCCTTACAAACCTGATTTCAAGCTTGCTTCAATAAATTTGTTTAAATCACCATCTAACACAGTTTGTGTATTACGGTTTTCAACACCTGTTCTTAAATCTTTAATGCGTGAATCATCTAATACATATGAACGTATTTGACTACCCCACCCAATATCAGATTTGCCATCTTCATTAATTTGTTTCTCAGCATTCTGCAATTGTAATTCATGCTCATACAATTTTGCACGAAGTTGCTTCATTGCTTGGTCTTTATTTTTATGTTGCGAACGGTCATTTTGACACTGTACAACAATATTAGTTGGAACATGCGTAATACGCACCGCAGATTCTGTTGTATTAACATGCTGACCACCAGCTCCAGAAGCGCGATATACATCAATACGTAGATCTGCAGGATTAATATTAATCTCGATATTGTCATCAATCTCAGGATAGATAAATGCAGATGCAAAAGAAGTATGTCGTTTACCTGACGAATCAAATGGAGATTTACGAACTAAACGATGAACCCCTGTCTCAGTACGTAACCAACCATAAGCATACTCACCACTAAAACGGATGGTTGCCCCTTTAATACCTGCGACATCACCCGGCGTTGCTTCCATTAATTCAGTTTTATAACCGTTTGCTTCACCCCAACGTAAATACATACGCAGCAACATATTAGCCCAATCCTGCGCCTCTGTACCGCCAGAGCCCGACTGAATATCAAGATAACAAGAGCAAGCATCTTGCTTACCTGAAAACATACGACGGAATTCTAAAACAGCTAACTGCTTTTCAAGCTCATCTGCTTCTTTAATAGCTTCATCAAAACTATCTTGATCACTTTCTTCAACGGCCATTTCAATCAGCATTTCAATTTCATCAGTACCTTCTGTTAATGCATCAATGGTTTTCACCACTAATTCAAGGCTACTGCGCTCTTTACCTAATGCTTGAGCATGTTCAGGATTATTCCATACTTCTGGTGATTCGAGTTCGCGACTAACTTCTTCAAGTTTCTCTACTTTTGCATCATAGTCAAAGATACCCCCTAAGCATTTCAGCACGCTCAGTTAGGTCTTTAAGTTGATTCAGAATTGGATTTACTTCAAACATCTATGCCCGCTATTAGTCTATTCGTAAAAAGAGGCGAATTTTAACCAATTATGGCTGAAATAAATAGAGAGCAGGTGAAATTAATATCAGGTCTACGGTGCTTTTTATAAGGAAATAGAGTAGAAATTTTTGTTAACACCTTCCTAATGACTTTTACTCTTATAAAAACATCCGAACGAGTACTAAATACCTCATTTGTGTTAGCAATCATTGATGATATTAAATTGACTCTCACAAAAGTTTGAAGAGACGACAAAAAAATTAAAAAAATATACAAAATATTAAGGTTTAGGGATGCATTTTATTTTCATTAACGTAAAGTAAAACTTCACTTAAAAGAAAGGTTCGCTTCTACCCGATACAGGTAGAAAACGACGCAATTAACCGATTGTATAAGGATACAAATTATGGAAATGCTCTCAGGCGCCGAAATGGTAGTGCGTTCACTACAAGACGAAGGTATAGAACATATCTTTGGTTACCCAGGCGGTTCAGTTCTAGATATATATGATGCAATTTTTCAATCTGATAAAATCGAGCATTATTTAGTACGTCATGAGCAAGCTGCTGTACACATGGCAGATGCTTATTCTCGTTCAACTGGTAAAGTAGGCTGTGTATTAGTAACAGCTGGACCAGGTGCAACAAACTGTATTACAGGTATCGCAACAGCTTATATGGACTCGATTCCACTGGTTGTGTTATCTGGCCAAGTACCTACTTTCTGGATTGGTGACGACGCATTCCAAGAGACTGATATGATTGGTGTTTCTCGCCCAGTTGTAAAACATAGTTTCTCTTGCCGTACTGCAGAAGAGATCCCAATTGCTATCAAAAAAGCATTTTATATTGCCTCAACAGGTCGCCCAGGCCCAGTGGTTATTGATCTGCCAAAAGATGTACAAAACCCACTAAACAAATTCCCTTACCAATATCCTGAAAGCGTTAGCTTGCGTTCATATAACCCAACACTAAGCGGCCATAAAGGACAAATAAAACGAGCTGTAAATGCATTAACAAGTGCTAAAAAACCTGTTTTATATGTAGGTGGCGGAGCTATTATTGCGAATGCTTCAAAACAAGTATTAGAGTTAGCAGAAAAATTAAATTTACCTGTTACTAATACGCTAATGGGATTGGGTGCATTTCCTGGTGCACACGAACAATTTATTGGTATGTTAGGTATGCACGGTACTTATGAAGCAAATAAATCAATGCATAATGCCGATTTAATTTTTGCTTGTGGCGCACGCTTTGATGACCGCGTAACCAATAATGTTGAAAAATTCTGTCCAAATGCAAAAATTATGCATATTGATATCGACCCAACTTCAATTTCAAAAAATATCCATGCTGACTTACCGATTGTAGGTAGCGTTGAAGTGGTATTACAGCAGATGTTAGATTTGATTGAAGAAACAAAAGCAACGAATGACAGTGAAAGTATTAATGCTTGGTGGGATCAAATTAATGAATGGCGCGCTAAGAAATGCCTTGCTTACAAAACATCTGATACACACATCAAACCACAGCAAGTGATTGAGTGTTTATATAAAGTAACAAAAGGTGATGCCATTGTGACTTCTGACGTAGGTCAGCATCAAATGGTTGCCGCTCAATACTACCCATTTAAAGAACCTCGCCAATGGATCAATTCAGGTGGAGCCGGCACCATGGGCTTTGGCTTACCAGCTGCAATGGGCTGTAAAATTGCATTTCCAGATCGCCCTGTTGTTTGTGTAACAGGTGATGGCTCTATTCAAATGAATATTCAAGAGTTATCAACTTGTATGCAATACAACATTCCTGTTGTTATCTTGCTATTAAACAATCGTTCATTAGGCATGGTAAAACAGTGGCAAAAAATGTTCTACGGTGGTCGTCAATCTCATTCTTATATGGATAGTGTGCCTGATTTTGTTAAATTATCAGAAGCATATAATCATGTTGGAATTAAAGTAGATACGATTGATGAACTTGAGCCTGCATTAGAAAGAGCATTTGAATTAAAAGAACGAGTTGTCTTTATTGATGTTGCGATTGATCCTGAAGAACACGTTTACCCAATGCAAGTTAAATTTGGCAGTATGCAAGACATGTACCTAAGCAAAACGGAGCAAACTGATGCGTAGAATAATTTCTGTATTATTAGAAAATGAATCTGGTGCTCTTGCACGTGTTGTTGGTTTATTTGCACAACGTGCTTATAACATCGAATCACTAACGGTATCACCGACTAACGATAAAACATTATCTCGTATGACCATTACAACCGATGTACTCAATAATGCAACGCTTGAACAAATGATGAAACAGTTACATAAATTAGTTGATGTATTACGTGTTTCAGAATTAACACAAAGCCCACATGTAGAGCGTGAATTACTGTTGATCAAAGTGCGAACAGTTAACAGTGAGGGACGTGAAGAAGTAAAACGTACTTGTGATATTTATCGAGGCCAAATTGTTGATATTACTCAACACCTGTATACCATTCAATTAACTGGTGCAGGAGCTAAATTAGATGCCTTTATAGCAACAATTGATGAAGCAAGTGAGATTGTAGAAATTGTTCGTTCTGGTGTTTGTGGTATCGCTCGTGGTGATAAAGCACTGCGCGGTTAAGCCACAATAAAGAATCATTAAAGTTATTATGCGAAGTGCAGTTATATGTACTTTGCATTTTTCATTTTTAGGAGAATAAAATGCTCGAGTTATCAGCACTACTGTTGTCCGCTTTTGTGCTTTTTATGTTTGGCATTTCGATTGTTAGTTTATTCGTTATTGCAGCAATCATAATACTGAGCTTTATTCTCATTAGTACTTTTTCATTTATATTAAAATTTGGTCTCTGGTTTTTACTCGCTTACCTTATTTATTATTACTTTTTTCAATATAAAAAGGATCAACCATGAAACGCTTAACACTTCTATTAGGCTCCCTTTTACTCTCAGCAAATATTTTTGCCGCAGGCTTACAGGTTAGCGACCAATATGTACGAGCGACACCACCACACGCTAAAAATAGTGCTGCATTTTTTACCATTAAAAATGATACTGATAAAAGTGTAAAACTAATCAAAGCAGAAAGTGATATTGCAGATCGTGTTGAATTGCATAACCATGTTAAAGAAGACGGTATGATGAAAATGCGTCAAGTTGATGCAGTTGTTGTAGAAGCGAATGCTAGCAACTCATTACAACCAGGTGGTTACCATGTCATGTTTTTGGGCTTGAAAAAAGCGCTCAGCGAAGGTGAAATAGTTAAAATTGCTCTTTCTTTTGATAATGGCGATAAAGTAACAATTGACGCACCAGTAAAAAAAATTAACATGTCACACAATATGTCTGATAAAAAGCATCACAAACACTAATTATTAATATTTATTCTATATAGGAAAAATTTACCATGATGAAAAAACACGCCTTAGCCGCAATTATTGCAGCGTCTGTTAGCATGCCTTCTATGGCAGATCATTTAGGTATTTATACTGGTATTGATTACCAAAATAATGAAACAAGCTTCGAAGGTGCTTCAATTGATTCAGATACATCAAATAACTTTTCTGGTTATGTTGCATTTGAACACTTCATCCCACTGATTCCTAATGTAAAAGTAAAATATTCAGATCTTACTAATAGTGACATAAAAAAAATTAATAACTCTGATGATGGCAGTTCAATGGCAAACGGTATCTTATATTACCAACTATTTGATAATGACCTATTTGAGTTTGATTTTGGTTTGGCTTATACCAGAATTGAAAGCTATGATGAAAAAGCTGATTTAGCTCAAGGTTATGGTGCAGCAAAATTACATATACCAGGCATGGGTATGTACGCTTTTGCTGAAGGTATTGGTGGTTCAGTGACTGATGATAAAGCATTAGATATGCAAGGTGGTTTAGCTTATACATTTAATCCTGATTCAGCTTTAATAAATTTCACCGTACGTGCTGGATACCGTGTTCAAGAAATGGAATTTGAAAACAGCGTTACACCGCAACAAAAAAATAAAGGCTTATTTGCAGGTGTAGAACTACACTTCTAAGCCAAACTAGTTAAAAAATGAGTATAATATCAAGCCATAAACACTACCTGTTTATGGCTTTTTTATTGTTACTTGACTTCCCCCCTTTTCAAAAATCAAGCCCTCCTCTCACCTTATAAATACTCAAAATTATTACCTGCCAATCAAATTTTTTAAAATAATAAATAAAATTTAATCACGGTTTTAAATGCTATTTAGTTATAAAAGATTAGCTTTTATTCTTTTGGGACACTAAAAACCTCACGTAAACTGCGCTTATCTTAATGTATTAGTGGAAATTACTTCATGGCACTTAATAATTTATCGGCCTTAACATCGCCTTTATCAGAGTCTCAACTGGCTCAATTGCAACAAGCAACAGCCGGTCTAGATGCAGTTCAAACTGCATGGGTTAGCGGCTATTTAGCAGGCGTTAGTCAAGGACCTGTAACAGCAGCTGCACCGGTACAAAGTGCAGGACAAAGCTTAACTATCTTAGTCGGTTCACAAACCGGAAACGCAAAAGGCGTTGCACAAGAGCTAGCAGAGCAAGCTACTGCTAAAGGCATTCCTCATCAGCTAATTTCGATGGCAGACTACAAAGTAAAAGCAATCAAAGATGAAAGCCATGTCATTGTCGTTGCAAGTACCAATGGTGAAGGTGAAGCACCTGATGATGCGATTGATCTACATGCTTTCTTAGCATCTAAAAAAGCACCAAAACTAGCAGGTCTAAAGTTTGCAGTGTTAGGTTTAGGTGATTCAAGCTACGAATTCTTCTGCCAAACAGGTAAAGATTTTGAACAACGTTTACAAGCACTTGGTGGTGAAATTATCACAGAGCGTTTAGATGCAGACGTTGATTATCAAGAAGTGACACAAGCTTGGTTTGATAAAGCCTTAACCGCTGTTGAAGCAACTCTTGAAAAAGCAGGTGTAAGCACAGCCTCTATCGCGCCAACGGCAAACACTGCAGCAAGTGAAAATAAATATAATAAGCAAAACCCATTTACAGCAAGCTTATTAACTAGCCAAAAAATCACTGGAGAGCAATCAGCTAAAGATGTTCGTCATATCGAAATAGATTTAGAAGGTTCAGACTTACATTACACAGCAGGTGATGCTCTAGGTGTTTGGTTTAAAAATGATGAATCAATGGTTGATGAACTTATTAAAAAACTAGGTTTAGATGCTAACAAAGAGATCACTCTCGGTGATAAATCACTTTCATTAAAAGACGCGTTAATTGAAGAGTTTGAGTTAACAGGTACACACCCAGGTTTTGTTGAAGGTTATGCCGCATTAACAGCAAATAAAGCATTGTTAGCACTAGCTGAAGATAAAAATGCATGTCGTGATTTTGCTAACAATCATCAGATTGTTGATGTTGTAACAAATGAAGGTAACGATGCAGTAACAGAAGAAAACTTTATTGCCCTATTACGTCGTAGTAGTCCTCGCCTATATTCAATTGCTTCTAGCCAAACTGAAGTTGAAGATGAAGTTCATTTAACAGTAGGTGCCGTTTTATTTGAAAATGAAACTGGGCAACAACGTGGCGGCAGCGCATCAACTTTCTTATCACACCGATTACAAGAAGGTGGTGAGGTTAAAGTCTTTATTGAAGACAATCATAATTTCCGTTTACCAAGCAACCCTGAAACGCCAGTTATTATGGTTGGCCCAGGTACTGGTATTGCACCATTCCGCGCCTTCATGCAAGAGCGTGAAGCGAGTGATGCAACGGGTAAGAACTGGTTATTATTTGGTGACCAAACATTTAACGAAGATTTCTTATATCAAGTTGAATGGCAAGCACATTTAAAATCAGGTCTATTAACTAAATTAGATTTAGCTTTCTCTCGTGACCAAGCAGAGAAAATCTATGTACAAGATCGTTTAAAAGAAAATGCTGCTGAAGTTTATCAATGGTTACAAGATGGTGCTCACTTCTACGTTTGTGGTGATGCAAACCGTATGGCTAAAGATGTACAAACAGCACTCATCGAAATCATCAGCGAGCAAGGTAAATTAAGCCTTGAAGACGCAGAAGAATATTTAACAGAATTACGCCAAGCAAAACGCTACCAAAGGGATGTTTACTAATGAGCCAGAAATTACACGACAACGAACGCATTAAAATTGAAAGTAATTTCCTTCGCGGTAAATTAGTAGAAGGAATTAATGACAATACAACAGGTGCATTTCCATCTGATGAGGTACAACTCGTTAAGTTCCATGGTTTATATCAACAAGATAACCGTGATCGTCGAGCTGAGCGTAAGCAACAAAAACTTGAACCTTTATATTCATTTTTATTACGCGCACGTTTACCAGGTGGTGTTGTAACACCACAACAATGGTTAGAAATAGACCGCGTTGCTGAAGAGTTAACAGATGCGGGCAGTATTCGCCTAACAACACGTCAAACATTCCAATACCACGGAATATTTAAACGTAACTTAAAATCAGTATTCCAAGAGCTTAAGTTCAAAGCGAATATCGATTCTATTTTTACAGCGGGTGACGTTAACCGTAATACTATTTGTACTTCTAACCCTGAACAATCAGTGTTACATACAGAAGTTTACGAGCTATCTAAAAAAATTAGTGAGCACTTTTTACCAAAATCAAATGCATATGCTGAAATTTGGTTAGATGGTGAAAAAGTATTAGATACTGAAGAAGAGCCGATTTATCACAATATCTTCTTACCACGTAAATTTAAAATTGCAGTGGCGCTACCGCCTTATAATGATGTTGATATTCATGCTAATGATCTTAACTTCATCGCTATTATTGAAGATGAAAAAATCACTGGCTACAACGTTGTTGTCGGCGCTGGTTTAGGTATGACACACGGCGATAAAACAACTTTCCCACGTTTGGGTGATGATTTTGGTTTTATTCCAACAGATAAAGTAATAGAAGTCGCTGAAGCAGTTGTGACAACACAGCGTGATTTAGGTGGTCGTGTCAGTCGTTCACATGCACGTACTAAATACACATTAGAAACACACGGCATTGAAACTTTTAAACAAGAAGTTGAAAAACGTTCTGGTGTTACCTTTGCTGCACCAGGTGCTTATGAGTTTACTGAACGTGGCGATCGTATCGGCTGGGTTAAAGGTATCGATAATAAATGGCACTTAACTGTATTCATTGAAAACGGCCGTATCTTAGACTTTGACGGAAAACCACTAAAATCAGGATTAGTTAAAATTGCTAAAGTACATCAAGGTACTTTCCGCATGACAGCTAACCAAAATTTAGTTATCGCAAGTGTGCCTGAGTCTGAAAAAGATAACATTGAAAAATTAGCACGTGAGTGTGGCTTAATAGACGATGGAACAAGTGCTCAACGCCTTGATTCAATGGCTTGTGTATCACTACCGACCTGTCCTCTTGCAATGGCAGAAGCGGAGCGTTACCTACCAGGTTTAACAGATGACGTTGAAGGTTTATTAGCTAAACATGGTATTGCTAAAGATCATATCATCCTACGTATTACAGGCTGTCCAAATGGCTGTGGACGTGCGATGTTGGCTGAAATTGGTTTAGTGGGTAAAGCACCAGGTCGTTATAACCTTCATTTAGGTGGTAACAAGATTGGGACTCGACTGCCAAAAATGTATGCTGAGAATATTGATGAAGCAACTATCGTTAGTACACTCGACGAATTAATTGGCCGCTGGGCAAACGAACGAAACCAAAATGAAGACTTTGGTGACTTTGTTATCCGTGCTGGCATCATTGCTGAAGTAGTTATTGCAGCTAGGGATTTTTATGCCTAACAGATTAGAGCTTGCTCACTTATTAACACTCTCTAAAGCAGCGCAAACGGTTGCGCTCGCTGACACCAATGCAGCATTAGAAAAAATGACTGCATTAGAGCGTGTTCAATGGGCTGTTGAACATTTAGAAAGTGAATTTGTACTGTCATCAAGCTTTGGTATTCAAGCCGCTGTATGTTTACATTTAATAACATCAGTGAAAGCAGACACTCCTATTATTTTGACTGATACAGGGTATTTATTTCCTGAAACGTATCAGTTTATTGATGATTTAACTAAACAGCTTAATTTAAACCTGAAAATTTACAGTGCACAGCATAGTGCAGCTTGGCAGGAAGCGCGTTATGGTAAATTATGGGACCAAGGTGTTGATGGATTAACTCAATACAACTTGATGAATAAAGTAGAACCAATGAAACGTGCATTAAAAGAACTAAATGCCAAAACATGGTTTTCTGGGTTACGTCGTACTCAATCGTCAAGCCGTGGTGATCTACCTGTTTTAAGTATTCAAAATGGTTGTTTTAAGTTTTTACCCATCATTGATTGGAGTAATAAAGAAGTACATTATTACCTTGAAGCTAATGGTCTAAGCTACCATCCATTATGGGAACAAGGTTATGTATCTGTAGGTGATGTACAAACATCTCGTCCACTTGAAGCGGGCATGAGTGAAGAAGAAACACGTTTCTTCGGACTGAAAAGAGAATGTGGCTTACATGAAGATCCTATTGAAGAACAAGGCAGTGGTATCTAGTTTTATCATCACTTACTTCAAAATATTCAGATAATAAATTGCACCTCTTTAGCAAAATGATCAAAAAAATGAACAAATTGAGTTATTTTTAAAATAACCCAATATTGTTCATTTTTTATAATTAAACACACCTATACAATTACATTGCTAGATTTACGTACTCTTCTATCTGCTCTTTACTAATCGTTAATAGAGCATAATCTTTACGCCAACCATTAATCGTTGCATCTCTGCGTAATCGTAATTGCAAAGCTTGATCATATTCAGAGCTAGAAAGCATACTCAGCACATTGTTAGAAACTTTAATTTCAAATTGCTGATTGTTAATATCACCTTCAATTATCTCAGTTTGCCAAATACTATCACGTGCCCCACTGCGATCACCCATGATGGCAAATATATACCCCCAATCATCACGCATCAGATCTAAGTTATTCAGTGTAAACTTAATCACTAAGTTTTCACCTTCAGCACTTAATTCTACATTCTCGAATTGTGGCTCCCATATAACTGGCTCGCTCTGTGGTGCATCATATGGTGTCTCAACAATAAAGCTTGTTGAGTACCAAAGATGATCAGAAACAAACTCACGCTCACCATATTGAGGCTCACCTTCAGCATCAACTTTTACACCACTATGTGGGTCCGACCAAGTATAGCTATCATCTTCACCATGAGGACCAGGGAAATAAGTATGAACTCGTGGGCCAATAAGTGATGCATCAACTAATTCTACACCTGAAGCCTGTGCGTTATAGTAAATAAAGTCTAAACGGTCTCGATCATCTAATGCTCGACCACATTGAGTAACGTAACTGTCGCCATCAGTCCAACTATCATCTTTATGGAATGGCCAAGACAAACCAGGGTGAGTGGCGGGATTTGGATATAGCTCTCGATAAGTATCTGTATAACCAGCATTTTTAACCAAACGATGGGTTAAAAAGTCATGTTGAGTACCTGCATGATCAAACATATAAGCTGTCTCTTCGGTCCAATCTAAACCAGAAGCTTCGTTAAAATCACCGCCAAATATAATCAAGTCATTGTTATCTTTATTATCTGTAAGCTTAGTCAGCATGTACCTAACTTGATCGGGCCTCATCGAACGTTCATTTAATATATCAAGCTCATCTGAATCAGATACCGCAACACAACCTTCACGTGCAGACCAAGTAAAACCATTACCACCACGCGCGTCGTAAACGACATAATTCTGATAATCTAAATGAGCACTCCATACAGGGACATCACGACCATTAATATCCAAAATAGCACCAATAACGTTACCATTATCAGTATGAATATCTTGGTTATCAAAAACCTGTTTTATAGGATATTTAGAAAGTAGTCCAACACTTGATACATCATGCTTACCTTGCCACACATACATACCTAACTCTTCACCAAGACGAGCAGTCACACCTGATGCCTCTGAAAGTAAAATAACATCGGGAGAAGCAAACTTGAGTTCCTCTACTGCGATATCAAAGGATAAGCGATCATTTGTAGTGAAGTTTCGACGTAAGCTATTCCACATATTAGCTGAAAGCACTTTTACTTCTGTTTGGTAAGATTCCGGTTGAGGTGCTGGAGCTGGTAATTCAGGTTCTTCTGTATCTGTATTAGAAGAGTTACTGTTACAACCAACCAACAAACTGCTGATCAAAAAAGGAAGAATTTTAGATGTTTTCATTATGTCCACTCATAGGTTATTTAGTGGGTTCATCATATGATGCCAAGATGACATTCTTACGCAGATCAACCTAATAAAATAAAACCGTACTCATAAGTATAACTTATCAATAGGTTTGAGCAGGTAATGAAACGCAGTTTGAGGGGATCGAAAACGAGCCGACACACTGCCTCACTACCATTAATAACACACTAAAATAGCATACGATCAGCTATGCCAATTACAATAAATTGCCTCTCTATTTCATTGCTTAAAAGAGACCATTTCTCAGCTGTAAATTTCGTAAATAGCACAGCCATTTACGTAAATTTTTGCTTAGAATTAAACTATTTTTCAGCGCAAAATTTAGATGGCATATTTAATGTAATCGGTATTAATTATTGAGGAAGAATACAGAGGAGAGTGTTAACTCTCCTCTAAATATAGCGGTTTAAAAAAACGCTATAAAGATTGCAGATTTTTTAGGGTAGCATCACTTCTAATAAAGCAGTGCTTGCTCTGTTTCAATATCAAATAGATGACAATGTGACATATCAAATTTCATATAATGATCTTCATTATGCTTAACGCTGTCATCTGGATTAAACGGGATACGTGAAATGATCTGTTCATTCCCTAATTTACAATACAAATAAAGTTCATTGCCCATCGACTCAATGACGTTAATATGAGTCAACGCTATATCCCCCTGCTCTGAAGGTGCTTGAGAGGTGTTGGCAACCGTTGATATATGTTCAGGACGCATACCAAACCATACTTTTTGTCCTATTTTATCACTTACCTTTTGTGCTTTATCATCAGGCAATAAAAAGCGTGTGCCACAGGCTAATTGTGTATACACATGCTCATTTTCTTTAATCAAGGTCGCGACAATAAGATTCATCGCAGGAGAGCCGATAAAGCCAGCAACAAACTTATTTGCGGGTAGATGATAAAGGTTCATTGGCGTATCAACTTGCATAATTCTACCTTGATTAAGAACACAGATACGATCACCAAGAGTCATTGCTTCCACTTGATCATGTGTAACATAAATCATGGTCGCATTCTGACCTTCAGCTTTTAAATCTTGATGTAATTGCGCAATACTAATACGTGTTGAAACGCGTAATTTAGCGTCTAAATTAGACAGCGGTTCATCAAATAAAAATACATCTGGTTTACGTACCATTGCACGACCTAATGCAACTCGTTGACGCTGCCCTCCAGACATTTCACCCGGTTTATTATTTAGCAGTTGAGTGATCTCTAAGGTTTCTGCCGCTTCGTTAATACGTCGCTCTATTTCTAATTTTTCTAGTTTTTGCTGTCTTAAACCAAAAGCCATATTTTCATAAACGGACATATGCGGATATAGCGCATAATTCTGGAATACCATCGAAATACCACGGTCTTTGGGCGGTAAATGGTTCACGCAACGATCACCAATAATGACCTCTCCTGCAGTTATATCTTCTAACCCTGCAATCATTCGTAATGTAGTAGATTTAGCACAACCTGATGGCCCAACAAACACCATAAATTCGCCTTCTTTGATAGTCAGGTCGATACCGTGAACCGCTTTAAATCCATTTGAATATTGTTTTTCAACTTGACGTAATATTACTTCAGCCATTTTTCTTCCATTTTTAATAATTATTTTAATGAGTGCTTATTTGTTAATTGAGATAACTAGTTAAGTGAGTATCAAAATCAGCAACTGAATTGAGTATATGATCCGCATGAGGTTTTAATTCTTCGGTAGTTGCCGTCCCTGTTAAAACCCCAATGGTAGCGGCACCAGCATTACGTCCAAAGTGCATATCTGAAACAGTATCACCAAACATAATGACATGCTGTGGTGCTAAATTGCAGTGTTCACAAAAAGCGGTGAGTAGTGCTGGAGCCGGTTTAGGCTCGATATCACCATCGGAATAACCAACAAAATCAAACAGATCATGTAGTTGACTTTGTACCAAGCTATAAATTGTTGCATTTTTTGTATCTGCTGTGGCCACTCCTAGCTTAAAACCTCTTTTCTTTAACTCAATAAGTTTATCTTTAACCCCTGGTAATGCTTGAATAAGAGATGGGTTATCTTCCACTTGCTGATTAAAAACGTTTTTTACATGCTGACTAAATTTTTCTTCATCGATGGTTAAATGCATTAATTGGTACCAAGCTGATGCTGTATCTTCAACTGGGTTTGATGCTAATAAACCATGGTTATCAACATGATCACCATATACACCAATCGCTGCTAATAATGCTTTGCTATCCGCTAGGCTATTTTTATTGTCAGCCTCAAAAGTATGCAGTATTTCCTGTGCTGCACCATGCGCAACTTGCAACCACATTTGATGGAATTCTAGTAGTGTGCCATCTTTATCAAACAGTAATCCTTTATTCTTCATTTTCTTTTATCATCTCTGTTAATTCACCCCAAGTACCTATTAAAGGATGGGAAAAGGTTGCATTTTGTCCGTTATAAATAGGGTTAATTAGCCCCTCAAACTCGGCATTATTTTTTTCATTATTCACATTTAACTGGCCGCGACGTATATCAACACGCAACCAACCATGGTTTTTCATATCTACATTAAAAAGGATCGTTTCTGCAGATAATTGATAACGGGCAATGATTTCGCCATCAGCAATACATTCTGCAAAATAATGTGATTGGCTATCATTCACTGATAATGCATATTCAACTACATTATTTTCAGCATCTTGCCCCGGTAATAAAGCGCCATCATTAATGTTAAACACTAAACCACATTGGCGTTCGATATAAACATGCCCTTGACGTAGACCACTTAAAATCGCATTTCCTGATAACCAATCCGCATAAACAAAAGTGCTTGGGTCTCCATAAATAGAAGCTTCGATAGCATTGGGGTTACGCTCATGTGGTGCTAAGTGTGAATCGCTTCCCCCTACTGCAGCAATACGATAGCCTGCATTCCAAAGATGCGTTAACAACGCTAATGCCTCTTCTGTTGCTTTAGGGGAACTTGACCAAGTGGGATCACAGCAAACTTCTAGGGTATTGATTTTATTCAGTGGAATATCTGGATATTGCCAATGCCAAGGTTTCATCATTGGATGATTAATACTGATGTTACCTTCATCGATTGCAACTAAATTTATCCCCTGTTCGATAAGCGCAGCACTTGAATAATCGGCCTCTAGCATATTCAAAGATTGTCGAGGTCCATGGACGTTAAAGTGCCCTTGATCGGTCGTTACTTCAATTGCAGGTAATATTAATGTTCGCTCAGAAATAGGAAGTGCAGGATGGCAGATATTATGTTCAGTGATAAAAAAGAAATCTAACGATTGTTGCTCTGCAATATTTACTGCGCTAGCAAGACTGTTATGACCATCTGATAATTGTGTATGTGCATGCAAATCACCTCGATACCAACGCGGTTCTTTATTTACGCAGTAGTCATAATCAAAATCTATATGATGATTAATACTATTCACATTGATACAAGGTTGAGTCTTCGTAGCAAGTAGTTTTTCATTACTGCAGTGCTGAGAATCAATAATATCACTATCTTCAATATCAACACTGTAACGCATCGCTTTAGGTGACCTGTTTTCCCCCTCAAGGTTATATAAATGCAATTGCCAGTCACCAGCAGGTAAAGGACCAGGAATCCCCCCCAATGAAGCCGATTGCTCGGTTAAAATAAGTTTTTTACTCTCTTTTTCAAATAATAAATTTGCGCGTAACTGCTGTTCGCAGTCATACAGATAAGCATATAAAAAACCTTTTTTAATCGTCGTCGCCGTGATCGTTAATGTTTTAATGTTAGCGCGAACGTTAAAATTTAAAACTCGATGACCAAACGTTAATTCACCGTTAAAATTCAACATTGTAGCTCCTTATTATTGGGGGATGGGTTGAATACACTCATCCCATCACCCCGATCAATATCAATTAACGATTAGCTCGATCTAATGCACGCTGTGCGCGTTTAGCAGCTTCTTTTAGTGCTTTCTCAGCAGGAATATTTTCAATTTGAACCTGATCCGCAGCAATACTTAACGCATCGAGAATACGTCCGTTCGTCGGGTCAAAAAAGGTTTCTCTCGACATTTCCGCTTGTTTAAGTGGCATTAAAGCCTGTGGGTTTTCTTCTGTATATGCCTGATATTCAGGAACATTCTTCACGCTGTTACGCACAGGGATATAACCAGTTTGCATTGACCAATGTGCAGTATTTTTGGCATTCGTATAAAACTTCATAAACTCAAATGCCCCTTTTGCCGCTTCTTCATCAGTGCCTTTTGGCATTAAGAAGCTAACAACGCCTGCTTGTGGATTAGCTGGGTGCTCTCCCCAACCCGGCTGTACTGTTGCAGCTAATTTTGTAAAATCAAGATCACCTTGGTCACCCGATGAACCGGTATAACCTAGAGCACGGTCTTTCATTACATCATCAATTGTTTTGTACCAATATTCCCATCCTTGGCCACCATGATGAATACGCATCGTTTTATCTTGGTGGATCCATTGACGGAAGCTTTCCCAAACAGTGATCCATTCAGGTGAATCGATAAGTACGGTTTTACCATCATCACTAATCACTTTTGCGCCATTAGAAAAAGCAGCATCCATTAGGTTGTTTTGTCCCCACATTGGCTCCCAACCATAGAATGTTGTGTTACCTGCAGCATCTTTTTTCTGTACAGCAGCAGACACTTTTGCAACACCTTGCCAAGTATTTAGGTCATCTACGCTAAATCCATGCTCTTTTAGAATGAGCTTATTGTAATAAAAAATTTGCGTCGTACCGTAAGCAGGTAATGCATATACTTCACCATTATCCTTGGTCACTTGCTGACGAAATGAACCAATAAAGTCATCATAATTAAATTCCTTATCCATATAAGGTCTTAAATCACGTGTTAAGTTACGTGCAGCCATCATTTTCGCTTGACTTGAATAAAGTAAAACAAATTCAGGTGCAGTTTTTGATGCCATACCTGCTTGCAGTTTCTGGTACGTTTCATCGTAGTTACCTTGTAACGCCCCTTTAACTACATAGTCACTTTGTGAACTATTAAATTCTTCAATCAGTTCGGTTATCAGTCTCTGTGGTTTAGACCCACCTGAATACCAAAAGTTAACTTCCGTTGTCGCCATTGCATTAGCTGAGAATGCTAAAGCGCCTGCTGCGGTAGAACATAAAATTGCTAGTTTTTTAAGTTTCATAGTTATTTACTCTTTTACGCCGTTATCGGCAATGCCTGACAAAATTGTCTTTTGAAAAATAATGAATAGGGTTAATAGTGGTAGTACCGCAATACTGCTAGCAGCCATAATTTGTGACCAATTTAAACCGTAGTTGCCTTCAGCAATAAAGAACTGTCTGATTCCCGTTGCAATCAGGTTAAGATCTTGAGAGGTAATTAATAAACTTGGCCACATGTAGCTGTTGTAATTGGTAATAAAAGTAATTAAAAATAAAGTCGCTAAAGCAGCTTTACATTGTGGCAATACGATTGCCCAAAGTATTTTCACTTCTCCAGCGCCATCAATTCTCGCGGCTTCAATTAAAGAAGGATGCACTTTTAAAAATACTTGGCGTAGATAAAACACACCAAAAACACTTGCTGCATTAGAGATAACTAAGCCCGTGTGGCTATCTAATAATCCCAAATTTGCTAGCGTGATATAAGAAGGAATGTAAGTCACAGCCCCAGGCAACATGTAACAAGCCATGACCACGAAATAGAGTAATGTTTGCGACCTAAATTTAAGCTGAGTAATGGCATAAGCGAACATTGCCGAATTAACAATCACGATCAAAGTAGTAAATAATGCAACAGTAAAACTGTTCATAATATACAAACCAAAAGGAGCACTATTAAACGCTTCAATAAAAGATTCCCAACGAAATTGCTCAGGAAACAGGTTCATCGGATTGCTAAATATTTCATCGTTAGATTTCATCGATCCCATTAACATCCAAACAAATGGAAAAACCATAATGAGTCCAGAAAATATTAAAAAAACATGCTTTAACGATTTACTGAATATCGATTTTGAAACCCCATTAGTGACAGTTTTGCGTTGTTTAAACAAAGCCAATAAAACTGTTAATGTTGACTTCTCATCTTGTTGCATAGCCCTTGGAAGGGGAATAGTTTGCGTTGTCATAACGAGTTCCTTAGTAATATATCCAACGTTTACCCATCTCGGTGTTAATAAGCGTTAGCACACCAGTGATCAGTAAAATAATAAGCGATGTTGCAGCTGCAGGGCCCATATCGTATAGCTCAAAGGCTTGCTGATAGAAAAGGTATAACAGCGTACGGGTACTGCCACTTGGGCCACCTTGAGTTAATATCTGGAATTGATCAAATGCTTGAATCGCGGTGATCATGTTAACGATAACCAAGAAAAAAGTGGTTGGTGAAATAAGTGGTAAAGTAATTTTTATAAAACGTGTTAGCGGGCTACAACCATCAATTAATGAAGCTTCGTATAATGATTCAGGAATTTTATTTAAGGCGCTGATAAAAAATAACATGGTCCACCCAACTCCTTGCCATATTGTTACGATCATGACAACGATCATCGCAGTATCACCACTTTCTAACCATGGGATAGGTGCAAATCCAATTTTGCCAAGTAGTAAATTTGCTAAGCCCGATTTAGTTTCAAAAACCCAAGACCAAACAATAGAAACCGCAACAGTAGGCGTTATCCAAGGTGAAAATATAACCGCACGATATAATTGGCTACCACGAAAGTTTTTATGCAACAGAAGAGCAAAAGCTAAACCTAACATCACAGTTGGAATGACCACACCAAGCGCAAATACAAAGGTATTATTTAATGCTTGTAAAAATTGACTATCTTCAAGCATGTATTGGTAGTTTTCAAAACCAACATAACTGTACTCTGGAGAAATATAATCCCAGTCAGTAAAGCTAATATAAACACTCCAACCAAATGGAACGATCCAAAAAGTTAAAAGCGGAATTAATAAAGGAGCAATAAATAGCAATACCTTTAATTTTTCCGAAAGTGTGTGTGAATTAATTTTCATCATAGTATTTTCCTTAACTGTATGATGTGTATATTAAGTAGGCTCTGTGACAACATTGCTTTAGAAAACATTATATTTTCCACTGTCAAACCCAAGAAAAACTAATGGCCAACCAATTCTTCGTTAGAAAAGGTATCTGCTGTTACCCCTTGGATATCTTGCTGATGCAACCAATCACAAAAAAAGTTTATCTTCGCGCTACGTTTATGTGGCGTGATAATGTAATGGCTTGAATCTGAGGGCATACTGCCGTTTAGCGCCAATACCAACTCACCACTAGCTAATGCCTTTGCAGCTACAAATGAGCGAACAAGCAATAAACCTATTGCTTGTTTGGCAGCCTCTAAAGCATGCAGTGAGTTATTGATTTCAAGTTTAATATTGGGCTCAACGGGAGGAATATTCAGATAACACAACCACTGCATCCAGCTTTCCTCATAACCTTTAACTTGGATTGCTGGTAGATGAGAAATATCTTTATTAGCCAGTTCAGCATAATGTTTGCGTTTAAATGTTGGGCTACAGACCATGACCCACTGTTCTTGGCACAAGCGTTCAGATTGAATATCATCATTCGCAATAAAACCATTGGTTATTTCAACGTCTGCATCTTTACAAGCATCTCTTGAAGGCCAGTCAACGAGTGATAAATCTAATTTGATAAAAGGAAACCTTTGGGTGAAATCACCTAACTTTGGTATCAGCCAGTTATGGCCAATTGAAGTGTTTGCTTTAATACGTAATACATCAGATTGTTGCTTGCCAAATAAAATCTGTGTTTGTAATTTAAGATGGTGCAGAGAGCCAGAAACAACAGGCAAGTATTGCTGGGCTGCCTGAGTAAGAGTGACACCACGTTGATTGCGAATAAATAAAGTGCAATCCAAAAATTCTTCAAGGCTTTTTAATTGCTGGCTAACAGCCGCCTGTGTAACGTGTAACTCACGTGACGCAGCACCAATTGAACCAAGCCTAGAGACGGCCTCAAAAGCCATTAATGCTCGTTGTGAAGGAAGCATAGATATACCCTTAATTTAAAAGCGGTTAAGGTAATCTATTTTTATGACAGGACTATGACATGATTAACAATTATTCTGAATTGCTGTTAATGACTGATAGTATTTGAAAAGACATTGATAATAATACTCCCTATTAGAATAAAGGTAATACCGAGAACTGCGACCCAGTCAAGTTGCTGTCCATACCAGAGCCAACTAATCATAGTCACCAAAAAAATGCCAGCTCCGCACCAGATAGCATAAGCAATAGCAACAGGGATTGATTTAACTGTGATAGATAACAAAAAAAAGGCTAGCCCATAACAAGACAGCACTATTACAGTCGTTATTAGCTGTGTAAATTGTTGGGTCTTAGGTAGTAGCGAAGTCGCTATGACTTCAAATATGATAGCAAGTAGCAATGTAAATGCAGGCATTGAGGAGAGTAATTTAAGCATAAATAGTCGTTTTATTAATTAGAATTGATAAATATTAGTCACCTAAAATACATGAGAAAAATGACAACATACCAATACCAAGCATTAGATTTATTAATGTCCAATTTAAATTTAAGTTAAGCCCTCCCCCCTTTCATCATTTATTAAATTTTTCTCTTGAATAATCGCATGATATTTATTGTCCAACAGCACAGAATTCTCAAAATAAAACATTCAACACTGCAAAAATATAAATAAGCTGTAAACTAATTTACAACAAAGATCACCCTACCTATTTTTATTCTAATTCCATTAAGTATGTGATCTAAATTTTGCGTTGAAACAACAATCCACTAAGAGGCGCAAATGGACGTAAATGGTTATTCGATTAACGAAATTTGTAACCAAGAATCGAGTGATTTTAACCAGTAAAATAGAACTGCTATTTACTACGATTGGTACTAATATTAATGATCTTATTAGCAAAATAATAGGGATATGGTTATCGTGATTAAGATTAACGACTATCAAAATAAATTAAATAAATTAAATAAATTATTATTTAAGGTGATTAAATGAATATTAATCATCTAAAAAATAACTTCCCTACTATTGCCATATTAACCAATATGATGGCAACTCCTTTCTCTGAAGGCATCATCTTTGGTGCTAAAGATTATGCGACTCAACAGCAGTATAATATTCTTTGTTTTAGTGGCGCTGAATTTGCTAAACCAGCTAAAACGAATATGTCTCGAGATAGAATTTTTGAGCTGATTGATAAGAAAGCGATTGATGGTTTAATTATTCCAATGGGGGCATTGAGTCGATTTATTTCAATAGAAGAACAATTGCTATTTTTAGAGCAATTTTCACATATCCCTGTGATTACTGTCGCTAGTTCTATCCCTGGTTATCTTGATGTTGGTTATACTCCCAAGCAGGGAATTGAAGAATTAGTAGAGCATTTAATCGGTGAACACCATGTTCAACGTTTTGCATTTGCAGGCCCAACAGGAACTCACCTTTCCACTCAACATAAAAAGCAATATTTTGAATCGGCACTAGCAACTCATGGTTTAAGCCTTAATCCTGGAATGTATATTACTAGTGATATGTCAACTAATGAGCCAATTCCTCTACTTGATGAACTGCTAACCAAGCCTAAAATAGAATGGCCTCAAGCAATTGTTGTGAGTACAGACAGTCAAGCTATTTCCATTATCACCATATTAAACAAAAAAGGAATAAAGGTTCCAGAAGATATCATTGTGACTGGTAGCATGGGAGATATGGACAGCCTTTTTTCAGAGCCTCCACTAACAAGCATAATAGAACCAACCTATGAACTGGGATGGAACGCAGCTAAAAAACTAATAACATTGATTGAAGGAAATACAATAACTGAAAATACTGTACTTCCTACATCATTAGCCGTAAGGGAATCTTGTGGTTGCCTGCAATCAGACGCTGATTTGTTCCTGTTATCTAGTTTACCAAAGACAGTTAACTCCAAAAACATAGTAGATTTGGAAAATATTCAAGAAGAATTAGAACAAGTCATTAGCGCCATTTCACCTGAACAACAAAAATATGTTAATCAGGATATCTCACACACGCTCACCATAATGCTATTTGCAGATTTAAAAGATGAAATGAGCCATCAATTAATTGCATATTTTACTAAGCATTTAGAGTCGGCCATAAAAACAGATCAAATATCCTTATGGAATAAACTTGCGCAAGCAGTTCATCATCGATTAATCCAATCGATTGATAGAATTAATAACAAAAGTAAAGCCGTCAAAATTGCTAGTGACCTATGCAAAATAGCGCAGCGATGTAATATTAAAGCAAGTCACTATCGTAGTTTTGAAACAGAAAAATATTTAGGTAGTATCAGGGAAATTGGTATTCAACTAAATTCAGAATTTAACCTTAATGAAATAGCTCAAAATTTACAAGATGGCCTTAATTTTAGCGATTGTTATATCAGTATTTTTGAAGATTTAGGTGAAGATAAAACACTAATGAGTAGTGTTTTTGCCATGCAGAATAAAGAACATTTAAGCACTTCAAACTCCCCTTACCCTTCCTCTGAATTAATGCCACCTAACGTTAAAGCGTACGATCAATTATTTGCTTTAGTTGTTATGCCTTTATCTTTTAAAGAGGACTTTATTGGTACCTGTGTACTCGACCTTGCAGTAGGCAAAGGAGCAATATACGAAGGACTACTTACTCTTTTTTCTTCGGCATTAAAAAATCAGATACATGTTCATCGTTTAAGTGAAGCAGAAAAGAAATTTAGTGATATTGCTCATAGTGCTTCAGACTGGCTTTGGGAAATTGATAGCAAAGCATGTTTTAAATACAGCTCAGATGGTGTTAAACAAGTATTAGGCTATTCACAAGAGGAAATCATTGGCCGCCCAATGACTGATTTTATTGCTCATTCAGCCACGAACAATATACGAAAATTAATCAATTCTATGCAAACTCAACATGAGCTAGAAGGCTTTGAAACTCGTTACCAACATAAAAATGGTACAGAAAGAGTATTACTTACTACTGGCAATCCTATTATTAAATATGGGAAAACAATCGGTTACCGTGGCGCCTATAAGGATATTTCACAACTAAAAGCACAACAAGAGCGAATAGAAATCCTCGCTTATCAAGATCCTCTTACCAATTTACCTAACCGTGTACAGTTCAATGAATTTTTGAATAAAACGATCTCAATATCAAAACAACAACAGCTAACATTTGCCCTTTTATTTATCGACCTAGATGGTTTTAAATTAGTAAATGACTCATTAGGTCATGATGGTGGTGACTTATTGTTAATAGAGGTTAGTAAATTATTAAAGCAATGTTTACGAAGTGGCGATATATTAGCTCGATTTGCAGGCGATGAATTTACACTTATATTACCTAATATTAAAGATCAAAGTCTTATACAAGATACAGCTAAAAGAATATTAAAAACCCTATCAGCTCCGATCATTATTAAAGAAAAAATTGTCTATATTAGTGCCAGTATTGGTATTGCTCTATTTCCAATTCACGGAGAGCAATCAAGGCTCTTATTAAAAAGAGCTGATAAAGCAATGTACCTTTCAAAGCGTAATGGTAAAAACCATTTTTCTTTTTACGAGCAGGGTTTAGAAGATGCGCTTAATCGAACAGTAATGATCCGTCAGTCGCTACATACAGCAATTCGAGAAGATGATTTCTTTTTGGTATATCAACCTCAAATTGAAAATAAAACTGGAGAGATATCTGGAGTAGAAGCATTACTTCGTTTACCAGAAGAAAAATACCATAACATTACGCCAGATGAATTTATCCCTATAGCTGAAGAAGCCGGTTTAATTGAAGAAATTGGGTTATGGGTTTTTAAGACAGCCTGTATACAGCAACAACAATGGATAACCTCAGGTCTTAATTTAAAGTGCTCTATTAATGTATCAGCCAAGCAATTTAGAAACCCTAATTTGGCCGATAACTTCATTAATATAGTTAAAGAAAGAAAAATTGATCCTTGCATGGTCACATTAGAAATAACTGAAAATGCTATTTTCGACAATCAAGAGGAAGCACAAGCGCTCCTACAGCAGTTATCTAACCATGGCTTTAATATTGCGATTGATGATTTTGGAACTGGTTATGCCTCCTTAAGTTGCTTACATAAAATCCCTGTCAATATTATTAAAATTGATCGCTCTTTTATAAATAATTACGCTAATAACCAAGAAAATGCGAGTATTGTTCCTGCAATTATTATGATGTCTAAAGGACTCAAATTAGAAGTTGTAGCGGAAGGAGTAGAAACAAGGGAGCAATGGAAATTTCTTAAAAAATTAGATTGTGATGTACTACAAGGATATTTATTTTCTAAGCCAATCTTAGCAAAAGAGATCCCAATTCTATTAAATAATTGGAACATCAAACAATTCGATTAAAAACAAGTTCTGATTCAACATTGAAGCACTCATCTACAATTTAAAACCACTTTCCTACAGACATAAAAAAAGAGAGCCTAAGCTCTCTTTTTTGAATGTGTTTGAAACTATAAAGAGTAGTTATTACTCGATGATAGTAGAAACAACACCAGCACCTACAGTACGGCCACCTTCACGGATAGCGAAACGTAGACCTTCATCCATAGCGATTGGACCGATTAGTTCAACAACGAACTTAAGGTTATCACCAGGCATTACCATTTCTACACCTTCAGGAAGCTCAACAGCACCTGTGATGTCAGTTGTACGGAAGTAGAACTGTGGACGGTAACCTTTGAAGAATGGAGTATGACGACCACCTTCATCTTTACTTAGTACGTATACTTCAGATTCGAACTTAGTATGTGGCTTGATTGAACCAGGCTTAGCTAGAACTTGACCACGTTCAACGTCTTCACGTTTAGTACCACGTAAAAGAACACCAACGTTCTCACCAGCACGACCTTCGTCAAGAAGTTTACGGAACATCTCAACACCAGTACATGTAGTAGTAACAGTATCTTTAAGACCAACGATCTCAACAGCTTCACCAACTTTGATGATACCGCGCTCAACACGACCAGTAACAACAGTACCACGACCAGCAATTGAGAATACATCTTCAATTGGTAGGATGAATGGTTTGTCGATGTCACGCTCAGGCTCAGGAATGTAAGAATCTAATGCGTCAGCTAGTTCAACGATTTTCTCTTCCCACTCAGCTTCACCTTCAAGAGCTTTAAGAGCAGAACCAAGGATAACTGGTAGATCATCACCTGGGAAATCGTATTCAGAAAGAAGTTCACGAACTTCCATTTCTACTAATTCTAGTAGCTCTTCATCATCAACCATGTCACATTTGTTTAAGAAAACAACTAAGTGTGGAACACCAACTTGACGAGAAAGTAGGATGTGCTCACGAGTTTGTGGCATAGGACCATCTGTTGCAGCAACAACTAAGATACCACCATCCATTTGAGCAGCACCAGTGATCATGTTTTTAACATAATCGGCATGTCCAGGACAGTCTACGTGTGCGTAGTGACGAGTTTCTGTATCGTATTCGATGTGAGAAGTATTGATTGTAATACCGCGCTCACGCTCTTCTGGAGCATTATCGATTGAAGAGAAATCTTTAGTGTCGCCACCGAATTTTTTAGTTAATACAGCAGAGATTGCAGCTGTTAAAGTAGTTTTACCATGGTCAACGTGGCCGATTGTACCTACGTTTACATGTGGTTTATTACGTTCAAATTTTTCTTTAGACACAGTGTGTACCTTCTTTATCAGTAAATACCTCTCCACATGCCATCACATGGAAAGACGTTAGTTTAATTTATTTTTTATTTCGCTTCAATAATTGCGTTAGCAATTTTTTTAGGCGCATCAGCATATTCTAAAAACTCCATCGAATAAGATGCACGACCCTGCGTTGCTGAACGAACTGCGGTTGCATAACCAAACATTTCAGACAGCGGTACTTTGGCATGAACGATTTTAACACCACCTGGGCCATCGTCCATTCCTTCAATAATACCTCGACGACCATTAAGGTCCCCGACTACAGTGCCCATCCAATCTTCAGGCGTTGTTACTTCAACTTTCATTAGAGGCTCAAGAATGGTTGCATCAGCTTTTAATGCTCCATCTCTGAATCCCATCATGCCAGCAATTTTAAATGCCATTTCGCTAGAGTCAACCTCATGGTATGTACCATCTAGTAAAGTAACTCGTACGTCAAGCATTGGGTAGCCAGCAAGCACACCTTGGTTCATTTGTTCTTCACAGCCTTTGCTCACTGCTGGAATGTATTCTTTTGGAATAACATTGTCAGCCATTTCGTTCACAAATTCAAAACCAGCACCTGATTCAAGCGGTTCTAGTCTTAATTGGACATGGCCATAATGGCTAGGTCCTTCGCCTTGACGAATAAATTTACCTTCGATTTCAACCGTTTTACGGATTGTTTCACGGTATGCAACTTGTGGATTACCCACGTTACAGTTCACAGCAAACTCGCGACGCATACGGTCAACAATGATATCAAGGTGAAGCTCACCCATACCAGAGATCAGTATTTGTCCAGACTCTTCATTTGTTTCAACACGAAATGAAGGATCTTCAGCTAATAATTTATCAAGTGCTAGCGTAAGTTTCTCTTGGTCAGCCTTTGTTTTTGGCTCAACCGCAATTTGAATAACCGGTTCAGGGAAATCCATACGCTCAAGAATAATATTCTTTCCAGCAACACAAAGCGTATCGCCCGTAGTGACGTCTTTAAGACCGATCGCAGCAGCTATATCGCCGGCACGAACTTCTTTGACTTCCTTACGTTCATTAGCATGCATCTGTACGATACGTCCTAAACGCTCTTTTTTACCTTTAATCGGAATATAAACTTGTTCACCAGACTTAACTACGCCTGAGTACACTCGCATAAAGGTTAACGTACCCACGAATGGGTCCGTTGCCACTTTAAACGCAAGTGCTGCAAATGGAGCGTCATCAGAAGCAGGACATTCAATCTCTTTTTCAGTATCACCATTGATAGCTTTAATCGCTTCAACTTCTACTGGAGAAGGTAAATAATCAATGACCGCATCTAGCACTGCTTGAACACCTTTATTTTTAAAGGCGCTACCACATGTTGCTAATACGATTTCATTATTTAACGTACGAATACGTAAACCTGCTTTGACTTCTTCTTCGGAAAGTTCACCTTCTTCGAGGTATTTTTCCATCAGTTCATCATTTGCTTCTGCTGCTGTTTCTACTAGTTCCTCGTGCAAAGACTGCGCGTGATCTAATAAATCAGCTGGGATTTCAACATATTCAAATGTCATCCCTTGATCTGCATCGTTCCAATTGATCGCTTTCATTTTAATGAGGTCGATAACCCCGCTAAAGTTCTCTTCTGTACCAATATTCAAATGAATAGGAACACAAGTTGCGCCTAAGCGAGTTCGAATTTGCTCAAGTACAGACTCAAAATCAGCACCAGTACGGTCCATTTTATTAACAAATACGATACGCGGAACGTGGTATTTGTTAGCTTGGCGCCATACAGTTTCTGATTGAGGCTCCACACCTGACGAGCCACAAAATACAACGACTGCACCATCTAACACGCGTAATGAACGTTCAACTTCAATAGTGAAATCTACGTGTCCTGGTGTATCAATGATATTAATGCGGTGCTGCTCATACTGGTTTTGCATGCCTTTCCAGAAAGTAGTAGTCGCAGCTGAGGTGATAGTAATACCACGCTCCTGCTCCTGCTCCATCCAGTCCATCGTTGCTGCACCATCATGTACTTCACCAATTCTGTGAGATACACCAGTGTAGAACAACACACGCTCTGTAGTAGTAGTTTTACCTGCATCGACATGAGCTACAATACCGATATTACGGTAGCGCTCAATAGAAGTTGTACGTGACAATGCAATGTCCTTTTTAAATAAAGCTTTGTGCAAATAGAAACGAAAAAGCACAAGCTAAAGCCTGTGCTAAGAATTTTCTACCAACGGTAGTGAGCAAACGCTTTGTTTGCATCAGCCATACGGTGAACGTCTTCACGTTTCTTAACCGCAGAACCTTTGTTATCTGCTGCATCAACTAGCTCACCAGCTAGACGTAATGCCATTGATTTTTCACCACGCTTACGAGAAGCTTCAACTAACCAACGCATTGCTAAAGCATTACGACGAGAAGGACGAACTTCTACAGGCACTTGGTATGTTGAACCACCAACACGACGAGATTTAACTTCGACGCTTGGGCGGATGTTTTCTAAAGAAACTTCAAAAAGTTCCATTGGATCTTTGCCGCTTTTTTCAGCAGCAGTTGCTAAAGCACCGTAAACGATTTTTTCAGCAATAGATTTTTTTCCGTCAACCATTACTACGTTAACGAATTTTGTTAGGATTTCTGATCCAAACTTAGGATCTGGTAGTACTTTACGAGTAGCTACGACGCGTCTTCTTGGCATCTTATTTCTCCGTGCGCTTCAGGATATTACCCAAAACATATTAAATTTAAAATAGTGTTTGTTTGGCCTTACTTACGGAAAGTATTAAGATTTAGGCTTTTTAGCACCGTATTTAGAACGACCGTTACGACGAGCTGTTACACCTGAAGTATCAAGTGCACCACGAACTGTATGGTAACGAACACCCGGTAAATCTTTTACACGACCGCCGCGGATCAAGATTACACTATGCTCTTGCAAGTTATGGCCTTCACCACCGATGTACGAAGTTACTTCGAAACCGTTAGTTAGACGTACACGAGCAACTTTACGCATTGCCGAGTTAGGTTTTTTTGGTGTAGTAGTATATACACGAGTACATACACCACGTTTTTGTGGACACGCTTCTAGCGCAGGAACGTTAGTTTTTTGAACTTTGTCCTTACGCGGTTTGCGTACCAATTGTGAAATTGTTGCCATTGTTAAATAGCTCCTAAGTGTGTGTGAAAAATCAAACCCTAAAGATTAGGGTCGCAAGAGTTTACGCTGATTAGAATGGCGAGTCAATAATTAGGCAATCGTGTTTTTGTTCACAAAACAAAAAAGTGAATACAAAAGGTAAGTCGCAATAAAAAGAGGGAATCAGAAAATAAAAAATAATGAATTTAAAGTTAGTGAAGGCAGTATTACCAAGCTAACTGACTCTGACACTTAATCGTTAAATCAACAAACCCAGCATAGTCGATGATTTGGCCAAAATCTGCATGGAGACCACGCGCTTGTAAATCATCCTGTAATATAAATAAACGCTTACTTTCATGTAACTGCAGCAAGGTAGGTTGTAATTCAAGGGAAGCACTAACCGCAATAACAGCATCGTTCATTAAAAGAACACAATCATGTTCTGATAGATGCTTTAAACAATCTTGTAATGAAAAAGTACTCAAAGGAGAGCTTTTGATTGTGTGTAATATCATTTAAAAACTTAATAATTGATCTTGCTGAGCAAGGTATGAGTTAATTTTTTCAGTACTTAACAGCGTTGTTTTAATAACCAATTGGTCTACTGAAATATGACGAAGCGCTAGAGATTCTTCACAAACATAAATTTGTTCAACACCGTACAACTCAAGCATTTGTAACATTGGCTGAAAATCTTTCTGCAAAATAATATCAGCTTGATGCTTTGCTAATAATTGATAAACCCCGTCGCCAATAAAAAAAAGACTCAATGATTCATTAAAAGCGGATAATGCTAAGCTTAAATCTAATGCTTCTCTTGCATGGCTTTGACCATGTGGTAAATGTCGATTAACAATACCAACCTTCTTTTCCATTACCATTTCCTTAAAATTGCATTAGGCGATCACAATTGGCTGATAATTCAGCTAACTGCCCTAACCCGCTTAAAACAAAAGGAGATTTTAGATTGTAACTGGATAATGCTAAATGCTCAGCTTCTTGTTCATTAACAATACCGCGGCGTAATGAAGCTGCGACACAAACTTCTAAAGGGAATTGGTGTTGCAAAGCTAATGTTGACCACAATTCAGGCAAATTAACTTCATCTGTAGCAGGGCTCACTAAGTTACTCGCATTCAATACACCATCTAAGTAGAAAAACACACCACTAACTTGATGACCTGCTTCCAATAAAGCACAACAAAATTGATATGCTGTTGATGCACTTTGATGGCTAGCAGGAGAGCCAGTGACTAAAATAGAAAATTTAACTACTTGATGGTCTGACATAGTTCAGCCTTATTTCGCGGTAAACGCGACAGCTTCAACTTCAACTAAAACATCTTTTGGCAAACGTGCAACTTCAACACATGAACGTGCAGGTGCGAGTTCAGCAAAATATTTACCATACACTTCATTAAATGCAACAAAGTCATTCATATCTTTAATAAAACAAGTTGTTTTAACCACTGTTTCAGCAGATGCGCCTGCAGCATCTAATACAGCAAATAAATTTTTCATTACTTGCTCAGCTTGCTCTGTAATACCACCTTCTACAATTTCCATTGTTTTTGGATCTAATGGGATTTGACCAGAAGTAAAAATCATTTCGCCCATTTGATTTGCCTGAGAATATGGACCAATTGCTGCTGGAGCTTGTTCTGTGCTAATTATTTTTTTAGTTGTCATGAGATAACCTTGTAATGGAGAATATGTTAACGCGAACCTAACTTATATCATTGTATTAAACGATGGATCAACTTAACGGTAAAAATAATATCAATTTCTATATTTAAAGGGTTAAAAAAAGCAGGATCAATCCTGCCCCCCATAAATGTAATAGTAACAACATATCCGGGGCGAGGCTTTCAAGCCACCTAATTAATTGTAAATTTCAGGCACAAAAAAAGGTGCCGAAGCACCTTTTTATTAAACATCAGTTTGATTCCGCTAGGAAATCTTACTCACCAAAATCAACGGCGTTTAGTAAGTCTGCTAAGTTTTGCTCAGCAGCTTCAACATCGATGATTGGCTCATCTGTTACAGGTTCAAGCTCTTTCGCTTTAGCTGCAGCACGAGTACGGTGATGTGCAAAACCAGTACCAGCTGGAATCAAGCGACCTACGATTACATTCTCTTTCAAGCCATGTAATTGGTCACATTTACCTGCAACAGCAGCTTCCGTAAGAACACGAGTCGTTTCTTGGAAAGATGCAGCTGAAATAAATGATTCAGTTGCTAGTGATGCTTTAGTAATACCTAATAACTGGTATTCAAACTTAGCTAAGTTTTTACCTTCAGCTTCTAAGCGACGGTTTTCAATAACAACACGTACAACTTCAGCTTGCTCACCTGCTAAGAACGAAGTATCGCCAGCATCAGTGATGATACATTTACGTAGCATTTGGTTAACGATAACTTCAATGTGTTTATCGTTAATTTTTACGCCTTGTAGACGGTAAACTTCTTGTACTTCGTTAGTGATGTAGTTAGCCACTGGGCTAATACCACGTAGACGAAGGATGTCATGAGGAGACTCAGGACCATCAGAAATAACCTCACCTTTTTCAATCTTCTCACCTTCGAAGATGTTTAGGTGACGCCATTTAGGGATCATCTCTTCATATACATCGCCATTAGCTTGAGTGATAACTAAACGACGTTTACCTTTCGTTTCTTTACCAAATGCTAATGTACCAGATACTTCAGCTAAGATAGCCGCATCTTTAGGAGTACGCGCTTCAAACAAGTCGGCTACGCGAGGTAGACCACCCGTGATATCACGAGTTTTCGAGCTTTCTTGAGGAATACGAGCAACCGCATCACCCACTCGTACTTGAGCACCATCTTCTAGACTAACGATAGCTTTTGCAGGAAGTGCATATTGAGCAGCAACATCAGTACCAGGAATGAATAAATCATTACCTTTAGCATCAACTAGTTTAGCCATTGGACGCATTTCTTTACCAGCACTTGGACGTTGTGCAGGGTCAATAACAACAATACTTGATAAACCAGTTAATTCATCAGTTTGTTTGTTAATTGTCACGCCTTCAATGAAGTCTAAGAATTCAATCTTACCTTCCACTTCCGTAATGATTGGATGTGTATGCGGGTCCCAGTTAGCAATGATTTCACCAGCAGTAATTGCTGTACCATCTTGCTTCTCAAGAACAGCACCGTAAGGTAGACGGTGATTCTCTTTAGTACGGCCTAACTCATCAATAACTGTTAATTCTGTTGAACGAGAAGTAACAACTACTTTTTGGTCAGAGTTAATTACAAACTTAGCGTTATGTAATTTAACTTTACCTGTATTTTTAACTTGAATGCTGTTTTCAGATGCAGAACGCGATGCTGCACCACCGATGTGGAACGTACGCATCGTTAACTGTGTACCAGGTTCACCGATAGACTGAGCGGCCATAACACCAACTGCTTCGCCTTGACCAACCATGTGTCCACGAGCCAAATCACGACCGTAACATTGAGCACAAGCACCAAAGTCTGTATTACAAGTAATTACTGAGCGAACCCATACTTGGTCAACAGATGCTTCTTCGATTAAGTCACACTTCTTCTCATCAAGTAATACATTACGTTTGATTAATACTTCGTTATCAGTACCTGGTTTGATGATGTCACGAGCAACAACACGACCTAGTACACGTTCACGAAGTGGTTCAACAACGTCACCACCTTGAATTAACGGTGTAACTAATAGACCTTCTTCACTACCACAATCTTTTTCTGTGATAACTAAATCTTGAGCAATATCAACAAGACGACGAGTTAGGTAACCCGAGTTTGCTGTTTTAAGTGCTGTATCGGCCAAACCTTTACGTGCACCATGCGTCGAGATAAAGTACTGAAGTACGTTTAGACCTTCACGGAAGTTAGCTACGATAGGTGTTTCGATGATTGAACCATCCGGTTTAGCCATCAGACCACGCATACCAGCTAGCTGACGGATCTGAGCGGCACTACCACGTGCACCAGAATCGGCCATCATGTAAACACTGTTAAACGAATCTTGTACCGCTTCTTCGCCTTTCGCTGTTAACACAGTTTCTTTAGAAAGGTTTTCCATCATCGCTTTAGCAACTTGCTCATTCGCACTTGCCCAGATATCGATAACTTTATTGTAGCGCTCACCCGCAGTCACAAGACCAGCTTGGAATTGCTCTTGGATTTCTAATACTTCAGCTTCAGCTTCTTCAACTAAGTGTTTCTTAGCTGCAGGAATAACCATATCGTCGATACCAACAGAAGCACCTGACAATGTAGCGTATTCAAAACCTGTGTACATTAATTGGTCAGCAAAAATAACTGTGTCTTTAATACCTAATAAACGGTAACAAGCATTCAACACGTTAGAGATTGCTTTTTTGCCCATGTTTAAGTCAACATGCTCAAATGGTAAACCTTCTGGCATGATAAGAGACAGAATGGCACGACCAATTGTTGTTTCAACTAGTGCTGTAGTTGATGTACGAGATTTGTCTTCAGCAATATGAACTTGAGTCATACGTACTTTAACAATCGCTTGTAAATCAACAACACCTGCACGGTATGCTTTTTCAGCTTCTTTTGCACTTTGGAAGTACATGCCTTCGCCACGCGCATTAATGCGAGTACGTGTCATGTAGTACAAACCTAATACAACGTCTTGTGAAGGTACGATAATCGGATCACCATTTGCAGGTGATAAGATATTATTCGTAGACATCATTAACGTACGAGCTTCAAGCTGCGCTTCAATTGTTAACGGTACGTGTACCGCCATTTGGTCACCATCGAAATCGGCGTTGTATGCCGCACAAACCAATGGATGTAATTGAATCGCTTTACCTTCGATTAATACAGGCTCAAATGCTTGGATACCTAGTCTGTGAAGTGTTGGTGCACGGTTAAGTAGCACTGGATGTTCACGGATAACACCTTCTAGGATGTCCCAAACTTCACCACCTTCACGGTCAACTAATTTCTTAGCCGCTTTAATAGTAGTAGCAAGACCTAATGCTTCTAGCTTACCGTATACGAATGGTTTAAATAGCTCTAATGCCATCTTCTTAGGAAGACCACATTGATGTAAACGTAGTGTTGGACCAACTGTGATTACAGAACGACCAGAGTAATCTACACGTTTACCTAGTAAGTTTTGACGGAAACGACCTTGCTTACCTTTGATCATATCTGCAAGCGATTTTAGAGGACGCTTGTTCGAACCAGTAATAGCTCGGCCACGACGACCATTATCTAATAACGCATCAACAGATTCTTGTAACATACGTTTTTCATTACGTACGATGATATCTGGTGCAGCTAATTCTAAAAGACGTTTTAGACGGTTATTACGGTTAATAACACGACGGTATAAGTCATTTAAGTCAGATGTCGCAAAACGTCCGCCGTCTAGTGGTACTAGAGGACGTAAATCAGGTGGTAGTACTGGAAGTACTGTTAAGATCATCCACTCTGGTTTGTTTGAAGATTGGTGGAAAGACTCAACCAATTTCAGACGTTTTGTTAATTTTTTACGGCGAGTTTCAGAATTAGTGGTTTCTAATTCTTCACGCATGCCTTTGATCTCATGTTCTAGATCTAGTTGCTTAAGTAATGCAAATACGGCTTCTGCGCCCATCATTGCATCAAACTCATCGCCCCATTGCTCTAGGTTGTCCAAGTACTCTTCTTCAAGAAGAATTTGGCCACGCTCAAGATCCGTCATACCTGGTTCAACAACCACGAATGATTCAAAATATAGGATACGTTCGATGTCACGTAACGTCATATCAAGCATTAAGCCAATACGAGACGGAAGTGATTTAAGGAACCAAATGTGTGCAACAGGTGATGCTAATTCGATGTGTCCCATACGGTCACGACGAACTTTAGCTTGAGTAACCTCAACACCACATTTTTCACAAATAACACCACGATGTTTAAGGCGTTTGTATTTACCACATAAACATTCGTAATCTTTGATAGGACCAAAGATACGTGCACAGAATAAACCTTCACGTTCAGGTTTAAATGTACGGTAGTTAATGGTTTCAGGTTTTTTAACTTCACCAAAAGACCATGAACGGATCATTTCAGGTGATGCTAAACCAATTTTAATACCATCGAATTCTTTGGTTTTATTTTGTTGCTTTAAAAACTTGAGTAAGTCTTTCACGCTACTCTCCTATTAGGAGTTAAAACTAGGCGTCTTGTTCTTAAAACAAGACAAGACGCCACATATTTACTTAAGCCGACTGCTTAGTGCTTAGCCGTTTTCTTCATCTAACTCGATGTTGATGCTTAATGAACGGATCTCTTTCAACAATACGTTGAATGATTCTGGCATGCCAGGTTCCATTCTATGGTCACCGTCTACGATGTTTTTATACATCTTAGTACGACCATTCACATCATCCGATTTAACCGTTAGCATTTCTTGTAGAGTGTAAGCAGCACCGTAAGCTTCTAGTGCCCATACTTCCATCTCACCGAAACGCTGGCCACCGAACTGAGCTTTACCACCAAGTGGTTGCTGAGTAACCAAGCTGTAAGAACCAGTTGAACGTGCATGCATTTTATCATCAACTAAGTGATTCAATTTAAGCATGTACATGTAACCAACGGTTGTTCTACGTTCGAATTCGATACCTGTACGACCATCAGTTAACTGTAATTGACCAGACTCTGGTAAATCAGCTAAACGTAATAGTTCACGGATTTCACTTTCGTGAGCACCATCGAACGCAGGTGTTGCTACTGGTAAACCTTTGTATAGGTTTTTAGCAAGACGCATTACTGCTTCGTCATCAAATTCATTTAAGTCAACATGACAAGGTGCATCACCAAATGAGTAAAGTTTTTGTACGAATTCACGTACTTTGCTCATTTCAACATCACGCTGATCTTTGATCATGCGCTCTAGTTTCTCACCAACACCTTTACAAGCTAGACCTAAATGAGTTTCAAGGATCTGACCGATGTTCATACGTGATGGTACACCCAGTGGGTTAAGTACGATATCAACTGGAACACCAAACTCATCGTGTGGCATATCTTCTACAGGTACGATGTTTGAGATAACACCTTTGTTACCGTGACGACCCGCCATTTTATCACCTGGTTGTAGGCGACGACGTACCGCTAGGTAAACCTTAACAATTTTTTGAACACCCGGTGCTAAATCATCACCTTGAGTGATCTTACGACGTTTAATATCAAACTCTTTATCAAAGTCTGCTTTAATTTCATCGTTTTGAGCACTGATTTGATCTAAATGTGTTTGCTTCTCATCATCAGAAAGTACGATATCAAACCACTGTGCTTTAGGCATTTGTAGTAAGCGTGCTTCTTCTTGACCAGCAGAAACGAGTAGATTTAATGCTTTTTCGTAAATAGCGCCTTGTAAGATATTGAACTTTTCAGTTAAATCTTTCTTAGCCGCTTTCAATTGCATTTCTTCGATTTCAAGTGCGCGTTTATCTTTCTCAACACCATCACGAGTAAAGACTTGAACGTCAATTACTGTTGCGTATGTAGAGTTAGAAACACGTAGAGAGCTGTCTTTAACATCTGACGCTTTCTCACCGAAGATAGCTCGTAATAGTTTCTCTTCTGGCGTAAGTTGTGTTTCACCCTTAGGTGTTACTTTACCTACTAAGATATCACCTGGTTTAACTTCAGCACCTACGTAAACAATACCAGATTCATCTAGTTTGCTTAATGCAGATTCACCAACGTTAGGGATATCAGCAGTGATCTCTTCAGTACCCAATTTAGTTTCACGTGCAATACATGAGAACTCTTGGATATGGATCGTAGTGAAACGATCTTCTTGAGATACACGCTCAGAAATAAGGATTGAATCCTCAAAGTTGTAACCATTCCAAGGCATGAAAGCAATCTTCATGTTTTGACCAAGTGCTAAATCACCCATATCAGTAGATGGACCATCTGCTAATACGTCACCGCGAACAATTGGCTCGCCTGGTTTACACGTTGGTTTTTGGTTAATACAAGTATTCTGATTCGAACGAGTGTATTTAGTTAAGTTGTAGATATCGATACCGGCTTCACCAGCAACTAATTCATCATCAGCAACTTTAACAACGATACGAGATGCATCAACGTAATCGATTACACCACCGCGTTTCGCGATAATGGTAACACCAGAGTCAATAGCAAGACGACGTTCGATACCAGTACCTACTAATGGCTTATCAGCACGTAAAGTAGGAACCGCTTGACGTTGCATGTTCGCACCCATTAAGGCACGGTTAGCATCATCATGTTCTAAGAACGGGATAAGTGACGCAGCAACAGAAATGATCTGTTGTGGTGACACATCCATATAATCGATATCTGCAGCACCCATAAAGGTTGTTTCACCTTTATGACGACAAGGGATCATCTCTTCGTTAAGCATGCCATTCTCATCAGTGTTAGCTGATGCCTGTGCGATAACGAATGTACCCTCTTCGATAGCTGATAAGTATTCAACTTGATCAGAAGGTTTACCATCGATAACTTTACGGTAAGGCGTTTCTAAGAAACCGTAACTGTTAGTACGAGAGAAAGTCGCTAACGAGTTGATAAGACCGATGTTTGGTCCCTCAGGCGTTTCGATAGGACATAAACGACCATAGTGAGTTGCGTGTACGTCACGTACTTCAAAACCAGCACGTTCACGTGTTAAACCACCAGGGCCTAATGCAGAGATACGACGTTTGTGTGTTACTTCTGATAATGGGTTATTTTGATCCATGAACTGAGACAGTTGTGATGAACCAAAGAACTCTTTAACAGCAGCTGAGATAGGTTTTGCATTGATCAAGTCTTGCGGCATAGTTGCATCAAGATCGCCTAATGATAGACGTTCTTTAACGGCACGTTCAACACGTACTAAACCAACACGGAATTGGTTTTCAGCCATTTCACCTACACAACGAATACGACGGTTACCAAGGTGATCGATATCATCAACTTCGCCATTACCGTTACGAATATCGATCAGTGTTTTCATAACACTTAAGATATCTTCGTTAGATAGAATACCAGGACCTTCATCGCCTTCAATGTTTACACGGCGATTGAACTTCATACGACCTACTTTAGATAAGTCATAACGTTCTTCTGCAAAGAATAAGTTTTGGAATAAACCTTCTGCAGCATCTTTTGTTGGTGGCTCACCAGGACGCATCATACGGTAGATTTCTACTAACGCTTCTAAACGGTTAGTTGAAGAATCAACACGTAATGTGTCTGAGATAAATGAACCACAATCTAATTCATTTGTATAAATCGCTTCGAATTTTTTAATACCAGACTGTGCTAGCTCTGCTAATAACTCAAGCGTAAAGATATCATTTGCATTAACAATGATTTCGCCAGTTTCGCTACTGATGTAATCTTTTGCTGCAACTTTACCTTCTAAATGCTCAAACGGTACTTCGATGCTTTTCACGCCAGCTTTTTCAAGATCGCGAATATGACGAGCGGTAATACGCTTGCCAGCTTCAACGTACGTTTTGCCTTTACTGATAACATCAAAGTTTAATTGCTCACCACGTAAACGGTCTGCAATCAATGCCATCGTAATAACACCATCTTTAACAACAAACTCAGTTGTATCAAAGAAGATATCTAGGATTTGTTCTGTAGTGTACTCAAGCGCACGTAACATGATCGTTGCCGGTAATTTACGACGGCGGTCAATACGTACAAATAAGTTATCTTTAGGGTCGAATTCGAAATCTAACCAAGAACCACGGTAAGGGATAACTCGTGCGTTATATAACACTTTACCCGAACTGTGAGTTTTGCCTTTATCATGGTCAAAGAAAACGCCAGGAGAACGATGTAATTGAGAAACAATAACACGCTCAGTACCATTGATTACAAAAGTACCGTTTTCAGTCATAAGAGGCATTTCGCCCATGTAAACTTCTTGTTCGCGGATATCTTTAACCGTACCTGCTGGTGCATCACGGTCGTAAATAACAAGACGTAATTTTACACGCAAAGAGGCAGAGTATGTAACTCCGCGGATTTGGCATTCTTTCACATCAAAAACAGGCTCACCTAAACGGTAACTTACATATTGCAGTTCCGACGTGCCTGAATAACTAGCGATTGGGAAGATGCTGTTAAAAGCAGCTTCTAGACCAACTTCCCCAGTTAAATCGACTTCAATGAATCGTTTGAATGAATCTAGTTGAATTTCCAACAAGTATGGTTTTTCCATAACTTGTGGACGTTTCCCAAAATCCTTACGAATACGTTTTTTCTCAGTATAAGAGTAACCCATGTGGTTCCTTTGCTCGCTGATAAAATTGGTCATAGTTGTCTTACTTGGTTTGAATCTTAGTGTATGACAACGGCGGCACATTATTTTGGTGTTAATGATGCGTTCTATAACATCACCTTAAGCGTCCGATGACCGTAAAAAATAATGATAAATCACGGTATCCTATAGCGCAAAAAGGCCGGTGATTAAATAATCACCAGCCAAAGCTATTTGCATAGCTATTAAGTTAGAAAAACTAACTTATTTAAGTTCAGCAGTTGCACCGATTTCTTCAAGCTCTTTGATGAATGCTTCACCTTCAGCTTTCTCGATACCTTCTTTAAGTACCGCTGGGCATGCTTCAACAGCAGCTTTAGCTTCTTTCAGGCCTAGACCTGTGATGCCACGTACAGCTTTGATTGCTTTAACTTTGTTCTCACCGAAAGCAGTAAGTACTAGGTTGAATTCAGTTTGCTCAGCAGCAGCTTCGCCTGCAGCAGCAGGACCTGCAGCAACAGCAGCAGCAGATACACCGAATTTTTCTTCCATTGCTTCGATTAGTTCAACAACTTCCATTACAGATAGTTCTGCAACAGCATCAATGATTTGGTCTTTAGTAAGAGACATGAGTCAATTCCTATATATAGATTATAAAATGGTATTACAGCAATTACGCTGCAGATTCTTCTTTCTGGTCGCGAATAGCAGCCAGAGTACGTACAAGTTTGCCAGCTGCAGCTTCTTTCATAGTAGCCATCAGTTTCGCAATTGCTTCGTCGTATGTTGGTAGTGTCGCTAAACGGTCGATTTGAGCGGCTTCAATAAATTCGCCTTCAAATGCTAGCCCTTTAATTTCAAACTTTTCATTTGCTTTAGCGAAGTCTTTTAAAAGACGTGCTGCAGCACCTGGATGTTCGTTTGAAAATGCAAGGATAGTAGGACCTGTAAACGTTTCTGTCAGACATGCGAAGTCTGTACCTTCAACTGCACGACGTGCTAATGTATTACGAATTACACGTAAAAATACACCGTTTGCACGTGCTTTTGCACGAAGTTCAGTCATTGCACCTACTGTTACACCGCGTGAATCGGCAGTTACAGCAGACAGAGCGCCTTTAGCAGCTTCGTTGACTTCAGCAACAATAGCTTGTTTGTCTTCGAGTCTTAATGCCATTTGGTTTTACTCCTGGATTCCACTAGGTTTTACCCTAGATAAACACCCCCATCTAATGATGAGGCACTATTTCGGTTACGGATCCAGTAGAATAATCTTTCTGGGGTCCGGTACCATCTACGCAGGAAATTAAGTTAAATCAAGGATTTAACGCCTGCGGTCTAAGAAGAGACCTAAGGCCCTCCAAAGTAAGGTCGCGTATTATACAAATAATACCCGACCTTGTATAGTCACTTAGTGATTTATCAGCAAATGACTATAAAAAATTACGCTACTACTGTTACTAAAGTTGCTTGGTCGATTTTAACACCAGCACCCATAGTTGTAGATAGAGAAACTTTCTTGATAAATTGACCTTTAGCGCCAGATGGTTTTGCTTTTTTAAGCGCAACGATTAGAGCTTCTAGGTTTTCTTTAATTTGATCAGCAGAGAACGTAGCTTTACCGATTGTAGAATGGATAATACCATTCTTGTCGTTACGGTAACGAACCTGACCAGCTTTAGCATTTTTAACTGCTTCAGCAACGTTAGGAGTTACAGTACCCACTTTCGGATTAGGCATTAGGCCACGTGGACCTAAGATTTGACCTAATTGACCAACAACACGCATAGCGTCTGGTGATGCAATTACAACGTCAAAATCCATTTCGCCAGCTTTAACTTTAGCAGCAAGATCGTCCATACCAACGATATCCGCACCAGCTTCTAATGCTTTTTCAGCGTTAGCGCCTTGTGTGAATACAGCAACACGAACTTCACGGCCAGTACCGTGTGGTAATACAGTTGCGCCACGAACGTTTTGATCACTACGACGAGGATCAACACCTAGGTTAACTGCAACATCAATGCTTTCGCTGAATTTAGCTGTAGCAAACTTTTGTAAAAGTGCTACTGCTTCATTGATTTCGTATTCTTTAGTTCCGTCTACTTCTGCACGGATAGCTGTCATGCGTTTAGATAATTTAGCCATTGTATTAACCCTCTACTTCCAGACCCATAGAACGAGCAGAACCCGCAATACAACGTACCATCGCTTCAAGATCGGCACCCGTTAAATCAACTTCTTTCGCTTTAGCGATTTCTTCAAGTTGAGCAACTGTTACTTTACCTACTTTATCTTTGTTAGGTACAGCAGAACCAGATTTGATGCCGGCAGCTTTCTTAAGTAAGTAAGATGCAGGTGGAGTCTTAGTTTCGAACGTAAAAGAACGGTCAGCATATACTGTAATTACTACAGGTACTGGAGCGCCTTTTTCTTGAGATTCTGTTTTTGCATTGAATGCTTTACAGAATTCCATGATGTTAACACCGTGTTGACCAAGTGCAGGACCAACTGGTGGTGACGGGTTTGCCATACCAGCTGAAACTTGCAGCTTGATATATGCGGTTACTTTCTTAGCCATGATATATTACCTTTGTTTGGGTATAACGCTGATATAAAAACAGCTTCCCGATTAATTCATAAGTATCTGCATTATTGCAACATACTCAGTTCTTTTGTTTTGTCATAACAAATCGCTTTGATACAACAAATAAAAAGGGCGGCGAATTATACCTGTAATATGACCTTCTTCACAAGGCTTTTTGGTGTTTTTTTGAACGAAAATAATAATTCTGTTTAGGCGAGACTAATAAGTGTGAATTTTAAAAAAGAACTAATGAGAGCCTAGCTTTCAAACTACCTAACAATCAGCAGGATAAATCCTGCACCCCAAGATAACACCACAAAAACACTGGGCGTGGTTTTCAATCCACCTAAAAACAAATATAACTATTCAATCACTAAAAACAAAAAAGCCAATAAGAATCAACTTATTGGCTTTTGAATTCAACAATAGATTTTACCCTATTATTTCATTAGTCTTTTTCAACTTGAGAAAACTCAAGTTCAACTGGTGTTGCACGACCAAAGATAGAAACCGATACTTTCAAGCGACTTTTATCGTAATCAACTTCCTCAACTGTACCAGAGAAATCTGCAAATGGACCATCAGTAACGCGAACCATTTCACCTGCTTCAAACAAGGTACGTGGACGTGGTGAATCATGAGAATCTTGTAAACGATTAAGAATATTATCTACTTCTTTTTGAGAGATAGGAGCAGGACGTTCTGCTGTACCACCAATAAAGCCCATAACACGGTCGATACTTTTCACTAAATGCCAGCTATCATCATTCATCGCCATTTCAACTAAAACGTAACCTGGGAAGAACTTGCGTTCACTCTTACGTTTCTGACCGGCACGCATTTCAACCACTTCTTCAGTAGGAACTAAGATTTGCCCGAAGTGCTCTTCCATTTCGTTTAAACGAATATGCTCTACTAATGTTTTTTGAACACGCCCTTCATAACCAGAGAATGCTTGTACTACGTACCATCTCTTTTTTTGAACTTCTTCAGTCATAATAAACCCTTAAATAGAGGTAGTGATAAACGAAACGATACGAACAAAAATGCCATCAAGACCCCATAGCACTAAACCAACAATTGTTGATACAGCTAAGATGATTAATGTAGTTTGAACTGTTTCTTGGCGTGTTGGCCAAACAACTTTACGTACTTCAAGACGCGAGTCTTTAGCAAAACCAACAAATGTTTTACCTTTTTCAGTAAATGCAGCAGAAAGAAGTGCTAAAGCAGCTAAGAATAAAAGTATTGCCACACGTAATACAACATGCGTTTCTTCGCCGTAAATATAATTACCAACAATAATTGCTGCTAATAAAAGAACGGTGATAGTCCATTTCAACCCATCAAGTGAGCTTTTGCTGTTTTCAGAATTTACTGTACTCATAACTCTTTGTATCCACTGTTAAAATTAATAATACCGTTCTTAGCATCAGTTGCTAAGAGGTAAAACAACCATCCATATTGATGATTGCTTAATAGATGACAGACTATTTTACACTTGCTAAAAATCGTCACCTAGAAATAAAGCACGTCAGTATAAGGATTTTTCTGTCCTTTGTAACCTGATAATACGTAAAAAACTTGATTCTTATCCATAAAGAGCGAATAAAATGAAAATCGATGAAAATAAGAATCAAAAACAACAATGTGATAATTTAAAAGAGCAGTAACTTACAAATTTTGCTTCGCATGCAGAAGTTGGAAAATACGACTTAGAAAGAACCACAAAAGCAGTTATTAATTTAAAGCGTTATTTTTTAATATCATTTTGTATCGCTAACTTTGCAACCTCATCAAAACATTTATCTACTTTTTGTTTTGATGAAGCTAATTTCTCATTCCAAGCTAAATCACCAATACCATCACTTGGTTCAAAACCTGTTGGCGTAGAGAGTAATATTTTGCGTATCAGTTCATGATCAAAATGCTTACAAGCATCATCTAATTTTTCTAATATATCGACATATTCATTCAATGGTAGATAAAACTCTTGGGCTGTCATGATCCTTTCATGAGCTGTTTTACCAACATCACCACCAATTAATAACTCTTCATATAATTTTTCACCAGGGCGCAAACCTGTAAATTTAATTTCAATGTCACCAAGTGGATTATCTTCACATTTAACGTCAAGTCCAGATAAGCGAATTAGATTCTTAGCTAAATCAATTATTTTAACTGAATCTCCCATATCAAGAATAAATACATCGCCCCCCTTCCCCATGGCCCCAGCCTGAATAACAAGTTGAGCGGCTTCAGGAATCGTCATGAAGAAACGAGTAATATCAGGGTGAGTAACCGTTAAAGGCCCCCCTTTTAAAATTTGCTTTTTAAATAATGGAATAACAGAGCCTGAAGAACCAAGTACATTACCGAAACGAACCATACAAAAGCGAGTTCCATTAACTTTTTCATGCTCTTGTTCGGCTAAGGCTTGCAACCCTAATTCAGCAAGCCTTTTAGTTGTGCCCATCACATTGGTTGGACGCACAGCTTTATCTGTCGAAATTAATACAAAAGACTCAACCTTACTTTCAATTGCAGCTTTAGCTGTAAAATAAGTACCAAAAACATTATTTTGAATACCTTCTGCAACATTAAATTCAACTAAAGGTACATGTTTATAAGCTGCTGCATGATAAACAGTATTAACATTAAAAGTTGTCATCACCATAGTTAAACGATTGTAGTGTTGAACAGAGCCAAGCAGTGGCACTATTCTAATAGTCTTATTAGCTTCTGCTGCAAGTTGTGTTAATTCATTTTCAATTTTATATAAAGCAAACTCTGAACGCTCAAATAATATAATCGCTGAAGGATCCCCTTTAATAATTTGTCGGCATAATTCAGAACCAATTGACCCGCCAGCCCCAGTCACCAATACCACTTTATTTTTTATGTTAGCCTCAAGAAGTACTTGTTGTGCAGCAACTGGGTCTCGGCCTAGTAAATCATCAATTGGTACATCACCTAACTGATCAATACTTGCTTTACCTGAAACAATATCTTCCATGGAAGGCACACTAAGTACTTCCATGTGTAAATGAACTAAGGAATCAATAATTTCTTTACGGCGGGCTCTCGAAGCACTAGGCACTGCAATAAATATTTTTTTAGCATCTGATTTTGTAATTAGGGAGGCGATATTGTCGGTATGATGAACAGATAGACCTTGTATAATCATTCCAATTAAGGTTGTGTCTGTATCAACAAACGCAACAACTCGATATTCCTCAGAAGATTTTAAAGATAAAGCTAGCTGTCGTCCTGCACCGCCAGCACCATAAATTAATACACTTTCTCTTCCTTTTTTATCGCCTTGAAAAACCAGCGCTCTCACCATTAATCGAGAACCTCCACAAAGAATAGCTAAAAAGGCAAAATAGATAATAGGAACAGTACGAGGCAAAAATGATTGTAAATAATAGGATAAAAGAGCAAGTGCTAGTGCAGATAATAACGAGCCAATAAAAATAACAAATAAAGCATGGAAAGTAAGATAACGTAAGACAGCTCGATATAGACCCAGACGAATAAAAAAGACGAGAGTTAATACAATGGTGCCAACTAAAGTATAAATACTTTCGACATTCATAAGCCATTCAAATTTCCCCAAGCGTACCCAGAAGGAAAAATAAAAGGCGAGACAGATAAATAAAGTATCAATAAACAAACTGATAATACGCTTGCTAGTACGAGATAAATTCCAAATTATAACCATATATTTTATTAACACTTTGAAAGAGAATTGAAAAAGAAAGAGTCTATCCAAATTTATTAGATAGAGCACGAAAATTTACACAATGGTTAGAAAAATTAAATAGCTAAGACATTAAATCAGTTATTTAACTGCATCCCCACTCCCACTACCGGTCGCTGTCATAATAATATATTTAAAATACAAAGGTAAAGTTAAACTATCTATCATCTGTTTATCTGTTTTAGCTAACAACTCCGGTGTAGACATGTCAACATTTTGCACTTGAGCTAAGCCCGTAATCCCAGGAAGAACGTCATATATGCCAAGAGCTTCTCTTTCTTTGATTAACTCTTCTTGATTGAATAAATTCGGTCTTGGTCCAACCAAACTCATTTCACCTTTGAGCACATTAATCAGTTGTGGCAGTTCATCTATTTTAGTTTTACGTAAAAAGGCACCTAACTTAGTGATGGAGGCATTACTGGCTAAATGGCTTGCAACAGATTTTGTCTCAACAGTCATAGTACGAAATTTGATCAGATCAAATGGTTTTTGGTTTTTACCTACTCGTGTTTGTACAAAAACAGGTGAGCCAGTATCAAACAAACCGATAATGACAACGATAAGTAAAATTGGCCATAACAGTAACAAACCAAAAAATGCAGCTAAGAAATCTAAAATACGGATCATTTGTTACTCTTCTTATTTTTTAAAAAAACTTCTGCTGTTTCACGAAAACCATCTTCGACAGATTGAATTGGCTTCCAATTTAGTGTCTGTTTCGTATGCGAAATATCAACTTGTAATGAGCCCAATAAGCGATTAACAACATCTTGCTTGCCAAACACTTTTCCAATCAAATGATAAAGTGATAAAGGCACTGGTAACATTCGACTTGAGCGACCTAACGCTTTAGACATTTTTTTAATCATTCCAGCAGTAGAAAGATCATTATCATCTGAAACTAGAAATACTTGATTCGCGGCATTGGGGTGATCAATACAAGTAATGATAAGATCAACCAAATTATTTACTGAGACTAAACTACGTTGGTTGTTAGTTATACAACCAAAAGGCAAAGGTAATCCTTTTGATACTAAGTTTAGTAAGGAAGCAAAATTAGCTTTTACACCAGGGCCATAAACCAAAGGAGGTCGAATAATGACAACTTCCATCCCTGTTTCTTCTGCCAGCTTTAAAAGCTGCTCTTCCGCTTCAGATTTCGATTGACCATAAAAATCTTGTGGCGCTCGAGCATCACTAGCTTTAAAAGCCTGACCAAGCTCAGTTGATTCACCATTAACTTTGATGCTGCTAATAAATATAAAGCGCTTAACACCAGCTTCAGCAGCTTGTCTCGCAAGATTCAAAGTTCCGGCTGTATTTACTTCACGATAATCATCAAGTGGATTTATTGATTCATCATTCATCACATGAACGCGTGCGGCGCAGTGGATGAGCACATCAAAATCAATAAGAATCTTTTCATAATCAATCGACTTATCCAAATTAGCATAATGATGAATTAACTTGTTATTGTTACTTCGTGTTCGCCCCAAAGTTGCAAGTTGATGAGATGTTAATGCCGGTATTATAAAACTACCTAAAAAACCAGTTGCACCAGTAAGAATTATTTTCATAACAGCAAACCTATAATAGTAATTGCGAGTAGATCATCATATGTTTTTGTACAACAGCTTTAACATCAAATTCTTGTTCGGCATATTGTCTACCTTGTTCACCCATTGATACTCGTAAGTCATTATTTTCAATTAATAATATAATTGCCTTGGCTAAACTTATGGCATCTTTTATTGGCACCAATATGCCACTAACATCAGGAATAATTGAATCTCGACAACCAGGATTATCTGTTGTGATAATTGGGCGTCCACATGCAGCAGCCTCAATTAAGACTTTGGGAACTCCTTCCCCGTAATAGGAAGGCATCGTAATAATATGAGATTCAGAGAAAATTTTAGGAATGTTATTACAGTGTCCTAAAGTCGTTATAATACCATCTCGATTCCAAGCATCTAATTCTATTTGGGAAATACTATTCGGGTTATCGTCAGGAGAACCTGCAAGTAAAAAATCAACATTCTTATATTTTTCTCGCACGATTTTTGCGGCTTCGACATACTCGTATACTCCCTTTTCCTTTAGCAAACGACATGCCATAACAATTTTAATCACATCGACATCAGGCTCTTTAGTGTAGTTATAAGTTTGAAGATCTGCCCCTGACCCTTTGATCAAGACACTTTCGCTTTCAGAAAAGTTAGTAACTGATTTTAAAATTGATTGATCAGTCATATTTTGAAAAATAACAAGCTTATCTTTATGATGAAATGCCACTCGGTATAAAATGGAAACTAAACTCTTAGTTAATTTAGCTTTAAAATTTTCAGCAGTAAATACGTACCCCAATCCTGAAATAGCGGCCACAAATTTTGGTTTTTTTTTAACTAAATGAAGAACTAGTCCAGTGTAAAGAACAGGTTTAATTGTTACTGCATGTACAATATCAGGATTAATTTTTTTAATTAATCTCTTTAACTTTAACAGTGAATTAATTTCACTAAATAATTTACTTCCATTTCGAGTGAAGGGGCAATCATGAACATTAATACCTAGCTCTACTAACTCTTTACATTTACCTGTATCTTTACATATGAGATGAACTTCATAACCATTTGAAATTGCTTTTACTGCGATAGGCAAACGATGAGAAATAAAAAACCAATCAACATTTACAACAAAAACGAGCTTCTTATTAATATCCATCGTAATAAAACCCTATAAAACATCTCCGATAACAAAGGCCCTTACTATACATAAAATTTATTAAGATAGTTTAAATTAAAACTTAATTTCGCGATTGAACTCACTCATACGAAAAGATATGTCATATATTCCCCTCTCTGGAAGTTTATTCTGGTCTGATTGAACTGGGCACTTTAATTTTGGATAATACTATCCACTAAAGGAGTGAGCATGAATACTAGAAGACAATACAAAACTTATACAAGTGAATTTAAAACGGAAGCATTAGCGTTAATCAGTGAGCAAGGTTAAAGTGTTCAAGAAGCTGCATCTGCTTTAAACGTCACGACTAGCCTTCTTTACAGTTGGAAACAAAAAGCAGAAGAACATGCCAATTCAACGGTTAATTCTGATGAACGATCTGAGTTATTGGCCTTGCGCAAAGAAGTAAAACAGCCGCGTATGGAGAAAGAAATACTAAAAAGGCCAGTGCCTTCTTCGCAAAAGAAATGAAGTAAAATTTAGATATATTCGAGCATGCCGCTCTAAATATCCCATAAAACTGCTTTGTAATGTACTACAAGTAAGCCGTAGTGCATTTTATGATTGGCTAGAACGCCCGGCTAAAATCATCAGTGAAGAAGAGTTAAATATGTACCGTACTGCACGACAGCTATTTAAACGTAGTCGTGGCAGTTTAGGTTCACGTCAGTTGTGTAAGAATTTAAGACTGGCAGGCTTCAATGTTGGTCGTTATCTTACGCACAGTATCATGCGTAAGCTAAAACTAGTCGTGAGACAGCGTCAGGCATATAAAATAACAACCAAGCGTAAACACAGTGATAGCATTGCCGATAATTTATTAAGGCTGCAGTTTAATCCTAAGTACGCAAACTTAGTTTGGGCAGGTGACGCCACCTATTTGAGAACCAATCAAGGCTGGATGTATTTAGCTATTGTGATGGACTTATACTCACGTAGGATCGTTGGTTGGTCAATATCAAAACGTATGACGGCTGATTTGGTTGAGCGAGCATTGCAGATGGCGATTAATATTAGGCGACCTAAAGCTGGCCTAATGTTCCATAGTGATCGAGGCTCTCAATATACGAGTGGACGATTTAGTGCGTTATTGCACAAATATAAAATCACCGCATCGATGAGTCGTGTTGGTACTTGCTTAGATAACGCGGTTGTAGAGCGTTTTTTTGGCAGTTTAAAGAGTGAATGGTTATTCAATGTTGTTCATTTAACACGAGATGCAATGAAGATGGATGCTGAAGAATATATCCGTTATTACAACCACGAACGGCTTCATACAACACTCGGCGACTTAACGCCGATTAACTATGAAAATTTACAAAATCAGGTGTCCGGTTGGGCTTGACCAGAATACTATAGATACAGGAAGTGGTAATTTACAAATAATTATCAGCGCGAAGGCTTTTTATTAAAAGATCACAATATTAGCAACTACATAAAAAATAATATATTGATATTAAACATAACAAAGAAATAATATTTACTATTCTGTTACTAATAGAAAAACTTGCCCGCATTAAGCGGGCTTTGTAGGAACACTTTGAAAAATTAATCACTACCAAATAAATCACGTGTGTACACTTTTTCAGCAACATCACTTAACTCATCCGCCATACGATTAGACACAATAACATCAACATCTTGCTTAAAGGACTTTAGATCTTTATAAACTTTAGAGTGGAAAAATTCATCTTCTTCATACACAGGTTCATAGATAACAACTTTAATGCCTTTTGCTTTAATGCGCTTCATAATGCCTTGAATGCTCGACGCTCTGAAATTATCAGATCCAGACTTCATGATTAAACGGTATATACCAACCACTTTAGGTTGCTTAGCAATAATAGAGTCTGCTACAAAATCTTTACGTGTTGTATTCGCATCAACGATGGCACCAATTAGATTGTTTGGCACATTAGCGTAATTAGCACGTAGCTGTTTAGTGTCCTTAGGTAAGCAATATCCACCATAACCAAATGAAGGATTATTGTAATGATCGCCAATACGAGGGTCTAAACCAACACCTTCAATAATTTGACGCGCATTTAAGTCATGCGTTTCGGCATAGCTGTCTAATTCATTAAAGTAGGCCACTCGCAATGCAAGGTAGGTATTAGAAAACAGTTTAACCGCTTCCGCTTCCGTTGAATCAGTAAACAGCACATCGATATTTTCTTTGATTGCACCTTGAACCAGCAAACTCGCAAAAACTTCCGCTCGCTCACTTTGCTCACCAACAATAATGCGAGAAGGATGTAAGTTATCGTATAAAGCACGCCCTTCACGTAAAAACTCAGGTGAGAACAAAATATTATCACAGGCAAACTTAGCTTTGATTTCTTTGGTATACCCCACCGGTACAGTTGATTTAATAATCATCACCGCATTGGGATTAATAGCCATAACATCTTTAATGACCGCTTCAACTGATGAGGTATTAAAGTAATTGGTTTCTGCATCGTAATCGGTTGGTGTTGCAATCACTACGTAATCAGCATTTTGATAAGCTGATTGTTTATCTAAGGTAGCTGTAAAGTTGAGTGTTTTATTCGCTAAAAAATCTTCAATTTCCACATCAACAATAGGTGATTTTTTATTATTCAATAACGCTATTTTTTCTTCAATAATATCAACAGCAATCACTTCATTGTGCTGCGCTAATAGCATTGCATTTGACAGGCCAACATAGCCTGTCCCTGCGATAGCAATTTTCATTCTTTTATCCTTAAACCTTATAAAATTCTTTATACCAACTCACTAATTTAGCCACACCTTCAGGTACGCCAACTTGCGGTTTATAACCAATCACATCAAATAAATCTTTAGTATCGGCATAAGTCTGATAAACATCCCCAGGCTGCATTCCTCGGAAATTTTTATTCGCTTTAACATCTAATTCAGATTCAATGGTTTCAATAAATTCCATTAAATTAATGGGACTACCATGACCAATATTATAAACACGGTATGGAGCAGAACTTGACGCCGGTGTGCCAGCTTCAACGGTCCATTCATCATCTCGAGTAGGGATCACATCAGCAATGCGAATAACACCTTCCACGATATCATCAATGTAAGTAAAATCACGCCACATATCACCATTGTTATTAATGTCGATAGTCTCGCCAGCTAATATCTTTTTAGTAAAAATATAAGGCGCCATATCAGGACGCCCCCATGGACCATATACAGTAAAAAAACGTAACCCTGTTGTTGGAATATTGTAAAGATGCGAATACGAATGTGCCATTAATTCATTGGATTTTTTAGTGGCAGCATACAATGAAATAGGATGATCAACGGAATCTGAAGTAGAGAATGGCACTTTGTTATTCAGACCATATACAGAGCTTGAAGAAGCATAAACCAAGTGTTTCACTTTTGTATTGCGGCACCCTTCTAAAATATTAAGGTGACCTACTAGGTTTGAATCAGCATACGCCATTGGGTTTTCAATAGAATAACGAACGCCAGCTTGAGCAGCTAAATGAATAACGCGATCAAACTGCTGCTCTTTGAAAAATGCAGAAACCGCTTCTCTATCCGCTAAATCCATTAGGACAAACTGAAACAGCTCATGCTCAATACGTTTTAAACGTGCATCTTTTAAATTAATATCGTAATAATCATTGATATTATCAAGCCCAACAACTTGGTGTCCTTGTGCACACAATCTTTCGACAACGCATGAGCCAATAAACCCAGCGACACCTGTTACTAAATATTTCATTTGCTTATCTCTATGGCATAGAAAAGGGAGATTCTATTTAATATATCTTATATAAATAGATGATGACCTAATCACAGCAAAAAATACAATAAATCTTTAAATTAATTTATCCATAATGGCCGATAGCTGCTTACGCCAATGTTGGGTTTGAATCCCTGAAATAGCTTCGGCACTTGATTTATCAATCACTGAAAATCAGGACGCTTAGCAGGAGTTGGAATAGGCAAAACAGGAACAGCTTCTTTTAATAGCCCTTTTTCAATCGCTAATCGTAACCCCCCTTCAGGCATATTCATCTGAAAAAAAGGATGTAAGCCTTCATATGAGTATGTTTCTAATCGAATAGGCATAGTAAGCGACAATGCATGCTTTGCGTTTAACTCATAGGCGTAGTGATGGATCTCATTTTTTTTCTCAAGTCTCCCTACTCTGCTTTTGTGATTATAGACATCAACATTAGCCATTATTAATCTCTTTTAATTGATCTAACGTCGGCAAACCGGTGTCTGCCACTGTTAAAGATTTATTGAATAAATTAAGGATACGCTCGACTTTTCTCAAGCCAACGTCATCATAGTCATTGCGCTCAATTTTACCAACAGTCGTTCTATTCAGTCCCGCATAATCAGCAAGTAACTGTTGGCTCCATTTCCTTTTTTTTCTTTCGTACAGAATAATTTCTGAAATTTTAAATAATGAATTCATAGCCCCTCCTTTTGGTCATTATACTCACCCAAAATAACAAAAAAAACAAAAGTGGTGACTATAAACACCAATAAAAGCCGTTTTAATCAAGGTTAGTTAAACAAATATCATTAATACTTAGTTAACTAGCTTTCACGCTAGCTATTAGCATTCATCTTCATTTCCCATTAAGTATCACTCACGACGTCTCGATAACGACCGGCCGCTCACCCGGCCTAAAAGATAGTTTACAACAACGAAGTGATGAATTTGTGAAGGTAATTATATTCGGAAGGGGTTTTATACGCTATTTGGTGATTTTTTTAACTGCTAGAGCGAATGAGCTGACGTCTGTGATACTTGCTTCATATTTATCGCCTATAGCTTTTAATGTAAACCAAAGTTAGCTTTTAACGTAAGATATTAATAGTCTACATAACCACCTGATTATGCATAAGGACCAAATAAGTTAATATCTATAGGTGACCTACTAATTTCACCAAGTGACAAAAAAAGAAAATTTCCTATCGACATGAGCCCTTTAACGTGAAAAATAGTGCATAACTATTCGGTAAAACTAAACCCATTCCTGTCAGCAGCACAAATATTGCTTATCTTCTTCTTGATAAAACAACATGCTTAATGCCACTAAGGGATCGCTTCATCCATACCAAAAATACTGGCTGCCAAGTGCTGTGTTTAATGCCAATTGACGAGAATGATGCTCAAACCGTCAATATTACTCTCCATTCACCACACTGATGTACAGAGATAACAAAGTACGACGTTCCCCAGCCCCTTCTACCCCACTGATAAGCTTAACAAAAAACCAATAAATCTATCTTTTCCAATGCCTTTTAACTGATCATTAACCACTCACCATTGACAAAAGCACTGCTTTTTTTGTGACCTACACTGAATAAATAACCAGTCCTTACTGATTATTCAAAAAACAACTAGACAATAGTTTTGATGACCGAGATGATAGTTTTGATGACCGATATGATAGGCACATAAAACACTATATATAGTTACAGGAAAACAAAAAAGCACAACATGCTGTAATTATAGCGCAATACCTGAACTATAACAGATGCCAATAAACAGGCTTAATGATTCAAGATGAGTGACTTAATAAACCAAATATAAGAAAACGACACATATGTAAAATACAGGAGTCAATAATCCAATGAAGGTAAAACGACTGGCAATGAATCAAGTTAAATTACGCCATCATCCAACGCTGAGCCAGATAACGTGCCACGATCATTTTGCACTCACTTCGCCAGTTGATATTCAGAGGTTGCCTTTACAAGTCGCACAAACGCTATTGGATTTATCACCGGTTCTCGCCTGCAAAAATCCAGATGAGCCTATTGACTGGCAACTTAATTCGAATCCTACGCTTGAATTACTCAAGCACCACCCCGCGCAGCATAAGCTCTATATCAGTATTCTCTATATGCCAGCTGAAGTCGTCGATGACACGCTCATCGGGGCATTACTCTTTGCCCCTGCACTTAATTATCGTGAAAATAATAAGCTACTGAGTAACCTTAGCCATCGCGTCCAACAAACAAAATCACGACTTACTCAGCCCCCTTCTAAAAAGCAATTAGCACAATGGGCAAATGTAAAACCCTCTGCAATTAGGCATATTAAGGACATTAATGGGTAAAATAGCGGCGATAAAAACAAAGAACAGAAGTCATAATGCGGGCGGTGTGATGCCAAATACTCATCAAACGGCAGCCTCATTAGCAGTTGCCTTTGAAAAGTTCACTAAATCAAACATGCTATCACACGATAGCCACCGCGCATTATTGTTGTTTCTCTATCTCTGGTTAACGGATCAACTCGATAACATCACCAGCCTAAAAGACATTCCAGATCTACTTCGTGTGAGTACATCTGATAAATGTGAAGCGCACTGCCTACGCAACTTTAAAGACGGTAATATATCTTGGACTGAGTACGCACAGCCCTACCACACCCAGCAAGGCATTCTTTACCTTTGGCAACCTCTACCAACTGCACTACAAGTTTTATTTCAACCACTTGTCTCATCATTAAGTTACCAAACACCCATGCTCAATCAGCAAGAAAAGAAACGCTTTTATAGCGAATTACAAAAGCGCTGGAAAACACCGCTGTTACTCCGCCGTTGTCACCGTAATAAACGCGATCTGTTCTTTCGCTATTTCCCCTACTGTATTCAGGTGGATGCAGGCTTATCTTCTCTCGCTAAAATGGTCTTACTGGGTCCTGAACGACTGCATCATAGAAATGCGACCGCCTATCAAGCTGAGGAAACAGACCGGTTGCGAAAAAAAATATTTTTAGCGCAAAATCGTTACTTAGAAAGGATCATCATAGCGATTAAACAACTTGATATTAGTAAGCACTTTACTGCGTGCATACTTGAGCAATCTAAAAACCTCTCAGAGCCGACAATCAACATAGCAAACTACCTTAAAAAGAACGGCATCATCACGGTTTACCAACTTAATACACAAAATGGTAGTAAACAGTATGAAGCGATCCCATCAATGCGCATCGGTAGTCAACGTAGCCTTGCAGAGCATGACGTGGTGGCCTTTTTTAACGCGCTGCACGATAAAGTAGAAGCACACAATTTTGCAAAAAACATGACGCTTGAGCAGCACCGCCTTTACTACAACTTGCGAACGATTCAGCTGGCTTTTTTGTTTATTACCTTAACGGGCGTCCGGCCGACCCATGCCATTACTATTGAACGCCGTCGCTGCTTTGCAGGCGAGAAAGTGTGTGTATTTGATAAAGGACAATGGCGCCCTGTCATACTCTGTAGCTACCTTAAAACACAAATCAGTGAGTACCAACAGTTACAAAAGGCGCTCACTATGCAGTTCCCACACCACCAACCAAATCAAGCAATGTGGTACTTAATTGACGAGCAAGGTGAGCAACAGCTGCTCACTGCACGTATTTTACGCACAAAGATGTATTCGTTATGGCCGGGTGTTGTGCCTTATCAGTTACGTCACTTTTTTGCCCAATGCGCGCTCACGAGCCTACCGCCTAACCACCTTGCTACACAGCAAATTGATCGGCTAATGGGGCATAGCAATTTAGGCGAGCACCTCGGCAGTGATGACCAATTCCCCCTCTCGCTTATGCCATTACATCATTATTTGGAGCATCTTGTTAAGCGATTAGGTTTGCTGACATTGCGCAGGCAGGGAGTGGTTGTCGATGAATAATATTTTAAAGTTAGCACCCAATACGATACTGACCTACCTTGAATACAGTCACAATAACAGTGAAGTACCATTACCTTATAAGCAACACGCATCCGCCACTGAAGATATTCACTGGGTACTCTCGCGCTGGCCAGATGAAAGCGTACCGCTGCGTACATTAACCGATGAACATTACCTACAACTCAGCCAAGCGATTAATCAAGTCCCCACGGGAAAACGAAAGCACTACCGGCAAGCACTGAACGCTATCCTTATCTACCTCTATGATATTGCCCAGTGGCAACTCCCTAGGCGTACTGAAAAGCTGTTTGTTGATCGTGACTTAGTTTGGTTTACCCGCTTAAGTGAACAAGCTGCACTTGCTTACGATCTTTGGCAAGGCTATCAAGAAGAGCAAGAAAACGCCCTAAGAAACCATGTTCATCCTAGCGCAGCACAGGCGGCATTGACGATTGCTCAGGAGGTTGCACCGCTGTCACTCAACCACCTTACTGCGATCTTAAATAATCCAGTCTGTCTTGAGCGTACAGGTCAGCAGACACAACTCAAGGTGTTTCATTATCAGCCACCCTCAACAACCTCTCAAGAAACAGAGGCTACTTTTACGCGCTATCATTTAACACTGCACTGTTATTGTTTTTTAGCGAAGTATTACCAAACAAAGTCGCCTTCACTCACGCAGCGTCAGCTACTCAATCAATTGAATGAGCACATATCCACAGAGCCTTATCACTTAGGGCCATACAGCGCATCTCAATGGCATACTTTATTTCAATCACTGTGGCACTATCGTGATAATGTGCCACCGACCTTACTCAAGGATATCTCACAGCCCGAGCGCCATGTTGATTTTGATGTAACGCCCCCATCGCCCAAACAGCAAAAGAACCTGCTTGCAGCACTCTATCAGCAGGATTGGTTAACAGATAAAAAACGCAATGCAATCATGGTGAGAAGTAAGCCTCGTTGGTCACAACGCCAATTAATCAAGCAATGGTTTGATAAGGGCAATATCTCCAGCAGTGTTGTACCCGATTTACATCCTGAGAACGTACTTGAACATTATCTTTTCCTCTATTGTCGTGAGTTGATTTTATACGGCGGTGTACACCGAGAGTCACTCTCTAAAGCAACCATCACAAAATACTGCAATATTGAGGTGTGCTTTAACGATGAGCCACTCTCCTATGAAGTGGCTATCGACCAAGAACAACTGCAACAATGGGCTAAACGGGTCTATGAGAAACAAGAAAGTGACACGCACAAGGGGTTAGTGCATTACTTTTTCCGCTTTCTGACCACACAAGCCCTTACTGACCACCTTGATATCGATGCGTTTGAAAGCCCTAGTCTCGCCCCGACGGTCGATCCTTTTCGTATTCCTTTAACGGCGTTGCATGAAATAGTAGATGCCTTATTGACCCATTCAGAGGGCACATTACTGCAGCGGTTATATTGTGCGGTGAGTGCGATTATTGCTTACTTTGCGATGTTGCGTCGCGGGGAAGTCTTAAGACTGCGCATCAAAGATATTATCCCTTTATCTGACAAATCAACTGCTTTTCGCATAACTGTTATGAAGACAATAGAGGGCGACACGAAAAGCCACAAGGCACGTACACTTGATACTGTATTACCAGAATCAATGGCAATATTAATACATATTGCTATTCAACTTAAGAAAGGGTTTCACGATAATGTGCCGTTAATTGGTTTTGATAAAGAGAAAATGAGTTCGCGCCAACTTAATTATCTGTTACCAGTCACTAAAGCGATAAAAGCACACTGTGGTAAAAAAGCCCGCTTTCATCATCTGCGAAAAAGTGGTATTCACTTATCTCAGCAACAAATGTTGCAGCTCGCCTATCAGCACCCGACACATGACTTAGGGGCATACGCTGACTTAAAACCAATGCTTACACCCGACATAGTTAGAAAAAGGTTTAACTACTGGCTTGAAGGGCGTGATGAGCAGGAGATTAACGACAATCTTTTGTTTGATGAATTCACGCGTCAAGTTGGACATCAACATTATGCCACGACACGCTGGTCATACCTACATGGTACGCAGTGGCTGTTTCCCTACCTGCGCCCCGAACAAGCAAGCTCTGCACAACAAACTTTTTCGCATGCACAGTTACGGTTTTTACTTGGCTTGGCCTCGGATTCTAATGATTTATCACGGCAGCTGAGTTTGTTGAGTCAACACTACAACACTCTCTCAACACGCGATAAGCAAAAAAACCCAGTCCTGCTTAGCGAGCAAGCATTACGCACTTATTTATGGCCCGCTGAAACTAATCATAGCCCAGAGTCAGTCGCTGAAAAGGCCAATGAAAACCCTAAATATTATTATCAACAATGGGGGAAATCAGCCACTAAACAGCACGCGAGCTTTATTGACCAGCTCTTTATTAATATGCGCATGAAAAACTATTTTGATTTTAATGTATTAAGTCAGGTTTGGGCAAGCTCTGGTAAACATAGCCCTCGCTCGCTCGGCAAAACACAGCGTACCGCTCTCTGTGGGCTTGGCACCATTACGTTGCTGTCGGGAAAGGGAGAGGTTATAGCACCTAACCATAGAGACCAGAAAGCTAGCCTAATCGCATCAGGTCAGTTACCTCGCTCTTCACTGCAAATACAGGTAGCGAGTAACGCCCGTAATGCCGGTTATTTTGAAGCGGTCTTTCGTCAACCTGAATGGCAATGGTTAGCCTGCTCTTTTACTTTAACGGTGAACCGTAAAACAAAAGTAGCCCGATTACTGAGCTTAGTGAACACGCGTTACGCTAACGGTAAAGAGAAGGTCACCGTCATTAAACAACACGAGGGAGCAAGCCATCTCACTATTACGCTTACCCCCAAGTTTTCAGTGCCAGAGCTTGTACTCCAACAAGCTTTACAAACGTTAACATCATAGGAGAACAGCCAATGCATGAATTACTTATTATTGAAGCGCAACATATCGAAAAAATAATTAAAATCAGTAGCAAACTTGATAAAAAAGAATCCGATTGTTGCATCAGCTTTATTATTGACCCAAAGAAAGAAACTTTGGAGTTAATTGGTGGCCATGCACCTCAATACCTACACTTAACTCTCCCTTTAGCGGAAAAGCATCAATTAAAGAAAAGACGCTTTACCGTTGATGGTGAATATTTCAGTCAGATCCCTACCTATGCAGGCAAAGGAAATTCGATGCTCCTAAAGCTCATCGACGCTCAACATTCACCTAACTTGATGGGGATAACCACCGATAAAAATGAGTTTTTAAGCTGTGAATTAGCACCTTTTTACAAAGCACATAAGGCGTTTATTCAAGCATCAGCAGAATATGTGTATGAAGATGTTAAAGCGCTTGAGGTATCAAGATTACTGCATGAAGTTACCCCACATGCCCCTGTTCAGTTTGTTGCTTTTGATAAAGAGAATAAAGAGATGCGCGTGCAAAGTGATAACAATCTGGAGCTGCATGACATTCCCAGTGATGTACCAATACCTACCTCTATGGTATTGACGCAAGCAGCCGCAGATGAGCTTCAAACGCTATGTGAAAAAATCGGCGATAATAATATTCAAATCGCTCAACACGATGAAAACATCACCTTTAAGACCGGTGATATGACCATTACGCACTCACTAGCAGGTGTTGATGAATTTTATAAAAACGAGCCTAAAGTTTATAACCAGTTAGGTTATATGATCATGGATATTAATCATTTAAAAGATCGTGTGAAACATTTCCATAATCAATACAGCAAAATCAAACAAGCAAACCAAAGCCATCTGTTGATAACGCCAGAGCAGCTATATTTTCTAAACTTAGTTAATCCGTATAAATTTGATATCCCTATCGCAACAGATGCGATTTCATTTACTGACGATCAACTATATATGTTGCATCTAAGGAGTATTAAATCAGTTAACATTAAAGATGTAACGACTTCGGACAAAATAAAAATCGCCATACTTAAGGAAGCAGGACAAGAAAGCGAGTATAAGCTTGGTTTTTATAAAGATATAACCCACAAATACTCCTATGCAAGTATTGCAATTGAGCCTGCACCCGATGATATGGCCGATGCACAAGCCGTGATACAAAATGCGAAAGAGAGTGAGGGAGGCGAATCACAGGGAGAGTCTGAGGGGCCACAAGGTGATTTGTTTGGCTTTGATGTGTAGCTTTCATGTGCTACCAGCACTGTGAACATCTCAACTGAACGAGCAATAACAAAAAGAAGGTTATTCTGAAATAAACACAATCTTCATTTAAAAAATGAGACAGAAACAACTGGACAAATAAACAGGTTGAATTATAGTAACTAAGTGTACAAATTTTCATCGTTATTGTTAACGGGTGTTTATTTGTAGCAAAAATTGCAGTTGAGACGAAGTGGCGGCAACCACTTCGCCTCGTACCGGCTGCACCGAGTTTAAACAGAACCCAGCCGATGGCGTTATTATACGCAAACCATCGGGTAGGGATAGATCTATTTGATGGAGAGTACTATGGCTCATATCCGCGTGCGCCCGAACGGGCGTATTCAATTTGACTTACATCTTTATGGTCAACGTTTTCGTGAAGGCACGAAAATGACGGCTACCCCTAAAAACCTAAATCATGCAAAAGCACAGCTTAAAAAAATGAATGCAGAGATTGATTTAGGTACCTTTCAATACCGTGACTATTTTCCAGATAGTAAAAAAACAGGTAAGTTTGAATCGCTACAACGCACTAAACACCCTGACCGTTGTTATCCTTTTTTTGATAGCTTTGCCGATGAATGGTTTGACCGCCAAAAATCAAAGTGGAAAAACAGTTATAAAAATACCGTACGCTTGAACATTGAAGGTTATTTAAAACCTATCTTTGGCAATACGTTGATTAATGAAGTGACCTTGGCACAGGTTGAATATTACCGCCAAGATTTGATGGAGCAGTTGAAAAGTGATGGTAGCCGTAAACTATCTAACCGCCGTATTAACAATATTTTTTGGCCGTTGATAGCCATGATAAGCTTAGCGAGTGATGAGTATAAGTTTGACTATCCACTACGCCGTTATAAAGCCCTTAAAGAAGAGAGTGCGGATTCACACCCGATGACAATAGAGGAAGTTGAGCGTTTTTTAGCGGTCGTACCTAGTGAATGGCATGATTACTTTGTATTACGTTTTTGGACAGGCATGCGTAGCTGTGAAGTGCATGGGCTTTATGTTGAACATCTCGATTTTGACCACCGCTTGATTCGTATCAGGCAGAATTATGTTAACGGGGAAATTTGTGATGTGAAAACACCAAAATCGAGACGTGACCTTAAGATGTGTGACACGCTTTATGAAGTATTAAGTCGCGTGATGACAAGTAAAACAGATGACTCCCCTTTTGTATTTACTACCCCTAAAGGCAAACCTATTGATACGCACTATATTAGTCAAAAGCTGTGGTATCCAACACTTAAAAAAGCAGGGCTAAAACGTCGTCGTCCTTATGAAACACGCCATACAGCGGCAGTGCTACATATCGCGGCACATGAAAACCCTTTATATATCTCACAGATGCTTGGGCACAGTGATACGCGTTTATTGTTTGACGTATATGCACCTTATGTTGCAAACGCTTCAAGACGAGATGGCAGTGCATTTTCGAAGATGATGATGGAGGGAAATTTGCAATAAGTAATAAAGCAAACAGAGTAAAAATATGATACCTATATCTGTCACTATTAATTTAATAGTGACAGACATAGTGCCAAATAGACTTAATGGTGCCATAATAGTGTCACTATCAATCTGACAAAAGTGCCTTCGCCATGCCTAATAGCTTTAAAATACAACAAAGTATATTAACTTCCCATGTGCCATTGTCGCTATCTACACGGCAAGATCATTATAAATTGAACTTTTTCTCCAAGTAGCGATCAGATCACCATATACTATCAATTAGACCTTTGGTGACATTAATGAGCGCTACTTTTTTGAAACATTTTGACTCTATTTCCGATCCACGTATCGATCGCTGTAAAAAGCACAATCTACTCGACATTCTTCTCCTCTCAATTACAGCTGTCATGTCAGGCTCTGAAGGATGGGAGGATATTGAAAACTTTGGCCATATAAAACTGGATTGGTTACGTCAATATCGTGAATTTGAAGCAGGTATCCCCCGGCATGACACTATTGCACGAGTTATCTCGCGTTTAAAACCGAGTGAAATAGAGGAGGCCTTTCAATCGTGGATATCTAGCCTTATAGAAAAAACAGGCAGCGATGTTATCGCCATTGACGGCAAAACAGCTCGTCGCTCATTTACCACAAAAGGCCGAAAAAATGCATTGCACACCGTCAGTGCTTGGAGTTGCCAGCATCAATTGGTGTTAGGCCAAAGTGCGGTGGATGCAAAAACAAATGAAATCACAGCGATACCTGAGTTGCTCTCACTTCTTGATATTGAAAACAGCATTATCACTATCGATGCAATGGGTTGCCAGAAGAAAATAGCCGAGCAAATTATTAAACAAAAAGCGGATTATATCCTCGCGCTTAAAGGCAATCATTCTGGTATGCAAGCGGAGCTAGAAGCTTGGTGGCATAAGACTCAGCGAGAAGGATTCTCAGAGCAAAATTATACCGAGCATACAGAAATAGACAGTGGTCACGGACGTATTGAAACAAGAAAATGTCAGCATTTGATGGTTGATAAGCAGTGGCTAGGCAAAGCCTACCGTTGGTCAGGCCTTAAAAGCATCATTAAAATAAGCTCAATAGTGCACCATAAATCAACAGGCAAGAATACGAGTGAAACACGTTGGTATATAGCGTCATTAGATTTGAATGCAGAGCAATCACTACATGCAGTGCGAAGTCACTGGCAAGTGGAAAGTATGCATTGGGTGTTGGATATGACATTTAGAGAAGATGAATCACGTATACGTAAAGGGTGTGGCGCATTAGCGTTTAACGTGATGCGAAAGATAGCCATGGCATTGTTTAAGCAAGACGGTACAAAGTCAGCCAGTATAGCGGCAAAAAAGAAAATGGCAGGGCTAGATGATGAGTATCGCTCAACCCTGCTAGAATCAGGGATTAAAATGCGCTAGCCGTGTCGCTATCTAAATTATTAACACTCCATCCTAGTATAAGCAGGCGTACGGTTCAGCGTAGCTTGAGTAAATTAATCTGCAATGACACCATTATTGCAATTGGTGCTGGCCGTTCAAGGAAATATATAGCGGCTAGCTCACAACAAGATTCAATAACTACAACACAAGATAATAATGTTGACGAAACCATTGCCGATAAATTTCCCGCATATGTCCCGTTATCTGCCGACAGCAAGGATATTTTAAATTATATTGAGCAACCGTTAGAGGCTCGAACACCGGTAGGTTATCAGCGTTCACTGATTGATGACTACGAACCTAATGTAAGTTTTTACTTATCCGAACCAATACGCAGACAGCTTGCCCGAATGGGTAACACAGGAAAAACATCACAGCCTGCAGGCACTTATGGAAGAGATATATTAAGCCGATTGCTCATCGATCTGTCTTGGGCATCAAGCCATTTAGAAGGTAATAGCTATAGTCGACTTGATACTATTGAGCTCATAGAACATGGTAAAGCAGCGGCCGGAAAAGCAAACATTGAAACCCAGATGATCCTAAATCACAAAACAGCGATTGAATTGCTAGTCGATAACCCCGAATCTATCGGCTTTAATCGTTATACGATTTTAAATTTACATAGCATATTATCTGAAAACTTATTACCAAACCCATTTGATGAGGGACGAATTCGCCAACACCAGGTCGATATAGGAAAAAGTGTATTTAGGCCACTTTCCGGTGATGTGTTGATTGCCAAATTACTCGACTTGTTGTTAAGTAAGGCAGATTTAATCGCAGATCCATTTGAACAATCATTTTTTATGATGGTACATATTCCCTATCTACAACCCTTAATAAAATGCCGAGTCCAGCAATATTATTAATAGACTTAGTGCCATTAAAATGTGCAGCTAAGGTGCTGTAGATATTATTTTTTGGGGTGAAGTTTAATGTAACATCAATCTTGTTTTTTTTATAAATTCGATAAAAATAAAAAAAAGTTTTAATATCTTTAACTGGATTAGCACCTCCTTGATCAATATTAATATCAATAAATTCACAACCCAATTCAGATAGTTTTATTGAATATTCATCTTCAGGGACAATAGCTATAACTTGGTATCCCTGATCGATTAAAGCAAGAATGGTGTTCTTTCTAAAATTATAGAGATACCAGCTTGTGTTAGAAGTAATTGCTATACAAAACATATTAATTTTCATTATCTATAAAATGGATTATTTACGAAGTTAACATGGGCACAGCGTCACATAATAGCAGCTCATGTTAGAAGAAGGCAGTTATACCCTAAATAGATATCAAATCATTTAGGATTTTCACTAAAAAATTTTAAAGAATAATTTTTTAAATCACCACATCCAACACTATAATTAACTTGAAAAGGTGACGTTTTAGATTTTTCAAAATGGCCCGGCCAATACTTTTGAGCAAGCTTAGTAATCGGATATTTATACAAACCATCTTTAATACTTGACTCGTTACTCATGAATAATAAAGTTTGTATTACTTTAGGCTCTAAGAATGGTGCAACCATTGTTATATTATATTTTTTTGCAAATAAGTATTTTTGCATTTCTCGAGCAGGTAAAACCCTAAACATATATAAAAACCGAATAACTAAATGCCAATCATTAAAATGTCTATAAAATTTTTCTAACTCATCTAAAAAGTAGCTTTCTATTTTGCTAGGCATACCTTCTTTTTCAATCATTGCTGTTAAAATGGAGATTCTGAAATCAGACTGAGCAAGACAATTAACTGCTTTTGTAATTCGGTAGGCTTTTCTTTTAAAAGGGGTAGACTTATCTTTATAAATAGGGACCCATGATAAAGGTTTTAATAGAGGTCTTAATAAGTGAAGCTTATTCCAAAAATTATAAATTTTATTAAGAGGCAAGCCATTAAGTAAAGAGTCAGCACCCTGCCCATCAACTAAATAAAGATTATCTTTTTTTGTACAGTTAAGTGAACTAAATAACTCAGGGAAAACTAAAGCTATAGAATCAGCTATGTACTCTCCTGTTTCCGAAACAAATTCATCTGCTCTATCAGATAAATCTAAATCTAAATCTATTAGACGAAAAGGAATGCTCGCCGAATCTGATAACTCAGCAGCTAATTCTCCTTCAGCAGGTAAACTTGACATTTTACACATAAAAGTAGAGCCGACTCTTTTATTTTCATTTAACAAACCAAGTAATGCAGAAGAATCGATCCCTCCACTTACTAAAACATTTAATGAATTATTTTCAAAAGCATTAAAATAATCATTCAAAACATTCTCGAGTTTAATCTCATCATTTTCACGCTCACGCTCAGGTAATTTATTTTTAAAACTAAGATTGTCATCAGATATGGTAAATTCAATATAAGGTGCAATTAAATAAACATCTTCATACTGTGTAAACGGGGGGAAAATAAAACCAAATTTAGAGTAAAAAGAATTCGCATCTTCAGATGTTTTTACCATGTAATTTGCTGATAGAAAAATTAAACTATCAGAAATAATCAAAGTTTTATCTTTAAAAAGCATGAAAAAACGATGTTGAAGAGATGTAAATAAAATAGAAATTACACCATCGTTTACTTTAAAAAAATCCGATAAGTGACTATCTGACAAGAAGTCTTCAATACACTCATAATTTGTAATTTTTAAATTTAAATTAATAACTACTTTCATATAATGACCTTTATAAGTAGTAAATGCCTGTTGGATGCATTTCTGAAATGTTGATGAAATATTGGATGCCGCATTAGGATCTGCAAATTATTCATTAGAAAAAGAACTAGGTTTCTTTAAAAATGGAAGATAGTCATGATTTAAGATGAAACGAATGTATGTACAGGGCGAAATCATGAAGCATCTTGCCCTGTAAGGACTTGCTCGATGTAACCGGTATTTCGATTCGCTTTCTTTTGCTTTCTCTTAATACTGGCTTTAAATGTTTTATCTGCATTGAGCAGGTTAAGTGCGGTATGGCGTACCGTTGCATAGTTTTCTGCTGAATTTTCGCGTCTAACTCTGCTAGCGTCTTCATGCATTGCAGTATCAAGTTTCCAATGCAATTTAACTTCGATAGCCCAATGCTCACGTGCCGCATTCGCAAACTCCTGCACACTTAACTCTGCAGAACTAATATAGAAACGAGCTGAAGCCTCTGTTGTCTTACCTTTCTCTGTTCTGAACGAGACAATATAGCCTAAACTTTTTAGCTCAGGCCATTCAAAAACAAGATCCCCTAATTCACTTAAATCATGAGTAATCATGTAGTGCCGTGTTTCTTCTCGACCATGTCCTTTCTCTGTCTGCGTTAATACATTCTCTGATGCAGCTTCAAGTTTTGGTATGCTAAAAATTTCATTTATAGCTTCAAGCAGCCTAGGTTGATTGCCTTTTACTGCGAGTAGATAATCGCCACCACCATCCACAATCTTTTTTGCTATTTTAGTCTGACAGCCCATTGCATCAATCGTAATTAAACAGCCTCTGATATCTAATAGCTGTAAAAGTTTTGGAATCGCTGTTATCTCATTCGATTTCTGGTCAGTAGTAATTTGCCCCAGGACAACCTCATTACCAGCAGCAAAGGCACTGACCATATGAATGGCATCACTTTTATCTGCTTGCTTATAGGATCCTCTTAAGCGCTTACCATCAATAGCAATAATGGCTCCATGTGTTAATTCTTGGCAGTCATTCATCCACGCAATAAAAGCTTTTTGGAATTCCTTTGGATTCATTGCAGAGAATACTCGAGCAACAGTATGATAAGAGGGAATACCATTTTCAAAATCCGAAAATTTACGTAGCCACTCTATATTATCTTCACCAAAATCAGATATTTCATCCCAACCTTCAGCACCCGCAATTGTCGCCGTTATTGCTAGAAACAAAATTTCAGGCAATTTATGCGTAACTTTCCACTCTTGACGATGTTCTCTGATTATTGAAATATGCTCTAACAAGGTTAATCCATTCGTTTTGGCTTCTCTAATGCTTAAAGAGAAGTATAAGATCACAGCTAAATATGATCTGCTAGTCGATCATTGTGATAAAAATGATCATGCGATATATGTCACTTTATTTTTAAAATAACATTGTATATTTTTTAGGCTCTTCGTGATTTAGCCCTGCCAAGCGAGCTTATGATATTACAGTCATAAAGGGTAAGTTAGTGGACCTTTATGACTGTAATAATTAGCTTCACTGATTATCTATAAATGATTCCTTTTCCAATTATTTTTTCAGAATACCAACTAAATTTGTTCCATCTTTAACAAGTAATGAACTAACACCATTTTCTTCCATTACTTCATAAGCAACTTGAATGCTAACATCTGGGGAGATCTCAAACGGATTAAAAGCCGCTATATCGGTAGCTTGAAGATCAAAGACATCTTTACCACTTTTTTCCATAGCACGACGTAGGTCACCATCGGTAATTATTGAATTTATTTCCTCGCCAGTATTAACAAGCGTAAGACCAAGCTTACCGCTTGAAATAACATTAATAACATGTAAAACAGAATCTTCAGACATTACTACAGGCAGTTCACAAGCTACCATTTCATCTCTTACTTTACTTAATAAACGCCGACCTAGGCTACCACCAGGATGAAACCGAGCAAAATTTTCAGGTTTAAAGTTGCGCTCTTCCATTAATGCAACAGTCAAAGCATCTCCCATCGCTAATGTTGCGGTAGTAGAGCTTGTAGGAGCTAATTGGAGTGGGCAAGCTTCCTTCGGTACGGCTACATCGAGGTGACAATGGGAGTTTTTGGCTAATGTGGAATTCGCATTACCCGTTACTGCAATCACATGATTATTGTTATCACGAAGAAATGGTAAAAGCTTCAATACTTCATCTGTTTCCCCTGAATTAGAGATTGCAATAAACACATCCTCAGGCTTAACCATTCCTAAATCACCATGAAAAGCCTCACCAGGATGCATGAAAAAACTTGGTGTCCCAGTACTCGCCAAAGAAGCGACTATTTTCTTTCCAATAAGGCCAGACTTCCCCATTCCGCAAATAATAGTACGTCCTTTTGTTGAAATTATTGCTTTGACTGCTTGGCTAAATTCAGCACCAATACGAGAAGACATATAATCTAATCCTTCGATCTCTGTCTGGATAACTTCTTTTGCAATTTCAATTGAACGCATTATTTTTTTCCATTATTTCTTTGATTATTTCATAATCTTTAAGTGTATCAACACCATGTGGTAGTTGTTGGTAAAATACGCATGCCCCAATAGTCAAGCCATTACTTAACGCCCTCAACTGCTCAAGCTTCTCATAACGTTCTAAGGGAGCTTCAGGGTAAGAGCAAAAAGTATTTAATGACTCAACGGTATAGGCATAAATACCAACATGACGGTAAGCAAGCGATATATCATTATGATCATCACGATTAAAAGGAGCCGCAGAGCGTGTAAAATATAACGCCCTTCCTTCAGAACCTATAATTGCCTTTACTACATTAGGATTAATAAAATCTTCACGTTTGCCTATTGGCGTAACCGCAGTGGTTATTGAAAAATTGGGATGATTTACCGTATAGGTTGCAACAGTTTTGATTAGCTCGGATGGAAGCAATGGTTCATCACCTTGTACATTGATGACAATTGTTTCTGCGGGCCATCCCAAAATATTAGCAACTTCATTAATACGGTCAGTCCCACTCTGATGCTCTGGCGATGTCATTAAAACAGGAAGACTTAGTTTCTCCGATTCATCGTAAATCCGCTGGTCATCTGTTGCTATAACAATATCATTTATGCGAATTCCAGCTTCAATGCACCGTTGTACAACGTGCCAAAATATCGGTTTTTTACGAATCAGTAACAAAGGTTTACCCGGTAAACGCGAGGAACCATAACGGGCAGGTATGACGGCTTTTATATTAGAAAAGTTCATTACTGTTCAATTCCACCAACATCATCCACAATTATTTTATTCATTAGAGGCTGATAGATTTCTTCTAATGATTGATTCATTTGCAAACAAAGCAACTTATCAACAAATTCACGCACCATACCGCGACCACCGGCTGATTGTGTTATCCAATCCGCTTTGTTAAGAACTAACGCATGCGCATCGGCAGGAGCAACACTTAAACCTACATGCTGAAAAATAGGTAAATCAAGCACATCATCACCACAAAAAGCAATTTGATCTAAACTAATCGAGTATTCGTCACAGATTTCTTTTAATTTTGGAAGTTTGTTTTTACAACCTGTAATAATTTTATCGAAACCAAGTTGTTCACAACGTAATGTCAGTGCACCACTGGCTTTTCCAGAAATAATTCCAGTTAAAAGACCATGGCTACGTAATAACTCAATAGCGAGGCCATCTTTAACATTAAACGCCTTTAGGTATTCACCCTGCTCAGACATATAGATAGTGCCATCAGTCATGACGCCATCCACATCAAATAAGAGTATTTTAATATCTAGTTTTTTTGGGATCATCTTCTTCATAGTTAAACTAATTTGGATTCAATAAATGCTCGTCGATGAACCACTTCATCTATTTCAAGCAGTGTTTCTAGCATTTCTTCCATATGGTGAAGTGGCAACATATTAGGACCATCACATAAAGCATTTTCAGGATCAGGATGCGTTTCCATAAACAGGCCATCAATACCCACAGCAACAGCCGCACGTGCTATTGCTGGTACATGAATACGATTACCACCAGTTGAACCATTTAAAGTTCCAGGCATTTGAACACTATGTGTAGCATCCATAACAACTTTACAGCCAGTTTCTTTCATAATAGTTAGACCAGGCATGTAATTGATAAGTTGCCCAAAACCAAAACTTGTACCGCGGTCGCATAACCAAATATCTTCATTACCTACAGCTCTGCATTTTTCAACAACAGGAGCCATATCAGATGGATGCATCCATTGGCCTTTTTTAATATTGACAGGTAAGCCCATAGATGCGACTCGCTGTATAAAACCAGTTTGACGCGATAAAAAAGCGGGCGTTTGTAATACATCTACCACCGCCGCTACTTCATCTAATGGTGTATCGTCATGCACATCCGTCAAAATTCGAACACCTAATTGATCTTTAGCTTTTTGTAAAATACGTAAGCCTTCTTCAATACCTGGCCCAGTAAAGGCTGATGCTGATGAGCGGTTTGCTTTTGTAAATGATGACTTAGCTATATATTCTATACCAAGTTTATTGGTTATTTCTTGTAACGTTGCAAAAGTATCTAAAACCAAGTTTTCAGATTCTATTACACAAGGACCAGCGATTAAAAACATAAGTTACCTATTTTATTTAATTGGTTATCGTAAAGATTTAAGCATTTTCACCCATAATTTTTTTACAGAAGATGGGAAATATAATTTTATTATATCATTAAGATATCTTAAAAAAGGTTCAAAATTTAAAACAAATTTATCACTCTTAAACAATGAGTTAATTACTTCTAATTGAGCATTATCTATGGACTTTATAGAGCAATTATTTATTTGTTCTACAATCGTTTTATTTGATATATATTGATTTAAAATTGCCTTTTGGAAGTTGATTTTATCATTATTAGAAGATATAAAGTCATTGAAAAAACACTCTACATTCTGAATAGAGTTGAGTGACCAACCTGATTGCAAAAATACAGGTGAATTTCTATAAATGAGCTGACAAACAGGAATAACTTTACTCATAGCACTAATAACAATAGTGCTTGGAGTTGTAATTAAATGTGAAACGCCATCAAGACACTCGTCAAAATCTGTATCAACATCATTGAATAAGCAGGGATCTTTTTCTTTCAAAATAAACAACAATTCTTGATCAAAGATTCTACATTTATAAGCTAAGTCATTTTTTAACACATAACTTTGACTTAAAAGAAGCAAATTAATTAATTCAGCTTTCTCATACTCATCAAAATATGCGTTGTTGGCAGTCGTCAACAAAACCAAATTATCTATTGCATTACAAGATTTTTTTTCATGCATACTTTTCAAAACTCTGTTTGGGGAAAAATCAATACTTTTTGCACTACCAATATTATTAAAATATTCTTTTTCAATATCACCCATAACGCCAAAGTAATCATGGTAAATTGGATGATAATAACTACTTTGTTTAGATAGAGCATATGCGTTATTAAACATATTATTCCACTCAATAATACCATCAGTTAAAAGTAGTGTTTTAATTCCAAATGTAGAGCATTTACCAATAATATAATTACATGTTGATGACAAATATGAGACAGATACAACTAAATCAAATTGAGCAAAGAACTCAATATTTTTAGAGAAATGTCGAATACCGTTATATTTCAGAGTGCAGTTTGGAAAATGTACAGCCTGATTAATAATATTTGCCCTTTTATGATGAGCTTTATTTTCAAGAACAAGAATTTTATACATTTATATTTTATCTTCCTATTATACCTTATTCTGATCAAGTCCAAGCAGACACCTGACTTTGTGATTTTTCATAGTTAATCGGCGTTAAGTCACCGAGTGTTGTATGAAGTCGTTCATGATTGTAATAACGGATATAGTCCTCTACATCCATCTTCATTGCTTCACGTGTTAAATGAATGATATTGAATAACCATTCATTCTTTAAGCTACCAAAAAATATTTCGACAACCGCATTATCTAAGCAAGCCCCACGCTGCTCATCGACGGCGTTATTTTATACTTACTCAGTAATCGACTGAATCGTCCACTCGTATATTGAGAGCCTCGATCACTATGGAGCATTAGGCCAGCTTTAGGTCACCTAATATTAATCGCCATCTGCAATGCTCGCTCAACCAAATCAACCGTCATACGTTTTGATATTGACCAACCAACGATCCTACGTGAGTATAAGTCCATTACAATAGCTAAATACATCCAGCCTCCGTTCTTAAATAGGTGACATCACCAGCCCACACTAAATTGGGTTGCGTCGGATTGAATTGCTGATTTAACAAATTATCAGCAACGCTATCACTGTGTTTACGCTTTGTTGTTACTTTATAGGCTTGACGCTGTTTCACGACAAGCTTTAGCTTACGCATGATACTGCGCGTACGATAACGACCGACTTTAAAGCCAGCTTCTTTTGATTTTTTGCATAACTGTCGAGAACCTAAGCTACCACGACTACGTTTGAATAGTTGTCGTGCAGTTCGGTAGATGTTCAGCTCTTCTTCACAAATGATTTTGGCGAGTCGTTCAAGCCAATCATAAAATGTACTGAGACTCGCTTGCAGTACATTACAAAGCAGTTTTATGGAATATGTAGAGCGACATGCTCGAATATACCGAAACTTTACTTCATTTTTTTGCGAACAAGGCACTGGCCTTTTTTAGTATTTCTTTCTCCATTCAGAGGGTTTTAACTTCTTTTCGTAGCGCAGGCTTGTAATGCCTAGGGCAGAAGAAGCTTCCTGGCCGCTATAACTTTGCTCTCTGACTTAATGCTAATGCTTCAGCTTTAAATTCACTGGTATAAGTTTTGTACTGATATTTTGTATTAATGCTCACCTCGATAGTGTAAGTATTATCCAGAATTAAAGTATCCAGTTCAATTAGACCAGAATACCTGATGATAAAAGTTCACCATCAAAACATTTAGAAATTCATTTCTGATTAATGGTTTATTCTAGTTTTACCTTTCAAAAAATATATTTATTGGATATTACAAGTACAAATCATTCATCATCGATGATAGTTGTTTACGCCAATGTTGTGTTTGGATACCTGATATAGTTTCTGCACTTGTTTTATCTATTACTGAAAACACAGGACGCTTAGCGGGCGTTGGATATGCCGATGTGGGGATAGGTAAGACAGGAATAGCATTTTTTAACAGTCCTTTTTCAACACCCAACTCTTGTATCGCAATAGCAAAATCATACCAAGAAGCAATACCTGCATCTGTCCAATGGTAAAGCCCTGTTACCTCTGGCTTTTCTACTATTGCCCATAACCATTGCGCTAAACCTTTCGCCCACGTAGGGGTACCAACTTGATCACAAATAATACCAAGTTGCGGTTTTTCCTGCATTAAACGAAGCATGCTCTTTACAAAATTATTACCGTTAACCGAATATACCCATGCTGTTCGCACAATAACGCTATTCATTGGTAAAATAGTTTGTAATGCAATATCGCCTGCGAGTTTAGAAGCGCCATATACATTGATTGGGTTTGGTTGCGCATCTGTTTGATAAGGTTTAGCACTGGCGCCATCAAATACGAAGTCTGTTGATACATGTAAAATACGTGTATTGTTTTTTTTACAGGCAGTCGCGAGGTATTGAGTACCTAAGCCATTCACTGCATAAGCGGCATCTGTATCTTCTTCAGCTTTATCAACCGCAGTATATGCAGCCGCATTAATCACTACATCAGGTTTTTCTTTAGCAATAAACTCAGAAACTAAACCTTCGTTAGTAATATCTAATTCATTAATACCAACGCTTAGCACTTCATGCTTACTAGGTGCTAATTGATCTAATTCCCAAGCAAGTTGACCGCCTTTTCCGGTAATGATTACTTTCATATTGGCTTTACCTATCAATCAAATTTTGGGGCATTTTGAAAAGAAAAAGCGTCTGTATCTTTCGCTGATAATTGAGGTAATTTACCATCAACTAACGGCCAATCAATAGCTAACTCAACATCATCCCAGCTAACCGACACTTCAGACTCTGGATGATAATAATCAGTGCACTTATAAACAAATTCAGCAAATTCAGTCATTACGTAAAAACCGTGCGCGAAACCTTCTGGCACCCATAATTGACGCTTGTTTACCGCAGAAAGTACAACGCCGACAGCCTTACCAAATGTGGGGGATGATTGGCGCATATCAACAGCGACATCGTAAACAGCACCTGATATAACACGTACTAATTTACCCTGGGTCTGTTTTTGCTGATAATGTAATCCGCGCAAAATACCTTGCATTGATTTGCTATGATTATCTTGTACGAACGGCTTTGCACCGGTCTGTTTCATGAATTCATCAGCACGAAAAGTCTCCATGAAAAAGCCACGTTCGTCACCAAACACATTCACTTCAACAATTTTTACATCTTCTATTTCTGTATCAATGAACTTCATTAAATTATTCCATTTGCAATATTAAATAAGTACTGACCATAACCTGTTTTCTTAAGCTTTTCTGCCTGTACAAGTAACTCTTCTTGGCTCAACCAGCCTTGTAAATAAGCAATCTCTTCTAAACAAGCAACTTTAAAACCTTGACGGTGTTCTACAGTTTGTACGAATTGACTTGCTTCTAATAATGAGTCGTGTGTTCCAGTGTCTAGCCACGCAAATCCACGGCCTAATATCTCAACATTGAGCTCACCGCGTTCTAAGTAAGCAATATTTACATCTGTTATTTCAAGTTCACCACGAGGCGATGGTTTAATAGACTTTGCAATTTCGACAACATTATTGTCATAAAAATACAACCCAGTTACCGCATAATTCGACTTTGGATGCTCTGGCTTCTCTTCAATACTTAATGCTTTTCCATTTTCATCAAATTCAACAACACCAAAACGCTCTGGGTCGGTGACGTGATAACCAAAAACAGAAGCGCCCTTTTCTACTTTAGCAGCGGCAAGTAGTTTATCAGAGAAATGCTGACCATAGAAAATATTATCACCTAATACCAGTGCAACATTATCATCTCCAATGAATTTTTCACCAATAATAAAAGCTTGGGCTAAACCATCTGGACTTGGTTGCTCTTTGTAAAAAATTTCAATACCAAACTGACTACCATTACCCAACATACGTTCAAAATTAGGTAAATCTTCTGGTGTAGATATAATCAGCACCTCTTTAATACCCGCTAACATCAACACTGAAATCGGGTAAAATATCATTGGTTTATCATATATCGGTAACAACTGTTTAGAGGTGCCCAATGTAATAGGGTGTAAGCGACTGCCAGAGCCACCAGCTAAAATAATACCTTTATATTTTGAAGGTGAAGTTGTAGTCATTATTACTTATCTCCAATACGTTCAAGTTGGTATTCACCGTTTAAAACACGCTTCCACCAGTTTTCATTATTTAAATACCATTCAACCGTTTTGCGAATACCTGTCTCAAAACTCTCTTCCGGTACCCAGCCTAACGTTTTCTCTATTTTTGAAGCATCAATGGCATAACGCACATCGTGCCCGGGGCGATCTTTAACAAAAGTGATCAGTTCGTTATACTTTGACAACGAAGATGAAGCAAAAGCTGGATTTTCTGAAATAGGCTTTAATTCGTCAAGAATACTGCAAAGTGTTTCTACGACTTCGATGTTTGTCTTTTCATTGTGTCCACCTATATTATAGGTTTGACCTACCTCCCCTTCTGTCACAACTTTATACAAAGCGCAAGCATGATCTTCTACATATAACCAGTCACGTATTTGACTACCATCACCATAAATGGGCAGTGATTTAGCATCTAAGGCATTTAAAATAACATGTGGAATTAATTTTTCAGGGAAGTGATAAGGTCCGTAATTGTTCGAGCAATTCGTGACAATAACAGGCAAACCATAAGTACGATACCAAGCACGTACAATGTGATCACTAGAAGCCTTTGATGCCGAATAAGGGGAGCTTGGCTCATAAGGGGTTTCTTCGGTAAATAAATCCTCTGTGCCTTCTAAATCTCCATAAACTTCATCTGTAGAAATATGATGGAAACGAAAAGCTATTTTTTGAGATTCAGGTAAGGTAGACCAATAGCTACGCGCTGCTTCTAGTAATGTAAACGTACCGATAATATTCGTTTGCATAAAATCAGCGGGACCATCGATAGAGCGATCAACGTGAGATTCCGCTGCTAAATGCATGACTGCTGTTGGTTGATATTTATCAAATATATCAGATATTTTTTGTGCATCACAAATATCCGCTTGCACGAAATGATAACGCTCATTATCTGAATGAGTAGCAATAGATTCGACGTTACCTGCGTAGGTAAGCTTATCAACATTTACAACAGACGCAGTTGTTCTTTCGATAATATGGCGTATGACTGCACTACCGATAAACCCGGCACCACCTGTAATAAGTATCATAATGAAACCCTATAAGATTATTATTAAAATTTAAAAAGATGGATATAACCAAAGAAACACACACGTTTTTTGATAACCCCTGAAGTTGTTAAAATAAAGAAATTATTTTCTTTTCATATTCCTCCACTAAAGCATCGATATCAAAAGACTTCGCCAAAGAATTTCCTTGTTTTGCAGTTAAACTAGCTTTCTCTCTATCTAGAATTAATCTTTCTAAAATTGCTTCCCATTCTTCAAAATCATTCGAAAAATAGAATGCATTAGGATTTTCGTTGTGTAACAACTTATAATCAATACTTCCTGAACACAAAACAGCTAAACCTGATGCCATATACGATAAGATTTTATTAGATGATTTAGCAATCCCCACTGGTAATGGAGCTATACCAATATCTGCTTTAAACAAATGCTCGCCAAATGTATCTTGCTCCCACTCAATAAAGTCAAAATCAAACCGAATAGATTGAACAATTGAATTAAATGTGGGTTCAACAAAAATTTGCCTACTGGTAACTATCTTTATTGATACATTGTATTTAGCTTGAATATTTTTTAAACTATCGTTTATTAAAAGCAAATACTTGATATTTGAAGCGGTTCCAACCCATACTATTGATATAGTATCGCTATTGTTTGGAATTAAATTTGGGAGGTATAATTTATAATCTATTGAATCTGGTATTGTGCAAATATTAAGGTTTATTTTATTTAATTTTTTTTCTAAAGCATATGAACTAGTTATTAATAAATCTGCTTTCTCAGCTAATTTTTTAAATGTAACCTTAGATATTGTCTTATAAAGAAATATTGCCATTACAGGCCATATACCTCTTTCGTTAAAAATATAAAAAGCCCTTTTATATTTCCCGAAGCGATTTCCAGGGATCTTTTTTAATGCCTCTTTATTAGAAGTTAGATGGTCATCTTGCACATCTAGTATTAGTTTTTTAGGCTTAAATGAATTAATATCACAATAGCATTTAAAGTCAAAACCAAGAGAAATCATTAAGTCAATATCTCGTTGCTCATTAAAAAACTCAACATTCCATCCTCTCTCTCTTAATTTTAATAAAACATCCAAGCCTCGTAATCTATCAACAGGATCTTTAAATGCATTGTTTTTTAATCTAAAAACAATTAACTTTTTCTTTACTTCAGAATAACTCATAATATTTAACCATATATAAATCGATTGAATCTGTACAAAAATTAATATTATACTCAAGCTCAATCGGGTACCAGACTTTGTTACTTTTCATAGTAAACTGTCATCAAATCACCTAGTGATGTATGGAGTAGAAGGCGAAATCAGGAACGTCTCACAAAGCATATATATCGAAATATCACTTATATGAGAGAAATCTCTGCCGTCGTTTTCCCTCGATGACTATTACAGCATTTTGCTTGCTTATGTTTTCTTTTAATTTCACTTTCAAACGACTTTTAATTTTTTAATAAATTAAAAGTCGTATGCTGAACTGTTACAAGGCTTTCAGTTGAATAACTGTGGCAAATTCAACATGCGTCTTCATTCATTGAAGCATCTAACTGACAATTTTCGTTAATATGGAAATTACTTAGCACTTACTTAAAATTAGGCTAATTTGTATTACAGTCAAATTAACAAAATATTCGTTTAAAAATGGAAAATAAAGCAATTATTTTAACTTTAAATGATTTACCTTTTTCAAATCTAGTAAACAGAAAGCATCTAATGATAAATGCTATCACAGGAAATTTTTTATTTATTATATTTTCATAGTATATTTTTAATAAATTCAATTCTTTTAACATAGAAATAGATAAGCTTTTTTCTTGATTATTTATTAGTGTTTTAATCAATTCATATTGATATTTTTCATTGTGTATAATGCGTTCTTTATTTAAACGAAGCTTTTTGTATTTTACGATCAGTGATTTACTCTTTATGGCAGCTCCAATCTGATTACCATCATGCTGTCGATATTTAACAAGGGGTTCGTCATAATACACAATACCCTGGTCTAAAAGAGCTAGCAAAGCTAACCATTTGTCATGTACAGCTAACTTTTCAGGAAACGGTAATGCTTTATCTAATAACGAATGATGGAACATTGTTGTACAACCAGTCACTGGGTTATTTAAAATCACATCAACGACATCTAAGTTCAAGATATTTTTTTTGGCAGTTAATGTGTATGAATTGAAAATACAATTACCACTCATATTTATAAGTGATGCATCACTATGTATTAATGAAAAAGCACCGATCCCTCTGACTAACTTATCTATTTTATCTAATTCCCAAATATCATCTTGATCAGCTAAAGCAATGAATTCTCCGCTGCAATGAGAAATAGCATTCTCAAAATTATTGACAAAACCTCTTCTGTCATTATTTACAATTAAAGAAACTCTTGTGTCTGAGTTGACAAATTTTGAAATTAAATCTTGAGTGCCGTCGCATGAATGATCATCACTAATAATCAATTCAATATTATGGTATGTTTGATTTAAAATAGATTGTATTTGTTCTTTAAGATATCTATGACCATTATAACTGGCAAGAGCTATAGATACCTTTACATGCTTAGTCATAAAAGCCCCTTTTAAGTTTTATATTATTGATAACTTACATCCACATAATAAGTACATAATTAGAATTAGCAGGAAGAGTGCTCAGTTTCATATATGGTGTGTCTATAACTGATCAGCTCTTATTAAGATAAAGTACGCATTCTAATATTTTGCATACTTACCAATGAAAATTCATTGAATTTAGTTTCACAAAACCCAATCGAATGGTAAATAGTTAATTCTGAACCAGAAATATAAAAAAGCAATTGGGACTATAACAAATGAAATTATTCGACTATACCTTTCTAAATTGATACAAATTTCCCCCCAAAATAAGGGGAGTATTACCAAAGCCATATATGAATATCTATATGACATGCTTTGATAACCGGCAAACAAAAAAAATAGTGACATCAACGCAAAAAATCTTGCTATAAGATTAATACGTTGTTTTTTATCACAGAAAAAAGTGTAAAGTGAAAAAGGTATGATGATTGTCAAGCACTCAATGACTAAAGGGATAATCGTAGCCTCATGAAATGAGCCCTGTGTTGAAACATTGTAGCCATATCGATTTATTAACCTCATGATATCTGCAAACGAACTTGCTCCGACTAAGCTAGCCATCGACGCTAAACTATCAGTGACAGATAATATAAGTTGAGAAAAGGGATCAATTCTGAGTAATGTAGTTACTGACATAATCAGAAGTATAATTAATAGACAATAATTAAATTTATTTCCTAGCTTACGATTAAATAGCATTAATACCAATAAAATTCCTGTTGGAATAATGTACGAGTAATGTAAAAAAATGCTGGATACAATTAAAACGAAACCTATCTTTTTTTTATCAAAGACAAATGCTAGACCTAGTAACCAAAAGGAAGAAGACCAGAATTGTCTAATAATATTTGATGACAAATCGTAATATGAAAAAGAAAAGGTAATGAGAAAAAATATAATTAGTGTTTTTTTAATTGGATAGATCTTATATACAGCTAAAAATATCATAGTCTGGGGAATGAAATACAACAACAGGATAATTAATTGGTCTGATCCTGAGAGAAAATTTATTCCTTTGCTAAAAAATATAAATAAAGGTTCTATCCTTGATTCATAATCAAGGTTAGCAAATAGAGATAGATAATTAATTGTATCCGTACCGGACTCTGCAGTCCTCAAACCATAAAATATCAGTAAGAAACAATACAGGGAAAATGCAATAGGTATTTCAATAGCGTTATTTTTTTCATTTTTTAAAAAAATAGAAATTAGATATACTACGACAATAAAAAAAGTTAAGAGGGCAAAATATATCATTTCATACTCTTCTGAAACATTTTTTTACTAATCTTTTCAAAAACATTTTCGCCATTATTTTTTTTTCAAATAGATTGTTAGCAATTAAAATATCATTAATATTGATATCGTAGTACTTCATTTGGAGTAAGCACTTTTCTATATATACATTGCTACAATTATCATACAGAACTTGATTTTGCTGAATTATTTTTTCGTAGGCGGTTCTGTGGTTCGAATTATTCGAAACTCGATTTAACTCATGATCATGGTGCATAATATAGCTACACCAATTAAATCGTTTAAATTTCCCGTAACTATTGGCTAACCTGATCCAACACTCCCAATCTTGGTATTTTTTTAATTGTTCATTAAAACCACCAATGCTTTTTAATCTTTCCAATTTTGTAAATATTTGATTTGAAGCTTCATTTCTAAAAATCAGATCATCTAGAGAATAGATACTATTATTTTTCTTTAAAAAATTTCTTTTTCTATATCCTGAACTTTCATTGAAGAAATTATCTGATACAAATGAATATCTGTCATTCCAATTCGTCACAAACTTGTCCACTCTATCTAGACAGAACTCATCATCATCATCCAAGCCAGTTATAAAAAGACCACTCGCGACATTGATTGCTTTATTTCTCGCATTATTAGCTCCAAGAGGTATGTCATTTTTTACATATACAATGCTTAAGGCTGAGCTTTTAATATATGCCAGAATGACATCCTCAGTTTCATCACTTGAACCATCATTGCTTATGATCAATTCAATATTTTCATAAGACTGATTTAATACAGAATCAACAGCTCTTGGTAATAAATTACAACGGTTGTGTGTTGTTATATATACACTAACTAAAGGTTTACTATAATTCATTTTAATCACTTTACTGTTTTAAGAGGTAATTGATTGACAATAAAATTCAAAGTTTCAATCTCCCTCTCCTTGTTTGTAAAAACACCGAACGTGACTGATACGATTTCAATGTTTAACAGCTTGAAAATCATGAAATTATTTTCGTTGCTATCAATTTATTCTTGTTTTTCTGCCACTTTAAATGCCGTTTGCATTTAAGAAATTGACTATATTCCTCAGATGTTCTTTTCTCTATTGTAATCTATTGATTATAAATGTTGTTAGCTAATAATTTAGTTTTTTAATGCCTTATCAACACATAAAATTAAAAATGAAGTAAAAATAGCTAATGGATTATTGCAGTCTGACAATAATTTATAATATAGCATTAAATTTCCAGTGCAATTTTACTCCAAAAAAACTTTTCAGGGAGAAATTTACTTTAGAATTTTTTTAATTGGGACGAAAAATAATGCTATTGATATTAGGCCAAATGAAAAGTTAACCAACAAATCTACAAATGCAGAGTAATGATAGTTTGATAAAAAAGCAACATTCACTATGTAATATAAAGCAATTGGGAGTGCCATGAGAGCTAAAACTTTTAAAAGACACAAGTAGAAATCTGTAGCGCGACTTCTAAAGCAGTATTGGAATAATATATGGTAAGAACAGAAAAAATTAATACTAAACGCGATAACTAAATAAAAAGCCACATACTCCATTTTTCCAAGTATTATGCCGGTGATAATTGCAGTTACGTTTACAATAGCAGCAAGAGCACCCGCTATAAATAATAAACGAGGCTGATTCATTACCTGAAAGAATGACCCACTTGTTGATAATACTGCCTGTATAGGAATCATCAAAGTAAATATTTTTATTAATGGCTCGATAGCCAACCACTGCTCTCCCAATAAAAATAAAATAAGATTATAACTGTTTACAAACATAAAAAAACTGATGGGCAATGATAAAGCAAGTAATCGAGACGTTAATAAATTGTGCTCTCTTATTACTTTATTTTTATCATTACGTACTTTAGTTAATATTGGCTGAATAGCAGGCGCCATTGCAAATGTTGTGACCATTAATGGATAACGCATTAGTTGGTATGACTTTTGATAAAGTCCGACAGATGCCATTCCAAAGTATTTAGCAATAAGGATGTTATCCAAGTTCCTTGAAAAATAATTAATGAAATTAAAAGCAAATTGGTACAAGGAAAAACTAAGTATCGATTTAATATGGTATAGCTCACAGCCCAAATAGGGCCTACCTAGTTCGGTCTTCAAAGACAAAAACCAGGTTAACAAAAATTTTATAGTGCTCTGTGTGGCAGGCCTTGTCGCTAAAGCTAATAACCCAAATCCCATAGAGTAAAGAACATAAACGACAGTTAATGACAAACACTCGACGAAAATATCAATAGCAGCAAGATGTATAAATTTTGTATCTTTGTTCATGGAGGTCATCGGCACAATATTTAAAGTACTAAAAAATATCGCCAGGCATACAAAAAAAGCAATATTTTGATATTCATATCCACTATAAAAGCTGTTTAATAAGTAAGAAAAAAAGAAAAATATAATAGCAAGTATAGAGCCGATTATGGCAGTTACAGTAAAGATACCATCTCGCTTATTACTGCTACATTCCTCTTCGTTTATAATTGCAGGTCCTATACCAAAATCAGCAATCATCTGGAAGAAAATTACAAACACTTGAATGGAAGCCATTATCCCAAACTCTTCAGGGGTAAATAATCGGGCATAAATAGCTAATGAAGCGAACTGAACTATGTACGTTGACAAGCGACCTGAGACGCTCTTCAAGATTGCAGAATACAATGGTGATTTAATCATTTAAACAAAAACCTACTTTAAAATTATAGTACTGAACTCACAAATATAAATCCACAACAATACCCCATCATTGATATAATTTCAGTATTATGGTCAATGTAATACACAAAGAAATTTTCAGATAATGTTATTGATTTTTGGAGCTATATGTAAGTCATTAAACTGCGATCTTTTTAGAGCGAAATCTTTTAACAATTCTTATCAACCTCAAACGTAATGAGAAATAGTCTTTATTTCCAGCCTTTAAGTTTTGATTGAATATTCTTACTGATTCTAGCGTTGATTGATTATGCTGAAAAGCAAAAATGGCATCAACACCTTCGGATTTTTGTAGTTTGTTAAACGTATCCGGATCACTTTCTTTAATTGGATTATATACGATCTGATAATTTTCATATCTCAACCATTTGTTAACTAACTGTTTTTTATTAACCTTATGCTTTAAGAAAAACTCAGGGTTTCTAGCGTAGTAAGAAAAGTTTTTCTCAAACGCTTTAAAATTTTTGTACCCCCATATTTTTTTAAATGTTTTATTTTTAGCCAGCATGATATGATCGGAAACCCAAGTATCATTTATTATATAATTTTTTGCCACATAGACTTTGTTACTATTGAAGTCAATTCCATCAAAAAAATCATCTCCAAATAGAGCAACGTCCGTTCTTAATCGTAAAATATGCGTGTATGTATCGTAATTGACATCAGTTGATAAGACATTGATTAGCTTGTTAATTGCACAGAACATTCCAAACATTGAACTCACGTGAGAATGAGTGTCCGTCCAAGCACCATATTTTTTGACAATTTCCTCCATATCAATTGCTTCTTCAATAATTAGCGCTTTAATTTTTGTCGGGTTATCTATTAAATCCATAACTTTCGACGCACCATCTCTGGCTTTTGAGGTTTTATCTTCTGCCCATATATGTACAAAAAAGTCGAAATCATACTTAGTGTTTAAAGATTCAATTTTATTTATGACCTTATCGGCATAACGGATAGGCCCAGACAAAAAAACAGCGATTTTCATTTTAATCCTTCATTATAATTTAGTTTATAAAGGTAATACATGAACAAACATTGGAATATAGAAAGATTTAACTTCCTATAAAAACTTGATCTTACTTATTACAAATTTACGCGAGATAAGTTTTTAGCTAAATAAATTTTCTACGCAATAATACATCGCTCATAAGTATTCACTGTATTCATCTGGTGTACCACAAAAAATAACGTCAGCCTTAGGTATCTCTTGATAATGAATATGTTTATCATTTTTTATTAGATAGTTATAAAGAGGCGCAACATAAAGTTCGCCTTTCTCCCATTGTTGCCTTGGAAGGGATAGGTAATAATCGTAAGCAGAAAAATAGTCTTGAATATTTGCAAAATGGTACAAGCCTGTGCAGCACAAGTCAGAAATAGGGTTTTTCTCAGTTGTTAAGTTTATTTGGGTAGATTCTTCTGCTATTGGCCTAACAAATGACCAATTATCTCCTTCTCCTCTAAACACCTCTAAATAGCCATCGCCTAAATCCTCCAATGGAGGAAACGAAAAACCAGGTCGAAAAGTATCAATATTAAAAATAGTTACCGCATCATCGCTGTTGCGATAATTGGCTAAACCAAGAGTAACAGTTTCTGCCTGCCCCCTTGTTTCTTTATCCAACACAACAATATCATAATTTTTAATATCCAGGTCAATGACTCGGTTTCTCACAAAATCTGGCGCATTAAATACATCCCTAACAATAAATACAAACTTGACAGAGTCAAAATAATTATTGAAGCTTTTTACTGAATGGTCAAATAAAGTTTCACCATGAGCTTCAAGCATGTACTTAGGTTGGCCATAACCAGCCTTAAAAAAACGGGAGCTCAATCCAGCCATTGGGATTACTATCATTGTTCTAACCTCTTTATTATTCCGTATAGTCGGAAAGCATTTGCAAACAATGCTTGCTGGCGTAATAAATCATCTGAATGAAGTGGAAGCATTGATAAAAACAATTGAATTTGCATTGCGTATAAGTTTAGTGCGGTCAATCCAAATTTTGACTCGATTATTTCGATAAACGATTGCTGTGTGTCTTTATGCTGTTTGATACCGTCGAGGGAAAAAGTTATTTTATTATTTTCAATTTTAACATCGTAGTAACCCGCAATTATCCAGTCATAAAGCCCTAAAACAGAATGACTTAATTTAGCTAAATCGTAACGAGTGTCACCATATATAGTTAACTGTTCATCTGTAGTCAAACCTCTTGGGTCAATAGTTTTCACTCTATTAGCCCTAAAATCATAAAGTATATTACTAAAACAAAAGTCACCATGTAATAAACTGACTGGAATATTCGTGACAGGCAGATGTTTTTTACTACTAGCCATTAATTCAATAAGTGTAGTTGGTTCATTTTCATTAAATATCCAGTATTGGTCAAATCTTATACCTTGTGATTGACAATATTCAGATAATCTTTGCTCTGTTTTCACCCTAAATAATTCATCTAAAGAATTATACTCAACATTTTGTGGTGCATTATAATCTCTACATTGGACAATGAAATCAGTGCAGTTATTTAAAATTTTTGTCCATATCATCGTCGGCAACAGGGCAAAAACAAATAATTCATTTAAAGCTGTGCAGTGTAGATATTCCAATCGATAAGAGAATCTCTTTTCATTATTCGTTACTCCTAAGAATTGTGGTGTGTAAATTCGCATCTTCGGAGGTAATTCAGTAAACCAATTAGCTTCAGCTCTGATTTTTTGGTTTTTATAACTGGATTTTTCGATCCAATCTTTAGTTATGATTAATTCATTAAAAGATCTTTGTGTAGTGAAAGCCACTTTCGAATGGTAATAAGTATTTACATGGCCAAAGTCAAGCCAATCATTAACTTTAACAGGTGTTAAACCGATAGCATTATGGTAACTATTTAACCCACCTATGAACTCCCAATGATTCTGAGTTATTGCTTTTATTAGTTGTCTTGGCTGGCTAAATTTAAAGTATCCATTAACCACATCATTAGAACACAAATTTATTTTTTGTTCTCTATTGCTCAACCAATTCAGATCACTATTTGTTATTACTGCCCAATTATAACTATTATTCACTTCAGAAATACCAATGATATCATCACCATTAGGTAGTGTTTGAATTAAAGTGTCGCCAAATAACACGTGTAATGGGGAGTCAAGACTCTGATCGGAAATATTGAGTGCAGCAACTAGTGATGCCCCTAATATCAAATCGTCAGCGGTTGGAATAATTGTTACTGAATGAGCATTGAGCCATTTCTTATCCCGAGTTGATATCTGATATGACTCTGGTACTGATATAAAGACATTAACGCCTTCTGGTGCTGATTTAACTTGGTGTTGGAATAATCTACGGTTTCCTAAAGGAAGAAAACTTGGTGGTATTTTACCAAATTCAGATTCTAGTTCTTGCCCTATATATGCGCCGGACATGATTAAAAACATCCTTTTTCCTTTTCTAACAGTAAATTTATTTCATCTAGTGATAACGCAGAGAATTCTGATGGCCTTATTGAACGATCATCGATATAAAAACCTTCATGACCACACCACGGTTTACCTACAATAATTTCATCATAGGGCACTTCATGTCTATCTAACCATTCAGTGATAATGGGTAATGTATGTATATTAATTTTACCTACATTACCTTCGTAAGTTCTCATGTTTCGAGCTGTTGCTATCGTAATCATAAATCCACGAGCTTTATAATCAATAAGTGTTCTGATTACATCTTCTCTCGGCAATACATTTTTATAATCAGATGTATTTGCTTTAGTTATTGTTCCATCTAAATCGACGACTAATTTCTTCATGAAGTAATATCTCCAAATAATAACAAAGTATTTTACTCTCTAAATTCGTAAGAAGTGTTAATTTTTAGAAGAGCTAAACCTGAATATTTAATATATTATGACCTCAGCCTTATAAATACCACTGAGACACATTCCATCCATTTTGAGACAGTTTAAAAATCGCAAACCGTTACAAACACTGGGCTTTACTACTTTTTCCAAAAAGGCCCGAATAGGTCCCGAAAAAAAGCGACTTCTATTCGGCTTTGTCACTCTTATAACTGTAGTTGTAATAGCCATAACCATAACTACTGCTTGCTTTCTTCTCAACGGCATTGAGGATAAAGCCTTTAATTTCTATTCCGGCCATGTCAAAACGATGTAATGCCACTTCAACTTCTTTAACCGTCGTTTGGTCAAATCGACCAACCATTAGACTTGTACCGGCTAATGCGCCAACAATACTTGGGTCAGTTACCGCTAATACTGGAGGTGTATCGATAAGTATTAAATCATATTCTTTCGATGCCCAATCAATAAACTCAGCAAAACGACCATGCATTAATAACTCTGAAGGATTGGGAGGTGTTTTACCTCGAGTCACCACATCTAAGTTTTCAATTTTAGAGTCTTTTGTTACTTCAGCAAAAGCTAACTGCCCTGACAATATATCAGATAGGCCCTTTTCTGCTTCTAATCCAAAACGTTTGTTTAAATGCCCTTTACGCATATCGGCATCAATTAATAATACTTTTTGCCCTGTTTTAGCAATCACGGCAGCAAAGTTAATCGAAACAAATGATTTACCTATGCCGGGCGCGGGACCTGAGATCATCACAACATTGTTTTTAGCTTCCATCATTGCAAAGTGTAAACTAGTACGTAAGCCTCTTAATGCTTCTACTGACAGATCAGCAGGATTTGCCTCCGCTAAAATATTCGCAATAGAGTTAGGGTGTTTCTTACGTTTAAATTTTGCATCTAATTTCTCTTGCCAATCAGATTTAGGAATACTTGCGTAAACAGGTAACCCTAGTGCTTCAATCTCTGTTGGGTTTTCAACACCTCGGTGGAATGCCGCTTTTAATAATACAAATGCAACCGATAACATGCCCCCTAACAATGTTGCTAACACAACTATTAATGGCTTTTTAGGTTTAACTGCATTGGTGTAACTTTGTGCTTTATCTAAAATGCGTACGTTACCAACTGTGCCAGCTTTTAAAATACTTAGCTCTTGTACTTTGTTGAGTAATTGAATATAAATTTGTTGATTCACTTCCACATCACGTGTCATACGTAATACGGCACGCTGTGTTTTTGGTAGTTTAGTGATTTGTGCATTTAAGCGTTTTTTCTCACCTAATAACACTTTACGCTTATCTAATAATGATTTGTAAGCTGGGTGATCTTTAGTAAAACGTTGGCTTATTTCACTTTCTTTAAAGGTTAATTCATTTAATTGAGATTCTAATTCAACCATTGTTTCTAACGTTGACTTAGCTTCTAAGCCTAAATCAACAGATTCATTTTTTTGACGATAAGCATTTAACGTATCTTCTGCTGTGGTTAATTCACTTTTAATACTTGGTAAGTGTTTATTTAAAAAAGCGAGGCTTTGCTCTGCTTCTGCTGAGTCACGTTTTACGTTTTGTAGAAAGTAATATTGGCTAATATCATTTAGTATTTTTTCAATTTGAGCTTTATTTTCACCACTAAAAGATAACGATAAAATACCTGTTTGTTTACCTCGTTCACTTACAGAGAGGTTTTCTTGTAACCACTGAATAGCATCCAGTTTTGAACGTTTACTGATGTTAAATTTGCTACCATTAGGTGCATCTAAATGCTGTACAAATAAACTATAACCATTTTTATCCAACGCTTCACCAACAAGGCCAGATACTATTTTATTATCATCTTCATCAATAATTGAAAATGAGCCAAGTTGATTATCATCGACTTGTAAAATAAAGCTTTGATCCACATTAGACTCTGGTGCTTGAAAACGAGTAATGACAATAGAAGCGGATTCGTTTTGTAAACGAGCAAGCCCTTTCCCTATGACAGGCCAGTAAATTGGGGTTGCTTGAATCGTTAAATTTAGTTGGTCAACTGTTTGACCCAAAATCATACGTGACTTTATAATTTCAACTTCTGTTGTAGCGGAAGATTCAGCTGAAAACATGTCGCCCATATCACCCACTAAAGCAGACATACCTGTATTTTTTGTTTCAACTTGTAATAGAGCATCCGCTTTATAGATAGGGGTTGCTAATAAAGCATAAGCAATACCGATAACTGCAAAAATAGTCGTGACGCAAACAATTAACCATTTACTGTCTAGCAGCAAACCTAGTAATTTTCCTAGATCAATTACATCAGCATTTTTTTGTTGTTCTTGATGTGGTCTGTTTGAATTTTGATTTGTTGCATTAATCATAATATGTCTTTTAAGTTATTAGTCAGTAAGGATTAGTCGCTAAGGCTTAAAACCTATACTGTATAAGTAAATTTTAATGTAAGGCGTTATGGCTTAAGCTAATTTTGTAGCCCAAGCCTTACAACCTTTTTCTATCAATTTGTAAGCATGATCAAATGCTTCTTTGCTTTGGCGATAAGGGTCTGGAATATCGTTTTTATCAGTCCATTGACTTAATAACATGGTTTTTCCACGCGCTTCAGGGGCAATTTTTGTTACCGCTTCAATGTGCCCTTGCTCCATCACTAACACCAAATCATAATCACGACACAATTGGCTGCTAAACTGCTGAGCTTTATGCCCTTCTAACAACACACCATGTTCTAATGCCACTTCAGTTGCAATATTGTCCGCAGGTTTCCCAATTAATGCTCCTACGCCAGCAGAAGCGATTGTTTTATTAGGTAATAACTTTTTAAAAAGATATTCCCCCGTCGGCGAACGACAAATATTGCCTACACAAACCACTAAAATTTTATCAAACATCTTAATTTACCTGTTGTTAACTCTTTTCGTGCTTATTAAATACTACCAAGTATGTACGCGCACAGCGCCTTCAGAAAGACTATTAAACGCAGTAATTGTTGGTAATAATTGACGAATAACACGATTATAACGTTCGATTGGTGCAGCGGTTACATATACCACATCATAAGGCTCTAATTTAAAATCAGTGCCGATCACTAAGCCAGATGCATCTTTAATATTTAACTGATAGATATTAGCGACTATTTTCTCAGGTCGTTCATTCTCTTCTGGCGGTTGATCAGGGTTGGCACTTCTATCTCTTACCATTTTTAAGAATTCTTCATTTTTCTGATCTCTTTCCGCACTTCTAACTACAAATATACCTGTTGCATCAGCAGATAATTCATTAATGCCTCCAACACTACTTAATGCCTCAGTTAATGACATACCTGCACGGTCAATTTTTAGCATTTCTGGTTGTTTAACATCGCCTAGCACGAATACTTTTTGTGAGTCATTACGTGGCACATGGATGATATCACCCGGTTGAATTAAACGATTTTGTGTTAAATCACCAATCTGCATTAATTGATATAACGAAATAGTTTCTGTATTACCATTTCGCGTTAATGTTACATTTCGCCAATCAGCATCTGCTGTTAAACCACCAGCGTGGTTAACTGCATCAAGTAAGGTTAATGGGACGTTGGTAATTGGCTGTTGACCCGCTTGTTTAACTTCGCCTGTTACGTAGGCTTTTTGAGAGCGAAATGCAGCGATATTCACATCAACTTGAGGGCTCTCAATATATTTTTCTAATCGCTTTGAAATATCCGAACGAATTTTTACAACTGTTTGGTCTGCAACACGCACAAAACCTATATAAGGATAAAATATTTTCCCGTCTGCGTGCACCCAAGTACCTGATTCTGCGGCACTACGGTATGAACCAGCGGGAATGGTTAATTCAGGATGATCCCAAATAGTGATATTAAGAATATCACCAGGACCAACAAAATATTCATAACCTAATAAAGCTTTGTCTAAGTTTGGATTAATGCGGGCTGTGCCAGATGCATTATTATTCTGTACTAAATAAGCGGCAACAAAAGAGTGCGTAAGGGGGTAAACATTTACCTGCTCTACCGGTGTTTGTTGTTTTTCTTGATCACTCATGTCATCAACATTTCTTTCAGCAATAACATTTTTATCACTATCAGAAAGGTGAGACCCGGGAATCGTACACCCTGTTAACAATATAATGAACGAAAATACTAAAACAACTTTTGATTTATAAAGCATGTAATTCTTATCTTAATTATTTTTAATTGCTAACCCTAGGTAAAATTATCTTTTATCAGGTTAAGCGATAGGTAATTAGAAGAAATTTGAAAATAAATTCAATATTTCAATTATTTAACTTGCCTCAGCTTTGCTATTTATTTTGCAAAATATAAGTATTTAATTTATTAACGACAGATTATATTTTTTAAAATCAAATGCAAGAAACACCATAAAAAAACAAAAATCGCTCTCTGAATTTATATATTAAAAACAGAAAAATGGAAACTTTGATGGTATTTGAGTTTTAACTCTGTCGATTATATCTTTTTGTTATTAATAAATCTCGCATGAAGACTTAATAATTATAAAATTTTACTGATTAAACTCCATACTCTTCTTATATACATTCTATTTATGAAGTCACTCGAATCTTAATATAAAGTGTGCAATTGATAATTTTCATTTGTATAATTTATGACTGTTGTTCTTTCTTCTTTTCACTTCCCATAAAAGCTAATATTTCTATGATAAAACGAACCTTTACAACTCCTTGGCATGATTATGAATTACTTGATGCTGGTGATAATCAAAAGCTTGAACGTTGGGGAGACGTGATCACTATTCGACCTGAAATGAATGCTTACTTTGAACCTGTATTATCTAAAAAGGAATGGCTTAAAAAAGCGCATTTTGAATTTATTGAAAGTAGCAGCAATGCCGGTGAGTGGAAGTCATTACAAGGTAATTTAGCCCACGATTGGCAAATTAAGTTTAATGATATCACCATTAACTTACAGCTCACTAAGTTCAAACATGTTGGATTATTTCCTGAACAACGTGTGAATTGGGATTTTATTGCTCAACATTTAAAAACAGGAGACCGCTTTTTAAATCTATTTGCTTACACTGGAGTCGCTTCATTAGCAGCACGTTCTCAAGGTGCTGAAGTTTTACATTGTGACTCAGTAAAACAGATCATTAAGTGGGGCAAAGAAAATATGGAATCGTCAGGTTTGTCTGACGTTCATTGGGTTTTAGAAGATGCGCTTAAATTTGCACAGCGAGAAATTAAACGAGGCAAAAAATATCAAGGTTTAGTGATGGATCCACCAGCGTTTGGAATAGGTGCAAAAAAAGAACGCTGGAAGATTGAAAACAAATTCCCTGAACTCATTGAAGCCGCATTAGCTTTAAGAGCCAAAAATGGCTTTATTATCGCAAATACCTATTCACCACGTTTAGATGCGAAACGAATTTTAGAAATCACTACAGCTTTGTGTACTACTGAAAAAGTTGAAGTAACCACTTTAAGCGTAAAAACCCAGACAGGTAAGATCCTCGATTATGGTTTAAGAACCGTAATAACTGAAAAATAACAGCAGGATAAATAAAAAAGGGGCTGAGGCTTTCAAGCTACCTAAAATAACTACACGGGGCGTAGCTTTCAAGCTACCTAAGAAACATCAGCAGGATAAATAAAAAAGGGGGCTAGGCTTTTAAGCCTCCTAAAAACATCACACATGGGACACAGCTTTCAAGCTACCTTACAAAACACTAGCAGGATAAATCCTGCGCCCCAACTAATGGCAATGAATCACAACATGGGGCGTAGCTTTCAAGCTACCTCACTAAACACTAGCAGGATAAATCCTGCGCCCCAACTAACTGCAATGAATCACAACATGGGGCGTAGCTTTCAAGCCTCCTAAAATAACTAGTTTTGTAGTAATTATAAATTCCACTATGCTTATTTTATTTGCATAGGGTATTAAAAATGCATAAAAGCTTAACTCATTTTGATTTAGAAAATGCAATTCAATTTGTAACGTTTCGTACTCAAGCAAGTATTGAATATTATCTTGAAAATCATAACTCTCAAATAGAAACTAACACGTCAAAACAACAATTCCATGTAGATCAAATACTAGATAACAGCACTGCAGGAGCAATATTAAATGGAAAGTTAATAACCTTACTTATTAACTTTTTCAAATCCAAAGATAAAATAGACTACAAGTTAATTGCTGTATCAATCATGCCCAATCATATACACATTCTCTTTCAGCAACTCCGCCCTCTTCCTAGTATTATGCACCATATAAAAGGAGGGTCAGCCAGCCTAATCAATAAGTATCATAAGCAAATAGGGACATTATGGGATAAAAGCTACTTTGATAAAGTAATTACAAATGAGAAGCACTTTCAAATTACATACGAATACATAAAAAATAATGCATATAAAGCAAACCTAACCGATGCAGAATACAGATTTTACGGTATCTATGAAAATGAATGAGGAACTTGTAAAGACTAGCAGGATAAATATCAACATGGGCGAGGCTGTCAAGCTACCTTACAAACACTAGCAGGATAAATCCTGCGCCCCAACTAATGGCAATGAATCACAACATGGGGCGTAGCTTTCAAGCTACCTTACAAACACTAGCAGGATGAATCCTGCGCCCCTACTAATGGTAATGAATCACACACGGAGCGTAGCTTTCAAGCTACCTTACAAAACACTAGCAGGATAAATCCTGCGCCCCTACTAACTGCAACGAATCACACACGGAGCGTAGCTTTCAAGCTACCTTACAAACACTAGCAGGATAAATCCTGCGCCCCTACTAATGGTAATGAATCACACACGGGGCGTAGCTTTCAAGCTACCTTACAAACACTAGCAGGATAAATCCTGCGCCCCTACTAATGGTAATGAATCACACAAAGAGCGTAGCTTTCAAGCTACCTTACAAAACACTAGCAGGATAAATAAAAAAGGGGGCGAGGCTTTTAAGCCTCCTAAAAACATCACACATGGGGCGTAGCTTTCAAGCTACCTTACAAACACTAGCAGGATAAATCCTGCGCCCCTACTAATGGTAATGAATCACAACATGGGGCGTAGCTTTCAAGCTACCTCACAAAACACTAGCAGGATAAATCCTGCGCCCCTACTAATGGTAATGAATCACACACAGAGCGTAGCTTTCAAGCTACCTTACAAAACACTAGCAGGATAAATCCTGCGCCCCTACTAATGGCAATGAATCACAACATGGGACATAGCTTTCAAGCTACCTCACAAAACACTAGCAGGATAAATCCTGCGCCCCTACTAATGGCAATGAATCACACCACGGGGCGAGGCTTTTAAGCCTCCTAAAAACATATCAATTATTTTTTAGCAATAAAAATAACTCTAGGGCACTTAATCCCATAAAAATGAAAGTGCATAGTTTCCAAAACTTAATTGGGTCTCGTTCTAACAATGCTTGTTTGGGGGCTTTTGAGCTCTGTTTTTTCTGGCTTTTACTTAGCTCAGCGATAAACTCACTCATACTACTATAGCGTTCTAGTAATTTAGGGTTTAAGGCCTTTTTGAAAACGTTATCGAGACTCACCGGTAAATCATTTCTAGCGATTTTTATCGGTTGATAAACCCAACTATATTGTCTTGCTCTATCCAATGATTGTCCTTGGTTATTTGGATAAGGTAATTTCCCTGTTAATAATTCATAAGCAATAACAGCAATTGAGAATAGATCAGATAACGCTGAGCTTTGGCCTTTATTTAAATATTCAGGTGCAATGTAATCAAGTGCTCCTAAAGGTTCCTCTTGTTGTTCTTTAACTATTTCTTCAAATCCATTAATTTTAACTGTACCAAAATCGATCAATTTAACTTCAATTTCTCCATCATCAGCGGTTTTAATGATGATATTCTCTGGTTTTAAATCTCGATGCACCATCCCAGCTCGCTGCAACACCCTCACTGCATTGACTATTTTACTTATAATATCTTGTGCTATTTGCAAATCAGGTAAGGGCTTTTCCTGCATCCATTGTCTTAATGTAATGCCCTCTACATATTCACAAATATGATATAAAAACACAGAGTCTTTAATATTTTTAGCAATGGACATAATACTTGGATGATTAATAGATTGGCCAACCCATTGCTCTTTATAAAAACCTAATAGGTAATCTAAGTCCTCTTCAAAATTGAGCGAAGGCATCTTTAAAACAACAGATTCTTGGGTTAGTTTATTGGTCGCGAGATAAACATGGCTACGTACCCCATCGTGCAATATTTTATCTATTTTGAAACAATCAATTTCATTACCGACTTGCAACGCAGGGGGGATATTCAAACTGTTCAAATGCATAAACAATTCATTTAAGTTTGCATTAGGCAGTGATCGTATTTGTAATAATAAGCAGCTTATATTATCGCTACTTCCTTGCTTTAGTGCATCATCACAAATAACTTGAGACAGTTGTTCAAAATCTTGAGTTGATGAATTTTCTGTTAATGAATCGACATAATCAGCTAACGTTTGTTTATCTAAATAGTCATGAACACCATCACTTGATAATAGAAAAAGATCACCAACTTGTAATGATACCCCTTGGTAATCAATATCAACATGACAATCCATACCTAATGCACGGGTTAATACCGTATTATTGTTATAAACCGCTCGGCTATGGTCATAAGTTAGTTGAGTTAATTGCTTATTTCTGTAACGGTAAATTCTACTATCACCGACATGTATAAGGTGTGCTGTTGTTGATTTAATAATTAAACTACTGAAGGTGGTAATTAAACCATTATGGCGTAGGTCATCTTGATTGTGTTGATATAACCAACTATTGAGGGAGTTAAGGACTTTGCTAGCAGATTGTTTTACATCCCAGCTTTTATTTGTGCTGTAATAATCATTAATAAATTGAGTTACACTGGTATGACTCGCTTGCTGCCCTTTATCACTGCAACTCACACCATCAGCAACACAAGCAACAATGCCTTTTATATTTCTTTCTGATTGAGAATAAGGGTCTTTTACTGCAAATGCATCTTGGTTTATTTCACGCTTTCCCGCCGTAGAATAACCACCAACACAGACGCTTAATTTAGGGGTTGTTTGACGCTTATCCATACACACTTACCCTTATATTTATATGGGATGCAGGATCCATCCTGCTGATATTTGTTAGGAGGCTTAAAAGCCTCGCCCCATCGCAATATAAAAACTAACACATGGGGCGCTGGATTCATCCTGCTGATATTTGTTAGGAGGCTTAAAAGCCTCGCCCCATCGCAATATAAAAACTAACACATGGGGCGCTGGATTCATCCTGCTGATATTTGTTAGGAGGCTTAAAAGCCTCGCCCCAGTTAACAATATAATGAATATCAATTAAGGAGGCTTAAAAGCCTCGCCCCAGTTAATAATATAATGAATATCAATTAAGGAGGCTTAAAAGCCTCGCCCCAGTTAATAATATAATGAATATCAATTAAGGAGGCTTGAAAGCCTCGCCCCAGTTAACAATATAATGAATATCAATTAAGGAGGCTTAAAAGCCTCGCCCCAGTTAACAATATAATGAATATCAATTAAGGAGGCTTAAAAGCCTCGCCCCAGTTAACAATATAATGAATGTTAGCTGAAGAGGCTTAAAAAGCCTCGTCCCAAGTATATAAATATGATTAATGACTACCTACATCGATTAATGTCACGCTGCCATCTTCATTTACTTCTGCAATTTTTCCTTTTGGTTCAGTCATAAATAATAATGTAACTAGTCCAATAAAGGCTGTAACTGCAATCACATAGAAGAATGTTTGGTAATCAACAAACGATAAGATAGTTAAGTAAACAACTGCACCAACATTACCGTAAGCACCTGTCATTCCTGCTATTTGTCCCGTCATACGACGTTTAATTAATGGCACTGTTGCAAATACTGCACCTTCACCTGCTTGCACAAAGAAAGAACATAACATGGCAGCAACAACGGCAATCCATAACGTCCAATGTGAATCAATTTGTGCCATTAGTAAATAACCTAATGCTAATCCTGCTGTTAAAATAATTAATGTTGATTTACGACCAAACTTATCTGATAACCAACCGCCACCTGGACGAGAAGCCAAGTTCATAAAGGCATAAGCCGATGCGACCATCCCGGCCATTACAGGTGTTAATTCGAAAGTTTCTAAGAAGAATAATGGCAGCATTGAAATAACCGCTAACTCAGAACCAAATGTTGCAAAATAAAGGATATTTAACACAGCAACTTGTTTAAACTTATATTGATGAATTTCAGGGACTGGCGTTGTAAAAATTGATTTATTTACTTTCCAAACTTGTGACCACTCGTAAAGATATAAGGCAGCTAACGACCCATAAATAATATTACAAGCAGAATAGGAGATCATATCCACATTTGATGGTGATAATTTCCATGCTAATAAAGCTAACGCTGCGTACATAGGAATTTTCATTAATAACAATAAGAAGAAATCCCCTTTTGACGTTACTTCCATTGCAGTTAGGTTAGCCGGTTTGAAGTAAGTCGCTCCTTTAGGTGTATCCGTTACATTTAAGTAAAAAATAACACCAAAAGTTAAACTTAATAGACCCGTTACTACCATCGCATAACGCCACCCATCATCACCACCAAACAATAATGCTAATGTCGGTAATGTAAATGCAGCTGCGGCACTACCAAAGTTACCCCAACCACCATAAATACCTTCAGCTGTTCCTAATTCATTATGCGGGAACCACTCTGAAACTAAACGAATACCAATAACAAAACCTGCACCAATGAAACCTAATGCAAAACGTGAAATGGCTGCTTCCATAAAGCTATTTGAAAAAGCAAATGTAAAACAAGGAATTGAACATAAAATAAGGAGTGCAGAGTAAACGATTCTTGGGCCATATTTATCTGTTAATGAACCAATGATAACTCGAGCAGGAATGGTGATTGCTACGTTTAAGATCAGTAGTGTTTTAATCTCTTCAGTGGTTAATCCTAATGTTTCTTTTACCGCTTGTAATAATGGAGCGAAGTTAAACCATACGGCGAAAGTAATGAAGAAGGCCATCCAGCTTAAATGCAGTGTTTTCATCTTTCCCTGAAAAGAAAAAATATTAAAAGTGCTCTGACTCATTTTACATCCTGTGTTTATTATCTAAAAGATCATGTCATTGAAATAAAGAAAAACCATGTTAAGTATGTGAGCCTTAACATGGTTGTTATTGCAGTAAACTAGCTCGCTTCTTTCAGCTGAACTTGCTCATTTTCAATACGTATATCAAAGGTTTTAAGCTTGTGAACATCTGAGTCCAAACACTCACCCGTTTCTAAGTTAAAACGTTGTTTATATAATGGAGAAGCAACATAGGTTGTATCTTGTGTTGAGCCGATAATGCCGCGAGATAGCACATTCGCTTCACCAAACGGGTCAAAATTAGCAACCGCATACACATTGTTACTTTGTTGACATAAGAAGATCGCAACTTGTTGCTCATTAAATAGAGCACAAATACCTGCATCAGGAGTTAAGTCCTTAACAGGACAAATATCCGTCCACGTTGTGTTGTTTAATTGAGTTGTCATATTGTTCACCTTATTCCGTTAATTCAATGATTTGAATTGGATCTTTTTTCACAGGGAATCGTTGATCTCGTTCAACTTTAAACGCTAGTCCAGTATCTACTGCATCACTATTTATGTAGTGCTTGAAGCGTTTTAATTTCTCAGGATCTTCGATCGTCGTTTTCCACTCACATTGGTAGTTTTGAATGTTGCTTTCCATTTCAGCTTCTAGTTCAGCAACAATATTCAATGAGTCTTCGATAATTACTTCTCTTAGATATTCAATACCGCCTTCCATATTTTCTAACCATACAGAAGTACGTTGTAGACGGTCTGCGGTGCGGATGTAGAACATATAGATGCGGTCTACATAAGTGCGTAGTTGTTCATCCGTTAAATCAGAGGCAAATAAATCACCGTGACGAGGACGCATACCACCGTTACCACCAACAAATAGATTCCAACCTTTATCTGTTGCGATTAAACCAAAGTCTTTGCCTTGAGCTTCTGCACATTCACGAGTACAGCCAGACACACCGAACTTAACTTTGTGTGGAGAGCGTAAACCTTTATAACGGTTTTCAATATCTATCGCGAAACCAACACTGTTTTTCACACCATAACGACACCAAGTGCTACCAACACAAGACTTAACGGTACGTAATGATTTACCGTAAGCATGTCCCGTTTCAAAACCTGCATCGACTAATTTTTTCCAAATGGCTGGTAATTCATGTAGCTGTGCACCAAATAGATCCACACGAGCGCCACCTGTTATTTTTGTATAAAGGTCAAACTCTTTAGCTATCTGTCCAATGGTGATCAACCCGTCTGGAGTTATCTCACCACCAGGAATACGAGGAACAACTGAATAAGTACCGTCTTTTTGCATGTTGCCTAAGTAGTTATCATTGGTGTCTTGTAAGCCTACATGCACATCTTCAAGCACATAATCATTCCAGTAAGAGGCTAAAATATTAGCAACCGCAGGTTTACAAATTTCACAGCCTTTACCACTGCCACATTCAGTTAATAAAGCAGGGAATGTTTTGATTTTTTTAACTCGAACAATATCTGCTAATTCTTGGCGAGAGTAAGCAAAGTGTTCACAAATATCTTTCTTAACTTCAAATCCAAGATTTGCTAGTTCGCTGTCTAAAACTTGTTTAGCTAATGCAGTACAACCACCACAACCCGTAGCTGCTTTCGTTGATGCTTTAAGCTCTCCCATACTGCAACAGCCTGCTGCAACAGCTTCCTTAATGTCACCTTTAGAAACATCAAAACAAGAACAAATAGCCGCAGTATCAGGTAATGCATCAACACCTAGTCCAGCAGATTCCTCACCACCAGAAGAAGGTAAGATAAGCGTGCTTGGATTAGCTGGTAGGGTCATATCATTTAATTTTAATTGTAATAACGTACCGTAGGCTTCAGCATCACCGACTAATACCGCGCCCACTAATTTCTTACCATCAGCAGAAACAATTAAACGTTTATAAACTTGTTCAATTTCATCGTTATATGTGTATGACTGTGCACCCGGTGTTGAGCCGTGTACTTCACCAATACTGGCTACATCCACTCCTAATAATTTTAATTTGGTACTCATATCCGCGCCGGTAAATTCAGTAGCTGAATCACCGTGCATGTGTGCTGCTGCTACTTTTGCCATTTGGTAACCAGGAGCCACTAAACCGAAAATGAAGTTTTCCCACAATGCACATTCACCAATGGCATAAACATCTTTAACACCTGTTTGACAATGATTGTCGATAACAATACCGCCACGCTCACCAATTGGAATACCACACTTACGTGCTAATTCATCTTGTGGACGAATACCTGCAGAGAAAATGATCATGTCTGTTTCTAAGTGAGAGCCATCTGCAAAATTCATTCTGTAGCGAGATGTTGTACCTGCAACAATTTCAGTGGTTGCTTTTTCGGTATGTACTTGCACACCTAAGTCTTCAATTTTACGTTTTAATAATGCACCACCACCATCATCTAGCTGTACAGCCATTAAACGAGGAGCAAATTCAACAATATGTGTTTCAACACCTAGATTAACTAACGCATTACCAGCTTCTAAACCTAATAAACCACCACCAATTACTACACCAACTTTGCTGCTTTTACCTGATTCAGTAATATCTTCTAAATCATCAATGGTACGGTAAACATGACAATGTTCTTGGTCATTCCCCGGGATAGGCGGAACAAATGGATAAGAACCTGTTGCTAATACTAATTTGTCATAGCTTTCAACACGACCACTTGCTGTGATCACGTTTCTATTATCAAAATCTAAATCAACAACTTTATCGTTAAGTACAAATTTAATACCGTTCTCTTCGTAATATGCTTCATCTGTCAACGCAAGATCATCGGCTGTTTTGCCTGAAAAGAAATAACTTAGTTGTACTCGGTCATAAGCAAGACGTGACTCTTCAGAGAAAGTGATCACTTCATAGTGACTTTCATCGTTACCGATAATGGTATCAATAAATTTATGGCCTACCATTCCGTTGCCGACCACAACAATGCGTTGTTTACTCATAATCGTTATTCCTTTTTACTTCAGTTTGTAATTTTTGCTTAACTTGTCAGATAAGGCTGTATGCCATAACGGGTGCAAAGCGAGTGCCAATTACAACAAAACGAGTAAAAAACATAATAAATCAATATATTCAACACGTTATAAGACCATAATTATAAAAAGGTTATTTTAAATAAGATTTTTATCGTTAAAATTGTTAATAAAATGTAAACATTTAGTGCATTTTGCTCTCAAATGGTGCGCTATTCTTCTCTAGCCTTTACCTTGAATTTTTACTGCCTTTATTGACCAATAAAAAAATACTCATTACTCTTTGATTTAAAAGAGAAATATTTTTTAAAAAATATATTTAATAAAATCCTCTGTAGTTGGTGCGCTCTTTGCTCTGTTATTACATATAAATGGTTCTTAAAGAGTAGAGAGAAGTAAAATGACCCAAGAAAATAGCTTATGGACTAAATCAACCTGCGCATACTGTGGTGTAGGTTGTGGCATTGAAGCCAGCTTAGATGCTAAAGGCGAACTGAGTATTCGTGGAGACAAAACACATCCAGCTAATTTTGGGAAACTCTGCTCAAAAGGTTTAGCCTTAGGCGAAACGGTGAGCCATGAAGGACGCTTATTACACCCAATGATTGATGGCGTAGAAAGTAATTGGAATAACGCACTGCAACACGTTGCAATGCAGTTCTCTGACACCATTGAACAATACGGGCCAGAATCTGTCGCTTTTTATGTATCAGGGCAGCTATTAACTGAAGACTATTATGTTGTAAATAAGTTAATGAAAGGTTTTATTGGCAGCGGTAATATCGATACCAACTCTCGATTATGTATGTCATCAACTGTTGCTGGACATAAACGTGCTTTTGGTAGTGATACAGTACCGGGTTGTTATGAAGATCTTGATACAGCAGAAATGGTTGTGATCACAGGTTCTAACCTAGCTTGGTGTCACCCTATTTTATTCCAGCGTTTAAAAACAGAAAAAGAAAAACGCGATAATCTATTTATTGTAGTGATTGATCCCCGTAAAACCGATACTTGCTCTATTGCAGACTTACACTTAGCCATTCGACCTGAAACAGATGTTGCATTGTTTAATGGATTATTAACTCACCTTGCAGAACAAAAAAAACTTGATAGCGATTATATTCAATCTTATAGCGAAGGGTTTGATGCAGCATTAATAAGCGCTCAACAAGATGCTCCTAATACAAAAAAATTAGCGGATACATTGGGAGTTAATGAACAAGATTTAATATCCTTCTACCAACATTTTGCTAATACTAAAAATACTGTCACGATTTATTCACAAGGTGTAAATCAATCGATGCAAGGTAGTAATAAAGTAAACAGCATTATTAACTGTCATATTGCCACAGGTCGAATAGGCAAACCGGGCATGGGACCTTTTTCTGTAACAGGTCAACCGAATGCAATGGGCGGACGAGAAGTTGGCGGACTAGCAAATACATTAGCGGCACATATGGAATTTGGTGATGCACAAGCACATCACATGATCAGTGAGTTTTGGCAAACAGAGCAACTTGCAACTAAGCCGGGTTTAAAAGCAGTAGATATGTTTGATGCCATTAATGAAGGGAAAATAAAAGCGGTTTGGATCATGGCAACTAATCCCGTCGTGAGTTTACCTAATAGTAATAAAATCATCGCTGCGTTAAAGAAATGCCCATTAGTTGTGGTATCTGACTGCATAGCAAAAACAGCAACAACAGAATATGCAAATGTACTTTTACCTGCACAGGGTTGGAGTGAAAAATCAGGGACGGTGACTAATTCAGAAAGACGTATTTCAAGACAACGACGTTTATTACCTAGCCCAGGTGTCGCAAAACCGGATTGGTGGATCATAAGTGAAGTTGCTAAACGTATGGGGTTTTCTAAAGCCTTTAACTTTTTACATGAAGGTGAAATTTTTGCTGAATACGCAAAAATGACAACTTTAAATAATGAAGATGGTTTAACACGCGACTTAAACTTAATAGGGTTAACAACATTAGATGCAAAAGGTTACAGTCAACTCACGCCGCAACAATGGCCAGTAAAAACAATACAAACTGAAACAGTACAACAACGCCTATTTGCAGATAAACAATTTTTTACTCCCTCTAAAAAAGCACAATTTATTGCCGTCTCTCTAATGGAGAAAAAACTTGATAGCGATGAATATCCACTTATTTTAAACAGCGGCCGTATTCGTGATCATTGGCATACAATGACTCGCACCGGATTATCCAGCCGTTTAGGTGCACACATAACTGAACCTTATGTTGCGATCCATCCTGATGATGCAAAAGCACAACATATCAGTGATAACAATTTAGTTGCTATCAATAGTGTACAAGGCGCTATGTTAGTTAGAGCTTCTATTACCCAACAACAAAAAATGGGAGAAGTATTTACCCCTATTCATTGGAATAAACAAACTGCTAAAAGCGCAAATGTTTGTCATCTAACCAATGATGATACCGATCCAGTTTCTGGGCAACCTGCTTTAAAATCAACACAAGTTAATATTAAAAAATGGCATTACCATAGTGAAGCCATACTATTAACACGTGAAATATTAGATTTAAGCTTATTTGATTATTGGGTAAAACAAAAAGTAGAAAAGGGTTATTTATATCGCATAGCGGATAACCGCACTCCTTTAGTGCTATCTGAAAATTTACAAAGTTTATTAAAAAATCAACAAGGTAAAACATTACAGTTTTCTAGTACAGATGAATCTCAACAGATGATTTATCGATATGCTTTTGTACAGAACCAACAACTGAATAATGCTTATGTTGCCTCTGAGCAACTATCCACACAATCACTTGATTGGTTACAAAGTGTATTAGATTTACCGTTGGATAACAGTATTGAAAAGACATTAATCTCAGGCATTGTTGAAGGAAAATTAGCACAAGGGAAAATTATCTGTGCTTGTAAACAAGTTGGTATCAATACCATTACAAATGCAATTCAAGAGCAAGGGTGTTACTCACTAGATAGCATTAAAGAATGCACTGGAGCAGGTACAGGATGTGGAAGTTGTTTACCAGAAATAGCAACGATTATCGAAGATACCCCATTCACAATGGCCCAACAGGCGATAACAAAAAGTACAGTTACTTTAAATGGCGTAGAACAATATACTCCATAAATCACTATATCCTGCTAGCAGGATAAATCCTGCGCCCCTACTAATGGCAATGAATCACAACATGGGGCGTAGCTTTCAAGCTACCTAAAATCACCAGCAGGATAAATCCTGCGCCCCTACTAATGGTAATGAATCGCAACATGGGGCGTAGCTTTCAAGCTACCTTACAAACACTAGCAGGATAAATAAAAAAGGGGGCGAGGCTTTTAAGCCTCCTAAAAACATCACATCATGGAGCTTAGCTTTCAAGCTACCTAAAATCACTAGCAGGATAAATCCTGCGCCCCTACTAATGGCAATGAATCACAACATGGGACATAGCTTTCAAGCTACCTAAAAACAGCAGGATCAATCCTCGCCTCTACTGATTGCATAGATATAAAAAAAGCGATCATTTGATCGCTTGTTTATTTATCTTCAAACTTAATAGTTTAAAATTTGGTAAAACTATTTTTTGTTATCAACTAAAGTAAAGTTCATTGTGCAAACATCACCAAATGATACTGTAGAAGTTGAGCCAACTAATGTTTCGTGAACACCAGTAATAGCACCAGAACTACATAAAGAACCAGCAGGTAATGTAATACCACGTTCTGCACAACAATCAATTAAGAAAGCAAAAGCTGCCATTGGACCATTTAAAATACAGTCAGTTTTAGCCGTTCCGATGTGTTGGTCGTTAATTACTGTAGTTGTTTCCATTGTTGTGATTGCTGTTTTCCAATCTGCAATCGCTGTTCCCATGATCACACCATATTGATTACCGATGTCAGAAGCAATCGCTGTTGGACCATAGCTATTTAGATCGATCACAGGGCTACTCGCAATTTCAATACCTGCATAAACATTTTTAACTAAATGCTCAACACCATCAGCAGTATTGATGCTACCAGGTACGATATCTTGATTTAATTCAATCACTAATTCAGGTTCAATGGCAATAAATCCACCTGCAAAAACAGGCAACTCAAATGCTTCACCTGTTGATTGTGCTTCAGTTAGTTTGATAGCAACATCTTCAAATACAGGACCGATAATACGCTCACAACCCATTTCTTCACGTAGTTCAGGCGGAACCATACCAATCTTCCAACCAACAATTGCTTGATCAGATGCTTCGATAGAAACATTTTGAACTGCATAAGCTTCTTTTAAAGTACTTGGGATTGGCCCTGGGAAACCTTCAGTAATACGTACTTCTTTACGTGCACTAGAAAGTGTTTGACCTAATTCGTTAATTTGCTCAGTTGTTAATGGTGTAGTTGACATAAAATACTCTCACAATGGTTTGATAAATTTATGGTGATGTCCGCTTCAAGTTAATAAAACCTAAGCTTTGATAAAACAGTATAAACGCCCTATAAGTTCAAACAAAGTGATTATTAGGTATTCGTAGAGGATTTTGATATACAACAAGAGGATCTTATATTCTGCTTATTTATATTAAAGTGGATCAATTAATTTCTGAGCAGATCACAGCATGAACCACGGAAATCAAATAAAAGAATAAAAATCACTTCTTTTTATTTACTGCCTCATTATGTTATAACATAACAAAATAGACATAACGTTTGTATAGGAAAGTGATGATTGATTTAACTGATTTACGATTTGCTTGGCAAAAAGAAGATATTATTAATATCAAAACATTAAACATCCAAAAAGGCCAACACCTTTTCATTGAAGGTCCCAGCGGCAGCGGGAAAAGCACATTATTAAATTTATTAGGTGGTGTTTTAACACCACAAAGTGGCAATATATCTATTCTTGGACAATCTCTCAATCAACTATCTTCAAGCCAAAAAGATACTTTCCGAGCTGATCATATTGGTTTTATATTTCAGCAATTTAATTTAATTCCCTACCTCAATGTATTAGATAACATTATTTTACCTTGTGCCTTTTCTGCACCACGAAAAGCAAGAGTATTACAAAGAGCTGCAAGCTTAAAAGCAGAAGCTTTACGTTTATTAACAGCTTTAGGTTTAAATCAAACCGAGTTATTACAACGTAACGTCAATGAACTCAGTGTTGGTCAGCAACAACGAGTTGCCGTCGCAAGAGCAATGCTTGGTAGTCCTGAAATTATTATCGCAGATGAACCTACCTCTGCATTGGATAGTGAACATCGCCAAGCCTTTATTAAAATATTATTTGATGAATGCCAAAAAGAAAATATTACCCTTATTTTTGTAAGTCATGATAGCAGCCTAAAACAGCTCTTTTCACACAGCCTAGACTTACGAAAAATCAATCAAATAAAATATAAAGAGGTGCTATAAATGGCTATTTTATTACTAGCATTCAAAAGCTTATTAAACCGCAAATTAACTGTTTTTATTACACTATTTTCTATCGCAATCAGTGTCACGCTGTTATTAGGGGTACAAACCTTAAAAACAGAAACCAATAATAGTTTTATGAAAAGTATCTCTGGAACTGATTTAATCATTGGTTCTCGTGGTGCCTCATCGCAACTATTACTGAGCTCTGTATTTCATATCGGTAATACATCAAATACCATTCAATATAAAACCTACCAAGAACTCGCTAAATCTCCAGCAGTTAAGTGGGCAGTCCCGATTTCAATGGGAGATTCTCATCATGGTTATACCGTACTCGCAACAGACCTTAACTTTTTTACACACTTTAGTTATGCAAACAAACAACACCTAAAGGTACAGTCTGGCAAAATAGACGATGACATGTTTGCGGTGGTTATTGGTGCAGAGGTTGCTAAAAAACTGCATTATCATATTGGAGATAAAGTCATTGTGACTCATGGTGATGGAAAAATCGAAGGACACCATCACGATAATATTCCTTTTTATGTTAGCGCTATCTTAGCACCTTCATTTACCGCAATTGATCAAACTCTGATCATCTCTTTAGAAGCCATGGAAGCGATGCATGCAGATCATCATGGTCATATTGGAGCATTACCAGGAGAAAAAACACTTCCTGTAAATAATAAAAAACATATGCATAAAATAGCTTCTAAAGATGCTGATCATGAGTATGAAGCACATTCAAGCCATGAACATCATGCACAACATGACGATCACGAACATGACCATGAAGCGCATTCAAACCATGAGCATCATGAACACGACCATGAAGCACATTCAAGTCATGAGCATCATGAACATGACCATGAAGCGCATTCAAACCATGAGCATCATGAACACGACCATGACCATGAAGCACATTCAAACCATGAGCATCATGAACACGACCATGACCATGAAGCACATTCAAGTCATGAGCACCATGATACTCAAGAACAACGTATTGCTCGCTTATTAAAATTAAAACCTGACAATATCAATGCTATTTTTGTAGGCCTAAACTCTCCACAAGCAATATTAGGTATGCAAAATTATGTTAATAATTTTCAAGCAGAACCATTAACAGCGATTATCCCTGCAGTGGCGTTACAAGAGTTATGGCAGTTCTTTAACATTGCTGAAGTTGCCTTAGATATTGTTACCGTGTTTGTTGTATTAGTTGGTTTATTAGGTATGTTAAGCATTATTCTAATGAGTCTAAATGAACGACGCAGAGAAATGGCAATCCTACGTTCAGTAGGGGCTCGTCCTATGCATATATTTGCTTTAATTATTGGAGAAGCAGGTTTTATTTGCTTTATCGGGATATTATTAGGCACTCTATTACTTTATTTACTGCAATATGTATTACAGGCGCCACTTGCAAGCTATTATGGTTTTTATCTAGAAATCAATATGCTGACATTGAATGATTTATTCATATTATTAATTATCCAAATCAGTGCGTTATTGATTGCATTAATCCCTGCATCATTAATTTATAAGTATTCATTATCAGATGGAATGAGTATCAAGTTTTAGGAATGAAGATGAGAAAATTATTATTAATGCCGTTGTTATTATGTTTTGCGGCTGTCGCACAAGCTGCGCAGCCGATAAAAATAACTTGGCAAGATTTGCAAGGCCAAGTAGAGCCTTACGAAGATCCCTTTGCTGATCTAACCGCAGATCAAACATATAACTTATCAATTTATGGTTATATCTCAGAAATTAAAAAGTCCTCTCCGGACAAAGTGACTGAAGAAATGGAAGAAGAAGCGGCAGCAGCAAAAGCACAATTAATTGCTGAAAATATCGATATTGATTATTTATTTAAACAACGCTTAATCATTATAGAAAAAAGAAAAAAAGCGGCACTTATTACTAATGATTTATTAGCAGACCGTCAAATTCAAATGGCAGGTTATATGTTGGCATTAGAGTTTGATAATGGTTTAGTAACCGAGTTTTTATTAGTGCCAACCATTGGAGCTTGTTCGCATAAACCTGTACCGCCAGCTAATCAATTGATATTTGTAAAAGCTCAAAAAGCAATTGCAGCGGGCTCTCCTTATATGCCCGTTCAAGTTACTGGTACTTTACGGATAACACCGCAAGCTAAAGATCTGTATTTAGTTGATGGTGAAAGACATATCGAAATGGCTTATAGTCTGGAAGATACAAAAGTAGAGCCTTTTATTGCAACGCACTAAAACGCCCCCATAACGTAAAAAGGCTTAATCAATCATGCAAAAAATAGCATAGTTGATTAAGCCTTTATGTTGATACTAAGCATTAATCTACATTACGGATATAACTCATCTCAGTAAAAGTAATTTCGCTTGTTTCAAAATATTGTTCGTAAAACTCTTCATAATCGCCATCTGCATTACCACTTGCTAACTTATCACCTGTTTCTGGGTTTTGTGCTTGATGATAGTTACCAAACTTAAAGTACGAAGCAGATGAATCATTTACCATAATGGGGGCAAGTGCTTGACCATTAATTTTTACAGTGACTAAACCATGATCATTTTCTTCTTCAAAATAAAAGCTCTCACCCGATTTTATCGTTGTTAATAGATGTTTGGTTTCACCCGAGCCATCAGGTTTTGCTAAACGAATATAAACATCAAAAATACCATTCATTGCTTTACTATCTGATTCAGTACCATCAGGTGCATTTGCAAATCCACCTTCATCTAAATCTGCAATATAAAGTTTTGTAATAGTAGCGGTAGTATCTGCATGATGTTGTGCAACAATGGTTTTTGAGCCATTTGATAAATTAGCCGTTATCTTAGCTTTAAACAACTCATAGACTTCAGTCATAGCAACACGGTAACCACCACTCGATTTTATCTTAAGCTCATGTCTCCAACCATTACCATTTGGGGTTACATGTTTAGCAGCTAATGCATCAAAGCTCATTTCAATCGGAGAATATGAGATTAAATGATCATCTTCATTAAGTTCACCATGCTCAACCTCATACACCTCTAACCATTCAGCACATGTACCATTAAAAGATATCTGCCCTGAAACTTCACAGTCATTGTCAGGTATTACAGGTTTATCTGGTTCAGTAGGATATTCAGGCTCGCAGTCATTACCCGTACATTCAACTACAGAGAAAACGGTAACACTATTCCAAGTATTATCAGAATTACCATACCCTGTATAACGAACATAACGTGCTGTTATTTTATCAAAATCGTAGGATTCTATTTCAACAGAATTGCCACTACTTGTTGTTTTAGCTAATGCATTAGTCCAAGTAGCAGCATCATTACTCACTTCAACAGTAAATGTAGAGCTGCGACTATCACCATTATATAAAGCGACATTAACGCCATTAATAGTTGTATATTCACAAAGATCTAAACGTAGAGTTGCACCAAGTCCATCACCAGACCAACGTGTTGATGTATTGTTATCAAGTACGTTGCTAGCAACATTATCTCCATCTGAACTTGATGCAATAGCTGAGACTACACAGCTATCAGGAATGATAGGCAGATTCGGTTCTGTATCGTCCTTATCTTCTTCTGGAACAAAGTCAGGTATCTCGTCCTTATCTTCCTCTGGAACAAAGTCAGGTGTATCGTCCTTATCTTCCTCTGGAACAAAGTCAGGTGTCTCGTCATTATCAGGCGCTACGGAACTGCTATCATCCTTAGATCCAGCACATCCCGTTAGTAATAAACTTAAAAATATAAATATGTACCACTTCATTATGAATTCCTTTTCATTTATGTTGGCGGAATTATAAATCAGATAAAATACTGAGACAGCAAAAAAATTGGCAACATAAGTTAGCTAATCGACACTTTTAATAAAAACATTCATGATGAATAAATTACATTACACCAGAATAACAACTCATTACCCATGGATAACTATTAGTAACATAATAAGCATATTGTCCATTTACGGTCATTCCATTGCATTCATCTAAATCACCGGCACCTTCAACAAACTCCCAATCACCACGAAACTGACCGTCGTAGTTACCACTAACAATATTCCCCTGACCTTTTAATGGGGTAGTGTAACCGCTAACTGCAGAACGCAAGCCTCCGTTGTTTTTTAATTGGTAACTAGATGTCACTTCTCGAATATTGCCATTATCATTTATACAGCTCCCCATAATTGGAAAACCATCTAAGGCAAAACCAATAACAGGGGAGCTTGTTGAACAATCATTATCAAACATTGCCATTGGACTGCCATGATAATGATAAGTGCCATCAGGTTGTGTATGAGCATTATTTTGATCAGTACCAAAGCTATTAAGAGGAGACATTGGATCATAACGCCAAGGATTGTTTATTTGATTTTGACCACAACCAATTTTTTCTTTTCCTAAATCTTCATCACCTATGTCGTAACAGGCTGCAGCTAATAAGTCTAATTTCACACCATTCAGGAATACTGCACTTTCTCCCAAAATAAGATCGCTACTTTTATCTGCTAAAGTTGGGTTGGTTGGTATTGAATAACTATCATTTTGCTTAGATACTGCAGTAGCAAAGTTACCATTAATATTAAAATCATGATTAGGAATTGCATTACTTTGAAATAAACAACTTTCATTATTAATGCTAATAAATAATTCACCAGTAAAATATTTAGAACGCCCTTGGTCTTGTACATATGAATAATAACGCTCTACATAATCAGCACAATTGCCTGAAGTTCGAGTAAATATGCTATCAGTAATATCAATATCAATAACCTCTGAATCCTCTACTTCTTGATTAGCTTCATTTGCTTCGTTCGATGTGCCACAAGCAGTTAATAATAAACTGCAAAGTAATATTAAAGACGGTTTCATCATCAACTCCTTTTGATATGAAAAAATATTATAGGATAGATATTAATATTAACTTGAAAGGGTTAAAGATAGCGCGATAGAAGTAACGCAATATGAGGGAGTTATTTACATTAATGCGATTACCTTCAAAAAGATAAATCGCAATATGCTCTGATCAAAATAACTTATTTTAATGCATCACTCTTTATCAAAGCTATCAAAGCTATCAACAACAATTGCTCCCATTGAGGCTGGCATAGTGATTATGCGTTTAATAGCAGTTATAGGATCATCAATGAAAGGAAGTTTGTTCAAGCAGAATAAAACCAGTGAAACAACAAAAGCAGTCATAATATAAGCAATCAAAATACGCATAATGAAAATACAATTGCTTGGAATGACTTTGTAAGTGATGTTAAAAGAGTAAAGAAAATAGGCACTAGAGATTGGATGAACCTGATAAGATAATTAACGGAATTGGTATCATCAGGAATTGTTCTGAATATGTTGCAAGATTGCTGATTGAAAGGGTTCGCAGAGCTCCGCCGCTTATGAGACGATGCTAGTACATCACTAAATTTTAGATATAAAAAAACCCTGTCGATGTTAATCAACAGGGTTCATTTAATGAGGCGCTTGGCAATGACCTACTTTCACATGGGGAGACCCCACACTATCATCGGCGCAGCTGCGTTTCACTTCTGAGTTCGGCATGGGATCAGGTGGTACCACAGCGCTATTGTCGCCAAGCATAAAAAATAAATTAGGAAAGTGATGTGTAATGCTCTTTTTATTTGTTTTTCTTATTGTTCTTAAATCATCGCAATTATGTAAATACGCTATCACAAGCGTTTATATTTTAATGTCTTCTTTGACTTGTCTTGGTCACATAACAACACTACTTAGGTGTTGTATGGTTAAGCCTCACGGGTAATTAGTACAAGTTAGCTCAATACATTACTGCACTTACACACCTTGCCTATCAACGTTGTAGTCTCCAACGGCCCTTTAGGGAACTTA
>NZ_SNUW01000005.1 GCF_004376845.1 Psychromonas algarum
ATCAAAGAAATGGACGATGCCAATAAGAAATTGGAAAACGGCCTTGAATCGTTTTATGATAACGTTCGAAGACCGTCTTAAAGACTACGTTTAAAAACCGCAGTTACACAGAATTATTTACAGGGTCTTATTGCTTATTAAAAGTTGCTATTAATAAGAGCCAATTAACATCATAAGCTAAACTTCTTATCTATTTTTGTCTTATGAGATTCTGACTATTAACTCTAAAAAAATAGAGTTGTAATGCACTGCAAAGTTTTTAATCATAATAGTATTCGTTATTTTATGCTTATTATAGTATCACGACTCTTTTGAGCTTAATCAGATTTAGCAAACTTATCATTACTGCTTTCAGATATTTTATTAGCCACTAAAGAGCGTCCAAGATTGATGTTATGGACAGTAGATTTACACACAAGGATTTGTGACTTCATCTTATTAAAATAGATTGTGTATTCAGAAATCCTCAATTTTATTATTTTTAATTAAATGAGGCCACTTATGTTTCTTTTTCCTTGTAGCAAAAAGCGTGTTGGACTTGCCAGTGCTATACCTTTAATTCTTGTAGGTTTGACATTTGTTCCTAACAACTCTTATGCAGCACAAAATACACAATATAAAAGTGTTATGGATTTGATTGAATCAAAATCTAAAGGGCTTGCGGTTAATTCTTTAAAAAATGATCATGAACTTTTTACAGATTACACCGATACAGATGGTGAGTGGGATACTAAAAATAGTAGAACATGGTGTAGTGGTTTTGTTCCAGGAATTTTCTGGTACTTAAGTGTTATGACAGAAGATAAAGAGTGGAAAAATCGTGCAGTCTCTTGGACAGAAGGTGTGAGAGCTAGATCCTATGCTACTGATAACGATACAGGTTTTCAAATATTTGATAGTTTTGGTTTAGGTTATACTATCGGTGGGGAAAATACTGAAGATTATAAATCAGTGATGGTAACTGGTGCTAAGACATTAGTTGAAGAGCGATATAATAATGAAATAGGCGCTTTTCGATCATGGAAGCAGGGTGTTAGCAACCCAATAAGTATGCCCTTTGAAGTGAATATTGATCAATTAATGAATATGGAGTTGGTCTTATGGGTTGGTAAAAATGCAGATAAACCAGAGTATACACAAATGGCTATCTCCCATGCAGATAAAACTTGGGCAAATAATGTTAGAGAGAATGGCAGTACCTATCATGTCGTTAGTTATAATTCACAAGGACAAGTAGTAAAAAAACGCACTCATCAAGGCTGGAAAACAGAATCAACTTGGTCTAGAGGGCAAGCTTGGGCTGTTTATGCTTATGCTATGTATTATCGTTATACTGGTTTAGATAGAATGCTCGAGCGATCTAAAAAATCTTATCAATATTATCTTGAAGCAACAAAAAAACAAACGAATGATTTAGTACCATATGCTGATTTTGATGCGCCATTAGATAAGGATAATCCAAGAGATAGTTCAGCTGCTGCCATTGTTGCTTCTGCGTTAATCGAGTTATATAAGATCACTAAAGAAGAGCAATATTTAAATGATGCGCAAGCGATGTTAAACAGTTTGGCTACTCCTACCTATTTGGCGAATAACCCCGATTACGAGTCTATTTTATTAAAAGGTTCTGAAAAGTGGGGGGAACCTGAAGTGGGTTCTATTTTTGGTGATTATTTCTTTGTGGAAGCATTATATCGTTGGAAGGTTTGGACGAATAAACCATTGCCAGAGCACTTTGGATTATAAATAAGACAGATTTAAAAGTAATAAAAAAGCCACTTCATATGAAGTGGCTTTTAGTATCAGATAAAACTATTAATTAGTTTTAACAGACAATAGCGACTAGATACCTAGAGCTTGTCCGCCACCAATTTGTACAGTTTCAGCAGTGATGAATGCTGCATCTTTACTTACTAAGAAAGAGATAACACCAGAAACGTCTTCAGGTTGACCTAAACGACCAAGCATGATGCTGTCTTTCCAAGAAGCGAATACTTCTGGTTTAGTATCTTTAATTTGTTGGTGGAATGGTGTATCGATAGTACCTGGAGATACAGCATTTACACGGATACCAGCAGGAGCAAGCTCTTTAGCTAATGCGCGAGTGAATGTGTGAACAGCAGCTTTAGAAGTACCGTAGATACCAGCGCCTGGGCCACCAGCATTCCATGCAGCATTTGAAGTGTAGTTGATGATTGAACCACCAGTTGTTTTCTTCATGAATGGGATAGCTGCACGAGAAACGAAGAATGCACTGTCAAGGTTAAGAGCCATAACAAAACGGAAGAACTCAGTTGTCATTGTTTCAACTGGGCTACGACCACCTAGGCCACCAGCGTTGTTGATTACAACGTCGATTTGACCGTATTTTTCACCGATAGCTGTAACGTTTGCTGTTACTTCTTCGTCTTTAGTTACGTCAAAACCGTAGTATTCAGCTTCGATACCTTCAGCAGCAAGTTCTTTAACACGCTCTGCGCCGATTTCATCTTCGATACCGTTAAGTACAACAGTGTAACCATCTTGACCAAGACGTTTCGCTACAGCGAAACCGATTCCACCAGTAGCACCAGTGATTAAAGCAATTTTTTTAGACATGTTTTATATTCTCATTGACTAGTTAATTGATGATTATGCCAAAGGCATAAAGGAAGTAATCAAATGTGATATAAATTAACATCGATAATATATGTTCTAGGAAAGAATTAACTAAACCTATTATTTACATGTTCGATGTTATTAATTTAATGCAACACAACTGATTACTTTTTAATTGATATGCAATTTAAATGACTCTAATTAAATATCAACCGTAAAATTTACTGCGCTATTGTATTACAAATCACTCAATTGTAAAATTTTTTTATTAAACGCATCGTGATGCTGGTTATTAGATAATTCTATAGATTACTGTAAATTAAGCTTTTTTACTCATTACTGGGTATGCGAATAAGTTTTTATTTCTGATCTGTTAACAATGTTATAGTGTTATAAATGTCGCGGAAATTAATCAGGAAATTGAATGTGCTTATTCGATTATCCTGCTAAATAAGATGTAAGCATCTTAATTATTTTATAAACAAGGAATGTATCGTGAAAAAATTATTTATTGTAATGCTTATCAGTTTTACTTCACTACAAGTATCTTCTTCTCAATCCTCCTCATTAATTAAAAGTACATCAATTACTCATGCTTTTATAGAGCATCGAAGTGATGTACAAGTGAAGGGCAGAGGTGAAGTAGTAACTATTTTAAAAGATGATAATACAGGTTCCCGTCACCAGAAATTTATTCTAAAACTAGCCTCAGGACAAACGGTTTTAATCGCTCATAATATTGACCTCGCGCCTCGAGTTGCTTCATTAGAAGAAGGGGACTTTATTGAATTTTATGGTGAATATGAATGGAATAAAAAAGGCGGTGTCGTTCACTGGACACATAGAGATCCTAAGGGTAACCATATTCATGGTTGGTTGAAACATAATGGAAAAACATACCAATAGTGATTGCTATTATGCATCTATTAAAACGGGTTATTCACCCAAGTATTACCCTTGATAATTTAATTCCTGCTCACCCTCAATGTTTTACGCGGATTGCAACACGCGCTATCGTCATTAAAGATAATCAGATCTTATTAATGTTTACAAAACGGTATAACGATTACTCGCTACCTGGTGGCGGTGTTGATGAAGGTGAAAAATTGATTGATGGTTTGAAACGAGAATTACATGAAGAGACAGGAGCACACAGCATAAGAAACATTAATGCATTTGGTTTATATGAAGAATTTCGTCCTCATGAAAATAAAAAGCATTTTTCTGAATACTCTATTATGCACATGCTTTCCTATTGTTTTACATGTGATATTGGTGATGTATTAGCAGAAAATAAATTAGAAGATTATGAGATTAATAATGGTATGCAGGTTTGCTGGGTTAATATAGATGAAGCAATCAAACATAATTTTAAAACGATAAATAATGATAAAAAACAAGGGCTGTCAATTCTTAGGGAAACTTACCTAATGCAAGAGATCAAACAACGCTTGATGGCGACTTAACATTTTATTAAAAGTGCTAAGTCAGTCTCATTCGCGTACCACTTTATTGCGACCACTTGTTTTTGCTTCATATAGTGCGATATCTGCTCGTTTTAACAGTTGATCAATTTTATCTGTTGTATTAATTTTCTGTGATATACCAATTGAAATAGTTATTTTAATGTTAGTCTCTGGTGTAATTAATATTGGAGTATGTGCAATAGTGGTACAAATATTATTTGCTAGTGCTAAAACTTCTTGATCGTTTAAACCACCTGTTAAAATGGCAAACTCTTCCCCTCCTAATCGTGCGAGGATTGCATCATTAGGTAATGCTTGTTGTAACGTTTTAGCAATAAATTTAAGGACTAAGTCTCCTACATCATGACCATATTGGTCGTTTACATTTTTAAAATGATCTATATCGATCATTAATAAAGAGATGTCGTTTTGTTTTGCAAATATCTCTTTCGCTTGTATAAAGAAATGTCGACGATTACTGATTTCTGTTAACACATCAGTATGAGCAATATAATCTAAACGCTGTTCTAATTTTATTCTATCGGTTATATCAAACGCAGAAGTGCGGGCAATAGAGAAATAACCCTTTTCTAAAATCGAGGTGGCAGAGGTTGATACAAAGAAAGTGTGACCATCTTTACATCGTATTTCTAATACAACGCCTTCCACTTTTTTATCTTGTTGAAGTGCGATGAGAAAGTCTTCAAAAATGTGGATGCTATCGTTTGTTAAAAATTCAGTAAATGATTTACCTAACACTTCTTCACGAGAATAACCTAACCAATTTAATTCAGTTTGGTTTATTTTAATGATAGTGCCTTCTTTATCTAAACTATGGTAACCACATGGTGAATTTTCATATAAGTCTGTTAATTCATTGGTAATAAATCGGTCATAACGTCGTTGTCGACGCCTTTGCTCCGATAAAATCAATATTAATAATAAGATTGCTGCACTACTAATAAATAAAGAAATAATAAGAAAACGACCAATAGGTTTATAGAAAAACGATCTACTTTCCATTGTTTCATTGGGTAGAAAGATAATTAACTTCCAATCGTTTTGCTGTTTTGACTTAGCTGTCACGGACAGTGCTGCAGACTTTTCTGCTTTATATTTTCCAATGCTATTTAAAGTAAAAGGATTAATAGAGACATAACGAAACAATCCACTTTTAGTTTTTATTACACCATCAGATTGAGTATTAACTGTGGACCATGCATTAGGATATAGATCTTTAAAGGTTTGTGTGACGCTCTCTAAACTGCCTCCCCATTCATTGCTTCTATCATGGTTACTAATCCAGTAACCTCGAGGGTCAATTAACATTCCTTGCCCATTGATACGTAGGGTCATTTGTTCTCGAAAGTTTTCTAGTAACTCAGTTGCTAAATAATTCATCACCATATAACCCACTGTTCTACCGTTATCATTAACGATGGGAGTCACAAAACGAACAACTGGTTTATGAGGTAATTCTATTTCACCGTGTTCTTCATTGAGTTCCATTGATGAAACATATACTTGTCCTGGTGTGAGTTTTAGGCCCTCTTGAAAATATTTCCTGTACTTTTTGTTTTGAAGGTTTTGCGGACTAACAACCTCTGTCGTATTATTTTGGTAATTTATTCGGATCCGCTCAATACCCTCTGTATCAATTAAACGTATTTGATCATAACGGTGAAATGTAATCGCTAAATTTACAAAAAGTGTTTCTAAACCTCGACGATTAACTTTATTTTCATTCTGCATAAAATCTGCGAGTACTTTAGAGCGAGTGCTCATTTGTAACACCATTAATTGTACGTGCATTTCTTTTTGTAAAGCTTGAATTGTTGAGCCCACAAATACCTCTTCTTGTGAGAGTAATTCTTGCTCAAGACGGTCTGTATACTTTTGATAAATATAATAGGTGAAAGAGCCTAGTAAAATTATGATGATGCTGTATACCCAGACAAAACGGAATAAAATCGTTTTAAAGATAGATTTTAATTGAATAGTATCATCTATTTTTTCATTATGAATTTTAGAAGGTTTAATCAAAATTATTCGTCCGTGTTATTTATGCATCATTGCTAGAAAAGTCATTACTTATAGTGTAAAGATTATTTAATAAGGCTTGTTTTGTTGAGGCTTTAATATATTTCTATGTGATTGGATCTCTTTTAAATTGCACTACTTTGGAAATAAGTTGTAGCTTGCTAATTTCAATATGCCGTAAAATACAACAACATATTGAAAGATTGCAATATATTGTTTTCTAACAGCCTAATAGTTCAGGTAAAAAGTAGCCTGTGTTATTAGGGTAAATAATGTATTCGCCATGATATTTAACTTTTGACTTATAGTCAGTTACTTTATGTAGCAGTAAAGATTGATCAAAAGCTGCTTGTAGTGCTTCAGCTATATCCCCTCGAATATATAAACTAATTTCTTGGCTTAAAATGCCATTTTCAAAATGACTATCGAATTCATTCTTACATATAATCAATGATGCTTGGCCACCACTATGACGATTTAATTTTTCACCTACTTCAAGATCTGTATTGACCATCCATTGTAGTGCGACTAACTGTTCACATAATGATGTAACTTGCTTTATAGTGACTACTTTAGGTTGTAAATCTTGATCAAAAACATGTTCATAGGATTGTTTTATTGCAGTGAATGTCTCTACTAGACCAGAATTTTTACCCAAGCTGCGCGCTTTACGTTGCCAATGTTTTAAAGTAGGTAATACATCACTTTCAAAACGTTTTTTCTTCATCGCATTGGTTGTCCAAGCCGCTAGAAAGTGAGTTTCACTTAATGGATTATGTGGGATTTTTCCTTTTGATTGTGCTTCGTTTAGATCTGCTAATGCGCTAGTTACAACTTGATGAATTGATGTTGAGAAGCTTGTCATGATTATCCTACTGAAATAAAAAATATAATATAAAAGTATGACAGGGTAACCTGTTATGGACAAGTGAAGATACTGTTAATTGATCTTCAAAGCAGTGTATTGATGAAATGTTTAATAACTTAGATTCAAATCAAAAGCTGCCTAACTTCAAAAGTTATTAACTAAAACGGTTTTTTCGATACTAAAGTGAGTTTGCTATTTCATCAACTTTCTGAATATCATTAAACTAAATAATTGTTTAATAGTTATTATTTATTTAATAGAGAGCCTTTATGCCAACAAGTGGAACAGTAAAAGATGTTAATGAAAATAAGTGTATCTCACTTGTTTTAGGGAGTGGAGGGGCAAGAGGCATGGCCCATATTGGTGTCATAAAATGGCTACTCGAAAATGATTATCAAATTAAATCAATTTCAGGTTGTTCTATTGGTTCATTAATCGGTGGTATATATGCAGCGGGTAAGCTTGATACATTTGAACAATGGGTATGTGGATTAAATAAATTAGATATTATTTCCTTATTAGATATTTCGTGGACATCCAGTGGTTTATTACGTGGTGATAAAATAATAGATACATTGATTGCTTTATTAGGTGATCAGTTAATTGAAGAGTTACCTTTAAAATATACAGCCGTTGCATCTGATATAAAAAATGAAAAAGAGGTATGGATAAATTCAGGGTCTTTATTTTCTGCCATTCGAGCTTCTATTTCTTTACCCTTATTCTTTACTCCTGTTGATAGAAATGGTGTGCAGTTAATTGATGGTGGTGTATTAAATCCTGTACCCATCGCACCTACGTTTGGCGATAATACCGATTTTACGGTTGCTGTTAACTTAGGTGGTTCGATTAATTCAGATTGTCTTGAACCAGAAACAATTAAAGAAGTTATAGAAAGTGTGGATGAATTGTCTTTACACCAAAAAATAGGGCATTACATAAAGAAATTCGGTAGTAACTTAAATATTAAAAATAATAAACCTGCCGTTTGGGATGCATACAGTATTGCAGACCAAGCTTTTGATGCCATGCAAAGCTCTATTGCTCGTTTAAAATTAGCAGCATATCCCGCTGATTATAATATTGTAATCCCACGTAATGCATGTGGTACTTTAGAATTTGATAGAGCAAAAGATATGATTGAATTAGGTTACCGCAGTGCAGAGAAAATGTTGCAGTCAAATAAGAATAAAAATGATTAAGGGTTTGTTGTGAGTATAAATAATGTAGATGTAATCAAGAGCACGCAGTTATGGGTTAAAAACGTTATTGTGAAATATAATATTTGCCCCTTTGCAAAAAGAGAATTAGACCGAGGTAGCATTCGTTACTGTGACGAAGATAGAACAGAAATAGAAGATGTATTAGATAGATTAACTGAAGAATGTAAGTACTTAGATTCTCACCCAGAAACAGAAACAACATTGCTTATATTAAGTGAAGCTTGCAGTGATTTTGAGCATTTCCTTGATTTGATTTATTTGTCTAATCATCTATTGCAGATGAGTCAGTATGAAGGTGTCTATCAATTAGCACATTTTCATCCTGATTATTGTTTTGAAGGAGATGCAGAAGATGCCGCTTCAAATTACAGTAATCGCTCCCCTTATCCTACGTTACATATCATTCGAGAATCGAGCATGGAAAGAGCCATAGCAGCTCATCCCGATGTTGATAGTATTCCAAACAGAAATATTACTTTTATGAATAAAAAAGGGAGTCCTTTTTTTGCTGATTTATTAGCGAGTTGTTTATTTAATAAAGCTTAAATGCTGTTGCTATTAGTGCTTGATAATCGGTATTAAATAAACATTGTTTAGATATTCTACAAATATCCTGATTAACACTAACTCTTAGTTAAAACTGATCGACAAAAGCTTATAAGATCGATAGATTTGCAAGTTTTATGATGTTGTCTCTATAAAGAGTAGTACTGTCTATTTTAACTGAAGCTTTTTTATCTAACCATTAACAAGGAACTTCCATGGCACAGCAAGCCTATCAATTATTACGCATTATTATTATCGATAGCTTTTGGAAAGGACAAGTTAACGAGCTAGATTTATCTGGTCATACTCAACTTGAAGGTACAAACGGTGCGGGGAAAACCTCGTTAATGCGTTTATTGCCTTTATTCTATGGTATGCGTCCAAGTGATATCGTGAGTAAGGTGGATCAAGCAAAAAACTTTGCAGATTATTATCTACCTCGTGACTCCAGTATCTTGGTATATGAATATCAACGACCTAATGGGCAAACCTGTATGGCTTTAGCCAGTTCGGATGGGCGAGGTGTGCAGTTTAAGTTTATTGATAGTAGTTTTGATAGTAAGTTGTTTATTGCTGCCAATAATGTGCCATTAAAAGTATCTGAGATAGAGCGGGTATATCGTAATCTTGGTGTTGAGTGTTCTATTTACTTAGGTGTTGATAAATACCGTCAGGTCATTCAAAACCTACGTACAGGCCGTAAAATAAAAGAGATCCGTCAATTACAAAACAGATTTTCATTCAGTGATTTAGCAACGCCACATCTTGATAAAGTAGTGAACGGTACGATTGAGAAAAATCTAGATTTTGATGCAGTTAAGCAAATGTTAGTGGCCATTGCGAGTGATCATATCGCTCGCAGTATCAATGATGAAAAAGAGCAAATAACCCTTAATAAACAAGATATCAGCTTATGGCTTGCAGATATTCAAGCGAGTCGTTCAATTCAAAAAGTCAGTGATAAAATTGCTTTATGGCAAACTGATTTTACTCATTTAGATAGTCTACTCATTAAACTCCAACATTTGCATGCAGAAATGTTGCATCATCAAGAAAAAATTGAGCAGCTTCAACAACAGCGTAGTGAAGAAAAATCAGTATTAAGAGATGAAATCAATTTACTCGATAAACAATTAAAAGAACAAAGTGCTTCATTACAAATAGACATCAACAAATTAGCTGCCCAAATAGAGGCCGATCAGAGCAAAATTGATTTATTAGATGATGATAAATTAAAGTTTGATGATAACGATGCCGCAAGTTATCAACTACAAGCTGATAATGCACCTCGCTACCAACAACAACTTAATGATGTTAATGAAATTATTGAAGCATTTGAAGGTAATCTTAATAAAGTACAGGCTAAGTTTGAATCATTATTACAAGCTCTGACTTTACAGACAGTGAAAGATGAGTCGCGCAATAATGAGCAAGTTTCTAATGTCAAAGAACAAGCAAATATACAATTATCTGTGATATTTGAAACACATCAAGGTCAGTTAAGTAAGCTTAATGAACAACTAAACGAAAGCTTTTTAAAGTTAAATATGCATCTGCAAACTTTGCAGAATCAATTAACAATGACAGAACTTGCACAGCAAAGTATAAAGGTTGAAGATTCGTTGCAAAACGAAATAGAGCTTAATCAAGCAAACATGTCTGATGCTAAAGACCAGTTAAGTGATTTATTGCAAGTATTAAGCAGTGATAAAGAACATTTCAATACGTTAGATAAACAGCGTCAATTATTATTAGATGAGCATAAAAAAAATAATCGACAGTTAGATGACGCAAAAAAATCACGTCAACAATTACAGTTGCAATTGTTGCCTGAAGTTGACTCTTTACAACATTTTTTAAGTAATGAAAGTAAGGCTACGGGGTGGAAAGAAAATATTGGCCGTATTTTATCTGCGGAGCAATTAGCGCGTAAAGATTTAAACCCTCAATGGGTAAGTGAAATAAACGACTCTGGTATTAGTGATAGTTTATTTGGTCTTCAAATTGATCTAGAACGATTACAGGATAGTGACTTACAGTTAAATGAAAATGAATTACGTGAAAAACTAACTGATATCGATTTAAAAATAGCAGAGCTACTGAAATCGAATACTGAATTAGAAAGTCAGCTTAACGAACTTACTAAACAAATCAATGCACAAACACTCTTACTCAGTGAACGTAAACACAGCTTACAAAAAGTCGAATTAAGGCGAGATCAATTTAAGGCTCAGCAAGAGAACCTTGAGATTAAAAAGCAACGTTATTTAAAACAAGCAGCGAGTGCTTTTGAAGAGAATGTCAAACAGCTAAAAAATCAGATAAAGCAACAACAAACTAAACTAGATGAGTTTAAAGAATTACAACAAGAACAACGTTTAGAGCTTAATAATCAACTCTTAGAACAACGTATGGTAGTGGAATCGGATAGAGATAGTCAGTTAGAGCAATTAGCTGAGCAGCTTAAGTCAATTCGAGAGAGCGCTAAAATACGTCAGAAAGATTATAAGCAGCAACGTGCTCGCGCATTAGATGAATTAGATCCTGATGGTGAAGTGGATAAACGCATAAAACAACGTAGTGAACTTCAAAAGTTACTTGAAGAATGTGCTGTGTGGGCGCGCAAAGCCAGAGAATACCAACAGTTTATGAATGAGCGTTATGTTCATCGAGATCAACTTGTTGAAGTTAATCAAAATCGAGAAGTGCAAAAACGTAGTCTTGAAAATAGCTTGTCAGAGGTAACTATTGAGAAAAAATCGTTAATCAATGACAAGCAGAAACAGGTTAAAAAATTAACTCAACAACTGAGTGATGATGGTGACTTATTATTACAGTTAGGGTTAGCGCAACGTGAATGTGAACAATATGGTATCGAAGCTGTATTGTCTGATACAGAACCTCATAACAGTGCGGATCTTACGGTTACTTTCTGTGGAGATTGGGTCAAGCAATTTAAAACCATTGATAAGCGTCTACAAGAACAAATTAGTCGTTTTAATACGTCATTCAGTAAGCATAATGCAAACAGTGAGTTATATGAAAACTGGGTAAAACTTGTTGCAGATAATGATATTTATACCGGAGCGCGTAGTTTATTTAAATACCAACATCCGATTGCCGACTTATTGAGTAGTGCGGCTCAAAAACAAAAGAATACTTATCAGTTAGTTACCGTGAATGCCAATATGATCAATGAGTTTTACCAACACATAGAACATTTTGCGCGCCGCATTAAAAGTATTGGTAAACAGTTATCTAATAATGTTACAAAATTAGCTCACTTTGAAGCACTAGCCGATATCAATGTGAATACAGTGATGAAACAAGAAGAGTTGGATTATTGGGGACCATTGCAACAATTTGCTAAGTTATTTGATAAATATCGTGATGACCTACGTGAAGGCGTTGGTGATATTCCTGATGATTTAATTGTTGCTATGCAAAAACTGTCAACTTATTTACCAAGTGAAGGTTTTGCTTTAGCACATCATCAACTATTTGATATTGAATTTACTATCTCTGAGAAAGGGCAGTTAAAACATGCTCGTAACGCAAGGCAATTGAAAAAAATTAGCTCAACGGGATTATCTTATCTAGCGATGCTTTCCTTATATGCCGGCATACTTGGCATGTTACGAGGTGAAAGTGATGCGCCTACTCAAATTATTCTGCCGGTAGATGAATTAGGTGAATTAGCTGCTGAAAATATAGATCTGTTATTAACTATGTTTAACGAAAACTTTATTACTATGTTATCTGCTTCACCTTCAACGGATAGACATATTTTATCGTTATACGAACGTCATTATAAAATTAAAGATAACAAAATATTCCATGCGCATATTCCAACATCTCGTTTGGACGAACTGTTATTGCAGCGCAAACAAGTATCAGAAGCAAGCCCACAGGAGAATGCACATGTTTAAGCAAACCGTCCAACAACTGCTTACTGGCGCAGTAATTTGTGAAACTGCTTTTGCTGATGAATTCCTTTTTCTACAAGCGCAAGCAAACCAAGATCGTGTGACTGATTTTCTATTAAATTTGGATCGACAACTCACATACCTTGATAGTGCTGATGCCTATTATTGTACGTTTAGCGAAGTAGATAGCGGCAACACGGCAGAACTGAGCATGTTATTTACTGAAATTCGTGGCATGTTTCGTCCATTAGTTGAGTTTTTAGAATTAATACTCACCGCAAGCCAAACAGATCTTCCTCTTCATGCAAAATCCATTGTAAATATTAATGAGTTATTTGACCCTTTTGAACATGATCAAACGTTGCGTGAGCAATTACGCCATTTAACCGCCATTAAACCTTTTAAAACAAATAAGTTAGAAAGTCGTGAGCAGTTAGTATTTGTATTCCATAAATTAGAAGAGCTAGGTTACTTTGTGCGTAAAAATGCAGGTAGTAGCCGTTATTTTGCAACGGCTCGTTTTGATTTGGTTTATCTATTGATTGAGTTTTTAAACGATTCTGAACGTATTGAATTGCCAGAAACCATTGAACAACAACAAGAAGAGTTATTGTTCTAATGGCCGGTTATGATACTCACGATGTTGCCGAACTATTACGCCAACTAGGTGCAAATGATCAACTTTTAGCTGAAGCTTATGTTTCAGGTTCTGTACAAGGTGACGGTAGTGATGCGCGTAAAATCGCGGCATTACATAAAAAGTCATTATTAAGACCAGATGATGAACCGGGTGAATATCGAGTTAGCGCAGAATTAAAACGTATGTTGAATCGTTTAATGCGTAAACAAAGTAGTTATCGCCAATTAACCGATATGGGCAAAGTCATTGATGTATTAGAAGATACAGTCAATGATTACCGTTTATCTATTATTGCTGATCAACAGGATGATGCTGAATATTATTTAGATCAATTAGATGACTTGTTATATGAAGCTAAAGATAATCTTAATGTCAGCTTAGACAATATGCATTATGCCATCTCTAGTCAGTTTGGTTTTGTGACCACTATCAGTGCAAAAGTACGTGAAAATGAGCGTGCGTTAACTTATGCACAAAAGCTATTAACCGAACTACAACAGATAGATCCTGAAACCTGTTATGAATGGATGAATTGGGCTTGTCCTGTTGAATTAGCACGTAAAATTAGTGGCTTTATCTATTGGTTTAACCAAACACTTCCTAGATTACGTTTTATCATCGACAGTATGCGATTGAGTTTATTTAAGCTAAGACGTGATGAAAAACAGGCAAGTTTATTACGTAATATGGCGCGTTATTTACATAAACATCCTGAGTTTGAAATCAATGAAGATATTTTTGAAGACAAAGCTCTACCAACTGATTTGCGTTTTGCCGCACCAATGCATCTTAAGTCTTATATTAATGTTAAAGAAACAGCACACGAACAAGCATTAATCGAGATTGTACAATCACTGCGTAAGTTAAATACGGTTGCCAAACCGAGTGCTCGTGAAACATCAGAAGTTGAAGTGATTGAAAATGTAGCAATGAGCTTCAGTTATGATTACTTTGAAGAGCAAACAGAACGTTTATTTGAACAGGCAATTACAACGGGAGAACCTGTTTCTGCTGTCAATTTCTGGCTGAATGCATTACCAGAATGGCATAGCGAACAGCAGCATATTGAACCTACGCCCTGGGTTGAATTAGTATTTAGTAGTTATTGTAAATTAACCAATGCACAACAAGCATTAATCGATATTCGACCAAAGGGAAAACAGTTACCAGGGATTTCCCACAACTGGTCTTATAGCGATATAGTGGTTCAAGTTAATTAATGATGAACGATCATCTTTTTAATAAAATTCAGTATGATTTTTTTGCAAATCACCTTCGGAAAGATTTAGGGCAGGTTAAATCGACTAAAAGTTGCCAATGGCTTGTGGCTACACATCGTTTAGGGAGGATAGTTGATGGAGTATGGTTTTACACAGAGCAAGATAGAATAGATATTCTAAATCTAGTGTATAAACATCATCAAGTTAACTTATTAAATGATCCTTATCCTGTAAAGAAATCGCGCACAGACAATGCTAAAACACATCACAATGAAAAATTAAACTCATTATCGGTTACTAATGACTTTGTATTAGTGAACTCATTACAGTCTTTAAAATTAAATAAGAAAACAATAAATATAAATGAATTGAATACACTAGGTATTTATCTTAATGCAAACCTGATAAACAGCGTTGAGCATACAAGTATTGTTTTTGTTGAGAATCTTGCGGTGATGGCTAATTTACAACATCTTGTATTGACGGATAATGCCCTGCATCTAAAAGAGGCTTTATGGGTCTATCGTGGCGATATTAAAGCACAACAAAATACCTCCCAAGCTTATATTTTTTTTAGACGTTTTAGTGGAACACATCAACTTATTTGTTTTTCAGATTTTGATCCTGAAGGGATCATAATTGCTGCTCGTAGCGGAGCAACTGGATATTTAGCACCCGGTGCTAATGTTTTACAGCATTTTAGCCTGAATGGCGTAGAAAAAGATTATTACAAGCAAATAGAAGCAGTAAAAAAACTGAATAAAATAAAAGGTTTATCAGCGCCGTGTCGGGAATTAGTTGATGCGATATCTGCTCATAAAAGAACCATTAAACAAGAGCATATTTTAGCTCATCAAATACCTTTATCTGTATTTGAATTAAGTTAATTAAATTAGGTTATGATATACCTATTATATTTTATATTAAAAATAAATAAGACGATAACAAGGAACTAAAATGCAAATAGCTAAAGATAGTGTGGTTGAATTTCATTACCGTTTAACTGAAGGTACGGATCTATTAGAAGATAGCGCAGGTCATGATCCATTACTTTATTTACATGGTGCTGGTGGTTTATTTGAAACAATGGAATTAGCATTTGTTGGTAAAACAGTGGGTGATAAATTTGAAGTAACTTTAACACCAGATCAATCTTATGGTGAACGTCGTGAAGGTGCATTTCAGCGTATTCCATTAAAACATTTACAGGGTTTGAATCCAGGTCAAAAATGGGCTGCAGGAATGACAGCTGTTGTTGAATCAAATCAAGGGCGTAATGAAGTCACGTTAATTAAAGTAGGGCGCTTTAATGCTGATTGTGATTTAAACCATCCATTTGCAGGTAAAACATTAACATTTGCAATTGAAGTTGTGAGCGTTCGAGCTGCAACAGAAGATGAATTATCACACGGCCATGCACATGCAAAAGGTGGTTGTGAACATTAATTCAAAATTAGTTAATCGAGGCAAATTATGAAACGTATTTCATTATTTACAATGGCGAATTGCCCACATTGTAAAACAGCAAAACAATATCTAGAGCAACAAAAGTTAGAGTTTCGTCTGGTGGATATAAAAAGTCCGAGTGGACAAAAAGAGTTTGCTAAAACAGGTTACCGTGGTGTACCTATTATTAAAATTGGAGATCAATTTTTAAACGGGTTTACTGTGAAAGGTTTCCTTAATTTATACAATGGATAACAACAATATCATTTGCCACTAAGTGGTGCTGCATGTTGTTTGTAAAGAAGGCCTTACTTATTTAGTAAGGCCTTTTTGTTGCTTAACTTATTGCTTAGGCTGAAGTTAACTCACTTTGCGCTGGTAAAGGTAGTAGGTAAAGTGAAATAAATAAAGTGATTGCTGTTGGGATCACCCATGCCATTCCTAATGCAAATAATGGAATGAAGTCAAAGGAGTGCATATTCATACCAGCTACTTTTAAGCCATCTAATAATCCAAATATTAATGCGACAAATAGGACTAATGCGTAAGCTATTTGCTTATTGCGTATTTGACTTTTAAATAAGGTTAAAACAACAAGCGCAATGGCTACAGGGTACACAGTGTATAAAACAGGAACGGATAAACTAATTAGTTGTGCAAGACCGACATTAGTGACTAGTGCACAAAGAGCGCAATTAATGATGACTAATGTTGCTCTTGGCCACTTAGGTTTTAATTGTGCAATAAAGTCTGCCATGGCACTGACTAGACCAACAGCAGTCGTTAGACATGCAGTAGCCACAACAAAGGACAATAAATATTGTCCAAATGGCCCAAATAAAGCGGTAACATAATGACTAATCAATTCACCTCCATTAGCTGGATTTGGTGAAATAGTGTGGCTTGTTGCACCAAGGTAAAAAAGAGAAATATAAACAAATGCCAAACCAATAACCGCGATGCTACCTGCTAACATTAAGTATTTGTATTGTCCTTTTGCTGAGGTAATGCCTTTACTACGAATGATATTAATGATGAACATACCGAAGATTAACGACGCCAATGTATCCATGGTGTTATACCCTTCTAAAAACCCCTTAATAAAAGGAGTACTTGTATATTCTGTAATACCTTGACCTACTTCAGCCTGTGGATTAATAAATACAGCGATAGCGAGTATTAATAACGACAAAATCAGCATAGGGGTTATTACTTTTCCTACCCAATCTAATAACTTACCCGCACGTAACGATAGAAAAGCAGTGATTCCAAAAAATATAACTGAGAATAAAGCAAGGTGGCTTGCATCACTGTGTGATATAAAAGGTTTAAAGCCAATTTCGAAGGCCACTAATGCAGCTCTTGGTGTCGCAAAACTAGGGCCGATAATAATATAAACAACTAAAGCAAAAACTAAGGCAACTTTGGCGGGAAGATAACGAGCCATGGTAAGAATACCACCACCCGCTTTCGCTACGGCTAATAACGTGATTAAAGGCAAACCAACGGCAGTGACTAAAAAACCTAATGTGGTAAGGGTAAATTCTTCACCCGCTAACGCGCCTGCTAATGGTGGAAAAATAATATTGCCTGCACCTAAAAAAAATGCGAAGTTCATAAAACCGAGAGCAAAAATATCTTGATATGAGAGTTTTTGTTGCATAAGAGACCTTGTGTGGATTTGAATCATCTATCCCTTTAATAACAACAGATCATTCCTCAATAATTAATGTGGCGGCGAGCATAACAAATATGCACTTTTCTGTAATGAGCTAAACACTTGTTTTAAGTGAAAGTGATATTAATTTAATAAAAAATAGGCTTACATTTAACAGAAAGTTACTCAGATCACTGCGCCATAAAAATGTGAACAATAAACGTTCTATCTACTTTGCTATTGAATACTTAAATTGCTAGTTTAAAGGTTGGTTTATTTTGTTCATGTTAATCAATAAAATGAGTGAAACTGAAATGGAGTAAGTGATGGAGAATCGTATTATTAGACCTGCTGAAGTTATTAATTTACCTGATAATGTTGTAATGCATGAACATAATTATCACCAGCTTGTGATTGCTACTAAAGGTTCATCTGAGTCTTGTATTGAAGGCTTAGAAGATAAAATAGTACCAGGGCAAGCTTGTATTGTAACAGCGTCATCAAGCCATGCATTTAATGCGTTAGGGCAGTCAGAAATACTATTACTTAATATTGAAAACTCCCATAAGTTAACAAATTCACCTATAGAAAAACTAAACTCTTTACTGTCTACTAATCAATCTTTTAAATTAGATAATCAATTTCAAACATTATTGCAGTTATTAGTGAATGAAATAAAAACCTATCCAGAAGATCTATTAATTGCAGAGGCGTGTAAAAATACTATTGTTGCATTGTTGCAACGACATATAGAAACGGATTATGCGATAAAGACAAGAATAAATATGACGGTTATCGATAATTATATTCACCAGCAAATGACCTCAAAAATAACTGTCGCTCAACTGGCTGGTTGTGTTTTTTTAGGGGAGAGTCAATTTCATCATCTGTTTAAACAACAAATAGGTAAAACACCACATCAATATATCTTGCAAATCCGCCTTAATTTAGCGAAAAAACTATTACAAGAAGGTACTTTGACATTATCTGCTGTGGCGAATGCTGCTGGTTTTGCAAATCAAAGTAGCTTAACTCATGCCTTTACTAAATTTCATGGGATCTCTCCGTCGAAATACCGACATTAACATTTTATATGCGCTCTCTCACAAAAAAAAAGAGATCGTACTTTTGAACATAGTAATCGTAGTTTTTGACAATACATAAAAAATATTTATCAATACTATCGCTAGATTGATCCACTTTATTATTGCCATTTAATTGTTAGCTTGTTTTTAGGAGTATTGAAAATGCCATCATTTACCGCTGTCGATACATTACAAAAAGATTTCATAGACTCAGATTTAAACACGCTCTGGGCATTTATTTCACCTTTATATATGGTGAATGAAGGCGATTGGTTAAAACAGTTAATAGCAATGGCTGAACCTACGATTGATGAAAAAAATGCCATTGATGAACGAGCTACAGAGTTAATCGTCCGGGTGCGTAAAGACAAAAATGCCATTCATATGATTGATGCGCTATTGCTTGAGTACAGCTTAGATACTAAAGAGGGAATTTTATTAATGTGTTTAGCAGAAGCATTAATGCGTATTCCTGATGCCGTTACAGCTGATGCATTGATTAAAGATAAATTGAGTATTGCTGATTGGACATCTCATCTTAAAAAGTCTGATTCGTTATTTGTGAATGCATCTACATGGGGATTATTATTAACAGGTAAAGTGGTTAATTTAGGAAGTGCTGTTAAAGGTAGTCCTAGTCGCATCGTTAATCGTCTTGTTAGTCAGATGTCTGAACCCGTGATCCGCCAAGCGATGCATCAAGCAATGAAGATCATGGGGCATCAGTTTGTATTAGGACGTAATATTGAAGAAGCACAAAAAAATGCCAAACGTTTTAATGATAAGGGCTTTAGTTATTCATTTGATATGCTGGGGGAATCTGCATTAACGGCCACAGATGCTAAAAAATATTTTAATGCTTATATGTTAGCTATCGAATCTATTGGAAAAAAACAACTTAATCAACTCGATAAATCTAATGCTGCGACGGTTTCTATTAAACTATCTGCTTTACACCCTCGTTATGAGGTTGCTAATAAACAACGTGTTCATACAGAAATGCTTGCTAGTGTGCTTGCATTAATTGGACGAGCTAGAGAACTGAATGTAGGTTTAACCATTGATGCAGAAGAAGCGGATCGCTTAGAGTTATCGTTAAGTTTGTTTGAAAAGTTGTATCAACATCCAGTTACACAAGGATGGGGTAAACTTGGCATTGTTGTACAGGCATACAGTAAACGCGCATTACCAGTACTTGTTTGGTTAGCAGCATTAGCAAAACAGCAAGGTGACGTTATCCCTTTACGTTTAGTGAAAGGTGCTTATTGGGACAGTGAGCTTAAACTATCACAGCAAAATGGTTATGCCGGTTATCCTGTTTATACACGTAAAGAAGCAACAGATGTGTCTTATCTCGCTTGTTCACGATTTTTATTGTCAGAGCATATTAAAGGACTTATTTACCCTCAGTTTGCTAGTCATAATGCACATACTGTTGTTGCTATAACAGCAATGGCATCACATAGTGATTATGAGTTTCAGCGATTGCACGGCATGGGAGACGCCTTATATAACCATGTGTTAACCATGTTTGAAAGTAATGTGCGTATTTATGCACCCGTTGGAAGCCACAAAGACTTATTACCTTACTTAGTTAGACGCTTATTAGAGAATGGAGCAAATAGTTCATTTGTTCACCGTCTAGTGGATGCTAATTGTCCCATTGAAACATTAACAGAACATCCAGTGACAACCTTAAAAAGCAGAAGCACTTTACATAATGGCTTAATTGTTCTGCCTCCTGCTATTTTTGACGATAGAAAAAATTCAAGCAATATTAATATCGATATTGAAAGTGAAGCGAGTTTATTTGAAGAAAAAATAGCCCAGTTTAAAAACAAAACATGGCATGCTGGCCCCATTGTTAATGGGGTACATTACATTAATCAATGCGAAATGCTCGATACAGATACTAATGATCTGGATAACAAAAACATTGAAGATTTAACATCTGCAAAACTACAATTATGCAGCACTCCTTATGATCGTAGTATAAACATTGGCTCAATTTTATTTTCAACTCCAAGTATGCTTGAAAATGCATTAAACAATGCTCAGGAGTATTATTCTAAATGGAATGAGACTGCCGTACAACAACGCGCACAATACTTATATAAACTGGCAGATTTACTTGAAGAGAATGTGAGTGAGCTTATCGCCTTATGCCATCATGAAGCAGGTAAAACTATTCACGATAGTATTGATGAAGTGCGAGAGGCAGTAGATTTTTGTCGTTATTATGCGCAACAAGCAACGGTAAATTTTGCTATTCCAGAAACTAAAGTTAGTTTTGATAACGTGACACAACAAGTTTCTCGTCAGGGTAAGGGCGTATTTGTTTGTATTAGCCCCTGGAACTTCCCGCTCGCTATTTTCTTAGGGCAAGTAACAGCGGCACTAGTCACGGGTAATACGGTTGTTGCAAAACCGGCTGAACAAACATCATTAATCGCTGCAAAAGCTGTTTTATTAATGTTAGAAGCTGGATTCCCTAAACAAGTCATTCATCTAATTACGGGTAATGGCAGAGAAATAGGTCCAGCATTAACTGAAGATCATAGAGTCGCTGGCGTTGTGTTTACTGGCTCGACTATCACAGCGCAAGCCATTAATCGTAGTTTGGCTAGTAGGGAAATAAAACCAGCTACATTAATTGCTGAAACAGGCGGACAAAATGCAATGATTGTCGATAGTACAGCACTGCCTGAGCAAGTTGCTAAAGATGTCATCCGTTCTGCTTTTGCGTCTGCAGGGCAACGTTGTTCGGCACTTCGAGTGTTATTTATACAAAAGGATATTGCAGATCGTGTCATTGAGTTGATCCAAGGAGCAATGCAAGAGTTATCCTTAGGCCTACCTTATTTACATCAAACTGATGTGGGTCCTGTTATTGATAAACAAGCAAAAGATAAATTAAATTCATATATTAAAAGCATGCTCAGTGAACATAAATTATTAGCACAAGTTGAACTGAACGATGCATGTTTAAAAGGTGATTTTGTTTGTCCTACAGCAATTGAAATTGACCATCTAGGGCAATTATTAGATGAACAATTTGGGCCAATATTACATGTAATTCGCTTTAAATCACCACAAATGGATGAAGTAATTGAGCAAATTAATCATAGTGGATTTGGATTAACTATGGGCATACATAGTCGAAATGAAGCCGCTTATAGACGTATTGCTAATGCAAGCCATGTGGGAAATTGTTATATCAATCGAGATCAAGTCGGTGCAGTTGTTGGTGTACAACCCTTTGGTGGACAAGGTTTATCTGGTACAGGTCCTAAAGCTGGTGGACCACGTTATTTATACCGATTTACCAAACAAAAATTAAATGGTTTTATGGCTGATGATAACCAAGTATAAGGAGTTAATCATGTCTCAACTTAAATTAGAATCTACTCAATATATGCTTGAACAAGCAAAGTCAGCTTGGTTAGTTTGGAATACTATGGATATCGTAGAGCGTGTGGAATTAATCTCTAAATGGAGTGAGCTTCTATCCCAACAACGAGACGTTGATTTGATGCCTGCACAAATGGCAGACTTCCATACAAAACAAGCGTTATCACTTATTGGTGAACCTTTGACTATGCCTGGACCAACAGGTGAAAGTAATATTTTAAGTGCTTCTGGAAGAGGGACTTTTGTTATTATCGCAGAAAAAAATGTGCCATCTACGGCATTGGTCGCTATGATCAGCTGCGCCTTGGTAACTGGAAATAGTATTGTGATTGAGCAAAAATCTGAATACCAAGAGATTATTGATAGTCTATTATGGATTTTTTCATTTTCAAATATTGAAGAATCAGTTGTTCAAGTTATTGAACCTAAAAATGTAGATAGCTTAATTAGTCAACCAGCTATTTCCGGTGTCGCTTATGTTGGTCATGAAGGTCGCGCTATTGATTTAAATCGTACTTTAGCAAAGCGTGAGGGACAAATTGCTCAATTAATTATTGAAACTGATTTAGATCAATTAGCATGTGTTCGAGATGAACATCTACTGTTGCATTTTATCACTGAAAAAACGCAAACTATTAATGTTACAGCCGTTGGAGGGAACGCTTCTTTGTTAGCATTGGGCTCGGGTGACTTGTAAACAATACATTAATATTATTGTAAATTACGCTAATCACTAAGTGTTATAGCTTAGTGATTGGGTGACTGATATTAAAAAGAGTTCTCTGCAATCAACACCCATGTTAAATGTTTTAATAAATAGAAATTAATGACAAATAATACCTTAGCTATCAAATCGTTATATTCAATTACATCACCTCAAACCATTATTGAATTTACTTCGTTACACTTTGCATGAAATGATATTCAAGAGTGTCTATTTTGGTGCCAAGGTATTATGATACTTATAAAATTTCAACTCTTAAAATACCTATATGTTACGAGTTTATCGTCATCATTGAAGAAGCAAAAAAGTAATCAGTTGTGAGTTAGAGGCTCTTAATTTTTTCGCAGAGCAATCGATAGTTTCTTATGTTGCTAATATACCTTTCTCTTTTGATAATCCCATTGCAGAACTTAATACAATTGAAGGAAAACGATTTTTTATATTAACTCAATGGAGTGATGTCAATAACACGTTTGAAGCTTGTTTATATGCAAAAACGTTAGGCTAGCTTGAATAAAGATACAAATGCCTTTAAAACTTCAAATAAACGCTCTGAATATGATGTTCCATATCTACTTTCATCAATTTACTTTGTTAAAACAACAGCAAGTAGGTGACTTTACTAATCAGCAGTATTTTTATTAATTTTATTTGTGCATAGGTGGATAGATAAAAGCCCCATAAAAATGAGGCTTTAAATAAGAATGAGTTATATAAAATGTATTAAGAGTTAATACGAACTAATTTATTCAGGCAATACTGCGTTATGGTAAACGTTTTGTACATCATCGCAGTCATTTAACATTTCTAAGAATTTTTCAAACTTCTCTACATGTTCTTCAGTTACTTCAGTATCTGTTTGTGGCACATAAGTGATCTCTTCTACTTCTAATTCAACATCAGGGTAGCTTTCATGTAATGCGACTTTAGCATTGTTAAACTCAGTGTGAGGGCAGAATACTGAAATTTTACCGTCTTCACTTACAACATCCACAACATCAACGTCAGCCATCATTAGCTCTTCTAACACTGCTTCATCATCTTCACCGTTAAATACGAATACAGCTTGATGTTCAAACATGTGAGCAACAGTACCTGGAGAACCAATTTTGGCACCTGTTTTATTAAAACAGTTACGCACTTCAGTCCAAGTACGATTACCGTTGTCAGTCAGACAATCAACAATGACAGAACAACCACCAGGGCCGAAGCCTTCATAACTTGCGCGCTCATAATCTTCGCCACCGCCGCCTTTTGCTTTATCAATAGCACGTTCAATAACGTGTGCTGGTACTTGATCTTTTTTCGCTTTATCGATTAAACGACGAAGTGATAGGTTACCGTCTGGATCATGGCCGCCATTTTTTGCGCAAACATATAACTCTTTACCGTATTTTGAGTAAACCTTAGTTTTAGCACCGGCTGTTTTTGCCATGTCTAATTTTTTGTTTTGATATGCTCTTCCCATCTGAATGCTCTCTTTTTATATGGAATGATTGTCTGGAAAAATATTGGCAGGAATTTTAGCCTGTAATGAGGTTAGGTGCTAGCATGTACCGGAAATTTTAATGATTAACTTGTTATATTTTTAGCTAGGTCAATGAATGACGCTGTTATCAGTAAAATATCTGTATGTTTAATGTACATTAAAAAATGTTTATCGATTAAAGAAATGAGTAATCACTATAATTACTCATCATTATCGCAACGCTTATGAACTACACGAAAGTGCTGAGCAGCCAAATTTATTAGTTGCCCAGTCGGGGCGTTTTATTTCAAACTGTTGGTATTTAGTTTGTTGTTGGTAAGGTTTTTTTAGTAGTTCAGCTAACAATAGGACACGTGAAAAATCTCCTGATTCTGCTAATTCAATTGCTTCCTGTACTTGGAAATTGCGTAATATATAACAGGGATTTGTTGCATTCATAAGTTGTACTCTATATGATTTTGTCATATCACTAAGTGTTAATCTTTGCTGGTATCTTAATAACCACTCACTTAATTTAGATAAATAAATGCTATCAACAGTATTTTTATCATAAAAACATTCAGAAAAATGAGAGTTTAATGTCGCATAATTAGTGACATCAACTTCGCCATCTAATTTAGCTAAAGAACGATAAAATAAAGTCATATCTGTACTAACAAGCGATAGAATTTTTTCTAAATCTTGGCATAAGCTTAAATCTGTTTCGGTTAGATGTGAGTGCTGTTCTTTACACTCGGTGGCATTTGAAATGCCCAGTTTACTGCGCATCATCGTTAACCATTGTTGCTGATACACTTGATTATAATTATTTAAAATATCTTGTAAGGGTTTAGCTTCATCGATTAATGGATAAATAGCATTAGCTAATTGAAATAGATTCCATTGTCCAATATAAGCTTGCTGTCCAAATCGATAGCGTTTTTCAGCAGCATCGGATGTATTAGGTGTCCAATTTAGATCAAAATTATCTATCCAACCATAAGGTCCGTAATCAATTGTTTCTCCGATTAATGACATGTTATCTGTGTTTAATACTCCATGCACAAAGCCAACACGCATCCACTCTACGATTAAATAAGCAGTACGTTCACAGATACGGTTAAACCAGTTTAAATAAACACTTTTATCTATATGCTCAGCATTCTCTATTAATTCAGGAAAATCATTGCGAATGCTATATTCAACGGTTTGTTTTAATAACGAAATATCACCGCGAGAAGAGGGAAGTTGTATCGACCCAAAGCGTAAGAAGGAAGGTGACACTCGTGCAACAATGGCACAGGGCTCGTAAGCTGCTTGACCATCGTAAAGTTTATCCCTAATAACTTCTTCACCTGTTAGGCTTAAAGTTAATGCGCGAGTTGTTGGTATGCCTAAGTGATACATGGCTTCAGAGCAAAGGTATTCTCGAATAGAGGAACGTAAAACAGCCATTCCATCAGCATGGCGAGAATAAGGTGTTTGGCCAGCTCCTTTAAGCTGCAATGTTACGTATTTATCATTCAGTAGATATTGGCCTAAATTAATAGCTCGCCCATCTCCAAGTTGACCTGCCCATTGTCCAAATTGATGACCACCATAGTTCATTGCATAAGACTGTATTTCTGGTTGAATATTGTTACCTGTGATTAATTCAGCAAAAGCGAGCGACGTAAGAGCAGCTTCGGTAAAACCTAGCTGCGAGGCAAGCTCATTGTTACAACAAATGATTGTTGATGTTTTTGTCGGAGTGGGGGCCACCAATGAATAAGCTGCATGCTCAATACTACGGCTGTTATTGACAGTATTTGGATCAGCTGGTAATTGTGAAACAAATATATTGTGTAACGGTGGTAATAAAGAATTCATCAACTTTCCTTGTCTGTTAGATATTTACTTTACTGCTGCAATAACTGATATTTCAACAAGCAATGCTTCTCTGGCCATACTTGCTTCAACACAAGCTCGCGCTGGTGCATAACCTTCGGGGATCCATGAGTCCCATATCTCATTCATTGCTGAAAAGTGTAATGCCATATCTTTTACATAAATTGTGGCAGATAAAATGTGTTCACGAGAACTACCTGATTCAATTAATAATTGGTCAACTTTATCGAGCATAGTTTGAGTTTGTTCGTGAATGCCTTTAGTTGCATCGCTACAAACTTGCCCACATAAATAAATGGTATCATTGTGTTTTACAATTCGGCTCATACGTTGTTTTGTTCGTTGACGTTCAATCATGGATATTCTCTATGGATATAAAATAAATAATTGTAACGTGTCAGTCTTAAAAGGCGAGTGTTTTAGTCAAGTATTTAGAGTTTACTAAACCTTGTATTATCAGTATTTATAAAAAGAGTTTGAGGAATAAAAGTAGATGAAGCAGTTGGGGTATATTAATCACTATTCAGAAAGTGTGATTAATCAAGTTAAATTAATGATAGAAAATAAAACATTAGGTAAATATTTACGTAAAAAATATCCTCAATCGCATGAGATTAATACTGAGAAACAACTGTATCAATATACTCTTCAATTAAAAAATAACTATATTAAGCAATCGAACTCATTAAGTAAGGTTATTTATGATCCAAAAATTCATATTTATAATAATGCATTGGGCACGCATAGCTTTGTTAGTCGAATTCAAGGCAGTAAATTAAAGTCAAAACAGGAAATTAGGATTGCGAGCTTATTTAAGAAGGCGCCTTTAGCAATGTTAAATATGATAGTGGTACATGAATTAGCACATTTAAAAGAAAAACAGCATAACAAAGCATTTTATAATTTATGTGAATATATATTGCCTGATTACCACCAAGTAGAGTTAGATACTCGTTTATTTTTAATTCATAGTGAGTTATTTGGTAATTTATATTAATAGGTTTTTAATATTATTTGTTATGTAAATAATCGGCTAATATCGCCATACCTTGGTCTAAAGATATTAGAGCTTTATAATTAAAATCAGTTTTTGCCGCCGAGATATTAAAATAGTGGCTCGTTGATAATTGCTTCGCTACAAAGCGAGTCATAATAGGTTCATCACTTCTATTTGTACGTAAATACCACCATTCAAGCGTAGTGCCTAACATATATGCGATACTTACTGGCACACGCGAATTTACCTTGTCTAATTTTGCTGCGGTTAATATTTTGTTTAACATAGTGGCCATAAAAATAGGTTCATCGTTACTTAAAAAATAAGCTTTTCCTGCATTTTTTGAGGTGTCTTTGTTTAACTCTATCGCAGCTAAAAGGTGAGCATAAACAGCATTATCAATATAAATGGTATCAACTAGTTTATTAGTTTTACCTACTAATTTTAACTTACCTGCTTTAGCTCTCTCTATCACTCTAGGTACTAGGTGAGGATCACCAGGTCCCCAAATGAGGTGAGGACGTAAAGCAACCGTTTTTAAGGTGTTTGAATTGGCTTTTAATATATTTTGTTCTGCAATCGCTTTAGATAAACCATAATAATTTAAAAATTTTTCTGCATAAGGTTGTGATTCATCTATGCCTGATTCATCTTTGCCGCTAAAAGTTACACTAGGGGTACTTGTATATACTAAACGTTTAATATTATGTATTAAACAGGCTTGAATTATATTATCTGCGCCTTGTACATTGGGGCCAAAGTAACTTTCTTTACTACCCCAAACGCCCGCTTTAGAAGCAACATGAAAAACGAGGTCACAGCCTTTCATTGCACTAATGACTGCTTGTTGATCTTGTAAATCACCTTGAATTAATTTAACGCCTAAAGCTTGTAAATGAGGGTAGTGAGCACGAGAAAAACCAACAACCTTGATATCTGCTGCTCGTAGATACTTACATAATGCCGTACCTAGAAACCCTCCTGCACCTGTTACAAACACAGTATTCACTTGTGAGCTCAACTGTTGTAAAACAGTTTTTTGCTCTGCTAATAAAGTTGTAAAATTAAGATGTTCAAAGGTCGACATAATGGATCTCAATAGATGGTTATATTTAAATTTTTTGTTGTGCCCAAAGCGCTAATTTTTCTCTGAATATTTTCGCGTTATGGCGAATATCCATAGGGAAAGCGGGGTGAATGTAAAACAAGCTAATACCCTGAGTTTGTGTATGCTGTTTAGCTATTTCAGTTAATTCATCAAATAATAATGTTTTATCTAAAGCACTTTCGTTCTCTACTTCAATGCAAATTGCAGGGATAACTTTGTTGTCGATAACAACAGAAATAAGTGCACTACGTTTTACTTTCTTATGAGTATTAAAAATACGTTCACAAGGAATAGAGTAATAGTGTTTGTTTTTTTCTAGGTGTGTAGATGAAACTCGGTGTGCTTTACGGCCGCACATCCATAATTTATGTTGATCATCTAAATAACCCAAATCTCCCATTCGATGGTGTATTTCATTACCATCTTTTATTTTAGCTAATCTAGTCGCTTGATCTCGATGGTAATAAGCAGCGCTCACTTGAGGACCTTTAACCACAATTTCACCAATGGAGAATGCAGGTAAGGTTAGTTCTTCATCCCATTGTTCTATTTTATCGTCAGTAATATTAATTATATTAATTTCAACATCACTTACGGCTTCGCCTACACAAATCCCACCACCTTGTTCCGTAATATTGGTGGTTTTTAATAGTTGTTGGCTGCCAATTTTACTGATTGGAAGTGATTCTGTTGCACCATAAGAATTTATTACTTCTGTGCGACTGCTTAGCATTTTACTAAAACAGTGAATGGAAGCGAGTGTTGCAGGTGCGCCTGCTGATATAACACGTTTAAGGCTAGGTAATGAGTGGTTATTTTTTTGTCCAGCTTGACCTAAAACTTCTAATAAAGCGGGATTAACAAATAGATTACTACATTTATATTTTTCAATCGCTGCAAAAATATAATCTGGATTTGCTTTAATGGGTTTACTTGCATCCATATCCGGCACAATAGATGCCATACCAAGCGCAGGACCAAATAAAGAGAATAGTGGAAAAGTGGCTAAGTCTGCTTCACCAGGTTGAATATGATAATCATTTTTTAACACACTAATTTGAGCTTCAAACATACTGTGACTATATACAACGCCTTTTGGAGTGCCTGTACTACCACTAGTAAATAAAATTGCTGCTAATTGTTTGGCATTGAGCAGTTGCATTGTATAAGGCGTTTTTCGTGGATATTGCTTTAACAACTGCGTTAATTGAATGCCACCGAATAGAGCTGGACCATTAACATTAATTAAATGTTTAATGCTTTTTTTGCCCCAAGAAAATAATAAACGAGCTAAATGGGCTTTGGGAATACCAATAAACGCATCCGGTTGTGACTCTTCAAAACACTGTTTAAGATTTTTAACCCCCATTCCCGGATCAACTAAGATGGGAATAATGCCTGCTTTAAACAAAGCAAAGGTTAAATTAAAAAAAGCAATGCTAGGTGTGACCATTAATACGGCTTTATCACCTGCATTTAACCCAAATTTATTTAATGCATAAGCAATATCATCACTTTTTTGATGCAATTCACTTAAGGTTAATTCTTGATAAGTTAAGCCAGAGAGTGTTTTTTTTTGCACACTAACAGCAAGATTTCTTGGTGTATTTTGTGCCGCTAAAACTAAGTGGCGGCACAAATTTTGTTGAGTATTTGAAGGGGTTGTTAGCTCTGACATTTATGGATTACTAGCCATAAATTTTTGAATAATATTAATCACTTCGTTACTTGCATCTTCAAGGATGTAATGACCACAATCAGCAAATTCATGCACTTGTGCATGTGGCATCTTTTGTTTCCAAACCGCAAGAAAATGCTTATCAAATACAAAATCTTGTAAACCCCAACAAATAACCGTTGGAATGCTTTGGAATTGTTGCAAGCTATTATCAATTTTTTCAACTAATTGATAATTATGGTGATGTGGTAACAATGGAATATCTTGTACAAAACGTAATGTTGAAATACGATTTTTCCATGAATTAAATGGTGCAACATAAGCTTTACGAATTGCTTTAGGCATAGGCTTACGCTTTACGCCAACATAAGAAGCTATTGATGAGAATGCATTTAAGCCACGTACTAATGCAGTACCTATATAAGTATTTCTACATATCCATAATGGTATAGGAAATTTTTTCGATTTAGGCAGATTAAAGGCTGCTGTATTTAATATCACTAAGCGTTTAATACGTTCTGGATAACGGGCTGCGTAACCCATACCAATCATGCCGCCCCAATCATGAACAACTAAGGTGATATTTTCTTTAATAGCAAGGCTGTCTAATAAAGTTTCAAGATCATCAATACGCTGTTTTAGCGTGTAGTCATAATCTTTATCAGATGGTTTATCTGACAAACCACAGCCTATATGGTCAGGTACAATACATTGATACTGATGACTTAATTCAGTTACTAAATTACGATAATAAAAAGACCAGCTAGGATTGCCATGTACCATGACGACAGGTTCGCCTGAACCTTCATTTAAGTAGTGATACTTTTGTCCATTAAGGTCTAAAAAGTTGCGTTTAAAAGGGAATAAACTATCAAAATTCATTTTACCACTCCAGTCCAAGCATCATGCAGTTTAAACCACTGCCTATCCCTAAAAAGCTCACTTTATCGCCTTTTTGTAAAAAACCTTGCTCATCAGCAATTGCTGCTGTGATAGGTAGTGAAACGGTCCCCATATTACCGAGGTACTGAAAAGTTGGATATTCTTTTTCAGCGGGGATCCCTAATGCTGCAAGTACTTGTTTCTGATTTGCTGAACCAACTTGGTGGCAAATAACTTTATTGACGCTATCGACAGTCCACTGTTGTTGACCTAAAAAGTCTTTCCAAGTATCGAGAGCTAAAGCAACACCTTCTTTTAATAAAGGGACGGCATTCGTTCGCATAAATTCACGATGTAATTTAAGACCAACTTCTTGCATTCCCCATTTGCATAAATCATGATGCTCTGGTGCAGAAAGGTGGCTTGCACCTAATAATTTATGTTGACGTTGTTTGTCTAATGATAATGAACCATCAGTAAGTAGAACTGCTACCGCACCAGAACCACCTGTTAAGGTTGCTAATGACTGTGAGAAGTTTTGAATACTTTGATTAGAAAGCATGTTGTCGATAGTGATATCAACGATATGACGAGCGGACTCACATGAAACCACTAAACCAGCTTTGATTTGTCCTAACTCAATACGATTTGCTATATCTAAAATACCTGATAACACACCTAAACATGCATTACTTATATCGTAAATAGCGGTGCTTTTATTGACGCCTATTTCGGCGGCAATGCGACAAGCAGTCGCTGGTTCATGTTGATCACGACAAACACCGGTATAAACCACAGCACCAATATCGTTAACATCGATACCCGTTTCAGTTAAGGTTTTTTTGGCTGCATCAATAGCTCCGTCAGACAATCGGTGATCACTTGGCCACCATCTACGTTCTTCAATACCCGTTAATGCAGCAAGTTGACCTGCTGGAATACGTAATTTTTGGTATAAGGGAGCAAGACGGGATTCTAGTTGTTTACTTGAAACCACTTCTGGGGCTAGTTGATAAGCCATATTATTAATATAAACGCGGGAATATTTCATTAAGTTGCAATTTTTCTCATTAATGTTTCTAAAATGTCGTTCTCGACCCTTAAACCGGAGGCGTAGATTACCGTAAATTACGCTTTTAACAAAGTCGAATCCCGATTTCACTTCTAATTACTCGTAATTCTCTCGTAAAGCGATGCTTTTTTATTCTTTAAGGGGTTTGTTTTTACGCATATAGTTTATCCATTGCCTGGGTATCTGCATTTTTTTATAGATATGCCTGTCTAAAGGTAAACTTTCTTGGTTAATAACACTGGCTAAAACTTCACCTAATAAAGGGGCTGTGCATAAACCTCTTGAACCTAATCCGGTTAATAAATAAACATTCGCTAATGTCGTATTTTCAGCAGACTCTATTTTACCTTGTTTGTAGTTACTTTTGAGTTGATCGTAATCAGTTAAAGCACCAACGTATGGGAAGTGATCTCGTGTTGTACAACGTATTGCAGTATGCGCTTGGTCGCTTATGTTAATTGATTCTACCCATGGTTTATTAGGAATACATTTATTTAATTTATGATAATTTTCAGTTTGTTCTGCCTCGCGGTATTGCGTTTCTTCATCATGTCGCTTGAAAGTCGCCCCCATACAATGAGTGTGATTGAGGGAAGGGGTTAGGTAGCCTTCATGACAAAGTGTGCGTTTTAACTGTGATAACAATGCATTACTTTTAATGTGGCTAACTTGTCCTCTTGCTGCTGACAAAGGAAGCGCACGACATTGTTCGAATTTAAGGGTATCAAAGCCGGCAGCAATAATTAATAGATCATGGTTAAAGCTTCCATTAGTCTTTTCTGTTAATTGCCACTGTTTATCATGGTATTTAAATGATTGAATCTCATGCTCATAATTAATCTTAAGATTGGGATATTCATGCAACTTAAGTGTTAAAGCTTGCATCACTCCCTGGGGACTTAGCCAACCTGCATTTTGATAATACAAAGCTTGCTGATCAATATCGACGCCAGCTAACTCATTTGTTGTTTTGCTGTCTATCCAATGTATTAACTGTGTTGGTAAATTAGCATCATTAATTTTTTGTAATTTTTGAGTAGAAGCATTGTCATATGCAAGCTGAATTAAACCATTAAACTGATGAGGAAAAGGGTGCTGTTTATTTAATGTCAGATAAAAATTAAGAGCATATAAATAAGCATTGGCAAATAACTGTCCTAATTCATCATGCTGTTGGTTTAATAATGGGTATAGTGCGCCTTGTCGATTTCCCGAAGCTCTTTCGCCAAGAATTTTATCTGCACAATAAATAGTGATTTTTTTACCGCGTTGAGCTAATGATAACGCAACGCATAATGAAGCTATTCCTCCGCCTATGATAGCAATGTCTGAGGGGCGCTCTGAATTTTCAATTGCTATTGAGGTTGAAGGATTTAATGCGCCCAACAACATTTCTCGTTTTTTACCATACCCTTTACGTTTTGTTATTGTAAATCCAGCCTCTATTAAACCTCTTCTGACAAAACCTGCCGCAGTAAATGTTGCTAATGTCGCTTCATTTTTTGAATATTTAGCAATTTTGTTGAATAAAGTTTGTTGCCACATCTCTGGATTTTTACTTGGATTAAATCCATCAAGATACCAAGCATTCGCTAATTGAGTTTGCTTTCCTTTATCTTGATGCCCGTTACTTAAGTTATCTATTTGTTGGTTAACATCACCAAACCAGAGATCTAATAAAATACTTCCTTTATTAAAGGATAAGCGATGGCAACCAATAAGAGGAAGAGGGTATTGCTCCTGTAACTGACTTATCAATGATTCAAATTGTGGGAACTGTTGTAGTGTTTTATTTAAGTCTTCTAATGTTAAAGGGTATTGTTCAAAGCTGATGAAATGTAGCTGCTCTAGTTTTGCATTGTTATTTGTTTGTTTAAAAGTTAAAAATTGAGCTGCTGTATTAATAAAATTAAGCCCAGATCCAAATCCAGTTTCAATTATGCAAAATGTGGATTCTTGAAAAGTGCTCCATTTGTCTAATAAATCATTACCTTGGAAAAATACATATTGTGATTCCTTAACACCTTGATTATTATTGAAATACACATCGTCAAATTGTGTCGAATACGGTTCAGACTGATCTGACCAGTCAAGTTGTGCGTGCTTAATTATATTGTTTTTGCCTTGAGACAAGTTATATTCTCCAATATATGCGATCATGTTGATAACAGTCAGGTTGATTTTAAGGGTTATTCTCTACTTGGCGATCATATAATTAGTCCCTCAAGCAATAAAGGCTTAATAATGAAAAGAGCAGTAATTACAGGTATCGGTATTGTTTCTAGTATCGGAAACAATAAAGAAGAAGTATTAGCATCACTTAAAAGTGGCAAGTCAGGCATCACAGCTTCTGAGCAATTTAAAGAAGTGGGAATGCGTAGCCAAGTTTGGGGCGATTTGAAAATTAATCCTTCTGAACATATTGACCGTAAAGTAATGCGTTTCATGGGTGATGCTGCAGCATACACTTATCTTTCAATGCAACAAGCTGTTGCCGATGCTAACTTAGCAGACGATATGGTTTCAAATGTTCGTACTGGTTTAGTGGCTGGTTCGGGTGGTGGTTCTTCAAAAAATCAAGTTGATGCATGTCAAATCATGAAAGACAAAGGCGTTCGTCGTGTTGGTCCTTATATGGTACCTCGTACTATGGCTAGTACTACTTCTGCTTGTGTTGCAACACCATTTAAAATCAAAGGTATTAACTACTCAATGAGTTCAGCTTGTGCAACAAGTTCACATTGTATTGGACATGCTCTTGAGCAAATTCAACTTGGCAAACAAGATATTGTTTTTGCTGGTGGTGGTGAAGAATTAGATTGGACAATGGCTTGTGAGTTTGACGCAATGGGCGCGCTTTCAAGTAAATATAATGAAACACCTGACCAAGCTTCTCGTACTTATGATGCAAACCGTGATGGTTTTGTTATCTCTGGCGGTGGCGGTATGGTTGTTGTTGAAGAGTTAGAACATGCGCTTGCTCGTGGTGCAAAAATCTATGCTGAAATCGTAGGTTATGGTGCAACGTCTGATGGTTATGACATGGTTGCTCCATCTGGTGAAGGGGCTGTGCGTTGTATGCAACAAGCACTTTCAACTGTTGATGGTAAAGTTGATTACTTGAATACTCACGGTACATCAACACCTGTTGGCGACGTAAAAGAGTTAGAAGCAATTAATGAAGTCTTTGGTGATAATGCACCTAAAATCAGTGCAACTAAATCACAAACTGGTCATGCTTTAGGTGCGGCAGGTGTTCATGAAGCAATTTACAGCTTACTGATGATGGAAAATGACTTCATTTCTCCTTCTTGTAACATCGATGAAGTTGATGAAAAAGCAGTAAACCTTCCAATTGTTAAAAATAAATCTGAAGCAGCTAAATTAGATATTGTTATGTCTAACAGCTTTGGTTTTGGTGGAACGAATGCAACATTAGTATTTAAACGTTACTAATAAAGCTTAATGCCATCATATAAAAAAGGAGCTTTTGCTCCTTTTTTTGTCATTAATTTTTATTACCTGTATTTGTTAGCGATCTTATATCTGGTAATGGTGAGTAAATAATGAAAATTTATATTGATGAGAATATACCTTACGGTAAATCTTTTTTTAAAGGTTTTGGTGAAGTGGTTCAGTTCTCTGGTCGTGATGTTACTGCTGAACAAGTAAAAGATGCGGATGTTCTATTAGTTCGTTCCATAACAAAAGTTGATCAATCATTATTGGCGTTAAATAAAAAAATTAAATTTGTTGGTACGGCAACGATTGGCATTGATCATATCGATATAGAATATCTAAAACAGAAAAATATCCAATTTAATAGTGCACCAGGTTGCAACAAAGTATCTGTTGCTGAATATGTGTTAAGTGCTCTATTAGTATTAGCTGAAAAAAAGCAGTTTCAGCTGACAAATAAAACAGTCGCTATTGTGGGTGCAGGCAATACAGGTACAGCTGTGTATCAATGTTTAACTGCTATTGGAGTGACATGTAAGCTGTATGACCCGCCGCTAAATGCAGTTGGTGATCAACGTGAATTTTGTGATTTTTCTGAAGTGCTCAGCGCTGATATTATTTCATTACATGTACCTAAAATAATAACTGGTCCTTTTAAAACCTTACATATGTTTGATGAGCATGTGTTAAATCAGTTAACTGATAAACAAATATTAATTAACGCTTGCCGTGGAGAGGTGATTGATAATCAAGCTTTATTGAAAACAGTTAAAAAAGAAAACTGTCCAACGCTAGTGCTTGATGTCTGGGAAAAAGAACCGAATATTGAAAAATTATTGCTCCCTTATATTGCATTAGCAACTCCGCATATTGCTGGTTATAGTTTAGATGGGAAAGTACGCGGCACAGAAATGCTGTATCAAGCCTTATGTAAATACCTAAATATGACTCCAATGTTAAATAGTACTGACTTTATGGCAAAACCTAATATCAGTGAAATCACTATTACATCCTCTTTTACTTTAGAATTATTAAAACCTTTAGTGCATTTAATATATGATGTGCGCAGAGATGATGCGTTGTTTAGAATTAAAGTGAATGAAAGTAATGGTTTTGACAATATGCGTAAAAATTATCAGGAGCGCAGAGAGTTATCCACTCTGATGTTGAATATGACAACGTCAGAAGTTAATCACTTATCAACAACCGATTTATCACAAGTTGGTTTTACCGTTAATAATATATAAAAGGTCAATATGAACAAAGAATATAACATTGCATTAATTGGCGAGATCGATGGTTGCATTGAAGCAACTTTAGAAGTGCTATTAAAAAGAGACTTTGCAATCAATAACATTTTTCCTTTAAGCATCGGTGAATGTGATACAACTTCTGTTATGTATTCAGGAAAACCTGTTGATGTACAAGAAATAGAATCATTTGATTGGCAGCAGGTAGATATTGCTTTATTTCTTGCTGACCGTGACGTTGCGCAACAATGGGTGCCTGTTGCAAAAGAGCATTGTGTTGTTATTGATATCAGTGGTTATTATTTAGAGGATGCTTTAGTGCCTTTAGTGCAGATGGGTATTAATGACGATGATGTCGCCCGTTATAGTGATGCGAATATCATTGCAATTCCAAGCCCAGAAACAGCACAGTTAACATTAGCGATTAAACAAATTCATCAAGAAGTTGGTATTAAACGTGTAACAGTAGCTGGTTACCAGTCTGTTTCTTGTATTGGTAAAGCAGGGGTCACCGCTTTGGCAGGAGAAACTGCACTGTTATTGAATGCTAAAGGTATTGAACATCGTAAGTTTAAACAACAAATTGCATTTAATGTTGTACCACAAATTGATGAATTTAATGAAGACGGTATAGACTTTTCAGAATTACGTTTAGCAGCTGAAACACGTCGTTTATTAAATGATCCTGAAATGGTAGTTTCAACGACTCAAGTTGTTGTTCCTATGTTTTATGGTTGCTCTCAAGCTGTTCATGTAGTGACACATTACCCTGTGGAGCTTGAAGAAGTAGCAAATGCATTGCACCACAGTGATAACATTGTGTTATCAGAATCAGTCAATGATTATGCGAATATGATTGATGATGTAGTGGGTAATGTTGAAGTACATGTTGGGCGTTTACGCAAAGATACTTGTGATGCCGCAGGTATTAATATGTGGGTTTGTGCTGATAATGTTCATTATGGTATTGCTACAAATGCAGTATTGGTAATGGAAAAATTAGCTTATACCTATTTATAATGTGTTAAAAAGTTATTTAATCTACCCAGGTTAAATTTTTAAAGAGGGCTAGATCTCAATTCTAGCCTTTTACTTTATTTTAAAAGAACGGCTATTCTCGCTACTAGTTTATTATATAAAGAATATTATTCTGATTTCTCGTACAAGGAACGTTTATGAAGCGTATTTTGCTTAGTCTTATTTTCTGTTCTCCGTTGTTATTAACTATACCTGTCGCTCATAGTACTGATTTTACAGCAAGTGAAACGACTCAGTCAGCAGCAGAACAATATGGGCCCACTGCACCTTCAGAAACGTTATGGTCTATTTCTACTAAACTCCGTCCTAATAATAGTGTTTCTGCTTATCAAACCTTAGTTGCTATTTATAAATTAAATCCAAATGCATTTCATAAAGGGGATATTAATAGAATTATTCCTCATTCAATGCTAACAATTCCAGATCTAACGTTTGTATCAGAACAAACAAATAGAGAAGCTTACTACCTATTAAAACCAACTAAATCGGGTAATGTAACTGCGGGAAGCAAAAGTGAATTAAGCAAAGCAAAACAACAGAAAGTAACAGGATCAAACAGTATTGATCCTAAAATTATCGATGAGTTAAAAAAAGAGATTGAACATAGAGATAATACGATAGCGAATACAGAGCTTATCATTTCTGAACAAAAAGATACTTTATCTTCTCTTAATGAAGAATTGCAGTTGGCTAAAGAGCAAAATCAACATTTAAAACTAAAGTTACAACCTCTTACTGAACAAATAAATCAACTTAAAGCTGAAGTTGAAAAGGAAATACAAGTTCAACATGAATTACGTTTTGTCACTGAACAATTACGTATGCAAGTTGAAACCTATGTTGAACCGCCATTTAGTGGAGATGGTTTAGTAAACAAAGTTATGCGAACAATAACTTCTTCTATTAGTTCTTTAATATTTGCCATTATTTTTCCATTATTCATTTTGTTCATTATTTTTATAGGTTTATTACGCCGTAAATCTAAATCAGCGGCAGACCTTGAAGATAACAAAATAGCCAAGGTATCAGTACAACCTAAGAATGAAGATGCGTTCGTTCAAACACCTTATAATACTTCCATAGTTGAGCAACCGGTAACTAAAAACGAAGTAAATGATGCTATTAATGATGAAAATGAACAGCAAGTTAATTTAAAAGATAATCAGGTTATCCCTTCAAAAGATATAGTAGAAGACCCGTCGAATGTTATTGATATCAAGCATGAAAAAACAGTAGATAAAAAAAATGAAGTAGTAGAAATAGTTGAAGAAGTAGAGTTCACGCCTAAAAATAACGTGATAGACAAAAAGACTATTACGACACAAAAAGAAAATAATGAATTTATTAATATTGAAACATTATTAGCAGATACTGATAAAAATAGCGAAACAACCGAAGATGAATTTAATTTAGAGTTTGGTTTAGATGAATTCCCGGATGTTGTGCAATCTTTTAGTGAGTTCGACAGTGATGAAGATGGCATTGCAGCACACTTAGACTTAGCTAGAGCCTATTTAGAAATGGATGAGAAAGATGCTGCGAGTGATATCTTAACGGCATTATTATCAATTGCAAAAGATGACAAGTTAAAAGAAGTAGAAAAACTATTAGAAAGAATTACTTCAGACTCTTAATATTTTATAAATTGGAATTATATATATGCGCCCAATTATTTTGGATGTAGAAGGTTACTGCTTAACCGCAGTTGAACAAGAATATTTAGCCCACCCTTTGGTGGCCGGTGTCATTTTATTTACACGCAACTTTGATAACGTTGTACAACTAAAAGAATTAGTACAGCAAATTCGTTTACATGCAAAAAATGATCTTATTATCGCAGTTGATCATGAAGGTGGAAGGGTACAACGCTTTCGAGATGGGTTTACTATACTTCCAGCTTGTGGTGATTTGTTATCTAAAACAAGTTCAGTAGAACAAGCGATGAGATTAGCAAAGGCAAGTGCTTTTGTGATGGCAAGTGAACTAATTGATTGTGATATAGATTTAAGCTTTGCACCTGTTTTAGATATCAATGGTATTTCTGATGTTATTAAAGAGCGTGCTTTTAGCCATGATAAATACCAAGTGTCACAAATGGCATCTGCATATATTGATGGGATGAAATTAGCAGGCATGTCCAGCACGGGTAAACACTTCCCTGGTCATGGTAGTGTAAAAGCCGATTCGCACATTGCATTACCGGTTGATGGACGTAGTGAAATAGAAATATTTACTAATGACATGTTGCCATTTGTGGAATTAATTAATAACAACAAATTAGAGGCAATTATGCCATCACATGTTGTGTATTCTGAATGTGATACATTACCCTGTGGATTTTCTGAATATTGGTTACAAAAAATATTAAAACAGAAATTAGGGTTCAAAGGCACCATTATTAGTGATGATATATCAATGCATGGTGCAAGTTTTGTTGGCAACCATTTATCAAGAGCAATAAATGCGGTTAATGCAGGTTGTGATTTGATACTTGCTTGTAATGATCAAAAAGCGGCAATGAGTATTCTTGATGGTTTAACGATCAATAACAAATCAAATGAATTATTGATATCTTCACTACTTGCAGACAAAAAAAAATTATCATTACCTTTATTAAAAAACCAGTCTTGGCTAGAAAGTAGGCGCTTATTACTTGAGTTTGCTGAGCGAGTCTAAATAGTATCAAGCAGTACTTGCACTATTTAGCAATTTACATAGACTAGAAAAAAATAGAAAATTTAGTATTAGAAAAGATAAATCGCTAAATGACAGTAGAATAACAAAGGCGGAATTTAACATATGATCATCTATTTACACGGTTTCGATGCAACCAGTCCTGGCAATCACGAAAAAGTGATGCAATTAAAATTCATTGATCCAGATGTTCGTTTTGTCCATTACAGTACGATTCATCCTAAACAAGATATGAGCCATATACTCAAAGAGGTTCATAAACATATCCAAAGTACTGATGATAAAGCACCTTTGATTTGTGGTGTTGGTTTGGGTGGATACTGGAGCGAACGAATTGGGTTTTTATGCGGTATCAAACAAGTTATTTTTAATCCTAATATCCACCCTGAAGATAATATGGTTGGCAGAATAGAATGGCCTGAAGAATATTTTGATATTCAGACCAAATGTGTCAGCGATTTTCGAGCTGAAAACAAAGGTAATTGCTTATGCATATTATCTGTGAGTGACGATGTGCTCGATAGTAAAGCAAGCAATCATGAATTAGCTGACTATTACCCAATTATTTTTGATGAGAAGCAAAAACATAAATTCACAGATATTTCTCATCATCTTCAAACAATTAAAAAATTTAAAGACGAATAATTAAGCAAACAAACGATAAAACATAAAAGAGGGTGACTTAGGTTGCCTTTTTTTATATCTTAAATCCCATAAATAGAAGATAGATCAATTTTTACCAAAACATAGTCCATTTCTTGTTGTTAATTGAAATGATCAGAATGTGCTTTTGTAAAAAATTTAATTATTGAGGTAAGTATGAAAAGAATAGTAATTGTTGGCGGCGGTGCTGGTGGTTTAGAGTTAGCAACTAAATTAGGCAACAAATTAGGCCGTAAACATAAAGCACATATTACATTAGTGGATAAAAATAGAACCCATTTATGGAAACCGTTATTGCACGAAGTTGCAGCGGGTTCGTTAGATGATGGTATTGATGCTGTAAGTTATAGAGTACATGCAACTAATCACTATTTTAATTTCAAATTAGGTGCAATGCGCAATATTGATAGAGTTAAAAAAACAATATCATTGGATGCTTTACACGATGATGACGGCACTATTATTTTGCCTGAAAGTGAACTTGAGTATGATATTTTAGTCATGGCTCTGGGCAGTGTAAGTAATGACTTTAATACAAAAGGTGTACGAGAACATTGTATATTTTTAGATAGCCCGCAACAGGCAAAAAAATTCCACCACCGTATGTTGAACAAGTATTTACAATTAGGTGAGCAAGAAACTAAATCAGTTAATGTTGTGATCATTGGTGCAGGTGCAACAGGCGTTGAATTATCTGCGGAATTATATAATTCACTTAAACAAGTATCGAGTTACGGTTACGAACATATTAAAAGTGCTGATCTACACGTTAGTTTAGTCGAAGCAGGAGATTCTATTTTACCTGCTTTACCTAAACGAATTTCTGCTTCTGCTCATCAAGAGCTATTAAAACTAGGTGTCGATGTTCGCACTAAAACAATGGTGACTGAAGCAAATGAAGAAGGTTTAATAACCAAATCTGGTGAGTTAATTAAAGCAGATTTGATTGTATGGGCTGCAGGTATCAAAGCGCCTGATTATTTAAAAGATTTGGCGGGTTTAGAAACTAATAGAATTAACCAAATAATAGTAAAACCTACTTTACAAACAACCTTAGACCAAGATATCTATGCTATTGGTGATTGTGCTAGTTGTGCGTTACCAAGTGGTGGTTTTGTTCCGCCACGAGCTCAGTCAGCTCATCAGATGGCGACGTTAGTGGGTAAGAACATCATTGCCAGCATTAATAACAAACCTTTGTTAGATTACAAATATACAGATTATGGATCTTTAGTATCATTAAGTAACTACAGTACAGTAGGTAGTTTAATGGGGAATCTAATGAAAGGCTCTATGATGATAGAAGGGCGCGTAGCTCGTATGGTTTATATATCGCTATATCGTATGCACCAAGTGGCCTTACATGGCTATGTACGAACTGGATTAATGACTATAGTTGAACGAATTAACAGGGTATTACGCCCTCGATTAAAATTGCATTAATTATGATACTAATTACATTAAATAGGTGATCTATTTACTGTGATTGGTATTACTTAGTTGAAAATAAAAATGCCTCATTAATTGAGGCATTTTTTTAATTAAAATTTGTGTTTATATAGAGGACTTATTTTATTTATGTAGTCTGTTTAAAACAATCTCTTAATTGCTTACTTTTCAGAATATATATACAACTCCATACACCAAATACTAACTGTAATGATGCTGTAACTGAATATCTAAAATGCTCTAGTGATAAATAAAATAGTTGAAATGCTAAATCACCGATAACACTTATCACAATCAAATAAAAACAAAATGGCCAGCATTTTATTGCCCAGCTATCTTGTGCGTGTCTTCGTCCTGAAATCAAAAATACAATTAAAGGTAATATGCCCAGAGCAAGCCCTAAATAAAAGTGCGCTTTGTCGGGGTAAAATATATGTAATAGCTTATTACCAGTCTGATGTGATGCAAGAGAGACAATAAGTAACATCCAAGTTCTAGATAAAAAGAGTAAAATATAAAGCAAAACTGCTGGTGCTTTCAAATCCCCTGATTCTGTATAATGCTGTAGGGCGTATAAACGACGTTTCATGGCTAGCTCGATAAAAAATTAATAATACCAATCAACATAAATAGCTTATCTATTTGTTAAAACAGCGCTTTATCGTCGTAAATTTAGTTTAGGGAATTAACCAGTTACATCAGTTTACGTCTTGAATTGAGCTGTTTTTCCAGTACAAAATGTAGATAACATATTTAATGAAATAGGTATAATACTGAAGGTAAGTCATTATATATTGCAATCTAAAGAATAAGAATAGTTTTAAGGAGAATTGATTTCTATATGCTTATGTTGTTACTTTAAAGTTAGCTACATAGTGAAGTGCAATATTAGAGAGGGTAAAGGAAAAAACACCTAAAAAGTTATTAATAGGTGTTTTTATATAGAGACTTAATTTATCGAATTGTACATTCAGTGCAATAGATAAAACGATTTTGTGGGTCATTCAATCGTGTCATAAAATTAATTTCTTTATCTATATCACCCAATAGATTGAGCATAGAAGAAGTTTTAATTAATCCCGTTGGTAATAAGCCCACTGATTTTGAAAATAACTCATTAATAAAGGCTTGTTTTGATGAAACTTGAGGCTCTATTAATAGCACATCATAATCATTTAATTCAGCTATTTCAGCAGCAGAATCAATCGCCGTTTGTAAGTTCCCTAATTTATCTACTAAACCATTTTGAAGGGCATCTACGCCGGTCCATACACGACCTTGAGCAATTTTATCAACTTCTTTTTCTGTTAAGTCTCGTCCTTCTGAAACTACTTTTAAGAAGTTAGCGTAACCATGTTCAATACCAATTTGAAATATTTCTGCCAACTCCGGCGATAGGGGCTGTGTAACACTGATATTAGATAATTCATTTGTACTAACACCATCTTGGTGAATGCCAATTTTATTAAGTGATTTATCTACCGTTGCAAACATACCAAAGATACCTATCGAGCCCGTTAGAGTAGTTGGAGCCGCAATAATTTGGTCTGCTGCTGAAGCGATCCAATAACCACCTGACGCTGCGACAGAGCCCATGGAAACAACCACTTTTTTACCTGTATTTTTTAATGCTAATACTTGTTGTCTTATATTTTCAGAAGCAGCTGCACTTCCTCCTGGTGAATCTATACGTATCACAACAGCTTTAATTTGATCATTATTTAATGCTTGTTTTAATAGTTTATTGAAACTTTTATCCGCAATAGTAGAACCATCTGAATATCCTGAGGCAATTTCACCTGAGGCATAAATTATCGCAATCTTATTATTTGTGTCTGAGCTTGCATATAATGGAGGTAAAGTGGACGCATATTTTTGGTAATCAATGACTTTACTTTCATCAGCTTTAAGTAGTTTGTTTGTGAATGGTTGGTAATATGTCAACTCATCAACAAGGCCTACTGCTAATGCATATTGTGCACTATCCCCTGCATTTTTTATAAGCGCATTTTTGAACTGTTTTAATGTCGGATTGATTGATTGTGCATTTAATTGTGGTACGTTATTGCGCTGTTTTACAACATCAGCAATGTAACCTTGCCATAATTGATTTAACCAATGCCCACTTGCTTCTTTACTATAACTCGACATATCTGTTCTAAGATAAGGTTCAACAAATGATTTATAAGTGCCTACTTTAAAAATATGCGGTGTGATCAGTAAATTATCGATTAAGTCTTTATAATATAGACGGTTAACAGAAAAACCTTGTAATAACACCAAACCATTTGGAGCTAGGGTAATATGGTCTGCATAGCTTGCTAGTTTATATTGTGTTTGAGAATAGTTGTCAGCATAAGCATATACAGGTTTACCTGAAGATTTAAATTCATTAATTGCATTACCAATATCAGATATTTGATTAAGACTTGCAGATTGTAAACCACTTAACTCTAAGATCAGGCCTTTTATTTTGGTATCTTTCTGCGCAAAATTAATCGTATTGATAACTTCTGCTAGTGTGAATTCTTGTGAAAAATCAGGCGCATTATCTGATAATTGTTTTGATATTTGTTGTGATAGGTTAACGGCTTGTTTCTGTTCAACAATTGAACCATTTAAATTAAGTCGTAAATAAGAATTATCTGCTACCGTAACTGCTTCACCTTGATCATTCATTAAAACAAAAATAGTGATTACAATGGCGATAAATATAGTGTTCATTATTAATAAGCGCACCCAGTTGATGAGCTTAAATAACTTGCTAAAAAGTTGTTTAATAAAACGAAATAAAAAAGTCATGGTTTGTCCTTAAACAAGTCCAACATAATAATAGCAATTACAATAAATAACTTACCACTTTACTTGTTAAAGCAGTCCACTTCCTGGTTGTAAATTACGTAAAGGGAATAACCATTTACGTCAAATTACATATTCAATTGAACTGTTTTTTCAGTGAAAAATTTAGATAACATATTTAATGTAATCGGTATAAAGATTAAATTATAGGTAAAAAAAAGCACCGATTAGAATATAATCAGTGCTTTAGTAATAATAATCAATTGTTTAGTTTAAAAGCTTGATGTATCAACAAATAAACCAACTTTTAAATCTTCTGCTGTATAGATCACTTTACCATCAACTTCAACAACACCATCAGCAATACCCATTACTAACTTACGCATGATTAGGCGTTTCATTGTAATGCGGTATGTTACTTTTTTAGCTGTTGGAAGTACTTGACCAGTAAATTTAACATTACCTACGCCCAGAGCACGACCTTTACCAGGACCACCGCTCCATCCAAGGAAAAATCCAACTAGTTGCCACATTGCATCAAGACCTAAACATCCAGGCATTACTGGATCATTTGGGAAGTGACATTGGAAGAACCAAAGTGCTTTATCGATATCTAGTTCAGCGATTAGTTCACCTTTACCGTGTTCACCACCATCTTCAGTGATGCTAATAATGCGGTCTAGCATTAACATATTATCAATTGGTAATTGGCAGTTGCCTTCGCCAAATAATTCACCTTGACCACATTTGATTAATTCTTCTTTATTGTAAGAGTTTTTACCCAACTCTTTTTGAGATACGATTTTAGTCATAATTGCTGTTCTTATAATAATGGTTAAGGTGAGATAATAAATAATAACATTTATTATCGCGAAATAATGAGCGCCATACTTTATATTAGGCTCTAAAAACAATCAAGAGCAATCAAAGTCCTTGATAATATTTTGTTTTTTTTAAAACATTTAACGGAATATAGAGCCTATTAATCGAGAAAACAAACTATTGGACGTTTCATCCATCTCTTCTTTGGCAGCGGTTTCTATTCTTAAGTTAATTGCATCAAGTACTTCTTTAAACGTTTTATTTAATAAAAGAGGATAGGCTTGATGGCAATGGGAAATAGCATGGATAACTATTTTTCCTGATTCAACTAATGCTAAGGTTTTAATATTTAAGGTTAAATTTATTTGGTTTGCTTTAGGCATTACAATTAATACAGGTTCTTTTAATAAATCTAACTCAAATAATCGAGTAACAGCTTCAATTTTTTGCTTAATACCGCCAATAGGAAGCACGTTTCCATGTTGATCTAATGACCCAGTTACAAATATATTCTGCTTAACAGGAAATTGAGCATAACAAGAACTGACCGCAATAAGAATGGCAAGTGATGCACTATCACCATCGCACTCTTGATAAGATTGCTCAAAGACTAAATTACATGAATAAGGGAAAGCGTTAATGTGACTAAAAAAATGATTCAAATAACCTTGTACAATTAAAGTGCTTTTTGCGTGAATATTGCCTGCTAATTCAACCTTACGTTCAACATCTATAATTTCACCATCACCGATCATATCACTGGCTGAAATTCTAAATACCTCACCAAACTCACATGGATAACCTAATAATTCGACGACGGATAGACCGTTAATTTGTCCTATTTTTTGACCTGATAATTGTAAATTTACTTGGCCTTCAATAAGTGATTGTTCGCTGTATTTTCTGGCTAATGATTGAGCTTGCTCAACCTCTTCAAAATAAGCAATTAAATCTTCTTTTGTAACCTGATTATTATCATTAAATAAACTTGAGTATTGTAATGTTTGTTGGATTAACTCAGGTGAAAACAATAGCTGTTGCTGATGTTGACATTGTACGGAGAGAAAATCTAACAGTGTTGCCAATACTGATTGTTCAAGTGGTTTGATTCCTAATTCACTGGCCGCTCGATGACAATAACTTGCAATGGCATTAATTGAATGCTGAGAGACAGGTACTTGACCAGCTAATTCACAAAATAAAGAGGTGACTTGAGAGTATTCAGGGTCAATTTGGATTAACTCTTCAAGTTGTAAACGACTTGCGACTAAGATTATTTTGGTATTAATGGCTTGTGTTGTTAAGTCCGGTAATACTTGTTTTATCTTTTCGGCATTAACTGCATCACTTGCCTGTAAATAGCCACGTTGTAAAACAGATTTGAGCATAAACCATAAATTAGGATCAACTAACAATGGGCTTATATTTAGTATAAGTAGGCCATCGCTATATTTTGTTAATTCACCATCAGCTAATTTTAACTCAGCTTCATTGATAACAGATAAACGTCCAAATAAAGTTTCTTGATTATAGCTAAGTAAATATTTACTCGATAACGTACTAGGAATGATTTGTTGTAGCATTTGTGTTGCTGCTGCCCAATAACGGCTATTAACTAGCAACAATTGAGTAGGTAATTTTAGATAGTGAGTAACAATAGAAATAGCATCAGGAAACAAAAGCGCCGATTCATTGAATTCAGATGTGCTGTCATTTTGTAAATAACTTTCTAAATAGTTATCAAAATTAGGGGCACACTGTTGAGTTGTTAATGGCTGAACAGGCACGGTATTCATTTGATCATTTTGGTTAGAGGTATTGTTTGATGTTAAAGGGGAAATGTTATCTACCAAAATGTATGCTCTAGTTAAAGTTTAAAAGAAAGCAATTTAGCACATTCCTCTCTAATTAGTTAACAATTAAAATAGCCTTATAGTTTAAAACCTTTTACTTTTTGTTTTTGATATTTAATTTCACATTCAGGACAACGTTGCATTGTTGGATTTTTAAATAATTCATCAACATCTAAATCTTCTTCGCAGTCTGAACATAAGCCGTATAACCCTAACTCCATTCCTTGTAATGCTGCATCGATACTTTGAATTTTGAGTTTGTAGAGGTTAAGTGAGTGACTTTCACTATGAACTAAATTAGAAATTAATGTATCAGCACTCATTGAATCAATTTGCTCAACTAAATCGTTTAAGTTCTTTTTCGAAGAAATACTTAAACGTGTTTTTACTTTTTCTTTTAATAAAGCAAATTCAGCTAATAAGCCTTGTTGTAGAAGTTGTTGTTGTTCTGCTGTAATCGCTTGCATAAAAATATCCCGCTTAACTTATGTTGACTTCATCATAAGTGAGAAGATTTTAAAGGTAATGATTTATATCAAATTAACTTCGCTTGATTTGCACGGTAAGCTATTGATTGACTTGGATCAGTAATTTTTTTTGGATTACTTATTTTATTTTTAATCTAGCTATGGACTCAGACATTTAAACAGCAAAATAAGTCTTAATAGAACCTTTTTATACACTATATTATTTTAAAAATTGATTTGAAGTATAAAATAGAAAAGTATGACTTTGCATATAAGAGAACTCTGTTAGAATTAAATGGAATATAGATTTAAACAAATGGAATATGAGTTGGTAAAATTATGAAATTGCAACAACTGCGTTATATTGTCGAAGTACTAAACCATAACTTGAATGTTTCAGCAACAGCTGAAAACTTATTTACTTCACAACCAGGGATCAGTAAACAAGTCCGTATGTTAGAAGATGAATTGGGTATTCAAATTTTTGAACGTAGCGGAAAGCATCTAACTAAAGTGACTCCTGCAGGGCAAGAAATTATACGTTACTCAACTGAAATATTAGGAAAAGTTGAAAGTATTAAAGCTGTTGCAAATCAATACACTATGCCTGATCAAGGTACATTAAATATTGCTACTACTCATACACAAGCTCGTTATGCATTACCTGAAGTCATTAACGGCTTTATGAAACGTTACCCAAAAGTTTCATTACATATGCATCAAGGAACACCAACTCAAATTAGTGAATCAGTGGTGAAAGGTAAAACAGATTTTGCAATTGCTACTGAAGCCTTACATTTGTATCAAGATTTGATCATGTTGCCTTGTTATCATTGGAATCGCTCTGTGATCGTTCCTAAAGATCACCCGCTAGCACAAATAAAAGAGCTAACCATTGATGATATTGCTAAATATCCGATTGTTACTTATGTCTTTGGCTTTACAGGGCGATCTGAATTAGATGATGCTTTTAATGCGGCAGGTTATAAACCAAATGTTGTATTTACAGCGACTGATGCTGATGTCATTAAAACTTACGTCCGTCTTGGTTTAGGGGTTGGTGTTATTGCTTCAATGGCAATTAATCCTGACGATGATTTCTGTGTATTTGATGCAAGCCATTTGATTAAATCAAGCTTAACAAGTATTGGATTTAGAAAGGGCTCTTTCTTACGAGATTACATGTACGACTTCATGGTTCGTTTTGCACCACATCTAAATAGACCATTAGTTGAGAAAGCGATTCAATTAAAATATGCAGTGGAAGTAAATAAATTATTCGAAGATATTGAATTACCAACTCGTTAATTTATTTAAAACAGTTATATATTTAGCCCAATAATATTAATTATTGGGCTTTTTTAGATATGCGTTTATCGCAATCATAATACATAGCTTATCTATTTTTTATTAAGTTTACTTAATACGGGCAATATTCTACTGACTTTATCAAAACATTCTTTGTATTCACTCTCAACGCGTGAGTCTGCAACGATTCCTCCACCTGCCCAACAATAAATATGTTGTTGATGACAGACTAAAGTACGGATGGTGATGCTGCTATCCATATCGCCATTGCCATTAACATAAGCAATACTGCCACAATAAATTTCACGTTTGTATTTTTCTAATTCACAAATAATTTCCATGGATCTTATTTTAGGCGCGCCAGTAATTGATCCCCCCGGGAAACAAGCTCTGAGCAGGTCTTCACAGCTATATGGTTTATCTAATACACCCGTTACTGTACTTACTAAATGATGAACAGCAGGAAAACTTTCAATAGTAAATAGATATGGCACGGCAACACTGCCCGGAGTACAAACCCTACCAATGTCGTTACGTAATAAATCAACAATCATTAAATTTTCGGCTTGGTCTTTTTCAGAGTTTAATAGTTGCTGTTTGTTTAATAAATCTTGTTTGGGATCAGTATCTCGAGGCATGGTACCTTTGATTGGTTTACTTTGTACTTTATTACCTGACAATAATAGAAAGCGCTCAGGAGAAACCGATATAATGACTTGTTCTGGTAAACGGATGAATGCAGCAAAGGGCGCTTTGTTTTCAGATAATAAAGCTTGATAAGCTTGATACTCATCACCTGCATATTTGGCTTGAAAACGCTGTGCTAAATTTACCTGATAACAATCGCCATTAAGAATATATTGCTGAATTTTTTCAAAAGATTGGCGATATTCAGATTCAGTGTAATTTTCATTCCATTCTTCAGTTAGATAGAAATCGTGAGCATTGCCACTTGTTAAATTTTCAAGTTGAGAGTAACGATCATGCCACAATTCATTAACACTCTTTTCTTGGTTTTTTGTTTGATGTTGCATGAGATAATATTGGTTATCTTTTAGATTATAAAGAATTGCCCAATCATAAAATCCGCAATAAAAAGCACCTAAATCTAACCCAGTATTTACCTTGTTTTTATGTAAAGACTCGAACAACTCGCCCATTTCATATTGGTAAGCGGCAATCACTCCACCAGTAAAAGGGTATTCACTTTCATCTAATGCATGAAAAAGTTGTTGTCGTAATCTTGACTGAGCCGCCAATGGATCTCGACCCATGTCAGTTGTTGTCTCTCTAATGCGATCATGAAACAGTGTTCTTCCATTTGATTCAGTTAATGTTGCGATGGGTTGAGCTGTGTAAATAGACCAATTGCTGTCCACGTGCTGCAAGCTAGCTGACTCTAAAAACATCGTCCAATCCAAAGATGAAAGATGTTGTTTTATGTTTAGCATTGTCTTTTCTGAAAAGAAGAGAGGTTTTATGAGTATATTAGTTGTTCTATCTGTCATTTTTTATATTCAGCAACATTTTTGTAACAAAAGTTAAGAGGATAAGTGTTACAATAATATCATTATTTTATAGATAACTGTTTACTATTTATTTGGAGCGACTGATGACAGTCATTAAAGAACTTGATTTTATTAATAGCGTAAAAAACGCATTACAATTCATCTCTTATTATCATCCGTTAGATTTTATTCAAGCAATGGATAAAGCATATCAAGCAGAAAAAAACCCTGCTGCTAAAGATGCGATTGCACAAATCTTAATTAATTCACGTATGTCTGCAGAAGGCAAACGACCTATCTGTCAAGATACAGGCATAGTGACTGTATTTGTAAAAATTGGTATGAAAGTTAGCTTTGATACTGAGTTAACAGTTCAAGAGTTAGTTGATGAGGGGGTTCGTCAAGCTTATAACGAACAATCAAATCCATTACGTGCTTCTATTGTTGCAGACCCTGCGGGTGCTCGTAAAAATACTAAAGACAACACACCTTCAGTTGTTCATGTTGAAATGGTTAAAGGCAATAAAGTTGAAATCATGGTTGCGGCTAAAGGCGGTGGCTCTGAAAACAAATCAAAAATGGCAATGTTAAATCCATCTGATTCAATTGAAGATTGGATTGAAAGAACCGTACCAACCATGGGCGCAGGTTGGTGTCCTCCTGGTATGTTGGGAATAGGCATTGGTGGAACGGCTGAAAAAGCGGCTGTGATGGCAAAAGAATCATTAATGGAACCGGTAGATATTTTTGATTTACAAGAAAAAGCACAAACATCAGCAGAGTCACTTTCTACAGATGAAAAGTTACGTTTAGAAATATTTAAACGTGTTAATAATTTAGGTATTGGGGCGCAAGGCCTAGGTGGTTTAACAACAGTTTTAGATATTAAAATTAAAAGTTGTCCAACTCACGCGGCTTCAAAACCTGTTGTTATGATCCCTAACTGCGCAGCAACAAGACACGCACACTTTTTCTTAGATGGTTCCGGCGAAGCTATTTTAACGCCACCATCATTAGATCAATGGCCAGAAATTACACGTGAAGTAGGTGAGAATGTTAAACGTGTTAATGTCAATAACATTACTAAAGAAGAGATGAGTGATTGGAAGAGCGGTGATACGTTATTACTTTCAGGAAAAATATTAACGGGACGAGATGCCGCACACAAACGTATTCAAGAATTAATCACTTCAGGCAAAGGTTTACCAGAAGGAGTTGATTTTAAAGGTCGTTTTATTTATTACGTTGGACCTGTTGATGCAGTCCGTGACGAAGTGGTAGGGCCAGCAGGTCCGACAACCGCGACGCGTATGGATAAATTTACTGATTTCATGTTACAAGAAACGGGTTTAATAGGCATGATTGGTAAATCTGAACGTGGACAACAAACTGTTGATTCTATTGCAAAACATAAATCAGTTTATTTAATGGCCGTGGGTGGTGCTGCTTACTTAGTTGCAAAAGCAATTAAAAAATCACGTGTTGTCGCATTTGCTGATTTAGGAATGGAAGCTATTTATGAGTTTGATATTGAAGATATGCCTGTAACTGTTGCCGTTGATAGTTTAGGAAATAATGTTCATGAGCAGGGACCTGCTATTTGGAAAGCAAAAATTGCTGAATTAGACAGCAAATTATCAGAATAATGACTAAATAGATTGCTTGAAATAGTAGTAATGGTATAAAGCATTAAATGAAATTTTTTTGTCACCTGTAATAAAGGAATTAGTATGTTTGAACAAGTAAGCATGGCACCTGCGGATCCTATCTTAGGCCTAACTGATGCATTTAAAAAAGACGAACGCGCTCATAAAATCAATCTAGGTGTTGGTATTTATAAGAATGAATTGGGACAAACCCCAATTCTTGCGACAGTGAAAGAAGCTGAAAAACGTTTACTTGCTGAAGAAACAACTAAGAGTTACTTAACTATCGAAGGTATCGCTGCTTACGGGCAAGCAATTCAAGCTTTATTATTTGGTAAAGAGTCTGAAATCATAACTTCTAATCGAGCTCGTACAGCACAAGTACCTGGTGGTACTGGCGCACTTCGTACAGGTGCAGATTTTGCAGTTAAACACTTAGGCATTAAAAAGATTTGGGTAAGTAATCCAACTTGGGCAAATCACGGTAACGTTTTTAAAACTTCTGGTTTAGAAGTTGCTAGTTATGACTATTACGATGCTGCAACTAAAGATATGGATTTTGATGCTATGGTAGCCTCTCTTAAATCTGTTGAAGCAGGTGATATGGTATTGTTCCATGGCTGTTGTCATAACCCAACGGGTATTGACCCAACAACAGAACAATGGGAAGTGCTAGCTAAATTAGTTGCTGAATTAGGTGCGATTCCATTCTTTGATTTTGCTTACCAAGGTTTTGGTAAAGGTGTTGAAGAAGATGCGCAAGGTTTACGTTTATTTGCTCAATATAACAAAGAATTATTGATTGCTAATTCATTCTCTAAAAACTTTGGTTTATACAATGAACGTGTTGGTGGCATTACTTTAGTTGCGGCGACAAGTGATATTGCAGATGCAGCATTTAGCCAAGTTAAGTCTGGTATCCGTAGTAACTACTCTAATCCACCTGCACACGGTGCTTCTGTTGTAACTACTATTTTAAATGATGCTGATTTATACGAGCAGTGGATTCAAGAAGTGGCTGAAATGAGAGAACGTATTCAAGAAATGCGAGATCTATTTGTAGCGACGTTAAAAGAAAAGGGCGTTAAAGGTGACTTTAGCTTTATTAGCCGTCAATCTGGAATGTTCTCGTTCTCTGGTTTAACCGTTGCGCAAGTAAATCGATTAAAAGAAGAATTTGCTGTATATATTGTAGGTTCAGGCCGTATCTCTGTAGCAGGTATGACTAAAAACAATATGCAACCATTATGTGATGCACTAGCAAAAGTGATTAATTAAGTTAATTAAGTACTTATGTTAATTTATTACATTGCCATTTAAATTTTTAAGCCTCATGGTTATTTGTCATGAGGCTTATTCGTATTAAATTTACTAATTTCTATTCATTTATGCATGTAAAATGAATACTAGCTAGACATAAAACCAAGTTTTAGTCTTTGTTATTGATTATTTTTCTTTAAATGTTAAACATTATAATCAATACCTTGCTTTCATCCTGTTTATCTATTTATTGTAAAGTCTATAAATATTTGAACGGTATAACATAATAGAGATCTATGAGTAATAAAATTAATCAAAGCCTTTTGTTTTTAAAGAAGCTAAAAAAACTACCAATATCAGCCGATAATGTGAGTTGCTTATTAACAACAAAAGCATTTAAAACCGAACTATTCAAGCAGATTCAATCAGCTACAAAACGCATCTATATTGCTGCTTTGTACTTGGAAGCAGATGAAGCCGGAAATGAAGTTTTAGAAGCTTTATATGCAGCAAAAGACAGACATCCCGAAATGGATATTGCTATCTGTATTGATTTTCACCGAGCTCAACGAGGTTTAATTGGTTCAGAAAAGGGTGGAGATACCAATACCACTTGGTATCAGAAGGTTGCCGCATTAAAAGGTCAAGGTGTTAAGATCTTTGGTTTACCTGTAAAAAGAAAAGAACTTTTTGGTGTACAGCATCTTAAAGGTTTTATTTTTGATGATATTGTTTTTTATAGCGGTGCAAGTATTAATAATATCTATTTAAATCAACAAGAAAGATATCGATTTGATCGCTATTGGATAATCCAAGATCAAGCACTAGCTGATTCTATGGTCGACTATTTACAAAATATAATTATCGATAGTGATGCCGTAGTTGAGTTAAATTCAGAAAAAGTTCCAAGATTTAATGAATTAAAAAAAGAGCACAAAACATTAAGCCGTAATTTGAAATCATCTGGGTATAAATTTGAGCATACCAAGACAGATGGACTTGCTATTAGACCGCTTACAGGTATTGGTAGTAGTAAAAATATATTAAATAAAGTTATTAGAGCTGTTTTTGAATCAACAGAAAAAGAACTGATATTATTTACACCTTACTTTAATTTACCTACAGTATTAGCGCGTGATATTTCAACTTTATTAAAACGTAATGTGAATATTACAATTGTTGTTGGTGACAAGACGGCTAATGATTTTTATATTCCTGAAGATCAACCGTTCAAAACGATTGCAGCATTACCTTATTTATATGAAGTTAATTTACGCAATTTTGCGAAAAAACATCATACATCTATTTTACAAGGTAATTTAAAATTACACCTTTGGAAACATGATACAAATAGTTTTCATTTAAAAGGTGTTTATTCTGATCATCGATATTCTTTATTAACGGGTCATAATTTAAACCCAAGAGCATGGCGCTTAGATTTAGAAAATGGTTTGTTAGTTGATGATCCAGAACAAAAACTAGCTTCTTTGATGGATGCTGAATTAGCAAATATTCTTGAACACACTCGTCTTATTACTGATTATAAACAAATTGACGATTTAACAACTTATCCTGAAAAAGTGAAACAACTTATTTCTAGATTAAGACGTATCAAAGCAGATAAAATTATCAAAGGTATTATTTAGTGTTGATTATTGCGTCCTATCTATTGTTGGGCGCCGTTGCAGGGCTTGTTGCAGGTGTATTTGGATTAGGTGGGGGCATTGTTATTGTGCCCACTTTAATTTTTACTTTTACCTTTTTGAACTTTGATCCACAAGTCTTAACACATTTAGCCATTGGTACTTCTTTAGCTTCAATTATTTTCACTTCACTTAGTGCTATTTGTATCCACCATAAACATGCAGCCATTGATTGGTCATTAGCACTAAAACTCTCAATAGGCATGTTTATTGGAGGTTTGTTTGGTGCTTACGTTGCAGACCTCATCAGTGGTGAAACCTTACAAGGCATTTTTGCTTGTTATGCTATTTTTGTTGCTATCCAAATGTGGTTTTCATTAACGCCCAAAGGGACTTATAGTTTACCGAGGCAACTAGGTTGTACTTTATTAGGCTCTTCAATAGGGTTTATTTCAGGACTCTTTGGTATTGCAGGTGGCTCTTTAGTGGTGCCTGTTCTGGCTTTTTATAAAATAAATATTAGTAAAGCAATTGCTACCTCATCAGTAACTGGTTTTCCTATTGCTGTATCTGGTGCATTAGGTTATTTATGGATGGGCAGAGATGCTGTTAATTTACCTGAACATACGGTAGGTTATATTTATTGGCCTGCATTAGTGGGGATTGTGGTAACAAGTACTTATTTTGCAAAGGTTGGCGCAAAGCTTGCTCATGGTTTAAACCCTGCTATTTTAAAAAAATTATTTTCAGTACTCATGGTGTTAGTTGCAACCGAACTCCTTTTTTCTTAATAACCAATACAGTTTATGTGATGAGTAGGGTAAATATTCGCTAATTTGCTGACTATTTAATCGTTTAGATTCAAACACTAATTTATTTATTGAATTATGTTTTGGCTTACGTATAATCCCTCGCATCAAGTGTTAAAGCTTGATGCAGTGACAATGGTAGGCTTCTTGGTTTCTCGCATTGATAACTTATTAACCTGGTCAGAGCCGGAAGGCAGCAGCCATAGTAGGTGATTCAAGTGCCGAGGGTTAGCTGGGAAGTCTACCACCCACCTATTTACATCATTATTAGCTTCTAAAGGTCTAATTATGACGCAGTATAATTCTCGATTTGATACCTCACTTAAAGCAAAACATTTCTTACCTAAATATTGGGGAACTTGGTTTTTATTAGCTCTATTATTCATATTCAGTTATGTGCCAGTTAGACTGAAAGACACCTTTGCCGCTTGGCTTGCTAACCGCCTTTATAGTACGAAGTTATTAGATAAACGAAAACGGATCGCATTTATCAATTTAGGCCTTTGTTTTCCTGAATATACAGAGCAAGAAAAAGACACTTTAATGCGTGAAAATTTTCGTTCTGTTGCTCAGATAGCACTTTCATTAGGTGAAATTGCATTTCGTAGTAAAGCTCACTTACGCAACAGAATTAATTTCATTGGTGAAAACTTTGTGAAAGAAGCAGAAGCAGAAGGCAAAGCGATTATCTTTTTAGCTCCTCACTGTTATGGAGTTGATTTTGCTGGTGTAGCGGCTATTTCTGCTCGAGGTTATCCTTTATCAAGCATGTTTAATGACTACAAAAATCCTATTTTTGATTGGTTTGTAACAAATTATAGAACCCGTTTTAGTCGTTTAAATGACAAAGGTACTCTTTATCATCGTAGTGAAGGGTTAAAACCTTGTATTAAAAGCTTACGTGATAAAGCTCATTTTTATTACTTACCAGATGAAGATCATGGTCGAGCTAATAGCTTATTCTCTAATTTTTTTGCTACACAAAAAGCAACACTGCCTGTTATTGGCCGTTTGGCAAAATTAGGAAAGGCTATCGTGATCCCAACGTATACTTCTTATAATGCTAAAACCGGTAAAGTTGATGTTATTTGTCATGCTCCTTTAAAAGCAATTCCAACTGGTGATGAGCAGCAAGATACCGATTTAATGAATGCAGCAATAGAAGCCGTTGTTAATGAAAATAGAGCGCAGTACATGTGGACTTTAAAATTATTTAAAACTAGACCTGAAGAGGATTTAAAAATTTATAAGTAATCTTATTATTCGCATAAAAAAACAGGCCATGAGCCTGTTTTTTTATCTCTAGACTTTATTGAGCGTTGATTCTTTGCCCTGTAATATCAAGACTCTGATCACCTAATAAATATAAATAAGCAGCTAGTATTTGTTCCGGTGTTTTTAATAAACTGCTATCTTCAGCTGGAAAAGCACTTGCTCGCATTGCTGTTTTTGTTGCACCAGGATTAATCGAATTGAAGCGTAGCTTAGTGCCTTCGTATTCATCTGCAATAACCTGTACCATTCCTTCCGTTGCAAACTTAGAGACGCTATATGAGCCCCAATATGCTCTTCCTTTATTGCCTACACCTGAAGTGGTAAAGATAGTACTTGCTTGTGGTGCTTTTTCTAATACAGGAATGAGATATTTAGTCATTAAAAATGCAGCGTTGACATTAACATGCATAACTTCATTCCACATTTTACTTTCAATTTGCGTAAAAGGGCTCAATACACCTAACTTACCTGCATTGTGTACTAACCCATCTAACTGACCGTATTCACGTAATATAGTGTCAGCTAGATCTTGATAATGTTCTTCAGTAGCACCTAATAAATCTACAGGTAAAATAGCTGCTGATTGTTTGTTTAATGCTTCAATTTGATCATAAACAGCTTCTAATTTTTTTACTGTTTTCCCCAATAAAATAACTGCTGCACCTAGTTCGGCACATTTGATTGCTAGTGCTTTTCCAATACCGTCTCCAGCACCCGTTATTAGAATGGTTTTATTTTCTAGTAAATTATCTGGGGCAATATAATCCATTTATTATTCTCTTTAAGACAAAAAAATTGCATCATAGCTTTTTTTTAAAAAAAACTCACAAACTCTTTTGTAGGTTGCGACATTTTTTGTCATTATGAAGGAGAAAATACTATAAAGAGGATTTACTTTGGAATTTCTATTTGAATATGGGCTTTTTCTTGCAAAAGCCATTACATTTGTTATCACTGTGATCGCTATATTAATAGCGATTATTGCATTAACTAGCAAACAAAAATCTAAAAAAGGTGAGCTAGAAATAATCGACTTATCAGAACAGATTAATGACACAAAAAAATCAATTACAGAACAATTATTGTCATCAGTTCAACTAAAAGCAAAACATAAAGAAGATAAAAAAGCATTAAAAGCAGAGCAGAAAAAAGACAAAGCTTTGGCTAAAAAAGAACCTTCAAGCGAATTAACGCCACAAGTATATGTGATTGATTTTAAAGGCAGTATTGATGCAAAAGAAGTGGCCTCATTACGTGAAGAAATTACAGCTATATTAAGCGTCGCTACTGATAAAGATGAAGTTTTTGTTCGTCTTGAAAGTGGTGGCGGTATGGTCCATGGTTATGGCTTGGCAGCATCACAACTGCAGCGTCTAAAAGATAAAAATATTCCATTAACTATTTCAGTAGATAAAGTGGCTGCAAGTGGTGGTTATATGATGGCGTGTGTCGCAGATAAAATTATTGCGGCTCCTTTCTCAATCATAGGCTCTATAGGCGTTATCGCACAGATCCCCAACTTTAATAAACTACTAAAAAAACACGATGTAGAATTTGAGCAATTAACCGCGGGGCAATATAAACGTACATTAACTATGTTTGGTGAAAATGACGATCTAGGCAGAGAAAAATTTAAGCAAGAGTTAGAAGAAACACATCAATTATTCAAACACTTTGTCAGTGAACATCGCCCTCAACTAAATATAGAAAAAATAGCAACAGGTGAGCATTGGTATGGTACTCAAGCGATAGAGTTAGCACTCGTTGATGTTATTCAAACAAGCGATGACTATTTATTAGAAAGTAATGAAGCAAAACACATTGTTCAAGTACGTTATCAAAAAAGTAAAAAACTATCTGAAAAATTAGGTAAGAGTGTCGCATTATCAGTTGAAAGTAGTTTATTAAGCTTGATGCAAACAAACATTTCTAGAATGTTTAAATAGCTTTCTGGGTTGAAATAACGTAAAAAGCCGACTATTACTCAGTCGGCTTTTTCTTTTTAATTATCCAAAAAATAAAAAATAGGTTGCTATTAGTTGAAAGTTTGGATTATATAAAAAGAGAAATTCATTGGATGAGTTAACATTCTTTCTAAGACAAGACTATTTAGGTATTAAAGAAATATGAGCAAATCTCTGGTTATCGTAGAATCACCTGCCAAAGCAAAAACGATCAATAAATATTTAGGCAAAGATTTTATTGTTAAATCAAGTGTTGGCCACGTACGTGATTTACCGACAAGTGGTAGTGCCAAAAAATCAATTGATGCTAAAAAGAAAAAATCTTTAGCAGGATTAACTCCCGCTCAAAAAGCAAAGGAAACTGCAAAACGTACACAGGCGGCTTTGATCACTCGAATGGGTATCAATCCAAATAAAAACTGGGAAGCAAATTATGAAATATTACCCGGTAAAGAAAAGGTGGTTGATGAATTAAAAAAATTAGCGGTTGATGCGCCAACTATCTATCTCGCAACCGATTTGGATAGAGAGGGGGAAGCAATTGCATGGCATCTAAGAGAAATTTTAGGTGGAGATGAAAGTAAATATCAACGTGTTGTATTTAATGAAATTACTGAATCTGCTATCCAAGAAGCATTTAAACATCCTACTGAGTTAAATATCGATGGGGTTAATGCACAACAAACTCGTCGATTTTTAGACAGACTTGTTGGATTCATGGTTTCTCCGCTACTTTGGAAAAAAGTGGCGCGTGGTTTATCTGCTGGTCGAGTTCAGTCTGTTGCGGTTAAATTATTAGTAGAACGTGAGCGTTTAATTAAAGCTTTTAATCCTGTCGAATTTTGGGATCTACATGCTCAAACAATCTCACAAGATAAAACAGAATTACGTTTAGAAGTTTATAAACATAATGATAAAACCTTTTCGCCTGTTACAGAAACTGAAACATTAGTCGCAGTTGATGCGTTGAAAGAAGCGTCTTTTGTCCTTCATTCTCGTGAAGATAAACCAACCAAAAGTAAAGCCAGCGCTCCATTTATTACTTCAACACTACAACAAGCTGCGAGCACTCGTTTAGGTTTTGGCGTTAAAAAAACAATGATGCTAGCACAGCGTTTGTATGAAGCGGGTTATATTACCTACATGCGTACGGACTCAACCAACCTGAGTAAAGATGCCGTTGAATCAGCTCGTGAATTTATTGAAAAAGAGTTTGGTAGTAATTATTTACCCGACACTGCAGTTTCATACAGCAGTAAAGCTGGCGCACAAGAAGCGCATGAAGCGATACGTCCATCTGATGTATTACAACGAGCTGAGTTAATTGATGTTGCAGATAAAGATGCAAAACGACTTTATGAATTAATTTGGCGTCAATTTCTTGCATGTCAGATGCTACCTGCATTATACGATTCATCGACGTTGATTATTCAGGCAGGGGATTACAAACTACGTGCAAAAGGACGTACTTTGCGTTTTGCAGGTTGGACTAAAGCTCAACCAGTGACTAAAAGTAAAGCTGATGAAGTTAATTTACCTGACTTGAAAGTAGGTGAAACATTATCTTTAGTAGAGTTAGAGCCTCTTCAACATTTTACAAAACCACCTGCACGTTTCTCTGAAGCCGCACTAGTCAAAGAGTTAGAAAAACAGGGGATTGGTCGACCATCAACTTACGCGAGTATTATTTCAACGATTCAAGATCGTGGTTATGTGAAAGTTGATAAACGTCGTTTCTTTGCAGTTAAAATGGGTGAAATTGTTACCGACCGTTTAACTGAAAACTTTACCGACCTAATGAGTTATAACTTTACGGCTGCAATGGAAGAAAACCTAGATGCCATTGCTGAAGGTAAAGCTGATTGGCACAAAGAACTAGATCGTTTTTATAAAAACCTAACAACACAACTTGATACCGCTGAATTACCTGTTGAAGAAGGTGGTATGCGCCTAAATGAACCTGTGATCATTAAGGAAGTATCATGCCCAACATGTGAAAGACCAATGGGAATACGTACAGCAAGTACAGGTGTTTTCCTAGGTTGTTCTGGTTATGCTTTGCCACCTAAAGAGCGTTGTAAAACAACTATCAATCTAGTGGATGGTGAAGAAGTAGAAGATATTCTAAGTTCAGAAGATTTAGAAACTGCTGCATTAATGGCTAAACAGCGTTGTCCTAAATGTGATACTGCGATGGATAGTTATCTCATTGATGAAACTCGTAAACTGCATGTGTGTGGTAATAATCCACTATGTGATGGGCATACTGTGGAAGTCGGTGAGTTTAAAATCAAAGGTTATGATGGCCCGGTTGTTGAATGTGACAAGTGTGGCGCTGATATGCAGTTAAAAGATGGCCGCTTTGGTAAATACATGGATTGCACAAGTGAAGAGTGTAAAAACACACGTAAGATTTTACGAAGTGGTGAAGTTGCTCCTCCAAAGGAAGACGCTGTTCATTTACCTGAATTAGAGTGTGAACAAAGTGATGCTTATTTCATTCTTCGAGATGGTGCTGCCGGTATTTTCTTAGCTGCAAGTACTTTCCCGCGTTCTCGTGAAACTAGAGCACCTAAAGTTATCGAACTTGCACAATTTAGAGATAGAATCTCTGAGAAATTTTATTATTTAGCTGATGCCCCACAAAAAGATCCTGATGGAAATTTAGCTGTTGTACGCTATAGCCGTAAAAATAAAGAGCAATATGTCATGACGGAGATAGATAAAAAAGCAACAGGTTGGACGGCAAAATATGTTGATAATAAATGGGTAGAAGAGATCCCTAAAAAGAAAATCGCTAAAAAAACGAAAGCAAAAAAATAAACTAAGTTAATTATTTGGTTTTTTAAAATTGGCAGCTTAGGTTGCCATTTTTTTTGCGTACAAAAAAATACAACTTATTGAATGATTTTTATGCAAATAATCAACTAGATAATATTGAACTGATGTTGCTTGTTTAAATTATTAGACATTTGTATATACTAGCATTTTTTAAAAAGGTAATTTGAATGCGCATTGCTTTAGGTATTGAATACGATGGAGCCAATTATTATGGCTGGCAAAGACAAAAAGAAGTTAATTCTGTTCAAGAAGAACTTGAAAAAGCATTGTCAAACATTGCAAATCATACTGTAACAGTCAATTGTGCTGGTCGAACAGATTCAGGTGTTCATGGTACGGGGCAAGTTGTCCATTTTGATACTGAATCAGATCGTCAAATTGGTGCTTGGACATTAGGCGTTAACGCAAAATTGCCAGATGATATTGCTGTTCGCTGGGTTAAACAAGTTGATGATTCGTTTCACGCTCGTTTTAGTGCTACTGCCCGTCGTTATCGCTACATTATTTATAATGGCATTTATCGCCCTGGTATTTTAAGTAAAGGGTTAAGCCATTATCACTGTGATTTAGATGCTGATCTTATGCATAAAGCCGGACAGTTTCTAGTAGGCCAACAAGACTTCACTTCTTTTAGAGCACTACATTGCCAAGCTAATAGCCCAATTAGAACAATTGAATACCTAAACGTTACACGCCATAGCGACTTTATTGTTATTGATATTAAAGCGAATGCTTTTTTACATCATATGGTGCGTAATATTGCTGGCAGCTTAATAGAAATAGGGCAAGGTAAACAACCTGTTGATTGGCTCGCCACTTTATTAACTTACAAAGATCGCTCAAAAGCTGCGGCGACTGCCAAACCAGGTGGTTTATATTTAGTGGAAGTCGATTACCCTAAAGAATTTGAATTACCTAGACCTGCTTGTGGTCCTCTGTTTTTAGACATTTAATGCGAATTTAATATGACAAATAACTCTGCACATTCTGTTTTCTCAGCTGATAATTTAAGTGATTGGTTAAATCATCTTGAACAATTACACCCTAATGCGATAGAACTTGGATTAGCTAGAATAACTGAAGTTGGTAAACGCCTTAATTTAATAGAGTTTGATGCAAAAGTGATCACCGTTGCTGGTACTAACGGCAAAGGAACAACCTGTGCTTACTTAGAAAAAATATTGATTGATGCAGGGTTTAAAGTTGGTGTCTATAGTTCACCACATATCCACCGTTATAATGAACGACTACGTATTAACTACCTTGAATTAGATGATCAAATTCATTGTGATGCTTTTGCTGTCATTGAAAAAGTACGAAAAGATATTTCCCTTAGCTATTTTGAATACGCTACATTAGCTTGTCTGTATCTTCTACAGCAACAAAACTGTGACTATATATTATTGGAAGTAGGGTTGGGTGGACGGTTGGATGCCACTAATATGGTTGAATCAGATATGAGTGTTATCACAACGATTGGTATTGATCATGTTGATTGGTTAGGCAGCGATCGAGATGTGATAGGTTTTGAAAAAGCAGGTGTATTTAGAGCAAACAAACCTGCCATCTGTGGTGAATTAGATGTGCCACAATCTATTATTGATCATGCTGAGTCAATGTCGACACAACTCAAATTAGCGTCAACTGATTTTAATATTGAAATGCTCGATGAGCAGCACTGGGCATGGCATGGTCAACAAACATTATCACCTATTAAACAAACTTTGATGCCAATGCAAAATGCCTCAACAGCATTAGCCGTTATCGAACAACTAAATTTAAATATTGCACCATCACAGTTAATAAAATCAATTGAAACAGCTTCTTTAGTAGGACGTTTGCAACACTTAAGTGGCTTGGCTTGTGATTTATATATTGATGTTGCACATAACCCTCAATCTGCAGAATATTTAGCATCACAACTGAAACGATTGCGCTCAGAAAAAGGTGATGATTGTAAAGTTCATGCAGTGGTTGGCATGCTTTCAGATAAAGATATGAGTGCAACATTAAGTGCGGTGAATGTAGAAATTACTGATTATACTTTTGTTAATTTGAACTGTTATAGGGGAGCTTCTGCAGATATGCTTTTAGCTGCCTACCAAAATAGTGCAAACAATAAACATAATGTGATTTGTTTTGAAAATGTTAGTACTGCTGTCGATAAGGTAGCAAAGAATGCGAAGGCATCTGATATAATTATTGTATTCGGTTCTTTTCATACCGTGTCAGACATATTAAGCAATTGGAAAGGGTAAAACGTGGCATCTCAGTTTAAAAATCGTTTAGTGGGTATTACTATTTTGGTCGCTCTTGTGGTTATTTTTTTACCCTCTTTAATTGATGGTGAAAAAACATCTTATCAACAAGAATTCGTTGGTACGCCGATCAAACCTAACCTAAAAGAGCATTCAAAGTCATTTCCTGATAATGATGGAATTAAAAATGATCAGATGGTTATTGAAGATGCAACTGATGCTAATGACCAGACTGCTACAACAACTGAATGGAAAGTTGAAGAGATCGCTGATACGGTAGATATTGATGATCAGCCCAAAACAGCGAAAGTTGTTCAAGCTCCAAAAGTAACTAAACCCGTTATAAAAGAAAAAAAATCTAGCTTCAATGATCCTGCATGGACGATTCAACTAGGTGCATTTCAAAATAAAGCAAACATAAACGTGTTATTGAAAAAATTAAAAAAAGCAGGTTTTCAAGTTCATACATCACCTAGAGAAGTGGTTGATGGGCAATTAACTCGCGTTTTTGTTGGTCCAGATGTTTCTAAGAAAAAGTTAGAAGCTAATTTACCTCGATTAAAACGCTTAACAAACTTAAATGGTAAATTAGTACCCTTTAATCCAATTGAACCTTAGTTTTTAAAGCCTTTTAAAATGATATCTGTTAGAATGCGCGCGTTAAATACTTACTACAAAGATTAGGGATAGTATGAATTGGTTTGACCTCGTCATTCTTGGCATAATTGGTTTTTCATCATTAATTAGTTTAATCCGAGGCTTCACAAAAGAAGCTATCTCTTTAGTTACTTGGTTTGCTGCCTTTTTTATTGCCAGCAACTTTTATCCAGAAGTAGCATTATTCCTCACTCAAATTCAAGATGAGCTCATTCGTAATAGTGCCGCCATCGCCATCTTATTTATCGCTACATTATTAATTGGTGCTTTAATCAATTACATCGTTAATCGTCTTGTTGCTGTTACTGGTTTGTCTGGTACTGATCGTATATTAGGCGTTGTTTTTGGCGCTATTCGCGGAGTATTAATTGTCAGCGCAATCCTATTCTTTATTGATTCCTTTACTTCATTTAATCAAACACCATGGTGGAAAGGATCAGTATTAACGCCTGAATTTGGCATTGTCATTGAATGGTTTTTTAATCATTTAGAAAATTCTTCAAGTTTTCTAAATAATATACAGCCAACAAAATAAACGTTGGTTAGCACAAATTAGTCACTTAATTTAAAGATACAATGATTGTATCTTTTGTGAATTATCTTAAATATAGAAAGGCTTTAACTTATGTGTGGAATAGTTGGTATCGTTGGTTCAACTCCTGTCAATCAAAGTATTTATGATGCATTGACCGTTTTACAACACCGAGGACAAGATGCTGCAGGTATTGTTACTACTTATAATGGTAACTTTAAACAACGTAAAGCAAATGGTTTAGTGAAAGATGTTTTTGAAACTAAACATATGCAACGCTTAAAAGGTAACAGTGGTATTGGTCACGTTCGTTACCCAACTGCTGGTAGTTCAAGTGCAGCAGAAGCTCAACCATTTTATGTTAACTCACCTTGGGGTATATCATTAGCACATAATGGTAACTTAACTAATGCTAAAGATTTACGTACAGCCTTAGTTAAATCTCGTCGCCATATTAATACGACTTCAGATTCTGAGTTACTACTAAATACATTTGCAGCTGAACTAGCAAAAATCACAGCAGATAGACTGCTACCTGAAGATATTTTTTCAGCAGTAACAAAAGTACATGAGCAGATTAGTGGCGCTTATGCTGTAACATCATTAATTATCGATCATGGTTTAGTTGCATTTAGAGACCCAGATGGCATTCGTCCTTTAGTATTAGGATCTCGCCAAACAGAAGAAGGTGACACTGAATATATCGTAGCTTCTGAAAGTGTTGGTTTGGACACTATTGGTTTTAAATTCATGCGTGATGTTGAACCAGGTGAAGCAATTTATATCACTGAAGACAGACAGCTACATACGCAACTTTGTGCTAAAAACACAAGCTTAACACCATGTATTTTTGAGTATGTTTATTTTGCTCGTCCTGACTCAACATTAAACGGCGTTTCTGTTTACGAAGCTCGTTTAGAAATGGGTCGTAAATTAGGTGCAAAAATTAAACGTGATTGGGCAGACTTAGATATCGATGCTGTTATTCCAATTCCAGAAACATCTAACGATATTGCTTTAGAAATCTCTGTTGAATTAGGTTTGCCTTACCGTCAAGGTTTTGTAAAAAATCGTTATATTGGTCGTACCTTTATTATGCCGGGTCAAAAGCAACGTCGTAAATCAGTACGTCGTAAGTTAAATCCGATTACAGCTGAATTCAAAGGTAAAAACGTACTATTAGTAGATGATTCTATTGTTCGAGGTACAACTTCTGAACAAATAATCGAAATGGTAAGAGAAGCGGGCGCCAAAAAAGTTTATCTTGCTTCTGCCGCACCTGAAGTTCGTTACCCGAATGTGTATGGTATTGACATGCCAACGCCTGAAGAATTAATTGCACATAGTCGTAATGTTGATCAAATAAGTGATTGTATTGGTACTGACCGTTTAATTTTCCAAGACTTACAAGATCTTAAAGATGCAGTAGGTAAACAAAACCCTGCAATCAAAGAATTTGAATGTTCAGTATTTGATGGAAAATATGTAACTAAAAATATCAATAAAGAATACTTTGATTATTTAGCAAGCTTACGTAGTGAAGATGCTAAAAAAATTCAAACTCAAAAAGAAGAAATTGCAAACTTAGAAATGTATAACGAATCTTAAGTTTGATTTAATATTTTTTTATTAAGCACAGCACTTGCTGTGCTTTTTTGTGTCTGAAATAAAATCATTAACATTTTTAAAAAGAAAAATTTTTAAATTATTTTATGAAAAATAATTTTTGTTTTTTTATTTTATGATGAAGATGGTTAAGTGTTTTTTTAAATTAAATTTTATTTTTAAAATGGAGTGAAAGTAAATTTTTTAAAGAAAACTGGCGTGAAATTTGTTGATGAGGTGAAAATATTTTTAAGTGAAAGTTATAGCAATCACAATAAATAGTTTATCGATTTAAATTTTAGATGAAAAAAACCAGCGGTTAAACTGGTTTTATCATTTTAATATTTCTAAATGGTAATATTTTAAATGTTAATTAAAATTCTGCAGTACCTGGAGCACGAGGGAATGCAATTACGTCACGAATATTTTGTACACCTGTTACGTAAGAAACTAAACGCTCAAATCCAAGACCAAAACCTGCATGAGGAACTGTTCCGTATTTACGTAAATCACGGTACCAACTATAGTCTTCTTTATCTAAACCCATCTCTTCAAGACGTTTATCTAAAGCAACTAAATCTTCTTCACGTTGACTACCACCAATAATTTCACCAATACCCGGTGCTAATACATCCATTGCTGCAACTGTTTTACCGTCTGCATTTAATTTCATGTAGAAAGCTTTAATATCTTTCGGGTAGTTTTGTAAAATAATTGGAGCACCTACATGTTCTTCAGCAAGGTAACGTTCATGTTCAGACTGTAAATCAACACCCCATTCAACAGGGTATTCGAATTTTTTACCACATTTTTGCAGGATCTCAATTGCATCCGTGTAATCCATACGAACAAATTCAGAACTGATCATATTTTCCAAACGTGTAATTGCATCTTTATCAACACGATCAGCAAAGAAAGCCATGTCATCTGCACGTTCAGTTAATACTGCATTGAATACATATTTCAACATATCTTCTGCAAGTTGTGCTGCATCAGCTAAATCTGCAAATGCAATTTCAGGCTCAACCATCCAGAATTCTGCTAAGTGACGTGTTGTATTTGAGTTTTCAGCTCGGAAAGTTGGACCAAATGTATAAACATTACTTAATGCACAAGCATAAGTTTCTGCATTTAACTGGCCAGAAACAGTTAGGAATGTTTCTTTACCGAAGAAATCTTTTTTGTAATCGATTTGACCTTCAGCATTACGCGGCAAGTTTTCTAAATCAAGTGTGCTCACTTGGAACATTTCACCTGCACCTTCACAGTCACTACCAGTAATAATAGGGGTACTGATCCAGTTAAATCCACGCTCATAAAAGAAGTTATGAATAGCATGTGATAAACAGTTACGAACACGTGTTACCGCACCAAACATATTTGTGCGAGGGCGTAAGTGCGCATGTTCACGCATGTATTCAATACTGTGACGTTTAGCTGACATTGGGTAAGTATCAGGGTCTTGTACAAAACCATGTACTTTAACTGCACTTGCTTGCAGTTCAAATTTTTGTCCTTTTCCTGGACTTTCAACTAATTCACCTGTGACTTCAACACTACAACCTGCAGACAAATTTAAAACATCAGAGCTATAATTTTCTAACTCAGCTGGAACAACCGCTTGAATTGGATCAAAACATGAACCGTCATAAATATTTAAAAATGAGATGCCAGCTTTTGAATCACGACGAGTACGGATCCAACCTTGAACAGTAACTTGGCTGCCTAATGTAAATTTGCTGTTGAAAATATCAACAATGGGTGTTTTTGACATCTTAAATAATGCTCCATGATCACAGTGTTAACTGTTTTATACTAAAAATTTTAATTGTTGCATATATTACCTTGGCTAGACTCAGATACAAGTATCTGACTAGATAATAATAACAATATTGCCTATAAAAGACTGATATTAAAATACTTACGAACGGTTATTTACAAACTTCATAAATTGCTTCACATAGGCAGTTTATTTGTTGTTGTGATGCAACATAAGGTGGCATTACATAAATCAATTTACCAAAAGGGCGGATCCAAACACCTAATTCCACAAATTGCTTTTGCACCGCAACCATATCAACCGCTTGTTTTAATTCCACCACACCAATTGCGCCTAGCACTCTAACACTTTGTACTTTATCTAGTGGCTGACATTTCTGTAATTCATTATTTAATTGAATAGAAATATTATTTACCAATTGCGGCCAGTCACAGGTTAATAATTTACACAAGTTTGCATTGGCCACTGCACAAGCTAAAGCATTGCCCATAAAAGTAGGCCCATGCATAAAAACACCTGCTTTTCCTTCGCTGATAGTTGTCGCTACTTTTGTTGTTGTTAATGTAGCGGCAAAGCTCATGTAACCACCTGTGATAGCTTTGCCTAAACATAAAATATCAGGACTAATATCAGCATGCTCACAAGCAAATAATTTACCGGTTCTGCCAAATCCTGTGGCGATTTCATCTGCAATTAATAAAACATTGTATTGATTACATAATTCTCTAGCGGCTTTTAGATAATTAGGATGATAGAAATACATCCCACCCGCGCCTTGCACAATAGGCTCGAGAATTAAAGCGGCAATATTTTCATGTTGAGTTGCTAATAGCGTGGTTAAATCATCCATGGCATTTTCTTGCCATGATTGGTCAAAACGAACACTGGGTTGTTCAGTAAAATAATTCCTAACCACAAAGTCTTGATACAATTCATGCATTGAACCTTCAGGGTCTGTCACACTCATGGCTGCAAAAGTATCACCGTGATATCCTTTTTTAAGCGCAACAAATTTAGTTTTGTTTTCTCCCAATGACTGCCAGTACTGTAATGCCATTTTCATTGCCACTTCAACGGCAACACTACCTGAATCACTAAAGAAGACTTTATCTAAACCTTTAGGGGTTATGTCTACTAATGTTTTAGCCAAATCAACCGCGGGTTGATGAGTTAATCCACCAAACATAATATGCGACATTTTTGATAATTGTTCTGTTGCTGCGTCATTAAGCTCTTTTACGTTATAACCAAATAAACAAGCCCACCATGATGCCATACCATCAATAAGTTTTTCACCTGACTGCAATGAGATCAAACAACCTTCTGCACTTTCAACTGGATAACAGGGAATAGGTGAAGTCATTGAAGTGTAAGGGTGCCAAATATGCTTTTTATCGTAATTTAAGTCGATATCAATGTTACTTAGTGATTTGATGCTCATATATTAACCAGATGTAAAGTAATTGTCGTGTTGTAGGTTGACAGTGTAACTTTCAACATTAAACTAACCAAATATTTTTCAAGTTAGGTTAATTAAAATGCTCAATACAACACATATTCGTCATGATTGGACTGTTTCAGAAGTAAATGCTCTATTTGAGTTACCTTTTATGGACTTAATGTTTCAAGCACAAACGGTTCACCGAGCACATTTTCCTAATAATCAAGTTCAAGTGAGTACACTTCTCTCAATTAAAACCGGGGCTTGTCCTGAAGATTGTAAATATTGCCCACAAAGCGCGCGTTATGATACAGGTCTTGAAAAAGAAACCTTAATGGAAGTTGAAAAAGTCATTAAAGCTGCTAAAGATGCAAAAGCAACCGGCTCAACACGTTTTTGTATGGGCGCAGCTTGGAAAAATCCAAAACAACGTGATATGCCTTATCTAGTTGAAATGATAAAAGAAGTTAAATCATTAGGCCTAGAGTCATGTATGACCTTAGGTATGTTAGACGACAAACAAGCACAGCAACTTTCGAGTGCTGGCTTAGATTATTACAATCATAACTTAGATACTTCTCCAGAATATTATGACCAAATTATCACCACACGAACTTACCAAGATAGATTAGATACATTAGATAATGTACGCAGTGCCGGCATGAAAGTATGTAGTGGTGGTATCGTAGGTTTAGGAGAAGAGGGTAAAGATCGATCAGGATTATTAGTGCAATTAGCTAACATGCCTGTACAACCTGAAAGTGTACCTATTAATAAATTAGTAAAAGTAAAAGGCACACCATTAGATAATGTCGACGATCTAGATGATTTTGAATTCATTAAAACCATTGCGATAGCTCGTATATTAATGCCTAAATCGCATGTACGTTTATCTGCAGGTCGCGAGGATATGTCAGAACAAACACAAGCTTTATGTTTTATGGCAGGAGCAAATTCAATTTTTTATGGCTGTAAATTATTAACAACAGCCAATCCAGACGAAAATTCAGATATGCGTTTGTTCAATAAATTAGGCATTAATAAAGAAGAAATTAACTTTTCTCCTTATGAAACTGAAAAGACAGTTGATGCGGCGATTATTCGCCACGCTGAAAAAGATGAATTATTTTACGATGCGACCAGTAAATTATAATGATGGCTTTTTCATTTATTAGTGAACAATTAGCACAACAAAAACAACAACATTTACATCGTTCCTCTGTTCCTGTTGAAGGTAAGCAGTCTCGATATATTACGGTTAATGGTAAACAATATCTTAATTTCTCTAGTAATGATTATCTTGGTTTAGCTTCTGATCCAGCTTTAATTAAAGCTTGGCAAAAAGGAGCTGACTTATTTGGTATAGGTAGTGGCGGCTCTTATTTAGTAACGGGCTACAACCAAGTTCATCATGATGTGACTCAGCAATTACAACAATGGTTAGGTGTAAATGCTATTGCATTATTTAGTTCTGGTTATTCAGCAAATCAAGCGATCATTAAGTTATTACTGTCTAAAAATGATCTCTTAATTCAAGATAAATTAAACCATGCTTCATTAATGGAAGCTGGAATGAATAGCCCTGTGAAAATGCAACGCTTCAAACATAATGATATGCAGCAATTAACTTCTATCTTGCAAGCTAATACAGAGATTAAGAATAAACTGGTTATTTCGGAAGGTGTTTTCAGTATGGATGGTGATCGTTCGCCTATTCAATTACTAAAACAACAATGCCAACAAAACAATGCATGGTTAATGATTGATGATGCACATGGTTTAGGGGTATTAGGAAAGAATGGTGCAGGTAGTCTTGCTGAACAAGAAGTCAGTAATAATGATGTTGAAATCTATATGGCTACTTTTGGTAAAGCATTAGGTGTTGGTGGGGCGTTTGTATCCGGCTCAAATGAATTAATTGATTACATTAATAACTTTTCAAAACCCTATATTTACACAACAGGTTTACCTCCTGCCATGGTTTACTGCATTGGTGAAGCGGCTAAACTAGCTGAAACACAACAATGGCGTCGGGATCATTTAAATGAACTCATCCAACATTTCAGGCTATTAGCCACTCAACTTGATATTCCTTTAATGTCTTCAACTACAGCTATTCAACCTGTATTAATCGGTCAGAGTGATCAAGCAATAAAAATGAGTCAGCTGTTAAAAGAAAGTGGAATTTATACAACCGCGATACGACCACCTACAGTACCAAACAATACTGCTCGATTACGTATTACGCTAACAGTTAATCACCAAAAGCAAGATATTGAATTTTTGGTCCAACAAATAAAACAGGCTCTCGATGCATACAATAACTGATAAAGAGGTCATTACTAATAAAGTGATTAATAAAAAAGCCATCGAAGCATCGTTCTCTAAAGCGGCACTTTTTTATGATCAATATGCAGACCTGCAAAGAGATATAGGGCATCACTTAATGATGTTAACGGGCAGTGCTATGTCAGCAACAGAGCAAAGCCATGTAAGAGCAAAATTGAATGCAACAAAAACGACTAAAATATTAGATTTGGGCTGTGGTACAGGTTACTTTTCTACTGAGTTAAATCAATTAGCAATTAATGAACCTAGAGTAACCTGCTTTGATTTATCACCTAAAATGTTAGCGCAAACAGCATTAAGAAATATCCCTCATTGTTGTTATGTTGAAGGTGATATCGATGCGCTTCCTTTTACAGAAAATCAATTTGATTTAATTTTTTCAAATTTAGTTTTGCAATGGAGCCAACAACTTCAACACTCTTTACAACAAATCAAACAAGCGCTTAATGATAATGGTCTATTATGTTTCTCTACTTTATTAGATGGTTCATTAATGGAATTAAAAGAAGCGTGGAAGCAAGTAGACAATCATTCTCATATCAATACATTTTTAACGGAACAGGAAGTTAAAGAAGCCTTATATCAAGCTGGATATAAAAATGTAACCTTAACCACAGAAACACGAGTCAAAAAATATAACGATGTTGTTTCAGTGATGAAAGCACTAAAAGGTATCGGTGCAAATCATGTTCATGATGGTCCTAAAAAAACATTATCAGGGCGGAATTTATTGAAAAAATTACAACAAGGATACCAACCTTTTGTCGATACAGAGGGTTTATATAACTTAAGTTATCAGGTTTGTTATGTTGTTGCTTGTCGTTAAATACCTTTTCATCATCCTAAACCAAAAGAGAAAAAATGAATCATCCAACTTCAAGCACATTATTTCCAGGCACTTATTTTGTTACTGGAACAGATACCGATGTAGGTAAAACAATTTGTACTAAAGCGTTGTTACAAGCAGCTAATAAACAACAAAAAAGTACATTAGCTTATAAACCTATTTCCGCAGGTTGCGATGAAACGTCTCAAGGATTACGCAATGAAGATGCGCTTATTCTTCAACAGAATAGTCATATTAACGTTGCCTATGAGGCGATTAATCCTATTGCTTATAAACAACCAATAGCACCACATATTGCAGCCATTGAGAATAAGCGCAATATTGATCTTACGCTCATTGATCAAGGTTTACTTTTTTTACAGCAACAGAAACCAGACTATTTATTTGTAGAAGGAGCTGGCGGTTGGCATTTACCAGTGGATCATAAAAAGCTATTTTCTGAATGGGTGATTGAACATAAACTACCAATCATTTTAGTGGTTGGATTAAAGTTAGGTTGTTTAAATCATGCTTTATTAACAGTAGAAAGCATTAAACAAGCTGGTTTACCGATTGCAGGCTGGATTGCAAATCACTTACAATCCGACATGCCTTATGTGGAACAGAATATTGATACCTTGAGTGCTTATATTAACGCACCTTTGTTAGCTGAAATTCCATTTTTACAGGATATTAATAACCAAGATTTAGCTTCATATATCAATATTAATTTCTAATTTTTTATTAAACCGCATCCATAACTAAACCTTTTTTTCTGGTATTTCAGCCGTTATAACTAGTCTTTTAAAAAACCACTTTCGCCAAGGAAGTGGCATCATAGGAATAACAATCAACAATATACCAATGGCTGTAAATAAATCAGGTACTTCATCAAACCAAATAATGCCAAATAAGGTGACAAAAGCGAGTCCAGAATACTCTGCTAGTGCAATACTGCTGACAGCCGCTTTTTTGTAGGCAATAACAACTAAAGCGTGGTAACCCAACACAAATACATTAATCGCCACAATCCATAATATATTAGTCAGTGATACTGCTTGCCAATTAAATAAAGCTAAAAATAAAGCTAATGGTAAAGTCATTAATGTTGTCCAAAAAAGTGTAGAAATTAAATGTTGTCCTGGTGGTAAACGGCGAATAAAAATATTAGTGAATGCCATGGTGAGGGCACTACCTAAAGCAACAATGGCGGCCCAATGAAATTGCTCTGGACGTAAGACAATTAACACGCCAACAAAGCCAATTCCTGTAGCAATATATTTACCTAATGGTGGTGTTTCCTTAAGTAATAATATTGACATTGGTAACATCATTAATGGCGCAACATAAAACATGGCATTAGCTGTTGCGAGAGTTAGATGGGTAATGGCAATCATTGCACAAGCACTGCCTCCCACAATAAATTGTGCTCTCCAAAATGTGATTTTACAACATCCTTCTTTGTATTTTTCCTTAGGTAACTTTAACCAAAAAGGAAGAATAAAAAGTAAGCTGATAATTTGTCGGATAAACACGTATTGAAAAGTTGGTACTTCACCATTGAGTACCTTTAAAGATACGTCTGAAAGTGACGCTAATAAATTAGCCAATACAAGAAGTAATATGGCTTGGCTAACGGATTTTTGTTGCATAGTTTTTCCGACAAGAAGATGAGTTCGTTAGTGTGATTGGTATTAGAGATCACGTAGGGCGAGGCATTATACACAAAAGTTTATTTGCGTATAGTCTGTTTTTATCGATATAAAGCGTGGAAGTTATACCACTTAGAATGGATATGAGTCATAAGCATTATATGGTTCATTTAAATTGACTCTTGATATCAAATAGACCGCTTTATTCAGCGGCCTTTAGCATTTTTTATTTAGCTTTTCGGTCAATACAGCCAAGGTCTTTTTCTGGTGCAATAACGTCTCGAACATATTTTTTGAGTTCGGTAATTTCAGGAAAACGTCCCATTTCTTTACGTGACCAAATACACTGTCCATTAGCAAATATTTCAAATATACCGTCAGTACCAGGCAGTAATGAAAGCTCATGAATATCATCTTCAAATGTGCTTAATAACTCTTGTGCCATCCACGATGAACGCAGTAACCAGCGACATTTACGGCAATACTTTATTTCTATTTTATTCATCTGCTTATGCCTTTTAAATATTCATGCTTAATACAACAAACTGTATAACTTACGGCGATATGTTGAGACTAACGCAGCATCTTCAACCGTCGCTAAAATATCTAACATGGTCTTTTTGGCTTCACCATTTTCATAACCTAAGTCCGAACATAATAGGTTATATAACAAGTTCAGCGCCTCTGTATAACGTTTTGCTTGGTGATATTGAATAGCGAGTTGGAATTGAATTGGTTTTTTATCTTCGGCCGTTAATAAACTTTCTTCTAAAGCTGAAATTTCTGGGGTTTGAGATGATTGCTCTGCTAATTCTAATTCTGACATTAAGCTATGGTAGATCATGTTTTGATCTGCCATAGGAATAACAGATAGTATCGGTTTTGCATTTTCAAATTCCCCTAATGCCAAATAAATTTGTGCTACAGCTAACTTTATTTGGTTATCTTCAGGGTTTAGTTTTTGAGCTTGTAAAATAGTAGATTTCGCCTCAAGGAGATTACCTTGAGCAAATAAGGTCTGTGCATCTGCTAATAATGCTAACGCTGGGTCAGGTAAATGTTTTTTAATGAAATCATTAATAAATTGAGTGCTTTGTTCTCCAGCAAACCCATCAACACCTTGTCCATTAACAAACATATATGCTGTTGGAACACTTTTAATGTCAAAATGTTGCACAATCTGTTGTTCTATATCGCAATTTACTTTTGCTAATGTGAATGCGTTTGCATGTTCGCGTTGTAACTGTTCAATTAATGGTATTAAAGACTGACAAATCGAGCACTGGTTCGACCAAAATACAGCTAATACTGGTTTATTGACAGAGCCTTGCGCGATAATAGTTTGAAAATTTTGCGCAGTAACATCAAAAATATCTGCTTGCATTTTAACCTCTTATTGTGTGAAAACGTTTTATAAAAATAGTTTGTCATGATACTTGATGATACAAACTCATCAAGGACTGAGTGATAGATTAGCAATTGATTATCATATAAAAAGGTGAGCACTAGCAACAATGTCATAAATATTTATAAAGAGCGTTAATCTGTTGACTTTAACGCTTGTTTTTAAAGGCTTGCAAAAGTAACATTGAACGCTCAATTAAAGGAGCATTTACATGTTAACAGGTAGTATTGTCGCACTCGTAACCCCGATGGACCAAACTGGTGAAATTGATTTTCTCGCATTAAAAGAACTAGTAGAGTTCCACATAAAATCAAACACGACTGCCATTGTTGCTGTAGGCACAACTGGTGAATCAGCAACTTTAAGCGTTGATGATCATGTTAAGGTTGTTGAGCGAGTTATTAGTTATGCAGCAGGGCGTATTCCTGTTATTGCTGGTAACGGTGCTAATTCAACGTCTGAAGCAATCGCATTAAGCAAATTATTCACCAATAGCGGTATTGCAGCTGGTTTAAATGTGACACCTTATTACAATAAACCAACGCAAGAAGGTTTATACCAACATTATAAAGCGATTGCAGAATCCTGTGAATTACCACAAATTTTATACAATGTACCTGGCCGAACAGCCGTTGATATGTTGCCTGAAACTGTTGCTCGTTTAGCAGAGATCCCTAATATTATTGGTATTAAAGAAGCAACGGGTGATTTAGAACGCTTAAAAGAATTAAAAGCATTATTACCTGAAGATTTCTTATTATACAGTGGTGATGATGCAACGGGTTGTGATTTTATGTTACAAGGTGGTCATGGTGTCATCTCAGTAACAACTAATGTTGCTCCTGTAGAAATGGTTGAGATGTGTAAATTTGCACTAAATGGTGAAGCAGATAAAGCACTCGCGATTCATCAACAGCTATTACCTGTTCATACCAACTTATTCCTAGAAGCAAATCCAATTCCAGTAAAATGGGCATGTTCAGAACTAGGTTTGATCCCTAACTCAGTTTTACGTTTACCGTTAACGATTTTATCTGAGCAACACCAAAGTACTGTTCGTAACGCATTAATCGAAGCTAAACTACTTTCATGAACAAAAAGATAGCGTTAACTAAATTAGCTGGTGTTATTGCACTAGCTCTTTCTGTTTCTAGTTGTGTTCGTTTTGAAACAAGGACACAAGCAGAAGGAAAGTATAAGTACCTAGATGCAACACTTATAGATAAATACAATACGGGTGATTTTACTAACGATGAGCAGCGCCCGACTTATGACATTCAAGCGCTTACTGAAGAACAAGAAAATCTTGGTTTATTAGGTAAAAAAGTAGATGTTCGACCTCCTAAACAGTTGATGTCGGTATTAGAAGGGGTGCTATTAGACCCCGATCCTACACAGACTAAAGTGTGGTTTAATGCCTTTAAAAACGATGACAACATTCAACAAACGGTTTGGGATTTATTACTTGCTTATTTTGATTCAAAAAATGCAACATCACTTACCTCTGACAGAGCTGCACTAACCATCAATACGGGTCCTGTGATCCGTGAACAATCTTATGGTTATTTTTTTAGTCGTAATTATGTTCGTGACGAAGGTGTTTATAATATTCAACTTCTCAATGGAACGGATGGTAGAAGTGTTGGAGTCGCTGTTGATGTTCAAAATTTTGAAGAATTAAACGATGGTGAACCTGTAGAGCAAATTTTAGCGGGCGATACTAAACGTGGTATTGAATTAGCATTAATCAACGATATGTTGAAGTTTGCTTTCTTGAAAAAAGAAGCTGAAGAACTGCAAGCTGCTGATAACAAACCATTACCAATAAAACTTGGATTTGATGATAATCATCAAACGGCATGGGTTATTGATGCAGATTTCGTTGATGCATGGCGTAAGTTACCTAAGTTGTTAGCTTTAATGAGTTTTAGCATGGTTGAAGAGGATAAAAATCTTGGCTATTTCTTAGTTGATTTTGACTCTCAAGATCCTGAGTATTGGGCAGAAAATAACCTAAACCCTATTAATTTAGAAGAAGGTGAATATTTTGTTCAATTGGGTGAATTAACTGGAGGTGATACATCACTTATTTGGTTAGATGCAGATAAGCAACCATTAACTGAGCAACAAGTGACTGACTTGTACCTGAGTATTACCAGTAATATTCGTAGTGTTACACTAGAAAAAGATATCCAAACCATTTTATACTAGGAATCAAGCAAGTAAAAATGATGTAAATATCTATTAAATAACCTAGTTACTATTAACTAGGTTATTTTTTTTCCTGCTCATTTTCTTCTCGTTCCCTTTCTTTCTTTTCTCTGATTTCCTGTAAAAGACTTTCAGGGACTTTCATTTTGGCACTTTTTCTTATCAATAAGATATTATAAATAATAATGCCGACTACCAGTACAACAACAAATATTCCCCATCCGACAGACATATTATTTCCCCTTTACATAAGCAAAATGATAGGTAAAAAAAAGCAGGCCATAATAAGTATTATGACCTGCTCTTTATAGTAACCGTAAATTAACGATTAGCTAGTATTAGTCGATAAGATTGTATTGCTCGCGAAGAATATCGATAATTTCTTGCTTAGGATTTTCTGAGAGAATTATCTTTTCACCGATAATTTTTTCAGCAATACCCGTGTAAGTTTTAGAAATTTCCATTAATACGCTTTCTGGTAAAGCATTATCTTTTGCTAATGCAAAACGCTCTTCCATACGATCTTTATTTAATAAAATATCAGGATCAGGGAAATGCTTTAACAATAATTGACGGAAGTCTTCTTTTGAGTTTTCAACAATCTTACCTTCACGATAAGCTGCGCCATCCCAAATTCTAGATGAATCAGGTGTTCCAACTTCATCCATGTATATTAGTTTTTCATTGCCTGCTTTATCTGTTACATAACCAAATTCAAATTTAGTATCAACAAAGATTTGATCAATTTTAGCAAGTTCAGCACTGATCACATCAAAACCTTCTTTTAATAGTTTTTCGTAATCAGCAATGTGAGAAGGAGACGTAAAGTTAAATGCAGCAAAGTTATCTTCTATATTTTGACGTGTAATATTCACATCATCAACTTCTTGAACACCCGGTACACCTTTCAAAATACCTTTGGTAGAAGGAGTGATCAATAATTCTGGTAATTTTGTATTATTTTCAAGACCTTCTGAAATAGAAATACCACTGAATTCACGTTCACCTTTTTCATAAGCACGCCACATTGAACCCGTAATATATTGACGGGCAATCGCTTCAATCATGATCGGACGTGCTTTTTGAACAATCCATACAAATGGATGAGGAATATCTAAAATATGACTATCAGCTAAACCTTGCTCTTTAAATAATGCAAACCAGTGATTCGAAATCGCATTAAGTGCAGCGCCTTTTCCAGGAACACCATGCATACCGCCTTCGCCGTGCCAGATACAATCAAATGCAGAAATACGATCACTGATAACCATAATTGCCAAAGGAGCATCGGCAGCAACATCATAGCCTTTCTCTTCAATTAAGCGTTTGCTGTCTTCAGCGGTTAGCCAGTACACTGAACGCACTTTACCACTGTGGACTGGCTGATCTGTACGAATAGGTAAATCGTTGTTTACAGCTAATACTTTATCGGCAAAACTCATAAAAATGTCCTATAAAAAGTCAAAGTGAGCAGAAAACTCTGCATCAAATAATAAAGTCAGGATAATAGCAGATTGTACCTATATTTTCATATCAAAAAGGCGGGATATTCGCATGGCAAAAGATTTTACATTTAAAAAATTTCATATAAATGCTTTTCAGTGTGGTATGCCAGTAAGTACAGATGCCATTTTATTAGGCGCATGGGCTGCAATTGAAAAAAGCCAATCTATTTTAGATATTGGGTGTGGTACAGGTGTGTTAGCTATTATGTGTGCTCAGCGAAATTTAAAAGCAAATATTGACGCTGTAGAAATTGAACAAAATGCTTTTAACGCAGCACAACAAAACTGTACTAATAGTCCTTGGTCAAACAGACTTAACGTACATCATATTGGGATTGAAGTATTTGTAAAAAAGAAGCTTACTTTTGACGCTATTATTTGTAATCCCCCTTATTTTAATTCAGGCGAAACCTCGAATAATCTACAGCGAGCCATCGCAAGGCATAGCATCGCTTTAACACATCAAAATTTATTACATTATTGTGTGCAATTATTAAATGTAAAAGGCAATGCGAGCTTTGTATTACCTAAAGTGGAAGGGCAGGCTTTTATAAATTTATTGTTGCAATTAAATCTTCCATTGCAATTAACTCGTGTTATAGATGTAAAAACCACCGTTAATAAAGTCGCTAACCGTGTTTTAATCGAATTAACTAAACACAGTGAATATACAGAAAAAAGTGAATATACAGAAAAAAGTGAATATACAGAAAAAAGTGAATATGCAGAAAATAGCTATCAACAATTAATTATTCATGATGGTGAAGGCTATAGCCAAGATTTTATTGCTTTAACAAAAGATTTTTATTTAAAAATGTAACTTCGCTAAGTAAAAGATTTGTTTATGTTTCATAATCAAAAAATTGGCGATGTTCTTTCCCTGCACTAAAACTACTAATCTTATTTGGGTGTTTATAATTAGTCCATTTTGCAACTTGTGAACCTTTATTTAAATGAGGAAATGTTTGCCCTGTTTTATATGGTAGATCTAAAAACAGAAATAATTTTCTAAGGCTATTTACATCACTTAAGTTAATACAAATAAGATCATCTCTGCCTTCAAAGTAGCTTTCCACTTTACGCTGATGGTTTACATAACACTTTTCTAAATGTTTTTCTGATAAGAGATCTTCTTGTGTAAGTTGGAATGTTTCATTAAAAGAACGTTTTAATACCGGACTAAAATGTCCTTCTTTAGGTAATAAACCGGGGGCCATTTTTAATAATAAAGCTTGCATTGATGGTACCCACAAAGAAAGCTCTCTGGTTAAATAAATGAACTTTGAATGAGGGAAAAGTTTATCTAGCTGTTCAAAATCAGAAAAACAAGGCGCATCTGAAATCACATCTGCAAGCTCAAAAGCATGTTTGGTAAATGCCGTATGTGCAACTTTAAAACCAACGTCTAACATCGCAACACTGATACTTGTTGTGCCAGTTCTAGGTAATCCGATAATAAATATTTTAGGCATGAGCGACACTTATTAAGTTAAGTAATATCTGAATAGGAGATATCTGAGGTTATTAAATTGTTCCATCAATCATAGTTAATGATCACATTGATTAACCTTGAAATGAATAATAATGAAGAGATAAGTTGTTATCTTTTAAACCTTTACATCATCTTCTACATTTAGCTGCATGTTAACAGAGAGTTGAATATGAAATCTCATTTCTATAATAAAGACGGTTATTTTGTGAACAGGCTAAAGTGAACTTTGTGACATCACGCGTTTGTATAGCTCAGGTTAAGTGCTAGTCTTAATTTTTTACATATCAATAACAAGTCCACAACAAATCATCAATAGATAAAATGGAGTTATTATCATGAATAATACATTTAAGAAAGGACTAATAGGTTTAGCATGCTTATTTTCAGTTAATGTAATGGCTGAAAACTATACGATTGGTACAGGAAGTCAGAGTGGTACTTATTATCCATTAGGCGGGATCCTAGCTAAAATTTGGAGCGAAAAAATTGATAACTTTGATATGCGCGCTGAAGTGACAGCGGCATCTGTTGAAAACACGATTAAAGTTTCCACCAATAAACAACTTGCTGGTATTGCGATGGGGAATGTTGTGTTACAAGCGCATCAAGGTGTTAAACCTTTCCCTCGAAAAATGGACGTGTCAGTGCTATTTGCCCTATATCCTAACGTAGTGCAATTTATTGTACCGGCAGATTCAGATATTAAATCAATACAAGATTTAAAAGGGAAACGTATCTCATTAGGTGCACCAGGCTCAGGTACTAGAGTGAGTTCAACTAACATCTTGGCTGCATTAGGTATTACAGAAAATGATATTGACGCTCAATCTCTTAACTACACGGCAACAACAAATGCGCTTTCTGCAGGGCAGATAGATGCGGGTGCCATCGTAGGTAGTATTGGCGTTGGCGCAATTACAGAATTAGCATTCACACATAATATTCGTATTTTATCTTTTACTCCTGAGGAGCTTAAAGCCGTTTCTGACAGTAATGAGTCGTATCAAGTAATAGAAGTTCCTGCTGGTAGTTATAAAAATGTAAATGCATTTAATGCACCTGCGGTATGGAATATTTTAGTGGTAAATAAAAATATGGATACCGATCTAGCTTATGAAATGACCAAAGTTGCTTTCGAAAATATGAAAGAAATTAATCAAGTGATTAGCGTGACTAAATTTACAACGATCCAAAACATGAACAAATTAAAAGGAATTGAGCTACATCCAGGAGCTTTAAAATACTATAAAGAAAATATGTAATATGAATTAAGCCCATCAAATGCTTAATAGATTTGATGGGTCTTGCTAACAACGAACTCACGGAGAAGTTCATGACAACATCATCATCTATGTGCAAAGTTATTAGCGATAAAATTTTACTGTTCGCTGCACTTGCCGCCATTTCATTATCTATTTTTCAAATTTGGCAAGGTATTACCTCTGATTTATCTGCTCCTGTTTTTAGACCTATTCATTTAAGTTGGGTATTGATATTAGTCTTTTTTACATTACCCCTTATCAAATCTCAAAAATCTACTTTTGTTTACTTGTTAGGCCGAGCTATCGACCTATTATGCATCATCAGCATTACCTGGGCTTCATATCATATTGTCTCTTTTGATTATGATGATATTACTTTCTTATTAGACGGTTTAACGTCTCTTGATCAATTATCAGGCATGATCATTTTAGTGTTATTGCTTGAAGCAACACGTCGGACAGTAGGTACTGTCATGGTACTCATTGCCGCTGTATTTTTGCTGTATGCAATTTTTGGGAATTTATTACCTTCAGATGTTGCGAGTAAAGGGTTCTCTATTGAAGAGGTTATCCGATTCCATATCTATTCCACTAATGGTATATACGGAGCTCCGCTTGCAATAGCGGCTGGAGTGGTATTTGTTTTTGTACTATTCGGTGCATTTTTACAGGTTACTGGAGCAGGAAAGTTTTTTATCGATGCTTCTTTTTCTATCGCCGGAAAATATCGAGGTGGACCAGCTAAAGCTAGTGTTATCGCATCTGCGGCTCTTGGTTCTATTTCTGGCTCTGCGATTGCAAATACTGTAACCACTGGTGCGTTAACCATTCCTATGATGAAAAAATTAGGTTACAAGCCAGAGCAAGCTGCTGGTATTGAAGCCGCCGCATCAACGGGTGGACAAATCATGCCTCCAGTCATGGGAGCCGGAGCGTTTGTTATGGCACAGTTTACCGGGATCCCCTATAGCGAAATATTGTTAGTTTCAATTGCACCCGCTATTTTGTATTTTGCTTGTACCTTACTTTACGTGCATTTAATGGCCTGTAAGTTAGGTTTGAAAGGAATGGATATAACTGAAAAAATATCGGTTGTATTAAAAAATGGATGGCACTTTTTAGTTCCATTAATCTTAATTACCTCTTTATTATTAATGAGTTATTCTCCAATTTTAGTTGGCATAGCTGGTTGTGTTGCTGTTTTAGTCGCTGCAATGTGTCGTAAACATAGCCGAATTAGTATTTCATTATTTTTTGAAGGTATGAAAGAGGGCGCATTACTAGCATTACCCATTTCAGTTGCTTGTGGTACCGCAGGTATTGTTGTTGGCGTTGTTGGACAAACAGGAATAGGCCTTCAATTTACCCAGTTTTTAATGGCACTCTCCGGTGGTTATTTATGGTCTGTACTTGGTTTAATTGCTATTGCCGCCATTATTTTAGGTATGGGATTACCAGTTACTGCTGCATATATAGTGTTATCAATTATGGCAGTACCTAGTTTAACAGAACTTGGTGTTGGTTTATTGGCAGCGCACATGATTGTGTTTTGGTTATCACAAACATCAAATGTAACTCCACCTATTGCATTAGCCGCATTTGCAGCGGCAGGAATAGCAAATACGTCCCCCATGAAATCAGCTATTCAAGCATTTAAATTAGCACAGGGATTCTTCATTATTCCTATTATGATGGCATTCTCCGGGTTAATTTGGGTACAAGGTAATAACTTTGATTTTATTGTTTCAATTATACTGACTATCGGCTTAATCGTTGCTTTTGCAGGAACAATTGAAGGTCGATTAGCAAGTACATTATCAATAGTTGAGCGCCTTTTATTATTAACCTCAGGCTTTGCTTTATTAGTGCCATATCACTATGCCAACCTTGCTGGAATGTTAGTGATCTTACTTATTGCAGTACTAAATTATCGTTTTTCAAAAATGGATGATATGCCTGTAAGTATAAAAAGTCAGGAAAATCACCATTAATATTATTTAGCGAATAATAAACGTATGAGCAGTTATATATTAACTTATCTACTTGATTTATAAAGATACATTGTTAATGTGAAATAGTTATTTAAAGGCAACTTATATGTGTCATGTATAAGTGAAAAATACAAGTAAATCTAAAATGGAATTTATTATGAAATATAAACGACTAAATACATTGCTCGTTACAGCATTATTCACGAGCTATGCTTCGGCAGTTGAAGTTAAATTTGCAGATAGTGCTTGGGATGGTATTACCATACCTGCAGGTCAACAGTGTCAAAAATTTGGCGGTAAAAATCCTATTACCCCAAAATTAGCAATAACAGAACTACCAGCAGGTACGGACTCAATTGTTTTAGAATACAGTGATCGTGACTCACAAAAAATGGATAGTGGTGGTCATGGAGTGATGAGTTACGCACTTAGCGGGACAGTAACATCAGTAGAAATCCCTTCAGTTGCCGGCCATTCTTTTGAGCTTCCTCCTCAATTTAAAATGATTGAAGCGCATCGCAGTCCTGGTTGGGACAAAGCTGGTGCATATATGCCGCCTTGTTCTGGTGGTAAAGGACATGCTTATTACGTCACAGTTAAAACCATGAAAGGAGAGATGGAAACCTCTGCAACTGTATTAGAAATGGGTAAATTCTAATTAAACGTTTTTACTTTATATGTTTATTTTAAATATGGTTATCTATTAATCGGCTTGATAAAACTGATCATTAGGTAACCATATAGATACTTCACAAACCAACAACAAATTGACACACCACTAAATAAAGACAATCGTTTATTCACTTTCATTATAACTACTTGAAAAATGAACTTGAACGATCGTTATTTTAATGTTTGAATGAATATTCACTTATTGAGGATATCTTATGATCAAATTTTATTTTCACCCAGCACCGAATCCAATGAAAGTTGCACTTTACCTAGAAGAAACAGGTATTCCATTTGAATTAATGCCAATTGATTCATTAAAAGGGGAGCAACATACGGAAAGCTATCGCGCAATAAACCCTAATGGTAAAACTCCTGCCATTGAAGATGATGGAACGCGTGTATTTGATTCAAATGCAATTTTGCTTTATTTATCAGAGAAAACAGGACAACTTGCAGGTAAAACCGAAGATCGTGGGGAAATGTTATCTTGGTTAATGTTCATCGCATCAGGTTTAGGACCATTTTCTGGTCAATCTGTACATTTTAGACATTCAGCTCCAGAGCAAATAGATTACGCAATTAATCGTTATTTACGAGAAGCACAACGCCATTACGAAGTATTAGATACACATTTGGCTAATCGAAAATTCATTGTTGGTGATGAATATAGTATTGCGGATATAGCGGCTTGGGGATGGATAGATAAAGCATGTGTTGTATTAGGTGAAGAAGGATTAAGCCCTTATGCCAATATTAAACGCTGGTTTGATAGTATCGATAGTCGTCCTGCAGTAGAACGAGCACGTAATGTCGCTAATGGCATAGCATTTAAAAAAGAGTTTGATGAAGAAGCTCGTCGAGCATTTTTTCCATCTAACTATCCAAAACTTTAATTTTTTGATCATAGGAATTGAAATGAGTAATCAATACGTCCCCCCTAAAATTTGGATTCATAATAATGATGGCGGCAATAAATGGGCAAACATTAATCGTCCAGTATCAGGCGCTACCCACGAAAAAGAATTACCAGTAGGCGAACATGCAATACAACTTTATTCATTAGGCACACCTAATGGACAAAAAGTGACAATTTTATTAGAAGAGTTATTAGCTTTAGGCATTAAAGAAGCTGAATATGATGCTTATTTAATTAATATTGGTGAAGGCGATCAATTTTCTTCTGGTTTTGTTGCTGTTAATCCTAATTCTAAAATACCTGCACTCGTTGATAAAACGACTGGTGAAGCAGTTAATGTTTTTGAATCTGCTTCAATACTGGTACATCTTGCAGAAAAATTTGGGCATTTTTTGCCCACTTCAGGCAATGCCCGTACTACTACGTTTAATTGGTTATTTTGGGCTCAAGGCTCAGCCCCATTTTTAGGTGGTGGTTTTGGTCACTTTTATGCCTATGCAGATGAAAAATTGGAATATCCAATTAATCGCTTTGCAATGGAAGCAAAACGCCAATTAGATGTATTAGATAAACAATTGGCAAAAAATACTTATGTTGCAGGTGATCAAATAACCATTGCTGATATGGCGATATTTCCTTGGTATGGCAATTTAGTGTTAGGTAATTTATACGACGCTGCTGAATTTTTACAAGTTGAAAATTATACGCATATTATGCGTTGGGCTAACATGCTGGAAAAAAGACCAGGAGTGCAACGTGGACGTATTATTAACAGAGCTTTTGGTGAAGAGTGGGAACAAGTTAGCGAACGACATAGCGCTGAAGATATTGATAAAGCCTTAGCAAAGAAACCAAAATAATCAGTACAATATAATGAACCACAAAAAAACCAAGTAGCATTTACTTGGTTTGTTATTATTTAAATCTAAGTTATGCAGAACCTAAGTTATGTAAACCAGAGTTTTTTATAAATTATTTTTTCCAAGCAAAGGTTTCAAACATTGGGTCAACAGGTGTATGAGCCACATGGTTCACGTAATTGCTGATCACTTTTTGAGATAATCCTAAAATCACTTCTAATACTTGTTGTTGTCCATAGCCTGCAGCAAAAAAGTTATTCATATCAGCTTCAGAAACATTACCTCGGTCACGTACCATGGTTAAAGTAAAATCGTGTAATGCTTGCAGTTTTTCCGTTGGCATTTTTTCACCATTACGTAATGCTTCCGTTATTGCTGGATCAACTTTCATTGAATATGCAATAGCAGTATGAGCAGGGACACAATAATGACATTCATGTTCAACATTAATTGTTTGCCATACAACAGTCAGTTCTTCTGCATCAAAAGATGTATTTGTAAAAGCTTCATGTAATTGAGTATAAGCTTTTAAAGTACTTGGAGATTCAGCCATTGTCGCAAATAAATTTGGAACAACACCCATCTGTTTTACTGCACCTTCAAGAATGGCTTTACTTTGTTCTGGCGCTGTTTCAACTGTGTGTATTTTAAATTTTTTCATTAGTTAACTCCCTTATCTGATTAGTATTAATTTCAAGTTAACTATAGATAATTTTGAACGACTGTTCAATATAAATTTGTAAAATAAAAGCATAATAAAAAAGCTCAATTCAAATGAACTGAGCTTAATAGAAATGATAAGTTTGCAACAACAAATAAGGATGTAGTTTTAATGGAAAGGGGAGCCTAAAAAGATTTGCTCAATAAATTTTTCAATCGCTTGTTTATCTTTGACTACACGAGAATAAGTACGTAAACCAATAATTTGCACTTGTACATAACGAGCTAATTCGAGAGGGTCTTTATCGTCAGCAATTTCATTTAATTTGATTGCCTCATTAATGATATCGGCAAATTTTATTTCAACGTTATTAAGTAATGAAGTGGCTTCAGCTAACAGCTCTTTATTATCACTTTCAGTTAATTCAGAAATGGATTTAACAATCATACACATGTTACTTGGTGCAGTATCTCGGTTATCAACAATAATTTTTTTTATAAATAACTTTAAACCAGATAGGGGAGTCTCGGCTTCACTTATACAAGATGTTAATAAATTAGCGGTATTTTCAGCATAATGATTAAGAGCTTCTTTAAATAAATTATCTTTACTACCAAAAGTGGCATAAATACTACCAGGGCGAAGATCGATAGCGGTTTGTAAGTTACGCATTGAAGTTCCATGATAACCTTTTTCCCAATACAAATTAGTTGCTTTACCAACAACTTCTGTACGGTCAAATTTAGCATTTTTACTCATAATTTATCTTCTACTATAAAATTGTAATACTCATGAATTCTATCGATTACATTAAATATGTTACCTAAATTTCACGCTGAAAAATCAGTTAAATGCAAAGCGTAAATGGCAATAGGTAAGCTATTTAGTGTGATTGGTATTATACAGAAAGAATAGATATCGGCTATATGGAGCAAACTATTTGCTCATCACTTTAATAAAATTTATTCATAAAGTTTTTAAAAGTATGACTTGAAAATTAAAATAGCACTTTGATTATTAACAGATTTTATTTGACTTCATATCAATACGTTAAGTATATCTTCTAATGCTTAGGCAGAAAAAATTCAATAACCAGTAAAATAGAGCAACTATTTAATCTGCTTAATATTAGGTTTTTTCTTTTTAATAAAAGCAACGGGCATCACTTCAACACCAACCAAATGTCCTAATTTAATGATCACAGGAATAGTAATTGGTGCAAAGGGTAATATAGCGAACACACCTAGTCCTAATCCTTTTAATAATTCAATAAACTGCTCATTTGCAGCCTGCATCTCTTTTTTAGAAACATCACCATGCGTGTACTTTTGATAAGTCATCAACATCGCTTTAGTTTCTTGTTTTTCTTGCGCTAAAGCGAGTTTAAGTTGGATCATACTTCTTTTTATTTTTAATCTATAAGCGAGCTTCTTTAAACGAATAACACGAATTGGAGCTTTATGGATGTAACGTAAGGTTTTCATTAATATTTAATTACTTCTGTATGAAAATTAAAAACAACTAGGGATAAAATATCCAAACTATTGGCCATGTATTAAAGGAATAGAGGAACTAGCGATTATATTATAAACAATGCAAATGTCTTTATGTTTAAATCATTTGTTTATTCATTTTAAAAATAAAGGACTTAGAAGATTTTTAATGATAATTATTGAGCGTTATCTTTATATTGCCTACAATAGCGTACTTTTGAATTTTTATTACATAGGCTAAAAATAATGAACGATACTACATCATTACCAACTCTACCAGATCGTCTTTCTGTTAATCCTCGCAGTCCATTTTATATTGCTGAAATATTTGATGGAGAAAATGAAATCGGTATTAAAATTAACGGCAAACAACGTTTTGACGTTGAAGAATACTGTATCAGCGAAGGTTGGGTAAAAGTGCCTTCACATAAAGCACTTGATCGTAGAGGACAACCTTTAATGACAACAGTAAAAGGTACAGTTGAAGCTTTCTATAGTGAAGCTTAACCGTTAACCGTTTTCAATAAGTGATTAAAAGAACTTTTTATGTGTGTTAATAAGTAACAGCATAAAAAGTTTTTGTGTTTTTATCTCCTATTAAGCCCTCCAAAACCTGACTGTACGCATATATTTTTAAAATCTTCGAGAGAATAAAACATTATTCACATATAAATTAAATCAATAGTTTATACTGAAAAAATCAGCCTGCATGACTGTACTCAAATCTTATTATCGTTAGGGAAAATTTATCATGTTCAATAACAAAGGATTCACACTGATAGAGTTGGTCATTGTCATTGTTCTTCTTGGAATTTTAGCTGCGCTAGCGATGCCTTATTTTATGAACTTGCGTAAAGATAGTGAAGTAGCGATTGTGCAAAGTTTAAAAGGCGCATTACAAGATGGTAGTCGATTAGTTCATGCAAAGGCCGCCATTGAACATTTAGACGATGGTAATGAAAATATCTTAATCAATGGTGGAGAGATCTCCATTCGTGCTGGTTACCCTCGAGTGGCGGGTAACTGTTTAAATTTTACAGACCAGTTACAGTATTGGATTTCAATGGATATTGATAACTCAATTTGTTCATCTGGAAATAATACAGATTGGTACGGCACGGTAAAAGCAAATGCTTTTCATTTCATGCCCGCAAATTATACGAGCATTATACAAAATTGTTATGTCACTTATACAACCGCATCCGAACGTATCAATGGCGCTTGGATAGATACCGAATCAGCAACCGTGACAGCTGAAACTTCAGGTTGTGGGGGGTAATGGTTTATTAACTAGAAATCCAACTCATCTTAATCTTTTTAAAACACACTAATGTAACTCCCCCTCAATATACAACCGTACCGTTTTTCAGTTGTATGATCTGCATGATCGACTAACACAAGAAGATAATTATTGTGAAATAATCCAGCTTGTATTAGCTAAAAATAAGCGACCAGATTCAGCTACTTATCAGTATTTACAATCGAGTAGAGTTGATATTAGTGCTTGCCAAGTTTGGTTATCCGCCAGTAAGCCGTGATGAAGTGTATAAAGAAATTTTTGAGCAGGCTGAAGCCGTTAAGGCTAATAGTATTGATGCTTAATGGAATGCAGAAAAGAACAGAAAAGTTGAAAAACAACTAGCACTTTATAGAAAGGGCTAGTTCATAATGGCATTTTAGGTTTCTTTAATAAGAGTATGGAGCGAATAAAGTGTCAGATTTTAACACAGAGCGCCTAATTTCAGACTTTAACCTTGATAAAGCTAGCAATAACAATGCTTTCAGAACATTTTCGTGCATAGCGAATGATTAGCTGAAACCTTAGCATGAATTAAATTTAAGATTTCATTAGTCATATAAGTGAAGATGGAACTGTTTGTACAAATTGATAGATACTTGTACACGCATTTGTTTAGCTTTGTTTATTCAACTAAGTTAATTAGTCAGTTGATTGCTATTTAACAAAAACCGCGCGCGCATAAATAGTAACAGTATGTTATACATTTTATGTTAAATACAATTATGTTCAATAACAGCTAAGTAGGCTATATAAGAATATGTATCGATATAAATTTATATAGGCTATTTAACATAATATACATTATGCGAAGTTATGTATTAATCAAGGAAGAAGCGTGTTTTTATACTTAGTCTTTTTAGTTTTCTGGGCTTACAGCAGAAACTTAAATTTATTTTTCTATATCTCTGATGAGCAATGTATTTACATCATCTACTTTAAATTTAATTCCCTAAGTCATCATGGCAAGTAAAAAATAAAAATACGCTATTGAAGTATCACGTTTAGCAAGTAACTTATTAATTTTTATTATTTTAAGAATCTCAACGTAAACGTATTTACCATGGATTTCTTTTCACATTAAAAACTAATATAAAATAATAAAATGCCACAATATATTACTAAGCTTGATAACGCTTTATTTGTTAACTGCTGTCTTAATAGATCTCTAGAACCTTCAATCAAGCCTATCAATACAATTCCAATACCACCTGTAAATCGATAATTGTCCAAATCAATTCGACCATTCTTATCTGTGATAAAACGCAGATAACCAAACAATATTAAAATACAGGCAATGATTAACAAAATAGTCTGTAGCTTACCCAACTGCATTTACCTTAATCCATACCAGCAAAGAATTTACATTAATAAAATTTAAATAATTAATCCCAATCCCATTCATAGTAAACATCTACTGCTTGATACAAACCATTAGAAGCTTCTATGTAGAATTTTTTAAACAATTCATAACGTATTGCAAAAACTGTAAATGTTTCAAATACTCCTACACCATAACTGACCTCAACCCCTGGAGCGATTGTCCCTCTTACCCCGATTGATTGCTCATCACCCTGTCCACTTGCTGCTAATGACAAGTCATTTATGCCAACTTGTTTACCCAAATCATTCATTGTGCCATCCGTTTTTCCTGCACCAATATCAATAACCAATGCAGCTATTTGGCTGTTACTTTCTCCTTGGCTATTTTCAATAGATCGGCCACGGGTAATGTATGAGAGAGCATTTTGCTGTGACATTGCAGGATAAGAAAATACCGTTAATTTTAGCTGATCCGGTGTACCAGTAACTCGTACGCCGGCAGTCACATTATCTTCAATGTTACGCGGGTCTCGGATCGCTTCGATACTAATATAGGGAGAATCTGGTGGGCCACGGAAAATAATACGACTATTTTGTAACACTAACTCTTGGGCTAAAGCGCGATAACTACCTTGTGAAAAAGTTAATTCTCCATTAAGCGTCAGATCTTTTGTTAATTTTTTTCTGACTAACAAATTACCATGTACATAGGTATCAAGACCGATTGCTTTAATACGTAAGCGTTCACCCAATGAAATTTTCACATTCATTTTTATTGGTATTCCAGCAGACGTTTTTGTCCTTTTGGCATCAACAACGATAACGTCTTTAGAAACTTGTACTGCACCTTCAGGTAATTCTTTAATGGTGATCATACCTTTGTCGACATGAAGTTCACCTTCGACGGTAACACTATCATCAAAAACAATATTAATATCAGGACTGACATAAAGTTCAACTTTGCCATAATCCTGGATGCGCATGTTATCGGCTTTAAAATTCACATTACCTTTAAACTTATTTGTCCAATCTAGTGAACCTTTGATATCTGCCCGTCCATTACCATCTTTTTTAATCACTTGTTCGTTACGAACATGCGCAATTCTCTGTGGAATATTAATGGTATTAATAGCTGACTCTTTAAGAGAAACTAACTCATTGACAATTTTTCGGTGTTTTTTCTCACTGGCTTTTTTATTATTAGTGAAAAAATACCCATCAATTTTTGCATTGTTTTCATGGATATCAATGGTTGCGTTTAAATCATCAACTTGAATAGGTGAAAGCGGTGCTTTCATACTGGTATCAGCAATTAAAACTTGCCCTTCTACTTTCGGCTTAGCAACCTTTCCATGAATATCGATGTCTGCTTTTAACTGCCCTGTTAATGCATCTACATGTGGAATTAATACAGAAAAAGCATCAAAGTTAGGCAGTAATAAATTAAATTTGGCATCGATGCCAGGTTTTCTTTGGTACGGAGTAACATTACCTTTAAAGTTTGCATCAATTAAACCTTCTGAAACCGCCATAAAATAAAAATTCGCTTTTTGCTGATCGCTATTAATTTCAAAATGTAATTGATCTACTGGGTAGCGTACCCATTTATTTTTGTCACTATTTTCTTCGATGTTTAAAGCAATCTCTTTGCCATCAATATTGAGGTCAACTTTAGGTTTCTGATTATTTTTCCATAGTAAACTTACATCAGCATCTAATGCCCCTTCTAATTTTAATGCTTCAGGAACAAATGGGGCTAATGTGGCAATTAAAAAATCTTCTATATGAATTTTAATATCACCATCTTTACCTGCTACAAATTTATCAATGCAGGCTTTACCATTTTTATCGCTATTTTGATTGCTTGCATGCCAACAGTGCGGAGTTAGGTTGACGGTATCTTTTTTGACAGTCACGGTGAACGGTTTTTCTAATGTCCAGCTTCCTTGTGCGCTCTTGATTAATCCTGTATTTAGCCCCGCTTCCCAATTATCTGGCTGTTGCGTAAAGAAGATAGCTAAATCAGTTGTAACGGGTTTACTTTTCACATCAAAATTGATGATATGTTTTACTTCATTGTTGCTATGGCTATCAGGTGCAATGTTAACGCTAACACTATCGATTTTTTGTCTATGACTAATTATGTTTTTAGCATTCAGTTTTACATTGGCAATGGGAAGTTGAGCAAGAAGTGTTTTACCTTGTATGGTTACTTGCTCAATTGTATTTTCTAAATAAGCGAGATTAGTAGCGGTTAATTTTGTATTAACTTCTGTTTTATCAATACTGCCGGTTAAGCTAATTGAGCCTTTGACCTTACCTGCACTACCTACAACAACTTTACTTAAATCTTTAATATCTATAGTGGCAATTAAATCATTTTTGTCAGCAACTTTACCATTAACCACTATTTTATTATTTGCATTAATAATGTTTAACGCAGAAATTTTAATCCCTTTATTAGCATCACCAGTGACGGTACCATCAACACTTAAAGCTCGTTTTAAAAATGTTCCGTTTAATTTTATCAGTGGAAAGTCAAATGCCCAGGTAGGTTTTTTCGATTCATTTAACTGTACTGTAACTGATTGTTTGATATCACCATTAAGTACAGCCGGATAAGTTTTATTTAATTCACTTGTGTTGATGTGTTTAATATTTAAGTTACCCAACCAAGTAAGCTGTTCAACCCAATCTAATTTACCTGTTAATAATAATTCGCCTTGTAATGTGTTAATTAATAACTCTGATAAAGTAAGCGATTGTAAATTTCCTCTACCGTGAAGATTGACTGTACCTGCCGGCAAGTCAAGCAGCGTATAATGAGTTACAACATTGAGTAGGTAATCATTTAGTTTACCTTTGCTGGAAATTTTTCCTTCGCTTGTTTCTACTTGGGTTTTTCCTTTTAAAGGCCAGTTTAACTTTTTCCATTCAATGGATAATTGATGCGGTAAATTTTCACTATATAAATCAATTTTATTTTCAATGGATGCGTTGATTAAATTAGTTAATAAAATTGTTGAATTTAATCCACCTAAATTCCCTTTCGTATGTAGTTTTATGCGTTGACCTTTTAATAAATCCACAGGTTGTAACTGTTTTATTTTATTAATATTCACTGTTGCATTGATATCCATTGGGTATCGTTTGCTTAAATCTATCGCTCCTTTTAAGTCTAAATCCCCTTCTGGGATATCAAAATACAACTTATCAATAGCAAGATGTGACCCCATATAGGTAAATTTACTATTTGCTTGGTTAACAACGAATATGTCTTTTTTGTCTTGAACTAGCTTAAAGCTAACAATCTCTAACTTTTCAGTGGTTAAATTAAATGGTAAAACAACTTCAGGTAAGCTTTTGTCGGTTAAAATAGGCGGGAAATTAGTAACCGGCTTGTGCTTTTCTAAAGCTGCCGACTGATTGTTCTGAGTATTAACAGGTTCAGCTTTACTATCAGGTAAAATAACTGTTAAGCCTGATATTGTTGAGTTTAAGTTAACGTCACTATCATTACCGTTAGCAACTAATAGTACTTTTTTTACATCGACTTCAACGCCAGCGACTTTGATAGTAATATTATTGACGTCAAGATGCTTAATATCGACAGCAATGGGGAAATTTAAAACAAAGGGCTCGCTCGTTTCTTCACTTTCTGGTGTGCTTGTTTCACTAGGAGCGATATTGATATTAGCACTTTGTAATTCAAGAGAATCTAGACAAACTTCATCTATCAAACAAGTCCAATCAAAGTCATAACTTAATTGCTTAAATTCATATAAATTATCGCCATCTCGCCAACTTATCTCTTCATATTCGGGGGAATTAAGAATACTACCACTTGTTAAATCAATGGTTAAACGAGGCTCAAATTCATGTAATGATTTAAAAACTAATAGATTACCCGCATGAGTAAATAAACCTAAGGAGACAATAAGCAAAACAAGCGCAATAAAAGTTAGCACAATACAAAGTAAGTGTTTTGTGCACTTAGCAATAAAAGAAACAAAGATCATAATTCAGGACCAATCATAAAATGCACTCTAAAATTATCAGAGGTATCGGTCAGTGGGACAGCAAAATATAATCGTACCGGGCCAACAGGTGATGCCCAAACAAGACCCGTACCAGTACTGATAGATAAAGGCTCTGCAAAATCATCTGTTGCAGTACCTGCATCGGTGAATACAGCTATTTTCCAATTTTCTGCAATAGGGTAACGATATTCAAGACTGGTTGTTGCCAAATAATATCCCCCAACTAAGTAATCTTGAGTATCTCTCGGTGCAATTTCATTATAACCATAACCTCTTATGCTTTGGTCACCACCGGTAAAGAAACGCATTGATGAAGGTACGTTGTAAATTGAGTTTGCAAGGATCCCACCTGCTTGTGCAGAGGCAACAAATTGATGCCCTTGATAGGTACGAATTATTTTACTTTGTGCATAAAGTTTTACAACGGTGCTTGATGAAAAAAGGTTTTTATTCGCAAATTCAAAATAGGTTAATAATTTATCGCCCCAATCGATATTAATATCACCACGACTTCTTGTGCGACTAAAACTGATCCCGGGTAAGATTAATTCGGTGGCAAAATCCTGCTGACCTTGTCGCCCTGACTCATTGTCATAACGTAAATAAACAGTTCGTAACCAAGTATTATCTAACTTCCAATGACGGTAATAACCCACTACATATTGTGTCGTATCGGTATCATTTTGATCCAGCATTTTATAACCACTTTGAATCGAATCGTAATGATAAAGCGGTTCATCAATTGGCATTTTATAAGTTAAAGTCGCTTCTTGCATAGGAGCTGAAGCAATCAGGCTACCTCCTATAGAATGTCCATATTTATTGATCCAGGGTCTATTCCAGCTAAATTTACCGCGTAACCCGTTATCCGTTCCATAGCCAAAACCTGCATTAAATGAATCTTCGGGACTTTTTGATGCTATTACGTGTAAAGGGATTTTTCGATCTTGTTTATTTTCTATTGCAGGTAATATAGTGATACTTTTAAAATAACCCGTTTCATTTAAGTCTTCATTAAATTGATTTAAAGTGGTCGAGTCATAAGGGTCACCCGGTTGGAAATTAGCTAATGCACGAACGAATTTTTCAGAAGGTATTTGGTTGTCGAAGATAAGTTCGCCAAACTCATAACGAACCCCACTATCAAACCATAAAATAACAACGGCAGTATTGTTTTTTTGAGTCACTTCTACGGCTGATTTTGTGTATTTAGCATCAAAATAACCATAACGTTGTGCAAGACTTTTGAATGCGCTTTTTGTCTCGGCGTATTTACCATGGTCTAAAAATTGACCTTCTTTTATTGGCAAATTAACCATGAATTTTTGGAAATGACGGTTATTAACTGCTTCCCCTGTGATTCTTAAATCAACTTGTGTAATAACGGTTCTAGGACCTAAATTGACAGTAACGGTAACCACTTGATCTTTTTCATCACTAGTAACGGATGATATCACTTCAGTTTGGTAATAACCTAAAGCGATTAAGCTTTCTTTAGTGGACGATTCAACTTCTATTAAATAACTTTCATTATCAGCATCTTCAGGCACAGTTAAACCTTTCAAGAAAACGCTAATATTTTCTTTCGCTTGATCGTCTTCTTCTACACCTTCAATATCAAAACTTACACTTGCCATCACTTTAAAAGATAAGCAGGTTATCAGTAAGCAAAAGATACAAAATTTGTAACGTTTATTCATTAACTCTCTAACTTGTTAAGTTTAAGCTTTTCATTGGCTAATACGGTTTGAAAGCTTCTATTGGCTAATGGCGTGCCAACAAAATACCCTTGAAATTGATGACAGCCCTTTTCGATCAAAAAGTCCAATTGTTGTTTATTTTCTATGCCTTCTGCAACCACTTCTAAATTCAAAGATTTCCCCATATTAATAATCGCAGTCACAATCACTTGGTTATTTTCTTGCTCTAAAAGGTGGCGAATAAACATCTGATCAATTTTTAATGTTGATACAGGTAATTGGCTTAAATAAGAAAAAGAAGAGTAGCCTGTACCAAAATCATCAATTGCAAATCTAAAGCCTAGTTTACGCAATTTATTTAATTTCTTAACTATTAATTCCATGTGAGAGGAAAATACTGATTCAGTAATTTCAAATTCGATTAATTTTGCATCAACCCTTGTTTTTAATACGAGTTTTTCGATAACTTCAAAAAAATCAGGCTGTAATAATTGCTTCGCACTGATGTTAATTGATAAGGTTTCAAAATGTTTAGGTAAACCTTGAATCATCCAATTTTTCAGCTGTAAGAAAGCATTTTCTATTACCCATTCACCTAATGGAATAATTAAATCTGAATCTTCTGCCACAGGAATAAAATCACTTGGATTGATCCAGCCTTGTTCTCCTCTAAACCACCGTGCTAATGCTTCTGCTCCCAGTAAGTTGCCATTAACATCAACTCTAGGTTGATAATTTAATGAAAATTCGTCATTTTCTAAAGCAATATGAATTTGCCCTTGTAAGACATGATTCTGATGAATTTTATCTTCTATTTCTTTAGCAAAAAAACTAATGTTCGCAAATTGACTGTTTTGTGCATTTTTCATTGCCATGACTGACTGACGTAATAGATCATTTGCTTGATTATTCTCTGAAGGAAATAAACTGATCCCAAAAGTACAACTCAGTATGAGTTGTTCATCATCAATTTTAAACGGTTCCTTTAAAGCAATATCTAACTTAGTGGCGAAGTTAAGTGCGAATTCTGCAGCATGCTCTTGATTAGCATTAAGTTCGGGTAAAATGGCAACAAACTCGCCACCTTGTAAATGCGCGACAAAGTCAGCTTCAGATTTGTTTTCTTCTAATCGACGAGCAATTAAATACAATAACTCATCACCTTTATACAAGCCTTGTAAATCATTAATGGTTTGATATTGTTTACAATCAATCAAGATAACCGCTCCTGCCATACCACTTTTTTGTGCTCTTTTATTTTCTAGGCTGATATGTGACATTAATTGTGTACGATTAGGTAATGCAGTTACCTCGTCAAACTGACTTTGTAATATAATTTTCTCGTGCATCTCTTTATAGGGTGTTACATCCGTATGAGTACCAATAATACGCAAAGGGTTGCCATTTATATCCCAAGAAACAATTTGCCCTCGACTTAATATCCAACGGTAATCATTATTATGACAACGTAATCGATGTGTATTCTCAAAAAAGGAGTTACGGCCAATAAAATGTGCACGTAAGTCTTTAAATGTATTAAATAAATCATCTGGATGAATACGGTCTTCCCATTCAGCAATATCATTTTTAATATCATCTTTATGGTAGCCTAACATCTCTTTCCAACGTAAAGAGTAATAGACCTGATCCTTCTCCATATCCCAATCCCAAACACCATCTCTTGCACCACTTAAAGCATATAACCACCGTTGTTCTGTGGCTGATAACTTATTTATGTTGTCCGTGACTTCAGAGCTTAGCCTAGCAAAAGAGCGTTGTAATAAACCGATTTCACCTAATCCTGATTGTTCTAGGTTCATATGGTTTGTCATATCAGATAAAGCGGTTGTTTGTGCTAAACGTTTAAGCGGTGATGTGATTAAGCGGTTAATAAAATAAATCAGTAGTAATAAAGTGAAAATGAGAATTAAAAATATTTTAATTAAGGCAATGGCAGCATCGTAAGCTAGCTCACTATAAGCGCTATTTAATGAATAACGAATGAATATAACACCGTTAAATTTACGGTTAAGACTATTACCTTTGGAAATCATTTGTAATGGTGCGTAAACAACAAGCTCTTGACTGTGTTTAAGGTATTTAACAATGAGCTCATTGTCATTGATCACCCTTTCTAATAATGCGCCGTCATATTGTTGCAACTGTATTTTTGCAAACATATATTTTTCACGGAATTGATTACTTAAAACAATCTGCTGGTTACGGTCAACTACCGCAATCGTTTGTACATTTTCATTTAATGCAGCATTGGAAACTAAATCCTGTGCTTGTGCTTTTTCTAAACGCATTAATGAATTAGATAAACCTGTTTGTAGGTGCCCTGCAATGCCTTTGATATCTTGTTCAGCTTTAACGTATAGCTTGTGTTGGTCATGACGATATTCAAAGAAAAAGATAGTGCCTTGTAATATAACAAAAACCACAAGCAGTATGGCTGGTAAGATGATACGTAAAGATAATTGTCTGAACTTATTCATAAATAGCACGCTCTAGAATACGGGTAGTAATAAGTGAAGATAAGTCTGTGTGAATTTGTCCAAGCATATGCTTTTCACTCATTAATTTACTTAATCTCTCCGCTTGTAGTTGGATATTAGAAGGTGAGCCAGATAAGCGCATTAAGGATTGTTTTGAATCGATAAAACGAGTGTTTAAAAAAGCTTGTTTAAGAAAATATGGGTAAAGTTGTAAGCGAACTGACATTGCGGTTAACGCATCTTCCGTATTCTTTTTATAAAACATATGTGCTCGGTAGAATTGCCTTACAAAATTAGCAATCTGCCCTTCTTTTTCTTGGTAAATATCACCGCGAGCAACCATGACATTGGTGATCGGTAAACTTAATGATTTTGAGTTGATTAATTCTCTAGCACCTAAGGCTAATAATTGCTGTTTCACAGGCTCTCTTACAATCAATGCATCTATATTATTTTGTAGATAAGCTCCTTTAATTTCATTTTGTTTTACTTCATGAAGTTGTACGGTTTGGTTGTTTAATCCCGTTAAGTTAAATACTTCATCCAATAATAATGCACCTGCTGCTTTATTTTCATAACCAATGGCACTCCATTTTAAATCTTGCAGTGATTTTATTTCTGGTTTAGCCATTAACGCATCACCACCATAAGAGTTATCAACCACTGAAATTATTTTTAGATCAAGGCCTAAAGCGACTAACGTTAATACTTGATCTAAAGAAAGAAAAGCAACGTCTAACTTACCTGTTTGAAATGCCTGAATAACACTGGTTGAAGAAGTTAATTCTAATAATGAATACTGATTTTTATTTAAATAACCTAATTCATTAGCTAAAAATGCAAACTCGAAATTAGGCCAAGGAGCTGCGCCAATGGTGAGAGGTTTCTGATATGGAGTACAAGATAATAAAGAAACAAATAAACAGACTAAAAGAATTAATCGATACACTTTATTGACAAATAAATTCATAACAAGCATTACAGGTAGCAGTTGGAAGGAGGTGTTTGATTTTACAGGGTAAAATAGATAAAAAAATAGCACCCTACTATATAGGTGCTATTTTTTTAAATTAATGAGGGTTAAGTGGGATTTAGCACAAAAAATTTACATCATTTGACTATTTTTTAATGCTTCAATACGCACTTCTAGAGGTGGATGCGACATAAACAAACTGCTTTTCTTTTCACCTGCAATACCAAATGCCATTAAACTGCCTTCTAATTTAGGCTCAGATGCTGTTTGTAAACGTTGTAATGCAGCAATCATTTTCTGTTTACCTACTAATGAAGCAGAACCAGAATCCGCTCGGAATTCACGTTGACGCGAGTAATACATCACAATTGTGCTCGCTAAAATACCAAACACCATTTCTAAGATAAACACGATGATGAAATAAGAGAAACCATGACCAGAGTTTTGATCGTTATTACCTCGCATTGCGTTATCGATAAATCCACCAATTACACGAGCAAGAAAAATAACAAAGGTATTAACAACACCTTGGATCAGCGCCAAGGTAACCATATCACCGTTAGCAATATGACTTACTTCATGTGCTAATACCGCTTCAGCTTCATCTTGTGTCATTTGGTTTAATAACCCCGAGCTTACCGCTACTAATGCACTATTCTTCTTCATACCCGTTGCAAAAGCATTAATATCTTGCGAATGATAAATCGCTACTTCAGGCATGCTGATGCCTGCTTTTTTAGCCTGTACTGCAACCGTTTCTAGTAACCAGCGTTCCGTTGCATTGCTAGGATTTTCTATTACTACTGCACCGGTACTTCTTTTAGCCATCCACTTAGACATAGCTAATGAAATAAGTGAACCACCAAAACCAAATACAATTGCTAATGTTAATAAGCCACCAATACTTCTTGAGTTCATGCCTGTGACTGAGAATACAATACTCAACACAATACCTAAGACCAAGACGACAGCTAAGTTAGTTAATAAAAATAATGCGATACGTTTCATGTTGACCTCAATTCATATAAATAACACGGAGACATAATATGACTTTATTCTTTATATGCAAGTAAATAATAAAGAAAAAATAAACATAAAGTTTGATTACTTCAAATGACTTTATATTACTTGCCAAACTACAAGGCAGTATATGATTTGCACCCTTGATATTCTGTCGTTACAATCGGTGTACTTTTTATTACTTAAGGAATTATCATGGCTTTAGCTCAAGCTCGTCATATTTTAGTTAGCTCAGAAGATCAATGTAATACATTAAAAAATGAAATCGAAGCAGGTTCAGATTTTGCTTCAATCGCAAAACAACACTCTTCATGCCCATCTGGCGCACAAGGCGGTGATTTAGGTGAATTTGGACCAGGTATGATGGTTCCTGAATTTGATAAAGTAGTATTTAGTGCACCTGTTGGCGTAGTACAAGGTCCAGTTAAAACTCAGTTTGGTTACCATTTATTAGAAGTAACTAAACGTAACGATTAATCGCAATCGTAAAAACAGCAAATTATTTTGCAGCTTAAAACAAAAAAACCGCTTCAATTGAAGCGGTTTTTTTATGGTTTAAATATATTAACTAGTTAAGTAATTTTAATAAACCAATTGAGTTTGCAAATACGAAGATTATTGCAATTGGAGCAACCCAACGTAATAGAAGCAACACTGCATTAAACTGCCATTCAGCTAAGTTAAGATCTTCTTTAACCATCTCTTTCTTCATTATCCAACCAACAAAGATTGAAATTAATAGACCACCTAGTGGCAACATGACATTCGCCGTAATGTAATCTAAGAATTCAAAGATATCTCCACCCATGCCGAATGATAGCTTAGTCCACTCTGCACCAGCGAATGAGAATATAGTTAATAAAGATAATAACCACACACCCAAACCAGATGTAACGGCAGCTTTAACACGAGAAAAACCTTGGCGCTCAACTAGGTAAGCAGCTGATGCTTCGAGTAATGCAATCGCAGATGTGAATGCTGCAAATACAATCATGATAAAGAATAATGTACCAACCAAATCACCAAATGGCATATTACCAAATGCAATTGATAACGATTGGAATAATAAACCAGGACCCGCTGTTGCTTCTAATCCGCTTGCAAATACAATTGGGTAAATAGCGAGGCCGGCAATTAATGCAACAACCGTATCTGCAATCGCGATCATGATAGAAGTTTTAGCGATTGAAACACCTTTAGGTAAGTAAGCACCGTACATCATCATGATGCCTGACGCTAAACTTAAGGTGAAGAATGCATGACCTAAAGCAACCAATACCCCTTCAATAGTTAATTTAGAAAAATCAACATCAAACATGAAAGAGAATGCTGCAGCAAAATCACCAACCACTGCAGAGTAAAGCATGATACCAACAAGCAATACTAATAATGCAGGCATTAAGTAAGTTACAGCTGTTTCTAGACCGCCTTTAACGCCTTTAGATATAACAAAGATAACCGCAGCAACAATTAATGTTGTCCAAATAAGTAGTTGATTAACGTTAGTTATTAACCCAACAAACAGTGATTGAATTGCTTCTGTATGAGTGACTGGATTTGCGGCTGCAGCACTGAATTCACCCGTACCAGCAAAAAATACATAAGCTGCAGCCCAACCTGCAATAACTACGTAAAAACTTAAGATAAGGAAGCCAGATAATACGCCCATTGAACCAATAATTGACCAATGTGAAGACTTACCAGATTCTGTTGCACAATGTGCTACAGCATTAGCAGGTGTTGAACGGCCACGTTTACCGATAACTACTTCAGCCATCATCACTGGAATACCAATGAATAAAATACATAATAAATATACTAAAACGAATGCTCCGCCGCCATTCTCCCCCATGATATATGGAAATTTCCAAATATTACCAAGACCAACAGCCGCACCCGTTGCAGCTAAGATATATGCATATCGACTCGACCATCGATTTGAAACATGTGTATCAGTACTCATTTAAAAGCCTATTGATTATTAAAATATAACTCTTTATATCCATAACGAATATCAATTACAAGTAGCTACTTGTTAATGAAAAAACACAATTAAATATAATTAAAGTATATATTTGAATTACAAGGCACATAAAATGAATTTATATGCAAATATACACACAGAAAGTGCATATACATTCACATTGAAATATTGACTCAAGTGCGAGATCACACTTAGAAAGTAGAAAAAATTGAGAACAAGCTAACAATAAATATTGCTTAACCTGCGTTTTGAAAAGAAACCCATTCTTGTGATTGTGGGGCTAAACAACGTTTTAATTTATCTGTTGTCACTTTAATTATTTGGAATTGTTTAAATACTTTGTTGTTAGGAAATAAATGTTGCTCATCAAACAACATACATAAACAAAAATTATCTTGTTGCTCTAAAACCATATATTTAGCTGACTGAGGTACACCCGAAGTCGTTAAAGTGATCAACTCTCCATTGGCATAGTTTGACTCAGGTTGTTCCACACTTTTAAATAACCAACTTTTAGGCATAATTGGTTTATGGAAGCTATCAATGGCAATAAGATGCAATATTATTTTACAACGTAAAGACTCTTCAAAATGGCTTAATGAAGGACTTTCAAATAACTCAATATATCGAGTTACATCTTCTAAAGTAAATGATAATTTCTGGCTTTCACGTAGACGTAACATATTAGATTGATAAACAAGTGGAAAAGTACGATCGCGATCAACAACAGATAATTTTCCCTGCTGTTGATCATATACCCATTGCCATTCTGCTTTTGGCATAAAATCCATCGTAACCTCCTGCTGAAACACTTTAAATCATCCTTAATACTTAGTTTAGTTGCTGTTTATCAATCTTGATTATTTATTACTGTTAACGTTTAAATATTATTAACAATATCTTTCACTAATGGTGGTCCTTGGTAAATAAAACCAGAATAAATTTGTACTAATGAAGCACCTGCTTCTATTTTTTCTTTTGCTGAAATAACACTATCAATTCCACCTACTCCAATGATTGGGATTTCACCTTTAAGGTGTCCAGCAAATTTAGCAATAACAGCAGTGCTTTTGCTTTGTAAAGGACGGCCACTTAAACCGCCAGCTTCAGCTGCATGAGACATACCTTTAATCATTTCACGATCCAAAGTTGTATTTGTTGCAATCAAGCCATCTATTTTGTATTTCAATATTGATTGTGCAATTGACTCAATTTCTTCATCACTTAAATCAGGTGCAACTTTTAATGCAATAGGTACATATTTTCCATGCTTTTTAGCTAATGCTTGTTGACGAGTTTTTAGTGATTCTAATAAATCATCTAATGCTTCACCATATTGTAAAGTACGTAATCCCGGTGTGTTTGGTGAAGAGATATTCACTGCGATGTAACCTGCATGCTGATAAACTTTATCCATACAGATAAGGTAGTCTTCTTTACCTTGTTCAACGGGCGTATTAATGTTTTTACCGATATTAATACCAATAACACCTTTATAATTACTCTTTTTCACGTTTTCAATCAGGTTGTCAACACCGTGGTTGTTAAAGCCCATTCGATTGATAATACCTTCAGCTTCTAATACTCGGAATAAACGTGGTGACGCATTACCAGGTTGAGCGACCGGTGTAATAGTACCTACTTCAATATGACCAAATCCCATTGCACCAAATGCATCAATACAATCAGCATCTTTATCTAAACCTGCGGCTAAACCAACAGAGTTAGGAAATGTTAATCCCATTACTTCAACTGGACGTTGTTGTACTTTTTGACGATAAAAAAGATCCAATACTGTACCGTGTGTCAGTTTTAACTGTTTAATTGAAAGCTCATGCGCTTTTTCAGGATTGAACTTGAATAAAAAGCTACGCATAATTCGATATAACATAATAGGACCTTATTAATAATGAAATTTGGGGTGATAAAATATTTTTATCATTGTATCTAAAAAGTATAAAAATCAATACTGCAAAAACAATAAAAGCTTGAAAATAGACATATAATTCAGCCTTTTTTTTAATAAAAATTAACTACCTTACGGTTCACCTAAGATCTAAGCATTGCTTTCTATTTATTGAATTTTTAATGTTGGGTATTTGTAAACTCGGACTCGCCAACCTCTTAACCAATTAAATTCATCTCTTGGTGCATTTTTAACGCGTCTGGTTAACATTTCATCTGCTGATAAAGCAAAACTAAGCAATACATTATTTGATTTGTCTGGCATAGCTAACAACACTTGTTTTAAACCCCAACCATAACCTTGGTATTGTTCTTTATCTGAAATCCCTTCGCCTTTGAAATTGATATAATCTAACAAAATAAAAATACCTTCTGGTGTGGCAGTGAGATCAGCAAGGTGCTGCGTTATTTTAACTTTTTCTTGTTCACTACTCGCTTTTAAAATCGCAGGGATCCCAGTTTCTAAGCGCTTAATGATAAATCTAGCTTGTAATCCAACAGTGTTATGCATTAACTCTCTTAATTCTGTTAACTGTTGATCATCAAACGCTTTATAAAAGTCATCTCTTGTTTTCCATGGCGCTATTTCATTTGTAGTTAACCATGCCGGGATAATGACTTTATTCTCTTGTAAATAACTAAGCAAAGCCGGAAATTGCTCAATATAAGGCCCTTTCTTTTCTGTTGGGTACCAAATAAAATGGCCTATTCCTAATGAAGGGAAATTTTCATTCTTGTTCCAAACCGTTAGGTTTTCAACACGACCAGCACCTTCATTTGCCCACACTAATTTAGCAAGCACCTGTGTTTGTGCTTCAGATAATTTAATTGGATAAGGTTGTGCGCTTATTTTAAGTGGCATAACAAAACAAATAACAAATAATAGGTAACGCAGCATAATAAAACCTAAATAATCGAAGAAAAATAAAATGAATCTGTAATGATGATATTCAAAAATATTACTCTCGACCTGGTAATTTTTTCCAAGTCACAGTATCACGTAAATAAACAGGGGTAGCTAATTCAGGTTCAACCGCAGCACCTTCAGAAATCAATTTAATCGCTTCATCAAACATGTAAGCGGCATCTGGATATAAAATTTCTGTGATTTTCGCGATTTCAAAAAAGCTTAATAATTGTGGGTAGGCAGACCAACCCGTACCAACTAAGAGGCTATTCTCTATCATGTTTTGTGATTGAGTTTTAAACACTTCAATCAAGCTATCAGGTTGTATAACAATTTCTTTATTTTGCAATTGCATAACACCATCAAGATACAAATAATGAGCAAAATAAACTTCTCCCATACGAGCATCTATTGCTGCATAAACACTTTCACATTTTGTTTCTGTAAAAGCTTGTTGTGCCATCGCTTGTAACGTTGAAATACCTACCATCTTTTTTTCTAAACCAAAAGCTAACCCTTGAGCAATGCTGATCCCAATACGAACACCAGTAAAACTGCCAGGCCCTTGGCCATAAGCGATCACGTCAATATCAGATAAGTTAAGTTGTGCTTCTTTAATCACATCGTCTACCGTAGGTAATATTTTCTGTGTATGTTCTCTTGGTGCAAGCATAAAACGTTGGTGAAGTTCAGCTTGCTTGGTTAACACAGCAACTGAACATGCTTCAGTTGAAGAATCAATACACAGAATATTTAATGAAGATGACATAAATGGCCTATTAAAAATGTTATAGAAAAATTAAGCTCGTTTTGAAATTAAGTACTGGATACTCTATTGGATCAAATTTAAAAAATCGATAGCTTTATCGAGGTCTCTCGTACGTGGCATGCAAGGTAAACTATTCAGAAAAAGATTGCCATATTTACGACTCACTAACCGTGTATCACACACAATCAGCACACCTTTATCCTGTTCCGCTCGAATTAATCGCCCCACGCCCTGTTTTAAAGTGATCACCGCCTGTGGTAATTGCACATCAAAAAAGGGATCGCCGCCTTTTAATTCTGCATCTTCCATTCGCGCTTTTAATAGTGGCTCTTCTGGCGAAGCAAAAGGAATTTTGTCGATGATCACGCAGGATAAAGTTTGTCCTCTAACATCAACACCTTCCCAAAAACTACCTGTTGCAACCAACAAAGCATTACCATGATTAATAAACTCATCTAATAAAGCTTGTTTACTTTTTTCGCCTTGTAATAAAACCGGTAAAGTAAGCGATTCTCGAAAAGCTTGGGCTAATTGGTTCATCATTGAATGACTTGTACAGAGAAAAAAACATCGCCCTTTACTTGCCCGAATAACAGGAGACAATGCTTCCACTAATTTAACTGCTAAGCCAGGTGTTCCTGGTTCTGGTAATAGTCGAGGCACAACAAATAAACTTTGTGTGGCGTAATCAAAGGGACTATTAAGTTGTAAGCAGTTTGCGCCGGTTAATCCAAGTAATTGGGTGAAATGCCTAAACTCACCTTTAACCGATAACGTTGCTGAGGTAAAAACCCAGCTTGCTTGTTTCTTTTGACACTCCGTTTGAAATCGCGTTGCCACACTTAATGGCGTAATATTGAGTGAAAAGTGCTGTTTTGTGCATTCATACCAATAACTAAAGCCACTTTCCTGAGTGTTATTGAGACGCTCAAATAACAAACTATATTGGTTAATTTTTTCAAAACAATGATCTAAGACCTCACTTTTTCCTAAGCGTTCAGTAATCACTTGCTTTAAAAAAGTAAGCACTTGACGTAATCGATTAACATGCATTTGCATCGCGCGATCTTTACTTTTATCTCGCCAACTGCCTGAGCCTTTTTCCATAGCAAAGGCTAATCTAAAATCCAATGACGCTGCACGAAGTTGTTCCGCCGCTTTTGCCATCTGTTTAGCTTCTTTTAATTCTGTTCGATAGACAAAATCAATTTCTTTAGCTAATTCAGTCAATTGTTTACTTGATAATGTTTCACCAAAATACTGGCTGGCAATATCAGGTAGCTGATGGGCTTCATCAAAAATATAAGTGTCGGCCTCAGGAATGAGCTTTCCAAAACCTGTTTCTTTAACGGCAAGATCGGCAAAAAATAGATGATGATTAATCACAATCACATCGGCATCCATTGCTTTATTTCTCGCTTTTATAACAAAACAGTCTTCATAACTAGGGCATTCTTTACCCAAGCAATTATCATTACTACTGGTAATTGATGGAATGATCATAGCATCTTCAGGTAGATCATCGACTTCAGCAATATCTCCTGTTTGTGTGCTAACGGACCAATCCTTAATAGCTACTAATTCACTATGTAAATTAGGCTGTTTAAAACGCGTTTCTAGCATGTATCGATTTAAACGTTCAATACATAAATAGTTACTACGACCTTTTAATAAAGTGCAGTGCCCAGTAAAATTAGTTGCCTTGAGTAATAGAGGGAGATCTTTAAGATAAAGTTGTTCCTGTAATGCTTTACTACCCGTAGAAATAATAAGTTTTTGCGCAAGACTTTTATCAAGATTAAGTAATGCAGGCGCTAAATAAGCAAAGGTTTTACCTGTACCTGTTTCTGCTTCAACAACTAATGTTGTTTTTTGTTTGATAGTCAGATCAACAGATTCAGCCATTTTGACTTGAGAGTCTCGGCCTCTAAAATGGGGAATAAGATTAGCGAGCTCGCCTGTAGAAGAAAAAAATGACGCAATCAAAATAGTTAAGCTCTACTGTTAGATAATATATATAATATTCTACGTTAATTACTTCAGGCTGAACAAGGTTTAAAACAAAAGCAATAATATGAGCAGACAAGATAAAACCCATAAAAAAATGTTACTAACCGGTAATTTGGCTATTGAATTGAAAACAATTAGTGCTATGACTGAACTATATTGTCAGGCACACCATGGTTCAAAACCAAGTCAGCAATGCGAAGAATGTGCCGCATTAGTGACACATGCTCATCAAAAATTAGACCGATGTGTTTATGGAGAACATAAACCGGCCTGTAAAGAATGCCCTATTCATTGTTATAAACCAGAACGTAGAAAACAAGCTCAAGTGATCATGCGTTACGCGGGTCCTAAAATGCTCTTAAAGCACCCTATCTTAGCGATACGCCATTTAATAAAAGCGAGAAATAAATTTCCTGACACAATACCTGATGGCATTTCAAATTATCATCTACGTAAAAAGCTTAAATAATGATTGAGTTTGCAGTATCATGATGGGCTAGACAAAAGGGGTAAATATGAATCGTAAAAAGAAAATTAATAGTATTTTGAAAAAACGTTTAAAGAAAATAAACGCAAAAGTCGCACCAGTAAATAAAACAAAATATATCTCTAAAGCTGAAAGAGCAAAATTAGAAACAGAACAAGCCCTTAGCAATGATGCTATAGCGAGTGAATAATCAGACTTCTTGCATATTTATTCTAATTTAGTCTTATATATGTAGAAAAATAGTTTCACATTTTGTGTTGAGGTTGGTAATCTTAGCCTCAATCAAATTAAAGAGTTTTAATCATTATGAAAAATACACATCTGAAAGCACATCACCATCATATTACTTAATCTTTCAGGATTTTTCTTGGAAGAGTTTTTATGTGCTTCCAGTGGTTACCCAAATATAAACCCTCGGAAGTAAACCTCCCGAGGGTTTTTTAGTTTTAAATGCAAGGAAATTTACTATGTCAGAACAACGTTTAAGAATCGCAATACAGAAAAAAGGTCGTTTAAGTGACGACACTGTTAAATTATTAAAAGCATGTGGTGTAAAAGTAAATTTAAATACACAACGCCTTATCGCACATAGTGAGAACATGCCGATTGATATTCTGCGTGTCCGCGATGACGATATCCCAGGTTTAGTAATGGATGGTGTTGTTGATCTAGGTTTTATTGGTCAAAATGTACTTGAAGAAGAAGGTATGATGCGTAAGGCTGCTAAAGTACCTACTGCGCATAAAGTAGTAAAAGAGTTAGCATTTGGCGGTTGTCGTTTTTCACTTGCAGTCGATAACGATTTTGATTATCAAGGTGTTCAATCGTTAGCAAATATGCGTATTGCAACAACTTATATTCATATTCTTAAACGTTTCATGGAAGAAGCAAATGTTCCTTACACATCTTGTATGTTAACGGGTTCTGTTGAAGTTGCTCCGCGTGCTGGTTTAGCGGATGCGATTTGTGACTTAGTATCAACAGGCGCAACACTTGAAGCAAATGGCCTAAAAGAAGTTGAAGTGATTTATCGTTCAACAGCTGTATTAATGCAACGCGAAGAAGCATTAAGTGAAAGTAAACAAGACCTTGTTGATCGTCTACTGACTCGTATCGACGGTGTGCAAACAGCAAAAGAATCAAAATACATCATGCTAAATGCACCAAAAGCAAACTTAGCTGCTATCACTGATTTATTACCAGGTTCCGATCTACCTACTGTAATGGAACTGGCAGGAAGTGAAGATCACGTTGCATTACACGTAGTGAGCAAAGAGAATCTTTTCTGGGTAACAATGGAACAATTAAAAGCATTAGGTGCAAGTTCAATTCTTGTATTACCAATTGAAAAAATGATGGAGTAGTCCAAATCATGGCAATGCAAACAGTCAACTGGGAACAATTAACATCAGAGCAGCAAGTTCAATTACTTGCTCGCCCTGCAATGGCAGATTCATCAGGTTTGAGCACTACTGTTGCAGATATTATTTCTAATATACGTCAACGTGGTGATCAGGCATTAGTCGAATACACTAAACGTTTTGATAAATTACCAACGGATAATTTTACCTTAACGCAAACAGATATTGATAACGCAACAGCACGTCTTAGTAGTGAAATAAAAGACGCAATCAAAACTGCTTACGAACATGTTGTGACATTTCATGAAGCACAAAAACAAGATGTGATCCGTGTTGAAACTATGCCAGGTGTTGTATGTGAAATGCATACTCAAGCCATTGAATCAGTAGGCTTGTATATTCCCGGTGGAAGCGCCCCATTGCCATCAACTGTGATCATGACTGGTGCTCCGGCACAAATCGCAGGTTGTTCTCGTTTAGTATTATGTTCACCTCCACCACTTGCAGATGAAATACTCTATGCGGCATCACTGTGTGGCGTAAGCGAGATATATTCTGTTGGTGGCGCACAAGCTATCGCGGCTCTTGCTTATGGCACTGAAACCATTGCACCAGTAGATAAAATATTTGGACCTGGTAATTCATTTGTGACAGAAGCAAAACGTCAAGTGAGTAATGATTTTGCAGGCGCAGCCATTGATATGCCAGCAGGCCCCTCGGAAGTATTAGTGATTGCAGATGAAAGTGCAGATCCTGCTTTTATTGCTGCTGATTTATTATCTCAAGCAGAACATGGCCATGATTCACAAACTATTTTAGTGACACCATGTGCCAAGATTGCTGAACAAACAACGATTGAAATCACTAAGCAACTTGCTCTATTAGAGCGTCGTGAAATTGCTGAAAAAGCAATTGAAAACAGTGTCAATATTGTTTGTAAAGATCTTGAGCAAGCTATCGTTATTTCAAATCGCTATGCACCAGAACATTTGATTGTACAAACTGAACAACCTCGTTTATTACAACCACACTTAAAAAATGCTGGTTCTATTTTCTTAGGTGCTTGGACACCTGAGTCTGTTGGTGATTATGCAAGTGGAACAAATCATGTGTTACCAACATACGGTTACACAACAACCTATTCAAGTTTAGGGTTAGCTGATTTTGTTAAACGTTACACTGTACAAGAATTAACACAGGATGGTTTACGTAATTTAGCGCCAACAGTAACATGTTTAGCGGCAGCTGAAGGGTTAACTGCACATAAACGAGCAGTCACTATTCGCATGGAAAAACTAAACCAGAAATAACTGCAATCAATATGCGCCTGAGTGTTTATAGCTCTCAGGTATTTGCTAGGGAACAATATCGATGAGTAAGATCACAATGCTGGCTAGAAAAGCAGTACAAGTTTTAACACCTTACCTTTCAGCTCGCCGTATTGGCGGCCAAGGTCATGTTTGGTTAAATGCCAATGAAGCACCTGATAGCAGTGTATATCAACTTGATTCATCGGCATTAAACCGTTATCCAGAATTCCAACCACCACAAATAATCAGTGCTTATGCAAATTATGCAAAGCTTGATACGACACAAGTATTAACTACGCGTGGTGCTGACGAAAGCATTGAAATTTTAATCAGAACATTCTGTGAACCTGGTATAGATAGTATTTTAATCTGTCCACCTACTTACGGCATGTATGCAATCAGCGCAGAAACTTGTGGTGTAGATGTTGCTCAAGTGGCATTACAAGACAACTTTGATGTGGATTATGATGCAGTAGAAGCAGCCGTTTTAGCTTCTAATGGTCATAACAAAATTGTTTTTCTATGCGCGCCTAATAACCCAACGGGTAATATATTAGACAAGCAAAAACTTGCCAAATTATTAACGGCAACAGAAGGTAAAGCATTAATTGTTGCTGATGAAGCTTATATCGAGTTTTGTCCTGAACTAACACAAACAGACCTAATCAATGATCATGAAAACCTAGTGATCACAAGAACCCTATCGAAAGCATTTGCACTCGCGTCTATTCGTTGTGGTTTCACATTAGCACAAGCTTCTGTTATTGAGATGATGGGCAAAGTGATTGCACCTTATCCGGTACCAGGGCCAGTTGCACAAATTGCAGAGCAAGCATTATCAGCAGATGGTTTAGAAGTCATGCGTGATCGTGTTGCAGTATTAAATAATAATCGACAAGTATTAGCCAATGAACTGAGCAAATTAGATTGTGTTGTGGAAGTATTCCCAACCACAGGTAATTTTGTATTAGTTCGTTTTAAAGATTCAGCAAAAGTATTCCAAGCGTTTGCTGACGATGGCATTGTCATGCGAGATTTTGCAAATAAACCTCGTTTAGAAAATTGTGTTCGTATCACCATTGGTAACAGTGATGAAATGAGCAAAACACTCAGTACTTTAAACTCACTGTAGGAAACAAAAATGAGTAAACAAAAATTTCTATTCATCGATCGCGATGGAACGTTAATTGATGAGCCTATTAGTGACAAGCAAGTAGATAGCCTTGAAAAATTAGTGTTAGAGCCATACGTTATTCCAAGCTTATTAACACTACAAGATGCAGGTTTTATTTTAGTGATCGTATCAAACCAAGATGGTTTAGGTACTGATAGCTACCCACAAAGTGACTTTGATATTCCACAAAATAAAATGATGGAAATTTTCGCATCACAAGGTGTTAAATTTGAAGCAACCCTACTTTGTCCGCATTTTCCTGCTGATAACTGTAGTTGCCGTAAACCACACTTAGGCATGGTTAAAGAATACTTGCAATCAGGTCGTATTGATCACGCAAATTCTTATGTTATTGGTGATCGCCAAACAGATATTGGTTTAGCTGAAAACATGGGTATTACTGGTATTCTTTACAATAAAGAAACACTCGGTTGGAAACAAATCGTTAAGCAATTAACCACTAAAGGCCGTACGGCTTCTGTTACTCGTACCACTAAAGAAACCGACATCAATGTGTTTGTTGATTTAGATACAACGGGTGAAAATAAAATTGAGACGGGCATGGGTTTCTTTGACCACATGTTAGATCAAATCGCAACTCATGGCGGTTTCCAAATGAACGTTAACGTCAAAGGCGATCTACATATTGATGACCACCACAGCGTTGAAGATACTGCATTAGCACTAGGCGAAGCTTTAGATAAAGCACTAGGTGACAAACGCGGAATTGGTCGTTTTGGTTTTGTATTACCAATGGATGAAACAAAAGCAAGTTGTACCTTAGATTTATCGGGCCGCCCTTACCTTAAATTTAAAGCAGATTTTCCACGTGAATTAGTCGGCACCATGTCAACAGAAATGGTTGAGCACTTCTTTTACTCATTAGCACAAGCGATGCGTGCAACCATTCATTTAGAAGTTGAAAATGGTAATGCTCACCACATGGTTGAAGGTTTGTTTAAAACATTTGGTCGTACATTACGCCAAAGCATTCAAATCATCGGTACAGACTTACCATCAAGTAAAGGTGTTTTATGATCGTAATAATTGATACTGGTTGCGCTAATTTATCATCAGTTCGATTTTCTATTGAGCGTTTAGGTTATGACGTAGTGGTTAGTAAAGATCCTGCTATTTTACATCAAGCAGATAAATTGTTTCTACCAGGTGTAGGTACAGCTAAAGAAGCGATGGCAAATCTGATTGAGCGCAATCTGGTTGAAGAGATTAAAAAACTAACACAACCTGTTCTTGGCATCTGTTTAGGCATGCAAATGTTAGCAGAAGGCAGTGAAGAAGGTTTTGCCGAACAAACAACCATTAACACACTTGGTTTAGTTGATGGTTTTGTTGAAAAAATGGATGTTGCACCGTTACGCTCGCCACACATGGGATGGAACCAAATAACTCCTAAGTTAGATGAAGCGTTATTCAAAGACATCCCTTCAGGCAGTTACTTTTACTTTGTTCATAGTTACGCATTACCAGTAAATGACAACACAATAGCAAGTTGCGAATACGGCACACCATTTACAGCAGCAGTGAACAAAGACAATTTTTATGGGGTGCAATTTCACCCAGAGCGTTCAGGCAAAGCAGGCGCGCAATTAATTAAAAACTTTTTGGAGCTTTAATATGATTATCCCAGCACTTGATCTGATTGATGGTAAAGTTGTTCGTTTATACCAAGGCGATTACGCTCAAAAAACCGTTTATAGCGATGACCCACAAAGCTTATACACTATCTACAACCAACAAGGCGCAGACTGGTTACACCTTGTTGATTTAGATGGTGCAAAAGATATTACTAAACGTCAACTAGGTGTGATCGAAGGTCTTATCAAAAACACCCCTGCTAAAGTTCAAGTCGGTGGCGGCGTGCGTACAGAAGCAGACGTTAAAGGTTTGTTAGATACAGGAGCTCATCGTGTTGTTATCGGTTCAACAGCCGTTAAAGAGCCTGAAATGGTTGCAGGTTGGATGGAAAAATACGGCCCTGAGCATATCGTTTTAGCACTAGATATTAATATCGACGCAGATGGTAACAAGATTGTAGCTGTATCAGGTTGGCAAGAAGATAGCGGCCAAACCATTGAATCGTTATTAGAAATCTACATGAAAGTTGGTTTAAAACATGTGTTATGTACTGATATTTCTAAAGACGGCACATTAACAGGCTCAAACGTTGATCTATACAAGGAGATGGTTGAAACTTTCCCAAGTGTTGCTTGGCAAGCATCAGGTGGTATCGGCTCTCTAGACGATATCGCAGATGTTGCACGCTCAGGCGCACAAGGCATGATCGTTGGACGCGCTTTGTTAGAAGGCAAGTTCACCGTTGAACAAGCAATTAGCTGTTGGAATAACGCTAAAGCTTAATCAAATTATTGGGGCGCAGGATTGATCCTGCCTTTCTTTAATGTGGCTTAAAAGCCTCGCCCCAATTTATTTTATTAGCACTTCCTATATGGCATAAAATATAAATTTATAAATGTGTCAGTTCTTTAATTAACTGACTCTTGATAATAAAAAAGCACATCAGATAAAGCTAATCTTTACCCATCACTTGATCCATCAACAACATAGTTTCTTCAAAATAAGGGTTATAAGTTAACCTTGCATGTATACGAGCATCCTTTTCAAATCCCCATGCTGAAAACCAAACTTCTTCGCCCGCTTCGCAGGCTTGTTTAGATGCTGACGGTTGGCCGTTATCGCAAATAAGTTGACTACCCTTTTCACCGTAATGGCTGTTCTCTGGCGAAAATAGAATCCCCATGTGTGAGCTATTAGAGATACGTTTTTCTGGCAAATCCATAGAAAACATACTTACATTATTCACTTTTGGAAGAACTTCACCAAGCCAGACTAAGTGGTTATTTGGGTGCTTCATTCTTGTATTAAAAACTGCAAGCGCATAATCAGTATCAATCACTTGATCACCTTCACCCATCATCATAAACACAGGTTTGTTATAAGTTTTTCCTTTTAAGTCCTCTTGAACGTTTTTTACAGTTTGATAATAAACATTAGCGGCATTCATTGGTAATGAACTGTAACGTAATGGGTTGTCTTCAGGATCGCGATCAGCCCATGTTACAAAATGTCTTGCTAAACCAGCCCAACGTGCCGCAGAAGATCGAGGCTGAAACGCAGGTGAAAACAGTAACACGCCTTCTATTTGATCATCCTGTAAGGCTTTGCTCATCACTAAATTTGCGCCAGTTGAATAACCACCTAACCAAATGTGCTTACTTTGTTGTTTAAGTAAATCAATATGGTGATCAATCACGCCTTGCCAATCAGCCAAAGAGGGTAATATTAAATCACCTACTTTACTGGCGTGGCCGGGTAATAAAATAGTGCGGACTAAATATCCCTGCTCTGCAAGATGAGAAGCAACATCCGTGAAAGTGTAAGGTGTATCACCTAAACCATGAACTAATAACACCGCTTTTCCATTCGCTTTAACTGGCTGATATTCTTTAGGTAAAACTAATGACAATTCTTGTTCGTGGTTTTCTGTCATGAAATAACGGTATTTAACTAACCACGCTTTAGTCTGCTGTTGATACTCTGAAAATGTTGGCTGATTAAAGCGAGGTAACGATTCAGCATGCTGGTAACTCGGTTCTAATTCTCGTTGGCTGCAACCAGTATTAAAAAAGGCAAACAGCAACAATAAAAACAAAACAACAAGTGAAGATTGTCGAAAAAAAGAAAGCATAATAATAGAGCCTTAATCGTTGCTAACACGTAATGTTTTTTTTAATGTAGAAATGTAAAAAACCTATATCAACAGTAAAAGATATAGGTTTCTATTAATCAACGGAAGGACTATGCTCCCAACTGTCAAACTATTTTCTAGCCACTAAATGTACTGCACTGGTAGAGCGTTCTAAAAATGCGCCTTCACAATAAGCGAAGTAGTATAACCATAAACGTTTAAACTCTTCGTCATAACCAAATTGTGTTAATTCCGTCCAAGATGCTAAGAAGTTGCTGCGCCAATCCGCTAATGTTTTAGCATAATCTAAGCCGATGTCGTCCAAGCTTTCCATCACCAGTTGTGTATCTTCTTTTAAGTGTTTAGACAACACATTAACAGAAGGTAGGAACCCTCCGGGGAAAATATAACGCTGGATAAAATCGACATTATTTTTATAGTGGTCAAAACGTTGATCAGCAATGGTAATTGATTGAATTAATAATTTTCCACCCACTTTTAAACGGTCGTTACATTGTTTAAAGAAGCTTGGTAAAAAGTCAAAACCAACGGCTTCAATCATTTCTATTGAAACGACTTTATCAAAGGTGCCGGTTAAATCTCGATAATCTTCTTTTAATAAAGTGATCTGGTCTTCAAGCCCTAATGATTTCACGCGCTCTTGTGTATAAGCAAACTGAGCATCAGAAATGGTAGTTGTTGTCACTTTACAGCCATAACGCTGGGCAGCAAAAATTGCTAAACCGCCCCAACCCGTGCCGATTTCTAATAAATGGTCATCTTTAGAAAGTGATAACCTTTCACAAATAGTTTGTAATTTATAAAGCTGTGCATACTCTAAGGTTGTTGTCTCTGATGGGTAAATAGCTGAAGAATATTGCATCTGAGGGTCTAGAAAACGTGTGTATAATTCATTGCCTAAATCATAATGGGCTAAGATATTTCGCTTAGACCCTGATTGTGTATTTTTATTCTGCCAGTGGTTAAATGCATTTTTGATTTTATTTAATAATGATTTATTTGCATCCAAGGTATCTGTTTGTTGCTGTGCTTTTGCAAAAATACGAATAACATTGGTTAAGTTAGGGCTACTCCATTTACCAGCAATAAATGCTTCAGCAACACCAATACTGCCACCTTTTACAAAATCACGGTAAACACTCATATCATGGATATGAATCTTGCCTTTGATATCAGTATCATTTGTCTGCATGGGAAAAACAATATGCTCTGAGCCTTCAACTACTTCTAGTTGACCATAACTAAGTTTTAAAAATACAGAGTGAACTAAGGCGCGGCAACGTTTATCAAACCAATTGACTGAAGTCGATGCAGAGCTATTTTGTATTTCTTCCATTGAATACTCCTAAAATATTAAAAATGTCACTAACTTGCTTTTTGATACCCAATAAAAGGCACTTTTTTAATAAACAGTTTTAATGCTTGCCAATAAATACAAATCACAATTTTACCCGTCATAATGGGGATTTGAGCCCAAATACGGAATAGATTACGTTTGCTAAATGCCTGTTTCTTTAAAATCAAACTGGCTTCAAATAGTTTTTTTACCTCGCCTGAATATTGATCAGTACGCATGTTTTCTATTTTCACCAGCAATTTTTCGCTGTTATCTTGTGGCGGTTTAACATGCCAGTGATAACTCATATCTAAATTCATAAATGGCGATACTTGAAATACTTTTTTACTGATTTTTGCTTGTTCACTTTCTAACAAATCAACTAAATAATAATGTCGTTCATTCCAAGGCGTATTGCTCACTTCTGCTAGCATCTGTGTGCATTGATTATCTTTGTTATAACAAAAATAAAAATTAACTGGACTAAAATAGATCCCAAAACATCGTACTTGAGCCAACATAATAATTCGTTGTATATCAGTAGAGCCTTTTAAAGCACCGACTTTATCTTTAATACGTTGAGACAATAAATTAGGTTCACTTTTTATGAGATCTTTTTCAATTAAACTATTTTTTCGTAAATAATCTTGTTCAACAAACCGCAATGGGTGATACCAAGCAAAACCAAATACACCATGATGTGATTTCGCTTGTTCAACTTCTGTGACATCTAACGCCAACATAAATAACGTGGAGTTAAAGCTGTGTTTTTTCGGATAAAAACGTTTATGCACCACGCTACCGACATAAATAGCACTATCACTGAATGGCATGCTCACTCCTTTATCTATTTTGCAAAAGCATCAAGGTAACAGTCGAAACGCTCAGCTACTTCGACTGCACTTCTTACTCCATCTTCATGAAAACCATTGTGCCAATAAGCACCTGCAAAGTGGGTATGATTCAAACCACAAATAAGGTGTCGTTTCTTTTGTGCTTTAATCGAATCAGAAGAGAAAATAGGATGGTGATAAGTGAATTCTCTTAATATTTTTTCTGCGGCGATGGCCTCTTTTTGATTTAGGGTGACACAAAATGTATGTTCCGTTGTTAACCCCTGTAAGATATTCATATTGTAAGTAACACTGGCGGCTTTTGATCTATCTGAACTAAGTTGATAATTCCAACTTGCCCATGCGCTTTTACGATCAGGTAATAGACTGGTATCCGTATGCAATACCACTGAGTTTTCACTGTATGGCATAGCCGATAAAACAGCCCTCTCATCTTGAGTGGCGTCACTAAGCAATGAGAGAGCTTGATCTGAATGACTTGCGATCACAACTTCATCAAATATTTGATCATCTTTGTCTTCAAAGCTTAACGTCACTTTCCCGTGCGCCCGCGCAATACTTTTCAATTTTGTATTCAAATGAATACGTTCTTTAAATGGTCCACATAAAGGAGTTAAATAACTTCGTGACCCCTTTGGGATAACATACCATTGCGGTCGATCTGCAATATTTAATAAACCATGGTTATGGAAGAACTGCACAAAGAATCTAAACTCAAAACCTTCCATTTGTGTTAATGAACTTGACCAAATAGCAGCGCCCATTGGTAGAATGTAGTGCTCTGCAAAAAAAGCATTAAAGTTATTTTCACTGAGAAAATCACCCAAGGTTAAACTATCTTTATAATTACCTTGTTCAAATATTGATTTACATAATTTATTAAAACGTAAAATCTCTTTTACTAACATCCAAAAGCGAGGTTTAAATAAGTTACTTCTTTGTGCAAATAACGTATTCAGGTTATGACCGTTATACTCCAACCCTGTTTGGCAATTATGTACAGCAAAACTCATTTCAGTAGCTTGTTTACCAATGCCAATTTCGTTTAACAAAGCTAAATAATTTGGGTAGGTTTTATCATTAAAAACAATAAAACCAGTATCAATTGCAAAAGATTCTCCAGCTTTTTCAATATCAACAGTAGCCGTGTGACCGCCGATATAATCATTTTTTTCGAAGACGGTAACTTTATGTTTTTTGGACAACAAGTACGCAGCAGTTAATCCAGAAACACCTGAGCCTATGATTGCAATATTTTTCATTATTTATTGTCCTTTAAAATAATTTTTTGCCACCAAGCATTTGGCAGAAGTGATAATAATTTAAGTAGGTAAGTTAATCGTTTAGGGAAATGCGCATAAGCTTTTCGTTGTTTTATGGCAGAGATAATACGTGTTGCAGCTTCTTGGCTTGATAGTAAAAATGGCATATCAAAATCATTTTTGTCAGTCAGTGGGGTTTTAATAAAACCAGGATGGATCAAAGTGACAGCAATATTTTCTTTTACTAGATCTAATCGCAAGCTATTAGCTAAATAGTCCATGCCCGCTTTAGAGGCCCCATAAGCTTCACTTCTTGTAAAAGGAATAATCGTTGCACTTGAACTCACGAACACAACTTGTCCGCCAGATTTCACTTTAGGAAGTAAATATTGTAATAACCAACCTAATGAAACTAAATTAGTTTGGATAACATCTGCGAATAGTGCGCCATCAAAGTGTTTGGCATTATCAATGTAACGACAATTTCCTGCGTTTAAGACCAATATATCTAATGATGTTAGCGGTTCTGTAGCTGCTTCTATTTGCGCTTTATCTGTCATATCAAACAAACAGGTTTTAAACGCTATATCAGCAAAGGCATCGAGCTGTTTTTTATTGCGACCACAGGCAATAACCTGATCGCCAGCTTTAGTATATTGCTCAAACAATGCATGTCCGATACCCGATGTCGCACCAGTAATTAAGATCGTTTTAGCCATTATTTAACCGCCCTATTTTTAACCCACTTAATTAATTGACCTAATAGTGGGATTTGTTCATAAAGCATTGAACCTAAATCTAGAAAATCTCGATGATAAATTACTTTGTCATCTTGCTCTAGCAGACGAGAGTTACCATAAACCGTGACCACTTTTCCCTTATTTAATTTCGGGTGCTGATAAGTCATTTGCCAATAGATTGCCGCGCTATTACCTTGTTCGATAACATGTTCAATCACAAAATCACAGCTGGTTAGGTTCTGATATAAACCTTCAAAGTAACAATGTAAGGCAATTAATCCTTTTACTTCATGCATTGGGTCAGCGAATACAACATCTTGATGATAGATAACATTCAATAAGTGCAAGTTATCCGTTGAAAGTTGTTGATAGATTGAGACAAACTCACTTAACCACTTACTATTTGTGTCATTCAAAGGATGTGAATTGTTATTGTCTAATTCAATATTCATCGTCTCTACCATCGTATTTATTAAGAATAATATTATTTGTAAAACGCTAAAGCATTTAACCTGGCTTGTTTGTGATCAACAATGGCTGACCAATAGATGGATAATCGATTTTCCTTAATGTATTTATGAGGAAAATGAATTTGCTTATCCGGTATTCTTTTTAGCTCTGGTATATATTTACGTATGAAGTCGCCATTTGGATCAAATCTTTCACTCTGTCTAATAGGATTAAATATTCTAAAGTAAGGTTGTGCGTCACAACCTGTGCTTGAAGCCCACTGCCAACCACCATTGTTAGAAGCTAAATCTCCATCAATTAAATGCTGCATGAAATACCTTTCTCCTAAACGCCAATCAATTAATAAATGTTTGGTTAAAAAGCTAGCAACAACCATTCTTAAACGATTATGCATCCAACCTGTTTGATTTAATTGTCGCATTGCCGCATCAACGATTGGATAACCTGTCTTGCCTTCACACCAGGCTGTAAACAATTGATGATCATAAGGCCATGAAACCTCATGATATTTGTCGTTAAAACATTGATGTTTACATAAACGTGGTTGGTCAAACATTAGGTGACGATAAAATTCACGCCAAATAACCTCATTTAGCCAACAAAATTCATCACTATCACTGGCGATTAAAATATCGGGAAAACGATTTAACAATGATTGAAATATATAACGAGGACTTAAAACACCTGCCGCTAAATAAGGAGAGACCCCACTGGTTCCTTTTATTGAAGGAATATCACGTTGCCCTTGGTATTGAGTTATTTTTTGACGATAAAAAAGAGGTAATGCTTTGGCTTTGTATTGTGTGACTAACGGCCATTTAGCGGAAAGTGAATTAGTTTGCTTCGAACGTTCAAGGATATTTCCCTGCTGTTGTTCAATATCACTTAAATACTCAAATCCATGCTCTCGAACGTAAGTGAGCCAAGCTTTTTTAAAAGGAGTGAATACTTTATACATTGCACCTGTTTTAGTAACGATCTTACCTTTAGGTACAATCACATCGGCTTCAAATAAGGTTAATGGAATACCGTTTTCACGACAGGCGTTATCTCTATCACACTCATTCACTTCCAATTCGCTATTCGCAATGACTTGCTTAACATCATGCTCAGTACAATAGTTTTTTAAATAATGAATTTGATCTGAAAAATGTGATGCAACAACAAGCGACAATTGCACGTTTGATAAGGCCAGTTCTTGCACTAATGCATTTGCATGGCGTTTTATAAAATCGATTTTAATCGCTGACCAATCATGTTTTAACCATTGTGCTTCAGAAATAAAGAAAATGGCTTGACGTTTTGTTTCAGGAGAAGTTTGTTTTAGAAAATAATGTAACGCAGGATTATCATTGGTTCTTAGATCGTTACGGAACCACAATAAATGTTGATGGTTTGACAAAATAACTCCTTAAAAAGTAATGAATAGCTAAAGAGAATTAAAACTGTGCATTGCTTAATGAGCTTAACCATTTGGAGATATAATTTATAAAGATTAAGCTCAGTAAAATTAGTAGGCATACCTCAATCTTAAACTATCAGGATAAGGAGAGAGATAAGACTGACCTTTCAAATAGTCTTTTGGATACTGTAATAAATAATGATTTATCAAGGTTAAAGGCGCAATTAAAGGTAATAACCCTAAACGATAGCCGTCAATTTGTTCACACAACTCTTTACGTTGTGCAGCCGCTAAGTGCTTAGAAAAATACCCTTGAATATGCGTCAGCGTATTCACATGGTTTTTACGCGTAGCAGGAATTTTCAGTGCCGCCATTAAACCAGAAATGTATTGCGATGCTTTTTCTTCTAATGGTAAATCCACATCTGCGAGCAGTTTCCCCAGCTTTTTATAAGCCACTAAATTATGACTCATCACAGTATATTTATAATGACTATGAAAGGTCGTTAATTTATGTTTTGTTAAACCTGATTCACTTACCATTTGCCAATGTTTGTAAGCATAAATTCGCGCGACAAAGTTCTCTCTGATATGCATATCATTTAAACGCCCATTTTCTTCACAAGGTAATAATGGATTACCAGCCATAATTTCCTCAGCAAAAGCACCGATACCATTTGATTCGAGTGAATGCCCTTCCGGTGTGTACACTTTTAATCGTTCCATGCCACAGCTTGGACTTTTAGCACAAAAAACATAGCCACTTAAATGCTTGGTCATTTCAGATACTTTTTTACCATAAGCATGCAAGGCTTCTGTAACATCGCCGCTACCATCCGGTCTTGCAACCTGGATAACATCATCTTTTTTTATTTGACGTATAGTTGGTCTCGGGATCGGCAAACCAATTGCAACTTCAGGACAAAATGTTTCGTATTGAACATGCTCACCTAACTCTTCGATACAAAATTTAGAGGGTTTATTACTTGCGTCGAAACGGACTTTTTGACCAACTAAACATGCACTAATGCCAATTTGAATATCTTCTTTCTTCACTGAATAAATCATTTTGATACCCACTAATAAATAAAGTTGCCAATAGGATTAAGTAACTTGTTAATACCTTGCGTAAAATGTAAAGCATCGTTAGCGACTGTGTAACATAAACAGCCTTTTTCTGAGATAGGTTGATGTGTAAATGTACCATCTAACATGATGAAGTCACCTTTGGTGTATTCACCTTTATGGTCTGTGAATGAACCGTCTAATAACACAGTTAACTCAAAGCCTTTATGTGTATGCTCTGGCACCCCACCACCTGGGTTAAAATGTAATAAGTTGGTATGAATTTCTTCTTCATCTAATTGCAATCTTGCTCTTGAAAGCTTGCCAATATTAGCTGTTTTACCCACACTGACATTGTTTAATGCTTTAGGTAATGGATAGGCTTTATTTTTAAAGTTAATCGTTTTATTGATTTCTACAGATACATCATCAATATCATCAGACTCTGTGATATCTGAGATTATGGATTCAAAATCAAATATATCATTATCATTAACAGCGAAACTATTTTCGCTCTCAAACGCGTTATCTGCTACTTGCTCGGTTAACTGAGCTATTTGTTTTTGGCACTGAGAGCACATTTCTGCATGAAGTTTAATACCGATAGATAATGAAGCAGGTAAATCGCCATTAACAAAAGACTGGATTAACTCAAATGTAGGATGATGCTTAATCATGGTCTTCTCCTAGTTGCACTTTTAATTTAGATAACGCCAAGCGTAATCTAGATTTTATAGTGCCTAACGGTAAGTTGAGGTGTGTAGCAAGTTGTTCTTGCGACATTTCCATTAAATAGAAACCTTTAACAACTTGTTGTTGCGCCTCAGGTAATGATTCGATGCCATGTAAAAGTTTTTTGTTTTCTAAGTGATCTTCATAAATATCATCATCAGAAACAGTACTTTCTGCAATCGGCCAAATGTCATCACTTAAGTTATCTTCTCTATTACTTTTCATCTTACGTAACAGATCAAAAATAACATTTCGCATAACTGTATAGACCCAAGTAGTGGCAGCTCCTTTATCAGCATCAAATAAGTGAGCTTTGCGCCATACATTACTCATGGTTTCTTGCACAGCCTCATGAGCCTGAGCTTCATTTGTAAACTTACTACGAGCAATTCGTTGTATTTTAGGTGCAAAAAACTTAAACAAATGTGTAAATGCAATTTTACATCGCGAGTTTGCTACCGCTTTCAGCCATCCATTTAATTCTTGTACTTCAGTATTATTTATCATGCGTTTAGATTTAGCATGACCAATACTGATTGGCAATTCCGTTTGTACAACTATCATATTCACGTCTCAAATTTGGCACTGTATTTAGTTATACGTAGGGTAAGAAAATAAGATCACTAATTTTTAAAAATAATTAATTTAATGAATATCTTTAAAAATAATGGAGTTCACCAATGTTTTGGCCTCATGATAATTATGCTTAAATATAAATGATTTTTTAATTTCAAAGGGAATGGGTAATAACTCTAGCCAACGGGCAACAACCCAATGTGAATTATTAACTACTTTATTATTATATAAATGTTGTAATAAAAGTTGACCGTTAAATAAAGTTTGTAATGATCTTAATAATTGATTTGCAGATTCCGTAGGATTATCTTGAGCCCAGTGAGTGATAGCTTTAACATTTACAAACTGTAAAGGTGCTTGATTTGAGTTTATTTGTTGATGCTGGCTATCATCTATATCAATTATTTCAACTAAAGATCGGCATTTTACATCTATTTCTAAAATACCATCTTTGCCTTGATCAAAATTGATAATATCAACCCAGCTACCCCATTTTTTTTCTCTTATTGCATTACCATCATTATGACTACTAGCATTATTTGAGGTAATAATAAAACCACTTGTTATTGCTAGACTGACCAACTTTAAATAACGGGCTTCAAAAATTCTTAAACGAGTGACTCCATCAGGCAATAAGAATATATCTAGGGGAAATAGAGGAAGCTTGATTATGCTTTTATTCATTATTTTTCCTCTTTATTTACTTGGCAGTATTGAATTGGTAACTGTTTATCAAAGAACAAAGTGACATTAGCGACATTAATGCCAAATTTAGAGATAACGGTTTTATTCATTACTCGATATTGATCAAGTTGATACATCCAATCATTCATATTAACTTCATAAGTTGTATCATCAACCGGTAACAACAAAGTGTACTGTAATTGAAAAGCAAAACCTTTGTGTTTACCAATAGCGCTACCAATAACATCTTCAGCAGTACCTATATAGGTTCCATCTTTATTTTTTGTAAGCAGCCATGTTCTATAGCTTATTTCACCGTCATCAAAATAAAACTTTTCAGCTAATACACCTTTGTTATCTGTCCATACCCCTGTTAACTCAACACAAAATCGACGAGTCACTTTATCACTACTATCCTGAATCGTTCCCCAAGCAATGACATCACCATTAAAATATTCTTTTAAATCAAAATTATTAGTTTGATCCTGGTATTTACTTAACTGAGTTGAACAACTTGTTACTAAAAAACATGCTGCAACAGCCAGTACAAATGTTCGACACAAAATTTTATATTTTAAATTAGCCATTTTTATTTATTCCTAATAACTCTTCACGTAGCTTGGGTTCGCTGGTGTTTTCAGATAACCAAATATCTAGAAATAATGGCCCAAACTCTGGTTTATCAATCACACCAACCATGTCACTGTTGTAATAAAAAGCACTACTGGATTTATTCATAACTAAGGTTAACCGGTCGCCTGCTTTAATATTTGGCCAAATGGAAGCTAACCTTGGTAAATAATGTTCATATTCACTTCTGTTAATATCTAAGTGTTGCCATTGTTTAACGGTATGGTTAACTAAATCTTTTGATGAAACGTCTTTTAAATATTCAATTTCATAAAGTAACTTTGCATCTTCTGACTGCATTGGATAAGCACCAGATGTGGTTAATAATTTACTATTGTATAAGTCCCAAATAAAAATAGAGTAAGTCGTGCTTCCTACGTTTTTAAAATTAGTTTCTTGTTCAAAATTTAATTGTTTATGCCATTCTGCATGAGCAGTTGAAGCAACAGAAATAATGGTGATAAATAATATTAAAGGTAGATATAACATTCGTTTACGCATACTTAGTCTCCTCTATAATCAAAATAGATTTTAAATAAAAAAAGAACAGAAATAAGCAAGTCCAAATTAAACCAAGCAGGATATACGTAGAGATAAATGGATATCCAAATACCACCGCATTCAATCTTTCACCCGCAAAATAACTAAGTGGCGCCATTATGCTTCCAGCAGTAATTTGTAAAAATTTAAAACGAGCGAGGAAAGCTAAACTATGACAAATAGTGGCCGCGAAACATGCCCAAAGGGTCATTAACCAAAATGGAATATGGGTGGAATGAGGGAAAATAAAAATTCTATTAAACTGTAATAATGAGTCAACAATAATGCCCACACTCATGATGCTAATAATTAAAAACAATTCATTATTAACGTCAGAGATACAAAAAAGATGTATAGCCAGCATAACAAGGGCAATAGGGATAAAAATATTTCCCCAATAAATTAACCCAAACCAAACAAAATTAAATCCAACTATATTAACCAACATATAAACCTCCGTATAACTAATGGTTTAATACGTTTGGGTGCAGTATTTAGATCTCTTAATTTAATAAAATATATCTAGCTTGGTGAATCCGCAGTTAATAGCTCCTCTAAAGAAAGAATAAAAGAACTTTATTAACTGACAATGTAAATCGTAGAAACAATAAAAAAGCTTTTTATAGGATTAAACTCTACAAACCGAGGCTGAATAAATATATAATGCCTGAATATTTAATCAATATTATTTACAGTAACTTATGCTTTATTAATAGAGCATAAATCAACCATTTTAAGGCCTTCAAAAGATGCTTAAAAATTCAATATTTCATTCGAGTGAGGCTTTATGTTAGCAAAACGTATTATTCCTTGTTTAGATGTTAAAGATGGACAAGTTGTTAAAGGTGTTCAATTCCGTAATCATGAAATTGTTGGTGATATTGTACCGCTAGCGAAGCGTTATGCAGAAGAAGGTGCTGACGAATTAGTCTTTTATGATATTACAGCCAGTTCAGATGCACGTGTTGTCGATAAAAGCTGGGTTAGTCGTGTTGCTGAAGTAATTGATATTCCATTTTGTGTAGCAGGCGGAATTAAAACCGAAGAAGATGCTCGACGCATTCTTGAATTTGGCGCAGATAAAGTGTCAATCAACAGCCCTGCTTTAGCTGACCCAAGCTTAATCAACCGTTTAGCTGAAAAATTTGGCACACAATGTATTGTAATCGGTATTGATTCATACTTTGATGAAGCAACGGGTGAATACCAAGTAAAACAATTTACAGGCAATGAAAAAGCAACGGTTACCACTAAATGGAATACCTTTGATTGGATAAAAGAAGTTCAATCTCGTGGCGCTGGTGAAATTGTATTAAATGTAATGAATCAAGATGGTGTCCGTTGCGGTTATGACATTGACCAACTAAGCCAAGCACGTGCAATCTGTCATGTTCCATTAATTGCTTCTGGTGGTGCCGGTGAAATGATTCATTTTGCTGATGTATTTAATAAAGCAGATGTAGATGGTGCATTAGCAGCAAGTGTATTCCACAAACAAATAATTAATATTGGTGAGTTAAAATCTTACCTTAAAACAGAAAAGGTAGAGATCCGCTTATGAGCTTAATGAAACAAGAACAATTACAATCACTAGATTGGGCAAAAGTAGATAACTTAATGCCAGTTGTTGTACAAAACCGCACTTCAGGCAAAGTTTTAATGCTAGGTTATGTAAACCAAGAATCTCTAGCAGCAACTCTTGAGTCAGGAAAAATGACTTTCTTTAGCCGCACTAAACAACGACTTTGGTGTAAAGGTGAAGAATCAGGTAACTTCTTAAACGTAGTTGAAATCAGTTCTGATTGTGATAATGACACTTTATTAGCCATTGTTGAACCTGTTGGTCCAACTTGTCACCTTGGTACTGAAACATGTTTTAAAGGTGAGCAACAACCTGCATTATCTTTCATTGCTGATTTAGAGCAAGTGATTAAAAGCCGTAAAGGTGCAGATCCTGAAAGCAGCTATACAGCAAGTTTATATGCACGTGGCACAAAACGTATTTCACAGAAAGTTGGTGAAGAAGGCGTTGAAGTTGCTTTAGCAGCAATGGCTCAAGATATGGATGAGCTGACTTGTGAGAGTGCAGATTTGTTATATCATTTAACGGTTTTATTACAGAATGAAGGGTTAACCTTAGCTGATATTGCCGCTAAATTAAAAGAGCGTCATACTAAATAATCAATCATACAAATTATTCAGTTAAAAAAATGCCACTTTATTAGTATTAATAAAGTGGCATTTTTATATCTGGGACTAGGTTAACTAACTTTCGTTAATGTATTCTCATCACTATGATCAAATGTACGACCATAAATATCTAGCAACATATTTTGCTTATATGACAAAGTATCTCCAGAAATGATCATTTGCTGTGTGTAGGTTTTCATTTTTGCTTTCTTTTGTAAAAAAGCAGTTTGAGCAATTGGCCAGTCCTGGCTATCAACGTCAGCAACAACATCTAATACGGTATCAACCGATTGACTTGCTTTACCGCCCGCTAAAACACAAATACCTCGAGGAATAGTCATTGAATGAATCACATTATCTGTTCCCTGCTCCCACATCCAATATCCCGTTTCTTGGTGAATAACTTTATCATTAGTGATGCGCTGTACTTTTTGAATGTAATGTAATGCACTAATATTTTCTTCTTCTGCATTAGCAACATCATGAGCTTCAGTAAAAATGATAGTTTCGTAATAATCATTATATTCAGTACCATCTGGTTCAGGAGCAAGATCTTTGCCTTTATTACCTGTCCAAGTACCTATCAATCCAGTCAATGGACCATAATCGATTAAATTGTTATCTTGCATTTTAAAACCCTTTATTGATCATTATTAATAAGATGATTGTTCATCTTTTAAATTCTTTAGCTTTTAAGCAAAGTTTAAATATAACTGCTTTAAATTTATTAAGACTGTTTAAGTGCTCTTTTTACAAAGGCTCTTGTTCTGTGGTGCTCTGGCTGTTCAAATATTTGCTGCGGAGTCCCCTCTTCAACAATATATCCGTCTTCCATAAAAATAACACGGTCAGCGACTTCTTTGGCAAATTGCATTTCATGAGTAACAACAATCATAGTTTGTCTTTCAACAGCTAATTGTTTCATTACAGCTAATACTTCATCAACCCATTCTGGGTCTAATGCAGATGTTGGTTCATCAAATAAAATGACTTCCCCTTTAGCGGCCATTGCTCGAGCAATACCTATTCGTTGTTGCTGACCGCCAGAAAGTTGTGAAGGATAAGCATGTAATTTATCCGTTAAGCCTACTTTAATTAAAATAGATTCAGCTGTAGCCAGTGCTTCGCTTTTAGGTGTTTTCCAAACAGTAATTAAACTTTCTGCAACATTTTGTAATGCGGTTTTATTTGCAAACAGAGAATAGTTTTGAAAAACGAAGCTACTTTGTTTACGTAAAGCAGTCACTTCTTTTGCTTTATGCGAAACAGCATCAATGGTGACATCACCAATATGAATTTGCCCTGTTGTAGGTGTTTCTAGGTAATTTAAGCACCGTAATAATGTTGATTTACCAGTACCTGAAGGACCAATAATAACAACAATATCCCCTTTATCTACAACAAAGTTAATGTCTTTTAACACTGCTAGATCAGCAAACTTTTTACTTAAGTTGGATACTTTGATCATAATTAATAAGCCTTATTAAGTCTGTTTTCTAGTAGGTATTGAATACGTGTGAAGAACAATACAACAACCCAATAAATTAATGCAACAGCAAAGAAACTTTCGAAAAACTTGAAGCTAGATGACGCTTCCATTTGCGCCTTAGCCATGATTTCTGCAACACCTAAGGTAAATGCAAGAGATGTACTTTTAATCATATCGATAAAGTAATTCATCAATGATGGTGTCGCTACACGTGAAGCTTGCGGTAAAATGACTCGTTTCATCGCTTGTAAACGTGTCATTCCTAAACTTAAACATGCTTCCATTTGAGATTTATCGATACCGATAATAGAAGCTCGAATACTTTCCGCCATATAAGCAGAAAAATGTAATGAGAGACCAACAACGGCAGCTGTAAATGCATCCATACCAATGAATATTGGCATAAACTGTGGGAGTCCGTAGTACAATAAAAATAGCTGAACAAGTAACGGCGTGCCACGGAAAAAGGAGATATATAATGAGGCAATGTATTGTACAAAAGGAATTTTAAAAACTCGCACCAAAGCTAAACCTAGTGCGAGTATTAATGCAAACAAAAATCCCCAAAGCGCCATTTCCATTGTCACCCCAAGATATTTAAATAAAATGGGCATTAATTCAATTATATATTGAAGGTCAAATGAACTTTGCATAAAAACGACTCTTTAAGGATTAATATTTATTCTGTGATGTTTGAATCAAACCACTTATCAGAAATTTTCGCTAATGTACCATCAGCACGCATTTCAGCAAGGGCTTTGTTTACTTGGTCACGAATAGCAATTTGTGAAGGTTTGTTTAAAAATGGCATTGCATTCTCAATTTTCTCAAAAGGTTGGCCAGCTAATTGTAGTGGTAGTCCTGCTTTTTTGATTAATTGAACAGATGATACACGATCCATGATAAAAGCATCAGCACGGCCTAATGCAACATCTTGCTCTAAACCTGAATCATAAGTAATAATATTGATTTCATTTTTAGTATCGTATTTACGTAAAACTTGCTCAAAGTTACTACCTAAATTAACAGCAACTTTTTTGCCTTTTAAGTCTTCGATTGTTTTAATATCGTCACGACCTTTACGAACTGTAATTTGTACACCATCAACAACATACGGGTCACTCATTGCGTATTTTGCTTTACGCTCATCAGTGATAGTGATTTGGTTAGCGATTGTATCAATGTGTCCTGCTTCTAACATGCCAAATAGGCCAGAAAATGTTGATGTAACATATTCAACTTTGTAATCAGAACGTTTTGCGATTTCATTCCACACATCAACTTCAAAGCCTTGCAATACATCTTTCTGTGAAAAAGTGAATGGAAAATAACGGCCAGACATACCAACTTTTACAGTTTGTTGAGCAAAAGCAGGCACGGTTAATAAACTACTAACTGCAACTAATGCAATTAATGTTCTTTTAAAAAAAGTGTTCATAATATTCCTTTAATGAAGTGTTAAGTATGACGTTACAAGATAACTCGAGCAGTATATATCATGCTTGGCCGCTCGTTTTAGTTGTTTAAGATAATTAGATATTTTTAATGCTACCATTAGAACTATGATCTTAAACTGATTAAAATATTAGATGTTATTACTTTTTAATATAAAGCTAGCATTATTGCTTAATAATACCCCACAAAAACCACTAAGTGACACCATAAACCTCTAATTAATATGCTTGTTTTAAATTTATTTTTCAGCAAAATTTAGATCACATACTTAATGTCATTGGTACAAAATTTTTTTGTGACTTAATATTAGCAATCCAATTTAATATGTATGGATACTCATTTAAGTTAAAACCACCTTCATCGGCAACATGTGTATAGGCAAATAAACAAATATCAGCGATGCTTATTGAATCCCCTAACAAATAGTTTGTTTTTTGCAATTGAGTTTCGATAATAGATAGCGCTTTATTACCCCCCTCTTGTTTTGCATTAAATTCAGCTAATCTACTTTCAGGTTTGCCTAAGTATTTATTAATAAAACGTGCCACGGCAATATAAGGTTCATGACTATATTGCTCGAAGAACATCCACTGTAGGCATAATGTCTGTTGGTATACTTGTGCAGGGAAAAAGGCACTTTGTTGCGACAAATAAAATAATATGGCATTAGATTCAGAAACAACTTGTTGATCTTCCGTTACTAATACTGGAATTTTAGCATTAGGGTTCAATGCTAAAAATTCACTGGTCTGTGTTTCTCCAGCTAAAATATCAATGTCTATCCATTCATAGTCTATTTGTAAAAGTGAACATAATAATTTCACTTTATAACAATTACCCGACAAACTATCTCCATAAATCGTGATCGACATACCTCTCTCCTTAAGGTACGGCTAAAACCGCACAATTACACAAATCATCACTTTCAAAACTAGTCACATCACCAGCTTGTAAACCAGGAACAGGAAAAACTCTAACAGTTAATGGTTTATTCAGTCTAAATGCCATGGTGCCAGTATCGCGCATTAATGCAGTGATTTTATTAATAGGCGTATCTCCAGGAATAGGCACTGTATCTAAACCAATACCGCATACAGAGCTATAGGTTAATAAAGCTCTTATATCAAACTGTTCCAATTGAGTTCCTTTGGCAAGCCCCCTATCTTCTGTTAAAGCCAACATTAATCCAGAAAAACCTACTAATGGCATACCAGTTACGGATTTAAAAACTTTAGTTAATAACGAAGAGGCTTCAACGGTTCCCGCAGCACCAAAGTACTCTACACCTAATAATTCATAGACATCGGTCATGCTAGAGCAGTTTTTTGATGGCGCAGCTGAACTATCTAACCCCGCAAAATGAAAACCTTTATTTAAATGTTGAGAATCAATAATATTTTTTAATTGATCAACATGAAACTGCAACTGATTTTTTAATGACTGATAATAACCATCAAGTGCCTGTTGATGGTCTAATATAGGATTGGTTTTATGAAATGCTTGTAGCGTTGCAACCAACAAGTCTGGAGTTTCCAAACCAATCACAAATGAATTCGCTGTTGAATGATCAAAATAACTGGCAGGGAAATAAGGAATAAGCGGCTTACAATTAAAGTTAACAGTAAAGTTAAAGTTACCTTCTCCACGAGGTGTGATTTGGCTAATTCGATTAACCGCTTTAGTCGCCTCTTCTAATAATTGATTATCTAATACACCATTTTCATCCATTGCGATGTTAACGCAGACATTACATAAATCACCAAACTCTTGGATTAACTCTGGTACTAAACTTAATTGATGCGCCGTAGAGGCTTCACCAATTGCAAACCGAAGTCTTAACCCTGACTGCTGACCATTATTCAATAGGGTCTTTAAAGTTCTCATGTCATTTTGTGCAGTTTGTAAATTGCTTGTGTCAATATATTCAGCAAAAGGATTGGTCACAAGTCGAACGGATTGTACCGTATAACCGTGTTGTTTAAGGTCTTGAGCCAGAGATTGACAAAAGTCATTCGCTTTACGTATCAATTTAGGCCATTGGCTTTGATCAAAATCTAAACGTAAGAAAGTAGTAATCGTTCTCACTTTACACAGATCTTTTTCCGCTAAAATGTCTGGTAACTGCATATAAACACCTATCAAAGTAAACAAGTGATCAACATAACATAGCAATAATCTGTTTACATCGAGTTTTTATCAATCCATATAAAGCATTTTTTATAAATCGTTTCATCAAACATGTGAGCTATCTAGCAAGCAAGCTAATACAAAATAGTAAAAACGAAAATTTGACCAATACTCAAATGATCAACTAATAAAGGAAGTCTATAGTGCGTTTGATAACAGTCAGTCTCAGTCGACCGGTGACATTAATCTGGTTGTTCTTATATTGTTTAACCTTAGTTTTCAGTGCTCATTGGTTATGGTTATTCAGCTATCAGCAATTGCAAACCTCCAATCAACAACAACTTGACCGCTTTGGTTATCACTTAGATAGTCAGCTTGGGCAGTTTTCCTATATTCCTCAATTATTATCCGGACAAAGTATCATCATAAAAGCACTTTTAACACCACATAATAGTGCTCAACTTGATTTAACAAACCGCCATTTAGAAACGATAAATCAAATTATCGGAGCTTCTGATACTTATCTATTAGATAACATTGGCACAACAATAGCGGCAAGTAATTGGTCTAAAAAAAGTACTTTTATTGGTAATAATTTTGCTTTTCGTCCTTATTTTCAAACCGCTAAAGCAGGATCTAGCGGTCGCCATTTTGCACTTGGTTCAACATCAGGAAAACGAGGATATTATTTTTCATTTCCTATTAAATACGCAGCAGAAGTTATTGGTGTTATTGTGGTAAAAATGGATTTATCCTTGATAGAAAAAGATTGGGCAGCCAAAAAACAACGCTTTTTAGTCACAGATCCTAATAACATCATCTTTATTAGTTCTGATCCGGATTGGCTTTTTAAAAGCCTTTCTCCTTTGACTTCACAGACCCACCAGCAAGTATTAAATAGTCGTCGTTATCTTGATCTCGACATAAAATCCTTAGCAATCACTGGTGATATAAATAAAGCATCCACACTATTAAAAGTGGCGAATAAATATTATTTATCACTGATAAAGACAGGCAATGACAAACAATGGAAAATCCGAGTGTTTGTGCCTATCACTTCAATTCTTTTTAATATTTCAATGCTCATATTATTCATTACATTATTCTATATGTTGCTGTATTTAGTTGCGGTTATCGTTAAACAACATAAGCACAGGCGAGAAGAGCAAATATTAGCAACAGCTAAAGCAAAACAGCAGCTTGAATTCACCGTAATGCAGAGGACATCCGCATTACAAGCAGAAATATTAGAAAGAGAAAAAGCAGAGTCAGCACTTCGAGCAACACAAAAGGAATTGATTCAATCAGCGAAACTCGCTGTATTAGGGCAACTTTCCGCAAGCATTAGCCATGAGTTAAATAACCCATTATCCGCTATTCGTAGTTATGCTGAAAATGCAGTGTTATTTTTAAACAAAAATAAATTGAATGACGTTGAAAATAACCTGATAAGAATTACTTCTTTAACGGTGCGAATGGCAAAAATTAGCGCTCAACTTAAATCATTTGCTCGTAAATCAGATGGTGAATTACAGATAGTATCATTACAACCTATTATCTTAGCGGCACATGAATTACTTAAACCACAATTAAAAGCAAACCAGACAGATTTACTATTACACCTCCCAAACAAGCCAATCAAAGTAAAAGCAGATGCGATACAGTTAGAGCAAATCATCGTCAACTTACTCTCAAACGCTCTACAATCAATGCAAAACAGTCAACATAAGTTAATAGAAATAAAACTAAGCATCGAATCGAAACATGCATTTATAAAAGTATTAGATAGCGGAACAGGCATTCAAGAAAAGTATTTAAGTATGCTATTTGAACCTTTCTTTACTACCAAAGAAACGGGATTAGGTTTAGGTCTTTCTATCTCACAACAAATAATACAAAACATGCAAGGCACACTATCAGCAACTAATCGACAAAGTGGAGGAGCAGAGTTCACTATTAGCCTTCCATTACTTCCTATCACGGACAACGAGAATAATAGAGGCAATCAATGAGTACAGTATTTTTTATTGATGATGAAATAGACATGTGCATCGCTAATCAGCAAACCTTTGCATTAGCAGATATTGACGCGCAGTTTTTTACCGATGCTGAATCTGCTTTAATCGCAATGAAGGATGATCTCCCCCTTGTTATTATTTCTGATATTAGATTACCCGGCATCTCAGGTGAACAATTATTAAACTCATTACAAAAGCAAGATGCAGATTTACCTGTAATACTGATCACTGGACACGGTGATATTTCAATGGCAGTACAAGCAATTAGAAATGGTGCCTATGATTTTATAGAAAAGCCCTTTTCTTCCGAACGACTGATTGAAATTACGCGTAAAGCACTTGAAAAACATAAACTCACTCTAGAAAACCGAGCGCTTAAAAAAGCATTACAAAGCAAAGAGATACTCGGGCCACGAATTATAGGTAATACTCCGAGTATAGTGATGTTAAAGCAGATGATTAGTCGTGTTGCAGATAGCCATGCAGATATTTTGTTATTCGGAGAAACTGGCACAGGTAAGGAGCTTGTAGCAAGATCATTACATGAACAAAGCCAACGCAGGTCAAATAATTTTGTCGCTGTGAATTGTGGTGCTGTACCAGAAAACTTAATCGAAAGTGAGTTATATGGTCATGAAAAAGGTGCATTTACTGGTGCTGATTCACAACGCATAGGTAAGTTTGAATATGCACAAGGAGGCACTTTATTTCTTGATGAAATTGAGTCCATGCCAATGCAGGCTCAAGTACGCTTATTAAGAGTATTACAAGAGCGTAATTTAGAACGTGTTGGTTCAAACAAAGTCATTAATTTAGATATACGGATTATCGCTGCAACTAAAATTGATTTAAAAGAAGCGCCTAATTTTAGACAAGATTTATACTACCGATTAAACATGCTCACATTAGACTTACCTCCTTTGCGACAACGTAAAGAAGATATTGCTTTGTTATTCCACCATTTTTTACTGGTGACCGCATCTCGTTATGGGAAAGCAGCACCAGCATTACCGGCAACTTCATTACAAGCCTTATTAACACATGACTGGCCTGGTAATGTCCGAGAACTGAGAAATGCTGCAGAGCGTTTTATTTTGTTAGGGTCATTATCCGATCTTAATGATGTAAACCAAGAACGTAATATGGGATTAAGCTTATCGCAGCAAGTTGAAGCATTTGAAAAAACCTTAATAGAGCAAGCATTAACAACAAATAGCGGATGCATTAAAGATACAATGCAAGCCCTTAATTTACCGCGTAAAACGCTATACGATAAAATGCAAAAATATGGCATAGATAAACAAAACTTTAAAATAGATGAAAGCTAATACTCAGAAACAAAAATGCCGACTTTTACATCGGCATTGTATTTTCAGTGAACATTTATTTTGTAATCATTTCAGGCCCCATCATGAGCGTTGGTAACCAAGTTGATACCCAAGGTACATAAGTAACAATAATCAAAAATAGGAACATCACCCCTACTAAAGGTAATGATGCTTTCACCACTTTCATCATGGATAACTTAGCAACACCAGCAGTAACAAATAAGTTTAATCCAACGGGCGGAGTGATCATGCCTATTTCCATGTTCACCACCATCATGATACCAAGATGAATGGGATCAATACCTAATGCAATAGCAATCGGGAAAACTAATGGCGCAACAATAATCAACAGACCGGAAGGTTCCATAAACTGCCCCCCGATAAGAAGCAACACATTAACAATAATAAGGAACTCTATTGGACCTAGACCAGCAGACAACATCGATTCTGTGATCATTTGTGGAATACGTTCTTCCGTCAATACATGTTTTAGAATTAATGCATTAGCAACAATAAACATTAACATGATAGTTAACTTACCCGCTTCAAACAGCGTTTTACGTGTATCTTCATGGCAAAACACATGCATGGCTTTATACCAATAAGCTTTAGCTTTTTTCTCTGCAGGCTCTTTATCTGCAAGTGGTCCCATATCTTTATAAACAAAATTTGATATAACAAAAGCATAAACCGCCGCAACAGCTGCTGCTTCCGTTGGCGTAAACACACCACCGTAAATACCACCAAGAATGATCACAATAAGCAATAATCCCCAACCTGCATCTTTAGCTGAATTAAATACCTCCCCCCAACCAACAAAAGGTTGTGCAGGAATATTTTTGTAACGTGCATAAATATAAATAGCAATCATCAGCATTAAACCAGCTAACAACCCTGGTATGACACCACCTAAAAACATGCGCCCTACTGATACATCGGTTGCAGCAGCATACACAACCATAACAATTGAAGGTGGAATAAGAATGCCTAATGTACCTGCGTTACAAATAACACCAGCAGCAAATTCTTTGGTATAACCATTTTTAACCATACCGGCAATCACGATACCACCTATGGCAACCACAGTAGCGGGCGATGATCCGGATAATGCAGCAAACATCATACAAGCAACAACCGACGCCATTGCTAAACCACCACGTAATGAACCAACCAGCGCAATAGCAAAACGTATGATTCGTTTAGCCACTCCACCTGTTGCCATAAAACTAGAGGCTAATATAAAGAATGGGATCGCTAATAAGGTATAGTGACCCGTGAAAGAATTAAGTAATGTCTGTGCAATAGACGCTAAGGAAGCATCAGAATGCATTAATAGGAATGCAATACTTGATACACCTAGTGAAACTGCAATTGGAACACCGATTGTCATCAGAGCCACAACCATTACAAACAGCAATAACATAGCCATTAGTTAGTCTCCTTTTTTACGCTTGATAGCTGCTCACTTTGTTTATCTATTTGCTCTTTAGCAGAATCCTCAACATCGTGTAATTCATCTAACTGTTCTTCAGCTTCATGACTAGCAATCATACGGTCTAACTTATTGGTCGCAATTAACCAAGCTATCTGAATAAACCTCAATGTTAATAAAGCCATACCTAAAGGAAGTGCAAAATAAGGGATAAAACGAGGAAGCCTTTCGTATCGTTCACCTTCATTAAACCAAGTTGAAAGAAACTGTAATATATCTGGCATAGGGATATCTTCTGTTTCATACCAAGCACGATCAGTAATAAAAGGAAGCCAATAATTCCAAGAGCCAATTAATAAAGAGATAGAAAAAAATAAACAGCAAGCAACAGCCAACAATGCAAAGGTTTTTTTAAGACCAACAGGCGCAATGTTAATGACCACATCTACACCGATATGGAAATGTTTTTTTACACCATAGGATGCACCAACCAATACCATCCACGCAAACATAAACACAGTTAACTCAACGGCCCATAATATATTGTCGTTAAAAACATAACGAACGATTACGTTACCAAAAGTCAGTAATGTCATTAGCCCTAAAAAAGCGGCGATGAGTGTTTCTTCAGCATAATCAGTAAATTTACCTATACGCGTAAAAGACCTTGCTATCATTCCTTTTTCCATCAGCTTTGTGCTCCTATATATAACGTAAAGATAAAGAACCACTGCATAACACAGTGGTTCATAACTGAAATCTATGGATTATTAGCAGCTTGAGCTGCTTCAATTAGATCACTACCTATATCTTTTTCAAACTTTTTCCAAACAGGTTTAAGTGCAGTAACCCAAGCTTGGCGCTGCTCTGGCGTTAACGTGCGCACTATACCGCCTGCTTTGATGATATTTTGTTTGTTCTCTTCATTCACTTTAGTTGATTCGGCATTTCGTGTTTCAGTGACTTCTTTTAAAATGCCAGCTAATTGAGTACGCACATCATCAGGCAACCCTTTCCACCATTCACCTGACGTCACCACTAAATAATCCAAAATACCGTGATTGGTTTCTGTTACACCATCCTGTACTTCAAAGAATTTCTTACCGTAAGTATTTGACCAAGTGTTTTCTTGACCATCGATAACTTTAGTTTGTAGTCCGCCATATACTTCTTTAAATGACATTTTTTGAGGATTTGCACCAAGTTGTTCAAACTGAGCAACTAATACATCAGATGCTTGCACACGGAATTTCAAACCTTTTGCATCAGTTGGTAATAACAAAGGTTTATTCGCAGACATCTGTTTCATACCGTTATGCCAAAATTCTAATCCTTGTAATCCTCGACGATTCATCGCATTTTTTAGCTTGTCACCCGATTCAGAGTTTTGGAATCGATCCACTGCTGCAACATCATTGAATAAAAATGGCAGATCAAAAATACGGTATTTTTTGGTTATTTTTTCAAACTTCGATAATGAAGGAGCCGCTAGTTGAACATCCCCATTTAATAATGCTTCTAACACTTGGTTATCATCGTATAGTGTTGAATTAGGGAAAACTTGCATACAGGCTTTACCGTTCATTTCCGTATTAACTCGTTGCTCTAATAATGAAGCTGCAATACCTTTGGGATGCTTATCAGCATTGGTTACATGACTAAATTTGATCACTATTTCACCAGGATCACAGTTAGCATAAGCATTAACACTAGTAAAAGCAGCGGCTGTACATAAAGAAAGAAAAGTTAGTTTTTTTAACATTTTAAGCTCCTATATCCATATTGGTACGCAAGATATGCGCATATTTAACTTTGTTTTTTTTCATTAACCACAACAGTAAATTTCGCAGTCGACGCTTTATTATTGCAAGCGCTGAGCCAACAAATACAAAGCATTTAAAATCAAGTAGTTAAATAAAAATAGTGCAAGCAAAGGGAGTTAATAATGAGGTTGTGGGGGGAAATCCCCCCAAAGAAAATGAATCAATGAGTCAATAATGACCATTATATGTAAGAAGATAATAAGCAATAAATGAATACCAACAACGACAGAGAAGCAATAATATATTTCTACTGTGAATACAAACGTTTAGCTTTCAATAATGCACCAAATACGATGGAGCTGAAGGCATCTGCTACATCAATTTTTATCATAGGGTAGCGATCTTTAAGTGCTTTTTGTACTAATGGAGATAAACCCATCCCCCCCGTTAAATAAATAACCTCAGGCATACGCTTAGCTTGTGTAGTCGCTTCATCAATCATAACAAACATTTTATCAAGCCAATTTGCCATGGTTTCGGCTACTTGCTTACGCTGAATATCCAGACTTAATGTGTTTTCAATAAATGGCATCGCTAATTGGGTCTGTAATTGATCACTTAAGTTGATCTTTGCCAGTTCAATCGCATGCATTAATTGATGTGTTAATCTTTGCTTCTGAACTCGTTGTAAGCGCATCAAAGCTAACGGATCTTCACTTTCAAAAATATACTCAGTTATTGCTTTATGACGAGCAGGAGAATAAAAATCACTCATTAGTGGAATATTATCAATATCATAAACCCCGGAAAACAACATATTAGGGATAGCACGACCTTTTTCCGTACGTCCTCCTCGTCCAAACAAAGGTGATACAAGTGCACTTGCTAATAATTTGTCACACACTATTCCACCTTGCCTAATACCTTTTGTTGCATAAATATCAGACGTACGTTCTAACTTTTCAGCATTTTCTTGGCTTAATGAACAAAAAGTAACATCTGATGTGCCGCCACCTAAATCCACCACCATGGCATCTGTTGCTTTTTCAATACCTTGTTCAAAGTGATACGCGGCAGCAAGAGGTTCATGGATAAACTCAACCTCGGTAAAACCAACTTTATGAGCAGCACGTAACATCAATGCTTCTGCTTGCTTATTACCTAGCTCACCCATAGTCGAATGGTAATTAACTGGACGAGCGATAACAGCTTTAGTAATAGTGACTTGTAATTGCTTCTCAGCACATTGTTTAAGATAAGATAAAAACCTCACCACTAGAATTTCAAAACTATCTAACAAGCGTTTAGGTATTTTTGCACCTAAAAAGTTTTTCGGACTATTAACATAGCGTCCTTCATGGGGTGTTAACAGAAAAGCATTAAACCCTTTTTCTCCAAATAAGATTTCTCCTGCAGCGAGCATCTCATTTAATGTTTGTTCATTTGCAGTTGCATCATGACTATCAGCACCTGATTCATCGTGGGCTAAATAGATAGCTGAACGAATTTTATAAGGGTTGTCACTATTTTCATCTACAACAATTAAGGTGGGTTGGTTATTCACTAATGCAGCAACAGCACAATTACTTGTACCAAAATCAATACCAATAAAATCAGTCGGCATGAAACGTCCTAGTCAGGCAAAAAATAAAGGACGGCATCCTACCTTATATCAGCAGTAAATTATAGCTTGAATAACACTTAGCCAAACACAGAGGATCAATCAAAAATACTTTAATAATAAATATTTATTTACAGCCCCCTTTAAAGATGTAAAATAAATGCATCTTTTAAATTAATGGTGTTGATATGCATATTACTCGTTACACAGATTACTCGTTACGTATTCTGATTTATTTAGCAATTAATAAACAGCAACTCACTACGATCAACGACATTGCAGTCAGTTACAACATATCAAAAAACCATTTAATGAAAATTGTGCAGCAACTAAATCAACAAGGTTACATTATTGCAACACGTGGTAAGAATGGTGGCATCAGATTAAACCACCCTACTAATGAAATAAATATTGGTGAGTTAGTCAGACAAGTAGAAGATAAAAACAAACTGGTTGAATGTTTTGGTGAAGATAATCAATGTGTGATCACCCCAAGTTGTCAGCTAAAAAATATATTTGCACAAGCCCAAGAAAGTTTCTTTAAAACTTTAGATTCATACACACTACAAGACCTATTAGGTCAAGAACAACAAAATACATTAACTGACTTACTTGCAATTAAAGTCTTATAAAAATAGAGAAATGGTGAAACATGCTTAATATTTCAGATCCAAATCAAAGCACGACAGAGAAAAAGCCACTGGCATTTTTAGACTTCGCTTTCCGCCCTTTCTTTTTATTTGCTGCAATATTCAGTATTTTCAGCTTATTAATTTGGGATGGCATTTTAACAGGTAATGTCACTATGAATTTATATGGTGGCAGTATGTGGTGGCATATTCACGAAATGCTATTTGCTTTTGCAGCGACTATCATTGTTGGATTTTTACTCACTGCCGTACAAAACTGGAGTGGTATCCGCAGCTTACATGGCGCAGGCTTAGGCGCTTTAGTTATAATATGGTTACTCGCTCGTATTGCTTTTTTCTTCCCTGAGCAATTACCACGCACATTAATTGCTGCATTAGATATCTCTTTTTTGCCATTAGCAGCTATTGCATTAGCTATCCCTATTATCAAAGCAAAATTATGGCGTAATTTAATGTTCCTTCCCATTCTATTAATAATGGCGATTACAAATGCAGTTATGCATTGTAGTGCTGCAACTTATAACATGTTGTTAATGTTACAAGGTGCGACCTTTATGGTGTTATTAATTACACTTGTTATGTGCATTATGGGTGGACGTGTATTCCCAATGTTTACAGCGAATGGAACAAAAACCCCTCGAGTGGTTGCCAACCCATTATTAGAAAAATTATCATTGATCAGCATTATTCTTGCTGTCATTGCTGGCGCAAAATTTGTAGAAATCCCATCAGCTGTTACAGCAACTTTATTTATAACAGCAAGTATTATTCATGCTATTAGAGTTTTCCGTTGGAAGTTTTCTGTCACGCTAAAAACACCACTAGTTTGGTCTTTACATATTAGTTACTGGTGTATTGCGGTTGGTTTATTAATGTTTGGATTATCTGAAATTACCAATGTAGTTAGCCAATCACAAGCTATTCACAGTCTAACTGTTGGTGCGATGGGAACCATGATCCTAAGTATGATTGCTCGTGTTTCTTTAGGGCATACAGGACGAATGATTGTAGTTGGCAAAACCATGACAATTGCTTTTGCAGCAATAATCTTAGCCTTTGTTGTACGTGTATTTGGTATCTATTTTATTGATACATATAGCTATGTGTTAACAACTTCCGTTGTGCTTTGGATCATTGGCTTTGCTAGCTTTATTATTATTTATGTACCTATTTTGTTTAAACCTAGAATCAATTAAAAACAATCTAAAATTATAAAGGTTAAAAATACACCTTAAGTGTTTTACTTACTTAATATTAACTAAATTTGGAGAAGTATATGAGTTGTTGTGGTGGATGTGGCGGTACTGGTCACGATGAAGAGAAAAAGAAAGTAGACGAAGAACAGAAAAAGAATAAATAAACTTTTTGTTTAAATCAAAAACCAGTCCTTATTGAAGTGACTGGTTTTTTATATATTTAACAAAGACATTGATTAATGCCCTTCTGCAGTGCAACTTGCTTATTATTATCCTGACTTGGTGCAATATTTTTACCTTAACTTTATTAATGCATGACAACAAATTACATAAGCCACTGATTTAAATGAAATTTTAAAAGTTGGCATCGCTTGTGCTATAACATTGATGAATAATGGATTAAGTTAAGGCTCAAAGGAATGACAATTAGCGTGAGATCATCAAATAAAAAAATAGAAATGCATAACACATTGTCTATCTTGCTTATTGAAGATCAGCAACTAAATAACTCAATATTAAAATCAGCTTTAATCACTGAGCATCATCATATTCTCAATGATAATGATAGTTCATTAACATTAGCTGAAAAATGCATGCAATATCATCCTGACATCTTAATCATTAACACAAATATTCCTACTCAAGATACATTAAAAGAACTGGCAATCATTGATCAACTCGCACCTTTGCCAGTGCTTATTTATGCAAAACAAGAAACACAATCATTAATTAAATTATCAATTAAAGCGGGAGTCAGTGCTTATATTGTGAATAAGGATCACAGCGAACGATTAGTAAATTTAATCACACTTGCTTGTGAAAGATTTAAACAACGACAATCACTTCGTGATGAACTTAATCAAACAAAAACACAATTGGCAAATAGAAAGATCGTTGAACGAGCTAAAGGTTACATCATGCAACATAAAAGCTTAAGCGAACAAGAAGCATTCAACCTACTAAGGCAAGCTGCAATGAATAAGGGTCAGACATTAGCGATTGTTTCTAAAAATATTGCTGATACTTATGATTTATTAAATTGATGAGTAAAAAGTTTATTACCAAGTACCACTAACCCAAATAGAACATTATCTTTCATCAACGGCGATGCAAAGATAACACTAAAATTCAAGCAACGACGCTTGATATTTTAATAGAGCAACGACGCTCATTACGCTTCTTATTTAAAGAAACGTAATGAGCGTTTTTTTTTGAAAAATTTTTATCTCGTTATTTTTAATACTAAAAAGGAACCTAGTAATGAATTGGATCACCCCCTTCAAAACAGCAACAAAAAATGTTGCCATTAGTATCGCAATATCAGCAAGCATGCTCTCTTTTACACAGGCCGAAAAGCTAGGAGAACCAGAAAAAGAAGAATTAAAATTTGGATTTATTAAATTAACCGATATGGCTCCCATTGCCATTGCCTACGAGAATGGCTATTTCGAAGATGAAGGCTTATATGTCACAGTTGAAGCGCAAGCAAACTGGAAAGTTCTACTTGATGGTCTAATTGATGGACGTTTAGACGGTGCACATATGTTAGCGGGTCAACCCATTGCAGCAACCATGGGTTTTGGTACAAAAGCACATATCATTACGCCTTTTTCCATGGACTTAAATGGTAATGCAATAACCGTTTCTAATGAAATTTGGAAACAAATGAAACCAAATATCCCTAAACAAGCTGATGGCTGGCCTGTACATCCAATTAAAGCAGATGCACTAAAACCGGTTGTTGAATCTTACAAAAAACAGGGAAAACCATTTAATATGGGAATGGTATTCCCTGTATCAACACATAACTATGAATTAAGATATTGGTTAGCTGCTGGTGGTATCCACCCAGGATTTTATGCACCTCATAAAGGAGATACTAGTGGTCACCTTGATGCCGATGCAATTTTATCTGTAACACCTCCTCCACAAATGCCTTCAACATTAGAAGCAGGTACTATTTATGGTTACAGCGTAGGTGAACCATGGAATCAACAAGCAGTATTTAAAGGCATTGGTGTACCTGTTGTAACCGATTATGAGATTTGGAAAAATAACCCAGAGAAAGTATTTGGTTTAACTGCTGAGTTTGCAGAAAAATATCCAAATACAACAATTCGTTTAACACGTGCATTGATCCGAGCAGCAATGTGGTTAGATGAAAACGATAATAAAAACCGTCCTGCCGCAGTAAAAATTCTATCCCAATCAAACTATGTAGGTGCTGATTACGAAGTAATTGCAAATAGTATGACCGGGACTTTTGAATATGAAAAAGGTGATAAACGTTCTGTTCCTGATTTCAATGTGTTTTTCCGATACAACGCAACCTACCCGTACTACTCAGATGCAATTTGGTATTTAACACAAATGCGTCGTTGGGGACAAATTTCAGAAGAAAAATCAGATGATTGGTACAAAGACTTAGCTAAAAAAGTATATCGTCCTGATATCTACCAACAAGCAGCACAATCTTTGATCGATGAGAAGCTAGCCGATGCCAAAGACTTCCCTGACTTTGCAACCGAAAAAGGTTTTAGAGCCCCACAAACACACTTTATCGATGACTTAGTCTATGACGGTAATACACCTAATGCTTATATCAACTCCTTCAAAATTGGTCTTAAAAAAGATGAAAAACTGTAAATATAAAGTAATCAATTATAGTAACCCGGCAGTTTAACGTTAAACCACCTAGTGCCTAATGATATTAGTTAGGCACTAAAAAAATAGTGTTCAACAAGGATCAGTTCTAATGACAATATCTACATTAACGAATAAATTCACACTATCAGAAACTTCATTTTCTAGTGTTTTAGAAATGCTAAAAAGTCTCATAAAATCAGCATGTAAGGTACTCGTATTACCTTTTCTCGGTATTATGTTGTTTTTATTACTTTGGAATATTGCAGCTAAAAACATACAAACCTCATTAGGAGAATTCCCTGGGCCAAGTGCCGTTTATGAACAATTTGAAACACTTTATGATGAGCATATTGTTGAAAGAGAAAAAGCAGAAAAATTTTATCAAAGACAAGAAGTCAGAAACGCTAAGCGCTTAGCACAAGATCCTACTTATGATGCAAAAATTAGAGATTACACTGGTAAAGCAACTTTCTTTGATCAAATTTTAACCAGTTTAATCACAGTGACTTGTGGTTTTTTATTAGCTGCTATCATCGCCATTCCATTAGGCATTGCAATGGGATTAAGTAAAAACTTAAATTCGGCTATCAATCCTATCATACAAATCTTCAAACCGGTTTCTCCGCTTGCCTGGTTACCCTTAGTTACCATAGTCGTTAGTGCATTATATGTTTCTGATGATCCATTGGTCTCAAAATCATTTATCAACTCATTACTGACGGTGACTTTATGTAGTTTATGGCCAATGGTGATCAATACATCAATTGGTGTGTCATCACTAGAGCAAGACTTAAAAAATGTAAGCCGCGTTTTACGCTTACCCGTTCACAAACACATTCAAAAAATTGTTTTACCTGCTTCTGTACCGATGATCTTTACTGGCATGCGCTTATCATTTGGTGTCGCATGGATGGTATTAATTGCAGCTGAAATGCTTGCACAAAACCCTGGTCTTGGAAAATTTGTTTGGGATGAATTTCAAAACGGAAGTTCAGACTCTTTAGCACGCATTATGGCAGCCGTTTTAGTTATTGGTTTTATTGGTTTCTTACTTGATAGAGGCATGTTGCAACTACAGCGCATTGCATCTTGGGATAAGTCAGCAACAACGGTTTAAGCATTATAAATTTAATAAAATTGAGGATACTAACATGAGCACATTACTTGATATTAGCCATATTGATATGGTTTTCCCAACCCCTTCTGGTGATTTCACCGCATTAAAAGGTGTTGATTTACAAATTAAAAAAGGTGAATTTGTATCATTAATCGGACATTCTGGTTGTGGTAAATCAACTGTATTAAATGTTGTTGCTGGTCTTTATAAAGCAAGTCGAGGAGGCGTTATTTTAAGCGGTAAAGAAGTCTCTGAACCAGGCCCTGAACGTGCAGTTGTTTTTCAAAATCATTCATTACTTCCTTGGTTAACTGCTTATCAGAATGTAGAACTCGCTGTTGAACAAGTCTTTGGTAAAAAAATGAGTAAAGCAGAAAAAAAAGACTGGATAGAACATAACTTAAAATTAGTACATATGGATCATGCAATGCATAAACGTCCAAATGAAATTTCAGGCGGAATGAAACAGCGTGTAGGTATTGCACGAGCATTAGCAATGCAACCAGAAGTGCTATTAATGGATGAACCTTTTGGGGCATTAGATGCATTAACACGAGCACATATGCAAGATTCATTAATGGAAATTCAAAACGAACTAAACAATACCGTTATTATGATCACACATGATGTAGATGAAGCTGTATTGTTATCAGATAGAATTGTCATGATGACAAATGGTCCTAGTGCAACCATAGGTGAAATATTAGAAGTTAATTTAGAACGTCCTCGTGATCGATTAAGTTTATCAAAAGACGCAAACTACAATCGTTTGCGTTCTGATGTATTAACATTTTTATATGAGAAACAAAGAAAAGTGGAAAACATTGCTAATAAAACAGTGGCAAAAGAGTCAAATGTTAAAACAGCTTAAACAATCAAAAAAGTACAGTGGCACCACGACATCTCGCATCAAGATGCCTATTATTGGGGGCTTTTGCTCCCAATAACGAATTTAACGAACATAAAATGCAATTGAAATAAAGTGACTTAATGACCCCATTAAAACAAACAAATGCCATATACCATGAGCATGTTTTAACTTATTAAAATCATCTAGAATATAAAAAATGATCCCTACCGTATAAGCAATACCACCAATCGTTAACCAAGTAATACCAGCACCAGGAATAGCAATTTGCAATGCAGAATATTTAAAAATACATATCCAGCCCATGGCTAAATAGATAATAATTTGCAACCATTCAATACGTTTAGTGACCAGTACGTCGATAATCAGGCCAATAACAGCTAACCCCCATACCAAGGCTAACATCATCATGCCGCCGTTATCTTTTAAAGAGAGCAGCATATAAGGTGTATAAGTACCTGCTATTAAGAGGTAAATAGACACATGATCTAATTCTTGGAATACTTTTTTCAAATGAGGTAATTGAAAACTATGGTAAAGCACAGACATGGTGTACAAGGTAATTAAGGTTATTCCAAACACACTAAAACCAACAATAATGCGCCAATGATATTCTTGAAAAGCAATAGTTAATAACACACCAAATCCAATGAGTGCCAACACTGCTCCAACTAAATGCGTGATGCTGTTAAATTTCTCACCATAATACATAATATTTCTTAAATTTTTACTAAGGTACATACAGAGTAAGGTTATACATGGCACACTACAACTTATTAAAATAAAAACAGTTGAGGGCAAGCATGCAAAAAAATACATTTTATCCAATCGGATTATTTGGTGTTCCGTGGCAAGAAGCTGAAAAACAGCAATGGTTAGATGGCGCTGTTAAAGCACGTTATTATCAAGATGATGTTGTCACTCAATTAAAAGATCTTGCTGAACGTTTTGATCTTATTCAATATGGTGCACTCACCATTGACCCTAGTAGTTATCCTTTATACGCATTAAAAAGTAAATCATGGGACATTAACAAACCCATCGTTTTAATCACAGGTGGTGTACATGGCTATGAAACAAGTGGAGTACATGGTGCACTGCAATTTATGCATGAAGTAGCAGAAGATTATACAAATCATTTTAATATTGTTGCACTACCTTGCGTAAGCCCTTGGGGTTATGAACATATCGTTCGTTGGAACCCTTATGCTGTTGATCCTAATCGCTCATTTGTAGAAGCAAGTCCAAGTCAAGAAGCAGCTAATGCGATGTGTTTTGTTGCTGAACTTGAAGGAGAAGTGATCTTACATATCGACTTGCACGAAACAACCGACTCTGATGAAAGCGAATTTAGACCCGCATTAGCTGCTCGTAATGGTGAAGACTTCATTGCAGATAGTATTCCAGATGGGTTCTATCTAGTAGGAGATTCTGAGAATAAACAAGCCGCTTTTCAAGCTTCTATAATTGATTCCGTTAAACAGGTGACTCATATCGCCCCAGCAGATAACAATGGCGACATTATAGGCTCTAAAGTGGAAGGTGAAGGAATTATATATTACCCAGTAAAAGAGCTAGGTTTATGTGCAGGCATGACCAACGCAGCATACACCACTACAACAGAGGTTTACCCAGATAGTAAGCAAGTTAATGATCAAGATTGTAATCGTGCGCAGGTCGCAGCAATTAAAGCAGCAATCGACTTTATATTGTTACAAAGCAATGATTAAAGTTCATTTATAAAAGCTATTGATTTCCAGTGGCGTTAGATAACGCCACTTTCCAGCTGCAACATCTAATTTAACATCACCAATTTGTTCTCTATGTAATTTTACAACACGGTTTCCAACAGCGGAAAACATACGTTTAACTTGATGAAACTTCCCTTCGGTTAATGTTAGCAACACTTCTTTTGAATTAATAACCTCGATAAAAGCCGGCAAGGTTAAATTCGCTTCACCTTGTAATTGAATGCCTTCAGCAAAGCGTTTAACAATATCCTGCGTAATAACTTTTGATAAATTAACACGATATATTTTCGAACAATTATTTGTTGGCAACGTAATGTTAAATGTCCATCTACCATCATCGGTGATTAAAATTAATCCTGTTGTATCAACATCCAAGCGACCTGCTATATGTAATTCAGAAACATGTTCTATATCATTATTAAGCTTTAAAAGGTTGAGTGCTGAAGGATAAACTTCATCAATATTAGAACAAATGGTGTGTGCAGGTTTATGCATTAACAAATATCGAAATGGTCTTGTCTTCAACAAACGTCCTTCTAAAGTCACATGGTTATTCTCATGAACTTGAAAGGCACAATCAGTGATCAATATGTTATTGACTAAGATTTTTTCTGCTTGAATAACAACAATTACTTGTTGCTTGTTTAGCGTTGTACTTTTAGCAATAAATTTATCTAAACGCATCGGCTTTTACACAACCTATAAACCTGTAACATTTAACTTGCCTTGTAAATAAAACACAGCAAAACCAGAAACTAATATTCGCTCCCCTAATACCTCACAATATAACTTTCCGGCACGTTTTGATGCTTGCAAAGCGATTAGTTTTTCTTTACCTAGAATACTTGCCCAATAAGGTGTTAACCCCGCATGAATAGAGCCTGTAACGGGATCTTCCCCACCACCATTTGTAGGCCAAAAGTAACGAGAAACAAAATCATGCAAACCATCACCACCTCTTGCTGTCACCACTAAGTCATATGGAGCTAGCTGTTTAAGTTTTGCACTGTCATATTCGATGGCTAATACTTCATCTTGCGATTCTAATACAGCAAAATAAGCTTGCCGATTTTTTAATATTTGTTGTGGTTTAATGGATAATCCGTCAATCAGGGCTTGCGGACATTGCTCAATTAATTCAGGCTGTTGATTTGGAAAACTCATTTGAATACGACCATCAGATAACTGCACAGCACTTACATTCCCAACGGCTAAAGTAACAAATTCAATTTCATTTTTAACATCAAAATAGTTAAATAAAACAAATGAACTGGCTAAGGTTGCATGACCACAAAAGTCAATTTCAGTTAACGGTGAAAACCATCTTATTTCATATTTATTATCACTACGTGGTTTAATAAAAGCCGTTTCAGATAGGTTATTCTCAGCCGCAATATGTTGCATTAATTGATCAGGGATCCATTCTTTTAAAGGGATCACAGCAGCAGAGTTACCTTTAAATTGTGATTCAGTAAAAGCATCAACAACAAATATAGTTAATTCCACAACGTGCCCCTCTATTTAAATGGTTAATTAATTAGTTAACAACTGAGCGTATTAACCACGATAATAACTTTGCGCAACAAAAGGCATTTTTTCTACTGTCATGGCTAGTTTTTTACCACGTACTTCAGCAAATATCTCAGTACCAATAACGGCATTAACAGTAGTAACATAAGCCATTGCAACAGGAATACCAATTGATGGTCCAAAAGTCCCACTTGTTACAATACCAACTTCATTATCATTAGCATCAAACAATTTAACCCCTTGTCGAACAGGTGCTTTAGTTTTACCAATTAAACCAACTCGTTTACGAGAAATGTTTTTTGTCGCTATTTGCTCAAGAATTAAATTACTTCCCGGAAATCCACCAGCACGTACTCCATCTGCACGACGAGCTTTACTAATGCCCCATAATAAACTGGCTTCAACGGGTGTTGTTGTTTCGTCTAAGTCATGCCCATATAAACATAAACCACACTCTAAACGTAAAGAGTCACGCGCGCCTAGTCCAATCCACTCAACTTCATCGGCAGACAATAGTTCACGTGCTAATTGCTCTGCTTGTGCTGCAGGTACGGAAATTTCAAAACCATCTTCACCCGTATAACCAGAACGGCTCACATAACATTCAACACCTACCAGTTGCATTTTTTCTGCATCCATAAAGACCATATTATTAACACTTGGATTAAGTGCCGCTAATACAGAAACAGCTTTAGGGCCTTGTATTGCTAATAAAGCTCTGTCTTCAATAAGTTCTAATTCAATATCTGCAGGTAAATTTGCAGTTAAATGTGCAATATCTTGTGCTTTACAAGCAGCATTCACGACAACAAATAAATGATCACCAAAATTAGTCACCATCAGGTCATCACTAATACCACCTTGTTCATTGGTAAAAAATGCATAACGTTGCTTACCATTAGGCAAGTCCAGAATATCAACAGGCACTAACGCTTCTAATGCTTGGGCTGCATTTTCTCCTTTTAAGCGTAATTGCCCCATATGAGAAACATCAAACAATCCTGCTGACTGACGACAATGTAAATGTTCCTTTTTTACACCCAATGCATATTGCACAGGCATATCATATCCAGCAAAAGGTACCATTTTCCCACCCATTTCAATATGTAATGCATGTAGTGGTGTAACATGTAATTGTTCTGACATCTGTGTTTACTCCATAAACTAAGTGACAAACGCATTGCTACGTTTATTAAAATTTTTAAAAATGGTTATGATGCTGTTACCCATATAATGGTTGCATCTTGTTCACTAACGGAAACTAACATGTGTCCCATGTTCGCATCGTAATATACTGAGTCGCCTTCTTGTAAATTCACAGGCTCATAATATTCAGAGAAAAATGTTATTTCACCACTAAGGACTAATAAAAACTCTTCCCCGTCATGACGGATCCAGTCTGCATAAGCATCAAAATCACGCGCACGAATTGTTGATTTAAATGGCATCATCTTTTTATTAACTAGTTGTGTTGCTAATAATTCATGTTCATAAGTAGAGGTGGGATGCACTTTACCCATTTCATTGCGCGTAATATCTCGGCGCCCTGTTGTATTCACTTGTTTAGGAGCTGCAAATAACTGTGGTATATCTATCTGTAGTCCATTTGTTAGTTTTTGCATTGCCTGAAACGTAGGTGATATCTGCTCATTTTCAATTTTTGATAACGTTGAGCGTGCAAGCCCTGTTTTTTGACTCGCTTCTTCTAACGTTAATCCAAGCGTTTTTCGGATCTCTTTTAAACGCTCACCTAATTTAATTGGCTCTATTTTTTGTGCATGCTGATCTGTTGAAATCGTCATTGAAGGGTAAATATCTTGTTGATGCTGATCAGTCATTGCTGCTCTCCTATTAATAATGACTATATTAACCTGCCAAAATAAAAGCGCACATTAAAATAACGATCTAGATCACACTGCGAAAATAAAGTTTCCTTTTGGAAACTTTTGTTCACTTTTGGGTAAAGAACTCCTTATAATGTGAAAACTTGTTATTGATTTAGAGATTATTAACTGCTTTCATCTAACAAACGAGTACAAGCATGTGAGTTATGCAATTTTTCAATAGTAAAAATCTATTATTGGAAACATAACTCATGAAATAGTAAATAATAGAATAAATAAGTATTAAGCCATCTTGGGTTATTACTAACATCGTCAGCATTGATTAGTTAAGGAATTATTATGGAAAGCGCATTAAAGTTCACAGAGACACATGAATGGGTATTAGATAATGGTGACGGTACCATCACTATGGGAATCTCAAACCAAGCACAACAGTTATTAGGTGACGTAGTTTTTGTTGATTTACCAGATGTGGGTGATGAAACTGAAGCAGGAGAAGCATTCTCTTTAGTTGAATCTGTAAAAGCAGCATCAGATTTGTATGCGCCAGTTACAGGTGAAGTGGTTGAAATTAATGATGAATTAGAAGGTAGCCCAGAGCTAATCAACGAATCACCTTACTCTGCTGGCTGGATTGTTAAAATTAAACTAACCGATGCTAGTGAGTTAGATAATTTAACATCAAGTGAAGATTATCACGCGGCAAATGAAGAATAAGCGTTCATTTAGTGATGTTTAAACTAACAAAGAATACTTAAGGCGATTTCATAGGAACTCGCCTTTCTTTTATCAACTGTAGAATAGCTGTTTATTAAAAGAAACATGATGCAAACACAATTGATTTAATTACCTTTTTGTAACCTGTTACTGTTTAGGAAAAATATGACAACTCATACATTGCTCGATTTATTAAGTGACCAACAAGAATTTGCAACACGTCACAATGGTCCCAACCAAGCTCAACAACAAATCATGTTAGACACAATTGGGGTCACTAGTTTAGATCAACTGATCAATCAAACAGTCCCAGCTGCTATTCGTCTCCCTCACAAAATGACACTCGCTGAGCCACAAAGTGAATCTGATATGTTGGCTTCATTAAAAGAGATTGCAGAAAAAAATGTGGTGAACCGTAGTTTTATTGGTCAAGGTTATTACAACACACTTACCCCTAACGTAGTGTTACGAAACGTGTTAGAAAATCCAGGTTGGTACACTGCTTACACTCCATATCAACCAGAGATCTCACAAGGTCGTTTAGAATCATTATTAAACTACCAACAAATGATCATGGATTTAACGGCTATGGAATTAGCAAATGCTTCTTTATTAGATGAAGCAACCGCAGCCGCAGAATCAATGACATTATGTAAGCGCGCGAGTAAAAGCAAAAGTAATGCCTTTTTTGTTAGCGACCAATTACACCCACAAACCATTGACGTTATACGCACACGTGCTGAATACATTGGTTATGACATTATCACTGGTAATATTGACGAGTTAGATCAGCACGATGTGTTTGCTGCCATTTTACAATACCCAAGTACAACAGGTCATGTTGAAGACTTAACAGAAATAATTGCACAAGCTCACGCTAAAAAAACACTAGTAACAGTCGCATGTGATTTATTAGCATTAACTGTCTTAAAAGCACCAGGTGAAATGGGCGCTGATGTTGTAATCGGTAGTGCACAACGTTTTGGTGTTCCAATGGGATTTGGTGGACCACATGCAGGTTTCATGGCAACACGTGATAAATTTAAACGTACTATGCCTGGTCGTGTTATCGGCGTTTCGAAAGACAGTAAAGGTAAACAAGCTTTACGTATGGCTATGCAAACTCGCGAGCAACATATTCGTCGTGAAAAAGCGACATCTAACATTTGTACCGCACAAGCATTGTTAGCGAATATGTCAGCATTTTATGCCTTATATCACGGACCAGAAGGATTACGTAAAATTGGTCGTCGTGTACATCATTTTACAGCCATCCTAGCTGCCGGTTTACAAAGTGAAGGTATTGAATTAGATAACAGCGCTTTCTTTGATACGTTAACGCTTAACACAAACGAACACAGCAAAGCGATTTACCATCGTGCATTAGCTGAAGGTATGAATCTCCGCAAGTTCCCAACTGCTGACAATATTCCAGTTCAGCTAGGTGTTAGTTTAGATGAAACAACCACAGCTAAAGATGTGGAAGATCTATTATTAGCGATCACAGGTAAAGCTTTAACTGTTGCTGAACTTAGTGAGCAAATTGCTAAAGATGAATTTGCAGCCATTCCTGAAACTTGTCGTCGTACTTCTAGCTATTTAACTCATCCAGTATTTAATGAACATCATAGTGAAACGCAGATGATGCGTTACATGAAAAAACTAGAAAACAAAGATTATTCATTAACCCACGGTATGATCCCACTAGGTAGTTGTACTATGAAGTTAAATGCGGCCGCTGAAATGTTACCAGTGACCTGGCCTGAATTTGGTCAAATGCACCCTTTTGCACCTACTGAGCAAAGTTTTGGTTACCAAGAATTAGCTGAAAAACTAACCAGTATGTTATGTGAAATCACTGGATATGATGGGTTTTCATTGCAACCTAATTCTGGTGCGCAAGGTGAATATGCAGGTTTAATCGCCATTCAGCGTTATCATCAACATAATGGAGAAGGACATCGGAATGTATGTTTGATCCCAAGCTCTGCACACGGAACCAACCCAGCATCAGCTTCGATGGTTTCTATGAAAGTCGTCGTCGTGGGTTGTGATGCTTTAGGTAATATCGATCATGCAGATCTAAAAGAAAAAATCGAAAAACATAGAGAGAACCTGTCTTGTATCATGATCACTTACCCTTCTACACACGGGGTATATGAAGAAGCAATCCAAGAAGTATGTCAATGGGTACATGAAGCTGGTGGTCAAGTATATCTAGATGGCGCTAACATGAATGCACAAGTAGGATTAACTAGCCCAGGGTTTATTGGCTCCGATGTTTCACACCTTAACTTACATAAAACCTTCTGTATTCCACATGGTGGTGGCGGTCCGGGTATGGGGCCAATTGGTGTTAAATCACACCTGATCCCATTCTTACCAGGACATATTGAAGTGACTGAATCAGCAGATAATAAACATTATGCTGTTTCAGCAGCCGAGCTAGGATCAGCTTCTATCTTACCTATTTCATATGCTTACATTGCAATGATGGGTGAGCAAGGTTTAACTGAAGCAACTAAATTAGCTATTTTAAACGCTAACTATGTAATGGAACGTTTACGACCTCACTATCCTGTTTTATATATTGGGAAAGAGGGTCGTGTAGCTCATGAATGTATTATTGATATTCGTCCACTTGAAGCAACCTCAGGTATCTCTGGTGAAGATATTGCGAAGCGTTTAATGGACTATGGTTTCCATGCGCCAACAATGTCATTTCCTGTGGCAGGTACATTAATGATTGAACCGACTGAGTCTGAAGATATTGGTGAATTAGATCGTTTCTGTGATGCGATGATTGCAATTCGTCATGAAGTTAAAAAAGTTGAATCGGGCGAATGGACATTACAAGATAACCCATTGGTCAATGCTCCACATACGCAAGTAGACTTAATGGAAACAGAATGGACACATGCTTATTCTCGTGAACTAGCCTGCTTCCCTACTGAATTCAGTAAAGGTGCTAAATACTGGCCAACTGTGAATCGTGTAGATAACGTATTTGGGGATCGTAATTTAGTTTGTTCATGCCCAAGTATTGAAAACTATATAGAAGATTAAATAAAAGATTAATGTATAAAAAACAAAAGAGACAAACCTTGGTTTGTCTCTTTTTTATTAAATAGATTTTAGTCTTTAGCAATCATACATTAAGAGTAGTTTTTGAAGCAAAGTAAGCTCGCCAACCACCGAAATGGGTGATATCAGTAGCAGAGTCAATTGCGTAACCTTCACAAATAAAACTAGTTACCCAACTACTATCATCTAATTCTACTTTACCAAGCCCTAATGGTTGCCCTATTCCCTGTAAAAAACTCCCTACAGTACTAACCGGTATACGCCACACTTCAACTTCAATTGCGGCTCCATCTTCAGCGACTCGAATTAAACCCGGGCGGAAAGGAGGGCCACCTGCTAATGCGTAAAAACGATAATCTGCAGAGGTATTACAGCTTTTCACTAAATAACCACCTCGTTCTGTTAATTGGTGATTAAGTGGAAAACCAGTTAAATGTGCACCACAAACAGCGATATCAATTTGCTCATCACTTGCTTTATCACTTACATCATTTAAAGCTTGCTCAGTCGCCCCTAAGGTAAAATTATTAAGCTGTTGTATTTTAGCGCCAGCGCTCAACAGTAAACGGTCGCTAAACGCAGGACCAAATAAAGTAATACCATACGGTAAGCCTGATGCTAAAAAGCCAGCAGGCACTGCAATCGCAGCATAATCCAATAAATTCATAAAGTTGGTGTAATAACCTAAGTTAGAATTTAATTGAATAGGATCAGCTTCAACATCAGCAATCGTGTAAGTAGTACCCGTTGTTGGTGTTACGACACAATCTAATGTTTCAAGAATGGCATCACATTTCACTTTAAATGCCTGTAGCTTATACATTGCTTTAAAAGCACTCACTGCAGAATGGCTAGTTGCGCCACCAATGATGGTTTCAATGACAGGTAAACATTGCTTAGAGTCGTTAACAAAAAACTCTTCAATGGCTGCATAACGCTCTGCAACCCAAGGACCTTCATATAACAGTTTCGCAGCATCTAAAAACGGTTGAAAGTTAATCGTAACCACTTCTGCACCAGCTTGTTTTAATTGTTCAACACTATTAGCAAATAAGGCTTGTGCACTTTCATCACCAAAAAAAGCAAGTTGCTCTTGTTCTGGTACACCAATTTTTAATGATCTAAGACCAGACTCAGGTTGATAAACATCATCAGCGCCTAGATTGAGTCGAGAGTAGCAGTCATTCATATCTTGTTTTGCAGCAATAGTTAATAGTTCATTTAACTCATCAACCGTATTAGCAAAAAAGGTAACGCAATCTAAACTTTTACAAGCGGGTACCACACCCGTACAACTCAACAAACCTTTTGTCGCTTTTAAACCCACAATGTTATTAAGCGCTGCTGGTACACGGCCTGAGCCTGCAGTATCTGTACCGAGTGAAAAACTTACGTTCCCATTAGCAACGGCAACGGCACTGCCCGAGCTTGAACCACCTGAAATATATTCAGGGTTAAAGCTGTTTTTAACACCGCCCCACGGGCTTCGAACACCAACAAGCCCAGTAGCAAACTGGTCTAAATTAGTTTTACCTAATGGAATAGCACCCGCTGCCATTAACAATTGCACAACTTGCGCAGATTGCTCAGGCTGATAACGATACGCTTCACAGCCCGCAGTAGTCGGCAAAATGTTTAAATCAATATTATCTTTAATTGCAAAAGGTACACCGTATAAAGGTAAATCCTCGATCGACTTTTCGCTCAATGCTGCCAACATTTCAGTTAACTGCTGATCTGAAACAGTCGCTAACCAAACATTATTTTGATCATCTTTAGCTTGTTGTAACTTTGCAGCCAAAAAACTTGCAACGTTTAATTCACCACTGCGGTAAGCATCTTGTAAAGCGCTAATGGTCATATTTTGTGTTGTTATGCTTTTAATATCTGTCATTAGCTTTTCTCCAAAATCAATAAACGTTGCCCTGCGTGTACCTGTGCACCTTCTTTTTGTACTAAGGTTTCAACAGTACCTGCAGCAGGTGCCACCACTTCAATTTCCATTTTCATGGCTTCTAAAATTAATAGCGGTTGACCTGCCGTCACTTGCTCACCCGGTTTGACTAATATTTTCCAAATATTACCCGCTACATGACTATCAACAGCACGTTGTTCAGCAGTTAAGCTTACTACATCGGTTTCTACTTGCGTCATTTCATCGGCAACAAAATTAGCCTGCCCTGTTTCCTGCCAGCGTTGACGTTCTGCTTCAAATGCTTTTTGTTGTTTATCTTTAAAGGAAACAATCGACTCTTGAGCATCAACCAAAGTTTGTTGGTATTCAGCTAAGCTAAAGGTTGTTTCTTCAATTTTTAATGGGTAATCACCACGAGGGAAATCATGACGAATTTGTGTTAATTCTTCACTGCTTACAGGGTAAAATTTAATTTGATCGAAGAAACGTAATAACCACGGTTTTTGAAATTCTGCTGTTTTACGGTAACGATTCCACATTTGTAAAGTACGACCAACAAACTGATAACCTCCAGGTCCTTCCATACCGTAAACACATAAATAAGCACCACCAATACCCACTGCATTTTCAGGTGTCCATGTACGTGCAGGGTTGTATTTAGTGGTAACTAAACGATGACGAGGATCAAGCGGTGTTGCCACTGGCGCACCTAAATAAACATCACCTAGTCCCATCACTAAGTAGCTAGCGTTGAAAACAATTTTTTTTACTTCTTCAACCGAATCTAAACCATTAATGCGACGGATAAATTCAATATTATCAGGGCACCAAGGTGCGTCTTTACGCACTAATTCATCGTATTTTTTAATCGCTAATCGGGTTGCATAATCATCCCAAGATAAAGGAATATGCACGATACGTGATGGTACTGTTAATTGGCTTACATCCCCTAATTCCTGCTCGGCTTTAGCTAATAAGTCGAGTAACGTAGCTTGTGATAGTAATAAATTATCATAATGTATTTGTAGAGAACGAATACCCGGCGTTAATTCTTCTATGCCAGCAATTTTCATATCCTGTAGTTGTAACATCAAGGCATGTACACGGAAACGTAAAGCAACATCCAATACTTGTTGACCATATTCAACTAACAAGTAATCTTCACCACTAGCACGGTAAACCACTTGTTCGTTTAACTCTGATTTATCAATTGTTTTGATAATCGCACTTTCAGGTAGTTCTGTTGGTGCTTTTTGTTCAATAAACCGAGCTGATTGTAGTTGTTCAATTTGCTGTGTTTCTAACTGTTGGGCATCAAGAATAGACACAGGTTGAAAACGAATGCTCGCACCCGCTTTTAATTGGCCTACTTTCCATAAATCTGCCTTTATAATGGTAACCGGACATACAAAACCACCTAAACTTGGACCATCAGGTCCTAAGATAACTGGCATATCACCAGTGAAATCAATGGTACCAACAGCATATGCATTGTCATGAATATTTGATGGATGTAAACCTGCTTCACCACCGTCATTACGTGCCCATTTTGGTTTTGGTCCCATTAAACGCACACCAGTACGGCTTGAGTTAAAGTGTACTTTCCATGTTGCATCAAAGAAGGCATCAATATCTTCAGGACAGAAGAAGTCCGGTGCTCCATGTGGACCGTAGATAACACGAATAGTCCATTCATCAGTAATTTCAGGCAATAATGCAGATGCTTCAGGTTCAGTCTCTGCAAATGTGCTACCAACTAATTCTGCAATGCTTAATACATCACCGGTACGTAATGCACGTCCCGCATGACCACCAAATTGACCTAGCGTAAAAGTTGATTTACTACCTAAATAATCAGGGCATTGAATCCCCCCCTGCACTGCCAAATATGCACGTGAGCCAGCACCTTTAATGTTACCCAGTGTTAAGGTTTGCCCTGCTTCTACATTAATTACAACGCCATTACTTACAGCAATACTACCTAATTCAGCGTTAATTGTTGCACCGGCTAAAACGATACGAGTTGCACTGTTAAAACGTAATGTTGGACCGCTTACAGTGATCTCTAAACCTGCAGCATCATCTGAATTACCTAATAAAGTATTAGCTAAACGGAAACTAACACTATCCATTGGACCTGAAGGTGGTACACCTATATCCCAGTAACCTTTACGGCCAGGGTAATCTTGAATAGTGGTTTGTGTTCCACCTGTTAATACATCAATTGAACAAGGCGTGTAAACAAAGCTATTTAATGTTTGTGTTAACAACTCTGCATCTTCTACCACTTTACTACTTAATAACTGATGTAAATAATCTTTGTTAGTTTCTATACCGTAAATTTCACTACTAATAAGAGCCTGTTTTAAACCTGTTAATGCTTTTTCTCGACTATCACTATGACAAATCACTTTTGCTAACATAGGATCAAAAAATGGTGAGATCTCAGTGCCACTTTCTAACCAGTGATCAATACGTAATGTACCTTGGTCAATTTCTGTTGCCCATTTAACATGACTGATTAAACCTGCACTTGGTTGGAATGATTTGTTAGCATCTTCTGCATACATACGAACTTGAATTGCATGACCTTTTGCTACTAAGTTTTTTTCAAGCTCTGCTAATGGAGCTAGCTCTTTAGCGCCTAAACTAACCATCCAGTTAACTAGGTCAACGTTATACACTAACTCGGTCACACCGTGTTCAACTTGCAAACGTGTGTTTACTTCTAAGAAATAGAATTTTTGATCTTTTTGGTCAAAAACAAACTCTACAGTACCTGCATTACGGTAATTTACTGAAGCCGCTAAACGTGTCGCAGTACTGTGTAGCTGTTGACGAACATCATCTGCTAAATTAGGTGCAGGACACTCTTCGATGACTTTTTGGTTACGGCGTTGTGCTGAACAATCACGTTCACCTAGTGCAATAGCATGGCCTTCACCATCACCAAAAATTTGCACTTCAATATGACGCGCTTGTACGATAAATTTTTCTAAAAATAATGCGCTGTTGCTAAAGTTATTTTCACTTAATCTTTTTACTGAATCATAAGCTTGGCTTAATTCTTCGGCGCTATTACAACGCTGCATACCGATACCGCCGCCACCAGCCGTACTTTTAAGCATGACAGGGTAACCAATTTTATCAGCACAAGTTAATGCCTCATTTAAATCTTCAAGTAGATCACTACCAGGTAACAAAGGTACGTTAGCTTGTTCTGCAATTTCACGCGCTCTATGTTTAAGCCCAAATTCCAGCATTTGTTCTGGCGTTGGTCCTAAAAAGACTAAATCATTTTCTTCACATGCTCTAACAAATTCAACGTTTTCACTTAGGAATCCATAACCCGGGTGAATAGCTTGTGCACCGCATTTTTTAGCGATAGCGATAACTTTGTCGATATCAAGGTAAGTTTGTTTAGCGCCGCCTTCACCTAAAGAATAAGCTTCGTCAGCTTGAGAAACATGCAGGCTATCTGCATCGGCGAGGCTATAAATGGAAACACTTTGAATATCCATATTTGATAAGGTGCGAATAATGCGACAAGCAATGGCACCACGATTGGCAATTAATACTTTGGTAAACATAATAATGACCTTCTAAAAGGTCGGGTCGTCCCGAAAATAGTCTTGAGCACTTGATAACAAGGTCGTCCTTGTTAGCTCGTAATGGCTGTTAAATAGCTTATTTAAAGCAAATTATCTATTGATTAATCCCAAACCAACATTTCTACAGCAGTTGGGTTGTAAGCATTACAAGGGTTATTCAACTGAGGACAATTTGATAATAAAACAATTACATCCATTGCAGCTGTCATTTCTACATATTTACCCGCACCACTGATACCATCAGCAAAACTTAATCCACCATCACTACTTACTGGTACATTCATGAAGAAGTTAATGTTATGAGTAATATCGCGTTTGCTTAAACCATATTGTGGATTTTCAGCTACCGCTAATAACCAACTATCACGACAGGCATGCATACATTTTTTTTCAATTGCGTAACGCACGGTATTACTTTCAGTTGCACAAGCTCCACCTAATGTATCGTGACGACCACAAGTATCGGCAGTAATTTCTAACATCACATTGCCATCATTAGACAATAACTTAGTGCCAGTTGTTAAGTACACATTACCTTGCTCGCGAATAGTATCCATAGCGCTATAACGTTCACTTGGATCGTTAGCGTTATAAAATAAAGTATCGGCTGCTTGGTTACCTTCTAGATCTAAAATACGTAATGTTTGTCCAGCTTTCACAACTTGCATGTAATAATCACCTGCAAGTACTGTGTCACGGCGAGTCGCTTGTTCTGCTTTAAATTGACTTGAAGTGATCATGATTATGCTCCTTGGTTTTCAGTGTGATGTGCATGTGAACAGCGATGGTGCAAATTACGTTGTAAATTATAACGACGATTATTTTCAAAACCACGGCCATTTTCATCACTTGAATTTAAACATTTATCATCACTTGTCATTTTAGGCGCATCGCTTAATGCAATACTCACTGAGCGATTAGGGTATTCACTTGCTGGATTCATTGGATGTGGACAGGTAGAAAATACAACTAGCGTTTCCATTTCAAAACGTAATTCAACGGTATCACCGGCTTTACTATGAGCAGTAACAAACTCTAAGTTACCTTCATCATCGGTTTTAACTTTGCTAAAAATATTAATGTTTGCCGCTAAGTCTCGCTTGCCTAAACCATATTTAGCCACTTCAACTAACAAACTGTCGTGTCCATTTTGCAACCAAGCATTACGGTCGCTTTGATAGTTTCTAATGCCCCATTTATCCGCTACTTTTTGTTTATTCGCCACGCCGCCTACACTATCAATCCAGTTTGTATCATCACGAACAATAGAGCAGAAAATACGGCCCATATCTGAATACAGACAATGGCCATCTGTTAACTTAAAGGTATGCTGACATTTTAAAGTGTCAGGTGCGTTGTAACGCTCTAACAAGTTACGTGGGTTATAAAATAACATTGAAACATTGGCACCACCTTCAATATCGGTAACTGCTAAAATTTTTCCTGCTGGAATAACCATCGACCAATGGCTTGCACCAGGGATAGTATCTTGATAAATCACATCTTGTGATAGTTGGTCATTACTCATGAGTATTCTCCTGAACAGTATTTTTAACTGCTGCTTCTTTTTCTATTAAAGTCTGTATGGATGATGGGATAATTTGTGTCGAATTAAGGGCTATATCGTAAACAACTTGTGCTCCATAGCGTTCCGGTTGTTGTGGATCAATTCTAGGTTTATCTAATACCCAAACGCGAGATCCTAGGCTGAATCCTTCTGACAAATCATGGGTTATCATGAAAATAGTTAAACCACGCTTTTGCCATAATTCACGCACCAGCTTGTGCATGTCTTTGCGAATACCAGGATCAAGTGCGCCAAAAGGTTCATCAAGTAATAAAATACGAGGTTCTTTTATCAACGCTTGAGCAATCGCTAAACGTTGTTGCATACCGCCTGATAGTTCACTTGGGTAACGCTTTGCGGCATGCCCTAACCCCACTGCGGTTAACATATCTAACGCTTTTTCTTTGATTGCTTTACGTTGTTGACCAAATACTTTGCCCAACAAAGGCGCTTTGGCAAACTCAGCACCTAACATCACGTTTTCTAATGCATTAAGGTGAGGAAAAGCTGAATATTTTTGAAAAACAATACCACGTGTTGCATTTGGCTCTGTTGGCATAGGTTTACCATCAAGTAATATTTCACCTCGGCTATGTGCTTCAGTGCCTAATAGCATATTTAGCAAAGTTGTTTTACCACAACCAGAAGCACCAACGATGCTAATAAACTCACCTGCTTGTACATTTAAGTTCAGTTTTTCTAATACAATATGATCACCGTATTCTTTCCAAACTTTTTTAATCTCAATAATTGGTTTGACTGCATTTTTAATAATCGACTCTGTCATTACTCTTCCCCTCTTTTACCGTGGAACCAAGGAAAAGCACGTTTAGAAATAAGTCGTAAAATGGTATCCATTAAAAATGCCAATATAGTAATCCAAACTACATAAGGTAAAATCACATCCATCGCTAAGTAACGACGAATTAAAAAGATGCGATATCCTAAACCTTCTGTTGCAGCAATCGCTTCACCGGCAATCAAGAATAACCATGCACTACCTAAGGTTAAACGTACGGCATTTAATAATGCAGGCAATACTTGTGGTAACACAACTCTGATCATTATTTGCCATGTATTCGCGCCTAACGTCTGCGCTTTTAATAATTGTTCAACTGGCAAGGATTGTGTACGTAACTGTAAATCACGAATTAAAATGGGACAGATACCAATAATAATCAGCATCACTTTAGATAATTCACCTAAACCAAATACAATAAACAGTATCGGTAATATCGCCATTGGCGGAATTAAAGAAATAGCCGTAACAAGTGGAGATAAAGTCGCACGATATAAAGGTAATAAACCATTTACAACACCAATAACTAAACCAATTAAGGCGCTAATACCAACCCCAAGTAACAGGCGCTGTAAACTAGCAGCAGTATCTACCCATAATAAGTATTCACCTGTTCGTCGACTAGGTTCAAATGCCATACGCTGTATTGCATCAGAAAAACTTGACCATGCAGGTAATAATTTATCACTTGGGTTATCTAATAAACGAGCATCAGATGCTAGTGTATAGATAACCACTAAAATGATAAAAGGTAACAAGCCTAAAACAATTCGCATAGAACGGCTTGGCTTACTATTCATCAGGCGCATAAGCTTAACCTTATAGTTTGTTGTCGACAGCCATTTGCATATATAAAGGACTAAAACGAAGTTTTATATTTTGCTTATTACCGTAAATGCCACTTGGTGTTTCAACACCAATAAACTTGGCATCACTTGCGCCTTCACCTAAAAGACCATGTTCAAATGAGAATTCTGCTACTTTACCCATGGTATTCTTTAGCTCTGCACTATTATTGAAAGCAACAGCATCTTGTGGCTTGAAAAACATTTTTGTAGAAGCAAGCTGAGCATCGTAACCAGCTAAATCAGTACCAGAAGCTTCAGCCATCATAGTACGAGCATCAATCGCTTTTTTATCATTGCCTTGCATGGTTTCCATAATTTCATACCAAGCGCCTGTTAAAGCTTTTGCAAGTTTAGGGTTATCGTTTAATGTTTCAGTGTTAATGACTAATAGGTCAATAATTTCACCGGGGATCATAGAAGAGTCAAAAACTTTGCTCGTATTTGGCATAGCCGTTATTTCACTTAATAGTGGATTCCATGTTGTTACAGAAGTCACATCATTTGTTGTGAAGGCACCAACAAGATCGGCATCAGAAGTATTTACAACACGTACATCACGTTCAGTTAATGACACACTTTCTAGTGCACGAGCTAATAAATAATGTGAAACACTTAACTCAACTAAGTTGACATTTTGCCCTTTAATATCAGCTAATGTTTTTTTACCTTTAAGGACAACACCATCATTACCATTTGAGAAATCACCGATAATCACAGCGGTAGAATCAACACCACTAGCAGCAGGAATAGTTAACGCATCCATGTTAGTCATCACAGTTGCATCAAAACCACCAGCAGTGTATTGATTAATTGATTCGACATAATCATTTACTTGTACAATTTCAATATCAATATCGTATTTGTCAGCCCATTTTTTGATAATGCCAGATGCATTACCGTAATCCCACGGCATCCAGCCAACATAAATAGTCCAAGCTAAACGAAATTTTGATTTACTTTCTGCGAGCGCAGTAGATGGGGTAAGAATAATCACGCATAAAAGAGTACTAATCGTGATTAATTTTGTGACTGAGTGACTCAAATATTTAGTAAGTTTCATATATTTATCCTTAAATTACACTGAAAAAAGTATGAGAGACATTGCTCTTATCTTCTCCCGGGCTTTTATCCCTCCGTGTAACCTTCAAATAAAAGGTCGACAACTCTCGGTCCAGTCGCTAAAAAGCCGGAACCCTAGATGTCTATTACCAAATTGTGACAATGGTTTAAAAATCCCAATATCCTCATACGAGTATTTTAAGAGAAGCAAATCTGATGCCAATTTGTTATTGCTAACAAATACAACAACATAAGTTAAAATTATATTTTTAGCCTTTTTATTCGCGCACCATAAAAGTTCATTAAATTAAAAAAAGATCCAACTTAGTGCTTATCGGCATTGCATTAAATATGAATTTGTGCAGAAAATTAGGAGGGTATTTTTAAAAGCCCTTTGAATAATGTTGTATTAATTCAACTTAACCATAATCTCAACATCTTCAAAATCTTGCTCAACAGTAAAACCAAGCTGAATATATAGTTTTTTAGCTTTGTGATTACTTTTTTCAACCTCAAGTCGTAAAGGCTTATGCGACATTGATGCTTGTGTAATCAAGGAATTAAGTATTGAGCTACCAATACCTACATTTTGATAACGAGCTAAAAGTTGTATGCCACCAATAAATAACTCATCATTTTTTTTAAGCAAACGTAACCTGCCTATTCTTTTTCTTTCATACTCAATTACATAAGTTACGCTATCAAGTATTTGCCCTCTTATTTCAGCTAAAACTTTTTTTTTACAATTATTTAGCTCTGTATCTTCAACATTTATATTTTCAGGAGCAGAAGAAACAAGTACAGAGGTTAAAAATTCAACATCTTTCTCAGTCGCCACTTTTAAAGAAAAGTCATTCATTTATTTTATATCCGTATTAGCGAACCTAGTTAATGCATCTTCATTAAGCATTTAAGAAATGCTCATGGTAATAAACGATAATAACGTTTGTAGTAATATTTTGACTCACAATCTTCAGAAACAGCAGCAGTTAAAAAAACAGCTTCAAGAGTAGAATAGGAGTTGGTGAATAAACCAACTCAATTGATACATATTCCACTTGTTATTGCGAGGAATGTAAGCCAAACATATTACCTTCTGAATCGATGGCTAAAGAGATAAAACCATATTCACCAATAGACATTTTTGGTTTTTGAATTTGACCACCAGCTTCTTTGACTCTTGCTTCTTCTACTGCACAGTTTTCACATGAAAAATAGATCAAAGTACTATTACCACCCGCAGATAATCCGTCCATTTTAACTAATGCCCCCGTCGCACCATATTTTTCCATGTTAGAAGGGAAAGCAAACATTTCAATAGTTGAATCATTAGGATCTCCTAGTGCCTGCAATTCAACCTTCAGTACTGATTCATAAAACTCTTTCGCTCTAGACATATCATTTACATATATTTCGAACCAAGCAACTGGATTACTATTCATAATATGACCTCATTAATTGTTATATTTAGCATTTAAAATGACACATTTAATGTGAATAAAACGCCTAGGAACATAATAACTCATCCTGCCAGCTGTATTGCTACTGGCATAAAAATATTTCCTTGGTGAATAATAAAATCTTACAGCGAATAACTTATAGACTAAGTTTCTTCGCACTTTGAGTATATAACCTTCTAATGGACTTAATATCTATCAAACAACACTTCATTAATTTAAATCACTCAATCATCTATAAATAAGCTAAAATAACGCCCTATTATCTAACATTTGAGTTTTTTATATTAATGAGCATTGCGACAACAAACCAGCCAACACCAAACAACTTTACTGAACTTGGTCTAATTCAACCCCTGTTAGCACGACTAACTGAGATGAAATACCAACAGCCAACTCCCATTCAAGCACAAGCTATTCCAAGTGTTTTAGCAAGACGAGATTTAATTGCTGGTGCAAATACAGGCTCAGGTAAAACAGCTGCGTTTGCTCTTCCGCTATTACAGTATCTACATAAAATAAAAACAACAAAGCATAACAATAATGATGGTAATTATGTAACAGGCTTAGTGTTAGTCCCTACTCGTGAACTTGCAAAACAAGTGGCAGATAGTATCAAGTCTTATGCTGTGCATTTTAACGGTGCAATTAAAACTGTTGCTGTATTTGGCGGTGTTTCAGCTAATACTCAAATGTTAGCTTTACGTGGAGGTACTGATATTTTAGTGGCAACACCAGGTCGCTTATTAGATTTAATCTCAAGTAATGCCATTAAGTTAGATAACGTCAAAACATTGATACTAGATGAAGCTGACCGCATGTTAAGCCTTGGTTTTACCGAAGAGCTTGCTTCATTATTAGCATTAATGCCAAAACAAAAACAAACATTACTTTTCTCTGCAACGTTTCCTGAACAAGTAAAAGCATTAACATTGGACTTACTTAATGATCCTGTGGAAATTCAGTTACAAAGTGCTGATTCAAGCACATTAGTTCAACGTGTATTCACTGTTAATAAAGGACAAAAAACCGCCCTGTTAGCACATTTGATTAAGCAACATAAATGGCAACAATCACTTATTTTTGTGAACGCTAAAAATGCTTGTAATCACTTAGCAGATAAATTGTCTAAACGCGGTATTACTGCGGAAGTATTCCACGGAGATAAAGGACAAGGTGCGCGTACTCGTGTGCTTGATGCGTTTAAAGCGGGTGAAATTCAAGTATTAATCGCAACCGATATTGCCGCTCGTGGTTTAGATATTGAAAAACTGCCCGTGGTGATCAACTTTGACTTACCAAGAAGCCCAGCTGATTATATGCACCGAATTGGTCGAAGTGGTCGTGCGGGTGAAGTTGGTTTAGCATTGTCAATTATCGATCATGAAGATTATCATCACTTCAATGTTATCGAGAAGAAAAACAAACTACGCCTAGAACGAGAACAAGTGGCAGGGTTTGAAACCATTGAATTTGAGAAAGATGTTTTTTCTTCTACAAATAAGCCCGTAGCAAAACCAGAAGGCAGTGGTAAGAAAAAACGTAAAAATAAACAACAAGTGAATGCAGATATTTGGCTAGGTAATGTTTAATCTACATAATAAACCTCTAAGCAAACTGATAGCATCATACGATGCTGCTTTATTAATAGCTGAGGTTGATAAATAACATCATGGAGTAAATATGATCAAATTTGAGCAATCTATAACAAAATCGACAACAGCCAGTTTTGATGTCGACCCTCAATGTGGCTTTACTCCATTGTGTCCAAATGAATTACCCATTGAACAAGGGCATTTAATTGCCCATGAACTGAATACACAAGCACAGTTTGCTTCTTACCGAATAGTCAGTAAAGATTGCCACCCTGCTCAAGCCCCTTGGATTGCCAACTCCCTCGATGAAATTATGACTCCCGTTATAGGTGATTATCCTAATTTAGATATCAAATGGCCCGCTCATTGTATCGTTGGTACAAAAGGTAATGCTTTGATCCCAGGCTTACCTGATGAAAATGACTATGATTTTGTCGTTGAAAAAGGAATGGATCCTCTTAAACATCCCTATGGCGCTTGTTACCATGATCTAGCAGAAAATGACAGCACAGGGATTATTACATGGCTGCTTTCAAAAAAGATTAAAACCATTATCGTCGGTGGATTAGCAACTGATTTTTGCGTGAAAACGACGGTATTACAGCTTTGCCGAGCAGGCTTTCAAGTCATTGTAAATCTAGCAGCTTGTCGCGGTGTTGCTGAAGAATCAACACAACTTGCTTGCCAAGAAATGCAACAAGCAGGTGCAATCGTGATCACAGACAGTAAAGCATTGGAGCTGTAATGAATAATCAAAAAGCAGATCGTTATTTAATTAACAGTTTAATGGATATCGATTTTTATAAAATAACCATGCTACAAGCTTTTTATCATGCTACTGAATTCCGACTGGTAAATGTACAATGGAAATTTACTTGTCGTAATAAAGAAGATATTGATTTAACCAACTTAATCCCCGAAATTCAGCGCCAACTCGAACATCTATGTACCCTCTCTTTCAGTGATCAAGAACTTATTTATCTATCTCAATATTCATATATTAAACCTGACTTTATTGAGTTTTTGCGCATCTTCAAACTAAACATGAAATTTGTACAGTTACATTCAGATGGTCACAATATTAGTTTACGTTTTGACGGCCCACTATTACATGTGAGTTTATTAGAAATTTATGCTTTATCTATCATCAGTGAATTACATACTTACCAAAATTGTAATGGTTTTAACCTGTTTATTGCCAGAGAAAAATTAGCCTTAAAAATGAAACTACTTGAAGCAGAAAAAGAGTTACAAAATTTTAACTTTATCGATTTTGGTACTCGTCGTCGTGCAAGTAAAGAATGGCAAAAAGAGGTATTACAAACCTTAAAAAAACAATTACCTAATACTTTTTTAGGCACCAGTAACTTACACTTTGCACGAACATTAAACTTACCCGTTGTTGGAACAATGGCACATGAGTGGTTTCAAAGCTGGCAAGCTGTAACACGTTTAGCTGATGCTCAAAAAGCGGCATTAGAGGGCTGGGTTAGAGAATATCGAGGTGAATTGGGTATTGCATTAACTGATTGTTATTCCATGGATTCCTTTATCCAAGATTTTTCTGATCCTTATTTTGGCAAGCTTTATGATGGGTTACGTCATGATAGTGGATGCCCCTATATTTGGGGTGAAAAAGCAATTCGTTTATATCAAGATATGGGCATTGACCCCATGAATAAAACCTTAGTATTTAGCGACTCATTAGATTTCCCATTGATGATAGAAATTTGGAAACGTTTCAGAGGCCGCATTAAGGTTTCTTTTGGGATTGGTACTAATTTAATGAATGATGTAGGTAATGTACCACTAAATATCGTTATTAAAATGGTAACAGTAAATAACAAACCTGTAGCCAAAATATCAGATGAGCCGGGTAAAAGCATGTGTGAAGACATTGGTTATTTACAATACTTAGCCACTCAATATGGCATAGATCCAAGCACTGTTAAAACATCAAAATAGTTTTATTATTTTCATCCTTAAAATCCATAAACATTAACATTAACATTAACATTAACACCTATTTTAGGATGAATTTTATATTGCACTCAACTAATACTTTTTTATCAATAGCTTAAAACATGTATTACACAATACTATTAGTGTGATTAGTATTGATCCCACCTTCCGTTAATTTAGCTGGATCAAGTAGCACAGTTAACTCTTCCCGTGATAAATCTGTGTGTTCAACAGCTACATCGATAATCGCTCGGCCTTCAGCATAGGCAATCTTGGCAATTTTTGCTGCCTTTTCATAACCTATAACAGGATTTAATGCGGTAACCAAAATTGGGTTTCTTGTTAGTGCATGTTTTAAATTTTCTTCATTTACTGTAAAGGTTTTAATCGCCTTATCCGCTAGTAACACACTCACATTCGCTAAGATATCAATGCTAAACAATAAATTATGCGCAACTAAAGGTAACATCACATTTAATTCGAAATTACCTGACTGCCCTGCAATAGTAATGGCAGCATCGTTACCGATAACTTGTGCTCCCACCATAGCGGCAGACTCTGCAATCACAGGGTTCACTTTACCAGGCATAATAGAAGATCCAGGCTGCAATGCTTGTAACTGTATCTCCCCTAAACCTGCTAATGGGCCTGAATTCATCCAACGTAAGTCATTCGCAATTTTGATGATCGAAACCGCCGTTGCTTTTAATTGTCCAGATAGTGAAACAACAATGTCTTGGGTGGCTATATGTGTGAAAAAGTTTTCGGCAGGTGTAAATTGTAATCCTGTCATGTCAGAAAGCATTCCATTAAATATTTTTGCAAATCGAGGATCTGCATTAATACCTGTACCTACCGCCGTACCACCTTGTGCCAAACTTTGTATGCTTACTTGTAAGGATTGTAAATGTTGAATATTTTGTTGTATTTGAGAAGCCCAAGCATTTAAGCTTTGACTTAAACGAACAGGCATTGCATCCATTAAATGAGTTCGCCCCGTTTTTATATGCTGATCAACACTATTTGCTTTATCGTGTGTTGTCACAACAAGTTTTTGTAATGCAGGAAGTAAGTTGTTGTGTAAAGTAAGGGATGCACTAACATGAATAGCCGTTGGAATAACATCATTACTGCTTTGACTACAATTGATATGATCATTTGCGCAAACATTTTCACCATACAATTGACTGCTGATCCTCGCTAATACTTCATTAGCATTCATATTTGTACTCGTAGCAGATCCTGTTTGAAAAATATCGATAGGGAAATGACTCATCAATTCAGGATCAGCTAACAACTGAGTAACTGCTTGATTAATCGCAGCTCCCATTTTTTCAGGGATCTGCTGTAACTCAACATTGCTTTTAGCTGCCGCAGCTTTAATTAATAATAATGAACGAATAAAAGATTCAGGTAATGGTTTGCCGCTGACAGGGAAGTTATTAATAGCACGTTGTGTTTGTGCTCCATAGAGTGCTTCTTTGGCGACTTCAATTTTTCCCATGCTATCTTGTTCTGTACGAGTGTTTTTCATGTTAAATCCTCAATCATTAAAGTAGATGAATCGATTTAAATGGAAGTAATCACATAATACTAGCAGGTCGTAGAGCGTAAGTTGTAAAAGTAAACGAGAAAAGTGAATATATAGATATTCACTTTTTTATTGGAATTGATAGTGTGTCTTATTGTTCGAATAACTACGCTTATGAAATTACGCTTGTAAAGCCATTGCCGCCATTTTCATCGTACTTGCAAATGATTCAGAACCCGCAATGAATAAACCATTATGGCAGAACATTGCATCTTCAATCCCCGTCACTTCTTGTAATGCTTTGTCATTCAAACCAGCCCACGCTGCTGGCAATGATTTTCTATCTTCAAACGACCCAGGCTCTACTGGTACGGTTTGAATTCTCCACTGACCTGTTTGTGATGGATACACCATGTATAAAGCGGTAGAAGATAATGCATGAACGGTTCTTTTCCATGGAATATATTTTTCTAATACTATCACTCTTGGATCTTCAGCATCTTCTATTGCTTTAGCTACAATCGCTTTTGCATTAATGCCACCACTTGCAGAGGCAATAAAACGCAATAAAACAGATGATGCAAATTCAACGGCTTGTTCAAAACTTCCATCAAAATCAGCATCTTCTTGCCAAGTTGGATTAAACATTGAAATAGTTTGACTCAAACTAATACCTGTTGATACTCCTTCTACATGACCACAATCTATTGCATCGATATTAGAAACAAGTCCCGCATCAACTGAATTAGCAACCTCTTGATCACCTTGGCAAAGTGTTAAACCATATTTTTGCCAAATCAAACCAAATGAAGAATAAGGAATACCATTTTCTCGTTCCCCTGCTCCACCACGTTGATGATGATCAAAACGTCCTGCATCAGCATCATAAACACCACCAACATCCAGAACGATGTCAGCTTTATTAATAAGCTCTAAATCGCGAGTACGGATGAGTTCATAAGAAGGAAAGATATTTTTTAGTGTTGCAACACTAAAAACATCATCAGCGTGAAAGTTACCGTTATGCGTTGCTATTGTTATATTATTCATATGTATTGCTTATTTATTAAGTGTCTTTTTGCAAAGAAAAAGAGATGATCAGCTACTTTTTAATAACACTTTATTTTATGTTATCAATCAGCGAGAAATATAACCGACTACTATAGCAAGCTCATTACAAATAAACGATGTTAAATACCTATATCAGCATTCATTATTGTTGATAGTGATAGATTATTTACAACAACAAAGTAAATCATGTAGTGATAAACGACAAATTGTAAAAAGCTTTTATCACAAAAAAAGCATAACTGAAGAAAATACTGATTTTATCCTATTCAATCAGTATTTTTGCGGGCTGACGCTTTGTTTCTTTCTATACTCATTCACTAAAGCTAGGTAAGATAGCGACCTAAATTTTATCAAGGAGTAACTAAATGATTGTGCTGGATGAGATAGTAAAAATCCTAACATTTTATCATGGGGAAAATAACTTCAATATGAATCCCCTTGTACCACGTGAAATCGAGCATTATGCACGTGCGGTTTTAGATATCCCTGATGATGAATATGTTTTGGCGGCGATGCGTACCTCTTTTACAAAGTTTCATCGAGGGATCGTAATAGGACGTGATGGTATTTATTGGCAAAATGACATTAAAGTTGAAACCTCAGTCAATTTCTTAACATGGCGTCAAATGAGTGAGCAGAAGAGTTCATTTAGAGCCCGTAGAACAACTGTTGAACTAGGTAATGGTGCAGTATTTGATAATACAGGTTCACTCAATAAAACCAGTGTGATGATCAATATCCTTGATTTGTTAATCGACAAATATGAAGAACAAGAAACAGACCGAGATGGTTTTGTTTTCGATGGTCTAGATTTAAGCGAACTTATGCGTTCAGTGCCAGAAAATAAAGCAGAACTTAAAGCTGAAAGTGCAGAAAGTGCAGCCGCCGCTTCAACTGTTAGTTTCTTTTCAATTATTGTTAGCTTATTTAATGGTAGTTTATTCAGAAAATCAGAAACTAAATAAACCAAGCACAAATGAGAAAGCAATAAAAAACTCAGCTAATTAGCTGAGTTTTTTATACACCAAAGAAAATAACAGGTACTTATATAATAGCTTAAATAGCTGTACTCTCAGTTAATGACACTTCATCTAACTGCACATGTGAACTGACTAACGCCCCAAAAAGTGCAATACAACTTGCCACCATCATCACAAGCACCATTGGCCACATTGAATCGGTTATTAATATGGCAGCAATAGCACTTACTACAGCTGCGGTAACATACTGAGTAGCCCCTAAAACAGCAGCCGCTACTCCTGCATTTTTTCCAAAATAAAACATAAAACAAGCACTCGAATTAGGCATAATACCACCCATTGCTGCAATAATAGTCACAAAACCAAATACGCTTACCCATAAATGTTCTGAGAAAAATGCAGTTGCACTAACTAATATCAGCACTCCCGTAAATTGCATGCTTAGAAATATTTTTAATAAAGAGCTTGGTTCATGTTTATGCAATAGGAAATTATTCAATCTATTGATGACCACCACACCTGCAACATTCAAAAATAATAAAATAGAGAATACCGTTTCAGAAACACCAAAATGTTCGATATAAGCAAAAGGAACATTTGTTAAAAATGTCATCAATACCGATAATGCAAAAGCTTGTGCTAATAAATACCCTAAAGCTTGACGCTCTCTGAACACACTTAAATATCCCATTCTCTTGATACTGTGCTGCACTCTATTTTGTTTTGGCATAATAAAAATAACGCATAAAGTCACTAAACTGCCCATCAAACCTAATGAAGTAAAAATCCACTCCCAATTTAATGTTTTTAATATAAGCGTACCCACTGAAGGTGCAATTGAAGGCGCTAACATGGTGATCAACATGATCAAAGAAAATAAACGAGCCGAGTCTTTACCGACAGTATTATCACGAATGATTGCTGGCACTCCCACAACAGCGATACCGCCACCAATAGCTTGAAACAAACGTAATGCCCAAAGTAAATGCAATGACGTGGCATAAGGGATTAAAAAACTACCAAGAGAAAACAATACCAAGCCAAGTACGATAATAGGTTTACGACCAAATTTATCAGATAACGGCCCGCCGATTATTTGTCCAATAGCCAAGCCTAAAATATACAAACTAACGGTGATCGCAATTAATGAAATATCGGCATTTAAATCCGTAGCCATTATTGGAATTGCCGATAAATAACCATCGGTCGCAAAAGGTGTTAATGCAGAAATGCCTGCCAATAGCAGTAATAATGGCATAGCGATATGTTTACTCATAAAACCTCAGTTTTTATTTATCTTTCCAGAAAGAAAAGATGTTAACTGGATATTACCTTTCTAGCAAGGTATATTGCCATTATCTGGGAGAGTCAAAATGATCGATAAACAAACACCTGTCACTAATATACTTAAACTAACCAAAGAAAACTGGCCACAATCCTATCAAGGGTTATCACCTGAAATATTACGTATTTATCGAGTTCATGATCATTTGTATCAGCATCTCAATCAGGTATTAACTGCATATAATCTCCAAGCTGCAGACTTTGGTGCTTTAGAAACCCTAAGAAAGCAAGCCGTGCCTTATTCATTATCGCCTACTGAATTATCAACGGCGATGTTGTTTACATCAGGCGGTTTAACAAAAGTGTTAAAGCGCATAACAGATGCAGGGTTAGTTCAGCGCATTAATAATCCAAATGATAAAAGAGGAAAGTTAGTACAATTAACTGAAGCGGGAGAACAGTTAATTAACCGAATTATTGTTGACTTACATACACAGGAACAGAAAAAACTAGCTATCCTATCTAAGGATGAAAAACACACTTTAAATAAGCTACTTAATAAAATGTTAGGTATCTGGGAATAATAATCACATTAGCTAAACAGTATTTTCAATAAAAAATTCATATAAAGGGAAGTTTATGAAAAAATTTAATTTAAGTAATAGCGCATTGATTGTGGCATTAATTTGTATCACCGGCGCTGCACTCATGGTCTTTGGGTCATCACTGGGATTATGGGAACCTATCGTTGGATTTGCCGCAAGCCGCAATTACAACAATGTATTAGGTTATTGTACTATTATCATTGCCGTCATTGCTTTGTTTCTTGCTTTAAAAAACAAACAATCAAAAAACACCGTAAAATCACTTATTGCATTAGTTTTGGGTTTAATAATTTTAGCCCCCACTATGTTAAGTTTAATAACAACGCCGGTACGCTACCCACCTATTCACGATATAACCAGTGACACACAAAACCCACCACAATTTACTTTCTTAACAGACAGTCGAGCTGGCGCTAAAAATACTTTAGTGTATGCAGGTCAAGAGATTGCAGTACAACAGTTAAAAGCTTTTCCTGATATTCAGCCAATTATTTCAGAATTAGCACCAGATCAGGCTTATCTTAAAGCAATAAAAATAGCTGAAAATATGGACTGGTTAATCGTCAATCAAGATTTAAACTTACTTAAATTCGAGGCAACAGCCAGAACACCTTTCTTTAATTTTGCAGATGATGTGGTTGTTAAAATAACCACTCAACAAAATAATAGTCGTATTGATATCCGCAGTGTTTCACGTATTGGACGCGGTGATAGAGGTGTCAACGCAAAACGCATCAAAGAATTTACTGAACAGTTTAATCGTTAAAGCAAGATAAATAACTAATATCCATGTTCACCATCATTGCTGTTCATGGATATTATTAACATCTATCATTGCTACTTTACTATAAAGTTTCAGCACAACATCGCGACAAAACTACATAGCAATACCATACAGTTACAAATCATTATTAATTTTATTGCCCTACCTAATCATCTGAAAATTAACAAAAAGAATGCGTGCGACTCTGAAATTGCACCAATACTGTGCATTCTGATAAGTGCAAATAAATAGAAATTTACAATTAAATTAAATATTCCTTACCTATCAATATGTTAAAGGTAATTTAGAAAGTTGGAACGGATGTTGCAGATTTGTTAACCACGTAACAACTAATTAAATTATTAATATGAAAAAGGAATTTTTATGTCTTATTTAGTCCCTTCAGAATTTGTAACCAAAATGGTAGATGCAGGTGAATCAAAAATCTTTATGTCTACGCGTGATACATTGATCCGTGCTTTCATGGCCGGAGCCATACTCGCACTAGCAGCTGTGTTTGCCATTTCAATTGCCGTGCAAACAGGATCATTTTTAGCAGGAGCTATGTTATTCCCTGTTGGTTTTTGTATGTTATACCTAATGGGATTTGACCTTTTAACAGGTGTATTTGTATTAGCACCATTAGCATTACTTGATAAACGCCCGGGTGTAACACTTGCTGGTGTACTAAGAAACTGGGGACTTGTTTTTGTTGGTAACTTCGCAGGTGCATTACTTGTTGCTGGCATGATGGCGTTTATCTTCACTTATGGTTTTGAAATTGAACCTGGTGCCGTAGGTCAAAAAATAGCAACAATTGGTGAGTCTCGTACATTAGGTTACGCAGAATACGGTCTTGCGGGTTGGTTTACTATCTTCATTCGCGGTATGTTATGTAACTGGATGGTATCAATGGGTGTTGTTGGTGCAATGATTTCTACTACGGTTAGCGGTAAAGTCATTGCAATGTGGATGCCTATCATGGTGTTCTTCTACATGGGCTTTGAGCATTCAGTGGTAAACATGTTCTTATTCCCATCAGGCATTATCATGGGTGGTAACTTCTCTATGATGGATTACCTAATTTGGAACGAAATCCCAACTGTATTAGGTAACTTAGTTGGTGGTTTAGCATTCACAGGTTTAACGCTTTACACAACACACGTTAAAACAGGTGCTAAAAGAGCAGTACTTAAAAAAGTAGCTTAATATTTTGTATAGAAATAAGCAGCCTCGCACATGCGAGGCTTTTTTGATAGGAGCAAAGCATGGCGTCTCAACTACAAATTTCAAGTGGGCAATATTCAGATAAAGGTGTTAAAGCAGTCAACCAAGACAGCCATGGGATCCACATTCCCAATGAACCACTTTTAACGTCTAAAGGTATTGCTATCGCTGTGGCTGATGGAATTAGTAGTAGTGACGTAAGCCAAATTGCTAGTGAAGCAAGTGTGCGCTCCTTTTTAGAGGATTATTTTTGTACTTCTGAAACTTGGTCGGTTAACAAGTCTGCACAGCAAGTCTTAATTGCCAATAACTCTTGGTTACATTCCCAAACGCAAAAAAGTGAACAACGTTTCGATAAAGATAAAGGTTACATCTGTACCTTTAGTGCCATCATTATTAAATCCACCACTGCTCACGTATTTCATATCGGTGATTCGCGTATTTATCTGTTACGTGACAATGAATTAAAACTGATGACAGAAGATCATCGCCATTGGGTATCTGAAGATAAACATTACCTTAGTCGCGGCATGGGGTTTAGTGCACAGCTTGAAATTGATTACCAAACATTACAATTACAACAAGACGATATTTTTATTCTCGCAACAGATGGTATTTATGATTTCAATGATCCTAACTTTATCATTGAACAAATTAATGAAAACATAGCCAATTTGCAGCTTGCAAGTGAAAACATTGCAGAAAATGCACTTAAGCAAGGTAGTGATGACAACCTCACCATACAAATCATAAAAGTAGATGACCTACCAGAATTAAGCGTTGATGAAGTTTATTTACGTTTAACTGAGCTTCCTTTCCCGCCTATTTTAGAACCGAGAATGGAATTTGATGGCTATCAAATAATAGAATCACTGCATGACAGTAGTCGTAGTCATATTTATTTAGCCATCGACATTGACACTCAAAAGCAAGTTGTTTTAAAAACACCATCCATTGATTTAGCTTCAGACGCTGCTTATTTAGAACGATTCTTAATGGAAGAATGGGTAGCACGTCGTATTAATAATGCACATGTATTAAAACCATGTGTACAAACACGTAAACGCAATTACATTTATGTGGTAACAGAATTTATTCAAGGACAAACCTTAACACAGTGGATGATCGATAACCCTAAACCTGATTTAGAAACGGTCAGAGGAATTGTTGAACAAATCAGTAAAGGTTTATTAGCATTTCATCGTCAAGAAATGATCCATCAAGACCTCCGTCCAGAAAACATCATGATTGATCATAATGGCATAGTGAAAATTATAGATTTTGGATCCACTAAAGTAGCTGGCTTAATGGAAATTAGCTCACCTATTATTCAGCAAGAAAATTTAGGAACCGCACAATATACAGCTCCCGAATATTTTTTAGGTGAACAAGGTGCCAGTAATGCAGATATTTTTTCATTAGGTGTTATTACTTATCAAATGCTAACCGGACAACTGCCCTTTGGTGCCGAAGTAGCAAAAAGCAAAACAAAAGCCGCACAAAAACGTTTACGTTACCGTTCTGTTTTAGATGAAGAACGTGAAATTCCTGCTTGGTTAGATGACACATTATGGAAAGCATTAAATCCAAATCCGGAACATCGTTATCATGAACTATCTGAGTTTTTGTATGAATTACGACATCCTAGCAAAGAGTTTTTAAATGATATTCGACCTCCATTATTAAAACGGGATCCCGTGTTATTTTGGAAAAGCCTTTCAGGTATATTAACGACTATTATTATTTTATTGCTTTACAAAATAGTCGCTTAATAAATAATACCGATCACATGAAATAGATAAACGATTTACAGTTTTTGGTATAATTAACTACCATTTTTTTGATGGGTATTGAGTTGATTGGGTTGGTTTTTTTGTTCTTCTAAAATACTTTCGTCAGCATCAGCACACATATAAGCACGACTTGATAAAAAAGGTGTTAATGGCAACGCAGAACTTAAATTAACATCTTCTTCTTGCTCTTCTACTTTTGCTTCATTGCCTAAATTTACCAGTACACGTCTTGCCCAAAAATAAGCAATCAAACCAAACATGACAGAGCCAACCGCTTGCCCTGCCACTACACCTATTGCACCAAACCACTGACCACCAAAATAGACCAAAGGAATAGTGCCAACAGTTGCTTTACCAATATTCATCACAGTTGATGTGGTCGGGTAACCTAGATTATTAAAAGTTGCATTAGATATAAATAATAATCCATTGAAAATAAAGGCAATACATAACCAAGTACAATAGAAACTGATCATAGTCGCAGCATCACCTTCTGCACCAAATAAGAAAATAATTTGATCTTGTAGTAAATAAATCAGTAGCGCTAAAACAGTCACATAAAAGGTAGTAAATTGCACCGCTCGTTTACTTGCTAGCCTGACTCTATCAAATAATAATGCCCCGAAGTTTTGCCCCATGATCGGTCCAACAGCGCCTGAAATAGCAAAAATCATCCCAAAAGCCACAGGCAATAAACGCCCTATAACCGCCCAACCCGCAACATAACTATCACCAAAAGACGCAATCATCATAGTCACATAAGCATTACCAACAGGTGTTGCAATATTGGTACTCATGGCAGGGAAAGCAACTTTAAATATCTCTTTTTGATCCGCTAACCAAGCTTGGTAATTAAACATACCCAATAATTTATGAGTATGAGAAACACCATATAAGGCAACCCAAGCCACAACAAAACGAGCAATGACAGATGCAATAGCGGCACCGTGCAAACCTAGGCCTAATGCAAAAATAAAAATAGGATCTAAAGCTGCATTCACCCCGCCTCCCGCTAAGGTGGAATACATAGCACGTTTAGCATCACCAACGGAGCGCAGTGCAGCACCAGCACTCATTGCAATACACAATATTGGCATTGAAGGTAGCAATATACGTAGATAACCTACCGCTAAATCATGAGTTTCGCCTTGAGCACCAATTAAACTAACGAGTTCAGGACTAAAATACCAAGCTAAAGCTGCAACAAATGAAGCGATAATAAAGCCTGTTACTAGGATATTAATCACCAATCGTCGTGCTTTTTCACGGTTCTGTTCACCAATCGCTTTTGACACTAATGCCGTCATCGCGATCGATAAACCAATGCTGATTGACGTTGTAAAAAAGGCAATAGTACCGGCATAACCAACTGCAGCGGCTAATTCTGCTTCACCCAATAAACTAATAAAAAATAGATCGGCAAGATCAACTAAAAACAATGCCGTTAAACCAACCGCATTTGTTGATGACATCACCATAATATGTTTAAAGATGTTGCCGCTTACAAACTTCCCTTTGGCCATTAACTGATTTCCATTGAAGACTGAATGATGAATTAAAATTTTAAAAAAAGAATGTAACAACTATGTAGGATATAGCAATGATAATAAATAGATTATAGCAATCACATTATGCTGATTACATTAAATATGTTATCTAAATTTTGTATTGAAAAAATAGTTCAATTCAAGAGGGAAATTGACCTAATAGCTGCTCCAGTTACTCAATTGGCAGGGTCAACAAGTAAAATAATTGAAGCGACTTATTTTATTTTACTAAGTAGGTAATAAGAAAGTCATAAAAAGTAAAAAGCCAGCAGAAGCTGGCTTTAATAAATCACGTTAGCGAATGAAGATTATTTCATTGGAGCATCGTGAGTTGCAGTAACTTTGTAGAATGTAGCTTGTACATAGTCATCTGGGTTACCAGTGTTGTTCTGGTTGTAAGCACCCCATTTGAAGTACATGTATTTACCACCTTTGTCGTATCCACTCTCGCTCATGTCAACAACTTTAACAACGTCAGGCTTACCTTCACGAGAAACAGTAACAGTTAACTCGTTAGCAACAACTTTGATTTGGTAAGAGAAAACTTCACCTAATGCAATACCGTCATCAGTAATACCGTCTAAACCACCAATTAAATCATGGTAATCATCAGTACCTTCTAAAGTATTTTCATGTGCGAAGTAAACTGTACCTGTATCGCGGCTAGGAAGTTTACGGTAGTACAGACGAATTGGCTCATCATCTTGGTCATGGATTTGACCGATAATGAAACGACCCGCTTGGTGTACAACACCAGTCGTTGTAGTGTGGTCTACTTTCATTGTTACGTTAAGAACACCATCTACACCACCAGCAGCTTTTTTGTCTGCATCAGGTGCGCTACCGAATACCCAGTTGTTTTTATTAACACCTTTAGTTGCGTAAGCTTTGTTACCTTTACGTAACATTTCACGCATTTCTGTACGAGTGTATTTAGTATTAGTAGAAGTACGAACACCTTTGATGTACGAACGAATAACTAAACCGCCATCTTCAGCTGTGTAGAACAGTTCTGGATGCTCGTAACCCGCTAGTAGATCCCATTCTTGAACGTTATCAGCTCGTTTGTTTCCATCAGCATCAGTTGCGATAGATAGGTACCAGCTAGTTAGGTCAATGTTTTGGTACGGTTTGTTACCAGGTTTTGGCATCGCTGGAATTTTCGGCGATGTTAGAGCAACGTTAGTTGTACACTTCATTGAGTCACAAGGTAGTGGTAAGAACTCAATTTTAGGTGCAGTTGGAACATGGCTTATGTGGATTTTCTTGAACGTTGCATCAAATGCGCCACCACCAGCTTTATAAACTTGTGGGTATAGACCCGCTTTGAAGTAGAATGTTTCTTTCTTCCAAGCATTATCTAACTCTTCACCAAATTTAAGTTTCTTAGTAACACCACCAGCAGATAGTTCAATACCATCATCAGTCATTTTGATGATGTAAACCCATGGTTGGCTTGGATCTGCAATTTTACCTAACTTAACAGAGAACGCACTTTTTTCAGTCGTTTTGTTTAAGATAACGCGAACAGGTTTATTAGCACCTTCCCACATTAATTTAGCAGTTGCAGCATTGATACCATGTGCATGGATTTGACCTAAAACAACTTTAGGATCAGATTTTGATTTACCATCTTTTTTCAATGGTGCTTCAGGGATTTCATTTAGCTGTAATGTAGCAGCTAATGTATGTGTACCGCCGTAAGCCCAGTTTGCTAAAGGTGTTGCATCACACGCTTTCCAACCAGTTGTTAACTCACGTAATTCAGTACGAATGTAAGTAGAGTTTGGAGTACTTGTACCGCCATCTAGTGGAGTACGGAAATGCCAACCAGCTTTATCTACTTTGAAGTAATCATTGCTAGTTGCATCAGAAAGTGAAGAACCATCTAAGCTACAGCCTCGAGGTAAAATTTCGCCAGCAGAAGTCGCTTTAGTACCTTGCAATTTATAGTATGCAGCAGCGTCTTTTGCTTTAGCACCGTATAAGCCTTCGTTTGTTACTGGAACAGTTAATTTCCAGTTATTAAGAGAAGTTGCAGGGTTATCGTTACGTTCTAATTCAACTGTTGGAGCAGCAGCTTTAAGCGCAGCTAAAGAATCACTATTAATAAACTCAAGAGCACTACATGTGTTGATCTTACAGTTTACAGCGTTAAATTCAGTAACACTGTTCCATGAGTTTTTACTGTTACCTTGGCCAACGTATTTAACGTAACGCGCTTTAACAGGAGCTGTAAATGGGAAACGTTCAATAGTGTTTGTTCTGCCAGAAGATTTTTGACCAGATAAAACTTGAGTCCAAGTTTGTCCATCTTCACTTACTTCGATATCAAAGTTAGTAGAACGCTCATCACCTTTACTGAATGCAATACGCACAGCATCAAATTCAGATACTAGGCCGTAATCTAAAGTAGCAGTCTCACCTGGGCCATTTGCAGACCAACGTGTTTGAATGTCACCATCAATTAGACGATCTGGACCATTACCATCGTTTGAACTTGCTACCACTTTAACTGGTACAAGGTACGGTTCAGAGCCTTTTTCATTGATAGGTCCTGTTGGACCGCTAGTAGTAACACATCCAGCTAATGCCACAGCAATAGACGAGGTTAAAAATAGACTTAATTTTCCATGTTTCATTGGAGTCCCTATTTATATTATTTTGTGATTTAAAGTTGCGAATTAGAGCGTAACTATCAAGCTGATAAATACTTTAATCCTACAAATAGATTACATGAACTTTTTCCCTCCTGTCAGTGGGTTTATCAGGAAGTCTTAACTAGATCTCAATTTCATAACCTAAATTCCTCAAAAAGTAGATCTGTAAATGCAAAACAGATGTTTTATGCCCAATTATTAGGCGTTACAGACGGTTTCAAATGGGTTAAAACAAAAGGAAAAGCAAACAATAAACAACAAAAACGAAGTAATTAACCTTAAATAATTGCTAACAAACGAGTATGAAAAACCATAAATTTACGTAAGGAAGGCATTATTTTTTGACAAAAAAAACAGTGGATTAAAATAGGAAATAAAAAAATAAGTGATTAAATTGTATTACAAAAAGAGTACTTAAAATGAACTCATTGCTACTGCTCAGAGTAACAATGAGTTCAAAGAGAGCTATTTAACGGCAGAGTCAATGGCTGCTGGAGTATCTCCATTAATTAACTCAGAAGCTAAACAGGTATTTACCTTACAATTAACAGCATTGAACTCAGTAATACTATTCCATTGATTATGTGTATTGCCGTAACCAACGTATTTAATAAATTGAGCTTTAACAGTGACAAATGGGAAACGTTCAAAATCAGATGTTTTTCCTGAAGACTCACCCGCTGTCACAACTTTAGTCCAGCCTTTACCGTCTTCACTCACTTCAATGTCAAAACGACTAATACGTTCACTACCATTATGGAAAGCTAAACGTACAGCATTAAATTCAACACTTTTTCCATAGTTTAAAACGACCCAAGCTTTATTACCTTTAGAAGACCAACGAGTATTTAGATCGCCATCAAATAATGCATCAGGTTTATGCCCATCATGTTGACTAGAAAAAATGCCAACTGGTTTAAGGATATCTTCAGTGCCTTTCTCATTACTTGGACCGTAAGCTTTAACATAACCATTTGGAGTGATCAGTACAGGTCCGCTTTTTTTAGCCTTGGGAGGAGTAGCTGTTGCAGCGCAACCAGCTAATGCTATAGCAACTGAAGTCGTAATTAACAGACTTAATTTTCCATGTTTCATTGGAGTCCTTAATAATATTATTTTATGTTGAATGTCTTAATGCAGATTAAAAACGGAGTATCGAAATTAGATTCATATCCAGTAAATCATATCATGGTAATTTATTTTAACCCTCGCTTGCTTACCTTACCTTACCTTACCTTGAAGAGTAAATAATGGTGATTTTTCAGATATTCTAAACTAGATCTCAGTTTGATGCATATAAAAACCTGTTGAATATAAAATTGTGATCTTTTGCGAATAACACTAATCCATCATTACACACAAACGTTCACATTTCATACAAAACAACCACATAAACCCTAAAGAGATCACTAAACCAACAATAAGAACGTAAATAATAGGACAGGAAGATAGTTGTTAATTACACTAATAAATTAAGGTTTTCATTTTTGACACAATAGATGTTTGAAAATTTTTGTTCTATTTTCTAAGTACAAAATAATATCAATAAAAGGCGTTAACATGAGAAACAAAGCCCTGTTTATTATCCTCTCAATATTATTTTGGGGACTTGCTGCAATGACAATTTGGGGTGCAAGAGAACATTTTATTGAACATGAAACAGAACATGAAAAAGCTCGTACTGCTAAAGAATTAGATATTATCCGCTTTAGCCTAGAGTCCGCTGTGTTAACGGAAACCTATATCTCTGATAGTTTGGCAACCATAGTGAGTTTAGATCCTCAATATGCAATTGATAATTGGACTGAATTAGGAAAAAAATTACTAGATAAAACCAAATATATTCGTAACATCGGTCTCGCAACTGATAACGTGATCACTGAGGTATATCCATTAAAAGGAAATGAATCAACGATTGGTTTTGATTACAGAACACGTCCCGCACAATTAAAAACCGTACTCTATGCTAAACAACAAAAATCAGTTTATCTTGCCGGCCCTTTAACTCTTTTTCAAGGTGGAACGGGCCTTATTGCTCGCTTCCCTATTTTTTCAAATTTTGTCGATAATAACGATTATTGGGGAGTCCTTAGTGTTGTTATAGACTTTGACTTACTAATTTCTGAAACAGGTTTAAATGATTTTAAGAATGCTGACATCGCGCTAATGAAACATAATATTGATGACAATAGTACTCATGTTTTCTATGGCGATAAAAGTGTTTTTGAACAACCTGATATAGAGTACCCAATTCAACTGCCATCGGGCCAATGGACAATGGCTGCCAAAATAAAGGTTAGTAATCTGCAAGAGATCCACTCAATCAATAATATACTTTTAACCATCTCTTTTATTGTGGTGTTGCTTTTATATATTTTACTGCTGTTGCTATACCGAGATTATAAATACAAAGTGATGCTCACACTGCAAGACGAACTCACTAAAATACCTAATCGTCGTCATATCATGCAATTACTTAAAAAATTAACGGCAGATAGTAACGCTTCTTTTGCCCTATTAAACATTGATATCAATGGGTTCAAAAAAATAAACGATAAACTAGGACATGAAGCTGGCGACCAATTTATTAAATACGTTGCAAATTTATTAACCTCAGAAACAAAAGATCATGGCACCGCTGCACGTTATGGTGGTGATGAGTTTTTAATTGTACTTGAGAATGTAGAAAATAATGCACAGGTTGAAACCTTCATCAATCAGATCCGAGAAGCAACTAAATCCACACAGTTTTTTTGGCATGACCATGAGATCCCACTTTCATTAAGTATTGGTTCAGCTATTTTTGAAGGTGAAATAGATACAATAGAAAAATTATTATCAAGTGCTGACAAAACAATGTATGCACAAAAAAACCAGGGGCGTCGTAAAACAGATAGGGTCAAGCCTGAAGAAAGTAAATTATAACTTGTAGACAGAACTGACTTTAAAATATTCAGCAATTAAAGTCAGTTTTGATAATTTCAAAGCAAAAGACGCACACCTTTAAGCTTTCATTAAGAAGCAACCTCTTCTCGTTTTTGTTCACATTGTTTCACTAAAAGCGAAGCCGTTTCATATTGAGCATGCACAAAAGAACTAATAGCGAGATCAGATAACACCTCTTTTTCTTCCAGGGTATTCACTTTTACAATCAGGTTTGCTTGAGGGTAATACTCTAATACCGATTCACAAATAATTTGAATATTACGAATTGAGTTCACCGTTAAAATAATTCCTGTTGAGGCTTCAACTTTTAATGACTCTAAAACAGGTTGTTTATCTAAGTGACCAAAATAAGCGCTGTAACCTCTTCTTCTCGCCAATTGCACGTGTTGCAAGTTATCAGAAATAATTAAGAACTTTTTATTTTTACTTTGTAACTCTTTGGCCACAATTCTACCTAAAGTATCAAAGCCACAAATAATAATATGTTGCTCAATTTTCACCGGCGTAATTTTATCAGCTTCAAAGAATTCAGTGACAAATAACGCCGCCAATTTATAAATATTGTTAACCATAAATGGTGTAATAATCATTGATAACACAGTCACCAAAATAAGAAATCCACCTAACTCCTGAGAGATAATATTTTGGCTTGTAGCTAATGCAAAAATAGCAAAGGAAAACTCCCCCACCTGACACAAAGCTAATGCTGCTTTAAGTGCATCACTTTTGTTAGACTCTCTTCTAATTAAACAATAAACAACAACAGCTTTAATCAACATAGTAGCAACCAAAACAGCCGCAACAAAATGCAAATGGCTCAAGAAATACAGCACATCTATTTTAGTACCGATAGAAAAGAAAAAGGCGCCTAATAACAGGTCTTTATAAGAAGCAATATCAGACTCAACCTTCACGTGAAACTGGCTTTCAGCAATGATCATCCCCGCAATAAATGCACCTAAAGAATAAGTAAATCCCATCTCATGTGCGAGTAAAGAAGCACATAAAACAATGGCTAATACAGAGCCTAAGAACATCTCCTCCATTCTTGCGCGACTTGAAAAGTGTAATAACCATTCAATGATTTTTTTACCCAAGGTAAACATAAACACAATCACTAAACAGGCATAAATAGAGGTTTTAAGTAAAACATCCCCAACTGACAACCCTTCTTTAGCTAAAAAACCAATCAATAACAAAATCGGAATAACCGCAAGATCTTGAAAGATGAGAATCGCCACTGATTTTTCACCATAGGGTGTCACAATATCTTTAGATTTTTTAAGGTAAGTCACCACAATTGCCGTAGAAGAAAGACTGAAAGCCAATGCAATAATAATTGCAGAAGTCATATCCAATTTAATCGCATAAAAGGTAATTAAAAATATCAGTATGGAGCTAACCACAACCTGAATAAAACCATTAATGAAAATGATCTTTCTTAACCTTTTTAATTTATTAAAAGACATCTCCAAACCAATGGTAAACATCAAAAAGACAATGCCAAATTCACCAATGAGCTCTAGAGACGTAAGATCGGAATGACCATTAAAATCGAAGATATTACTAATAATGGTGCCAGTAATAATGTAACCGACAATATGAGAAATAGAGAATTTTGTAAGCACTATGTTGATAATGCTCGCGATAGCTAATGAGATAGCAATAATGATAAGTATCGAGTCCATTATGATCCTTATAATGAGTAGCTTGTGACAGCCAATATATAACGTAGGTCACATTTCTTACACTCTTTTTTTAAAAAAAGAATGAAAAAACAACTTCATAATCTAGTAAGTTGGGGGAAGATCATACAGATCGCAGCATCGCAATCCTATGTTACAAATGAGGCCATCTTACTTTAAAAACTTTTTTGGAGACTGTAATAAAACTGTGTAACTGCTTATTTATAATCCTACTATTTGGAAAAGGATAAGCAGTTATGGATCAAAAGCAATTAGAAGTGTTTGCTCGTGAAGCCGCTAAAACATTAAAAACAGAAAAAGACCTCACTAACTTTAGCCAGATGCTAACCAAGATAACCGTTGAAGCTGCCTTAAATGCAGAGTTAGACGACCATCTTCTACTCTAAGCACCGTAAATCATCTTCTACTAACAGTCGTAACGGCACATCAACCAAAACTATTATCACTGATGATGGGGCGTTTGAACTTGACCAGAATATTTTATTTGGTAGCAGTAAATTGAGACATATTTTTTACACCACTGACGAATAGTTTCATAGCTAACACCAACCTCACTAGCTGAAAGTAACTATTAATATAACGAAAACTGAGCGTTCTCAATGGAGTAATTCAACTCGCCACTTTTTCTTATCATTGCAGTTAAAGATAACTCACGACTGTGTAACTTAGGTCACACAGTTGAGTAATGAAGCGATATACGAGGGACTTAAGCAATTGATTCTTAAATCAATAATATTGTTATGATCACACATGTTTAGATATAGATTTAGTACTAGAACACCAAAAAGAATTATTTATTTTCTAAACGGGCTCAAATTTTATGATTCAATATTTATATTGAATCATTAACTGACAACCGCTTTTAATCTCGCTAACGGTTTCATCTCTTCACTTGCAATAATAGCTTGATAATCGCTATTTTTAGCGATCAACTGATAACGTCCATCGTTTAATTTTTTGACATCACGTAATAGATACTGATCATCGCCCGTCATTTCATGATTCTCAATGACTATGGTTTGTCCTTGCAAAGAGCCTGCGCTATCCGGTGTAATGAGCTCTAATAAAAGCAAGTCACCATCTTGTATTGGATGTTTACCACCGTTCATAGAATGACCTGTTGCGTACGCTAAAAAATGTCTCTTGGGATCTAAATGTCCATGTCCTTCTGGCGCGATCTTATATTCAACTTGTGAAGAATCTCCAGTTTTAAAGTGACCACATGCTATTTTTATATCAGGATAGAAGCCGAGTTGTATTACATTATTTTCGACATAGCTTTCGACATAGCTATTTGCTTCAATAAGCGTTTCAGATAAGTCTTCAATTGCCGTTTTAACAGTATCTCGATGTCTATATGCTAATAGTCTAAAATCCAGTAATTCCTGCACCCAATGTTCAAAGTAGTCTTTATCATTTTCAGCAATGTGAATATTAGCCACAAATTTATTATCGATAATGGAAAACCATGTTTTTGTGTTTTTATTGGCTGTTGCATAGGCTTTTATTGGATTACGTTTCCAGTAGCTAAGCCATACTTTACTATTCGCTTCACTCTGACGCTCTTTACTTGGTAACTCTGTTTCGAACAAATGAGGATAGCGTTTTAATACTCGATAGCTTTCAGCACTTAACGCTTCAAGTGAAGGTGGTTTTGCAAATCCATCTAATCGTAAAAATGCTTTCAACAAGATAGCTTTAAAGGATTTGGACATACTGGTTGTTTGTACTACAGAGGTGATAAACGCTACATGATTATCTGATAGTTGATGAGTCATATTATGTTTTTCAACTTCAATAATAAGCTCAACCCAGCTACCATATTGCTTGTTTACTTTCTTTAAATCACTATACGCTAAGAAGAACTCTGATGCTGTTGGCCTATGTCCAAGTTGTTCATAAAGTGTCTGATAATCTTCTAGAGCATTTGTACGTTGTTGTTTAGCTAACACTTCCCAAAATTCAGTTATTTCAAGGTCATAATTAATATAACAACCTTCACTCAAAGTAGGATCTTTGTATTTAGCTAAGGTTTCTTGTACTGACCCACTCCCCAATAAAGCAGCAGGCTTATTTAAAAATGAATGATGATTTCCGATGAAGTCTAAAACTACAAGGTGTGATTTATTTTCAAATAACCGAAGACCACGCCCTAATTGCTGTAAAAATAAAATTTTAGAATCACTAGGACGTAACATTAGAATCGTATCGATAGCAGGTAAGTCGGTTCCTTCATTAAACAGATCAACAGAAAAGAGAATTTCTAGTTCTCCACTCGCTAGTTGATTAAGGGCATCATTACGGCGAACGGTAGATTGACTATGTACCGATGCAGCTTTGATCCCTTTTTTTATAAAACTATCCGCCATAAAGTCAGCATGCTTTGTTGATATACAAAAAGCGAGAGTCGTTGCTTGCTTATGCTTTTCCCAATGATGGAGAATATGCAAAAACCTTTTTTGAGTCGCAAATTGGTGTTCGAGGTGATCGGGATCGAATCGGCCATTACGCCATGGAATAGCCGTATAATCGACACTACCATCCCAAATACCGTAATAATGGAAAGGCACTAATATTTGGTCATCAATCCCTTGCGTTAAATTACGCTCGTAGACTAAATTATTTTCACATAAACCCAATATATCTGCTTGATCCGTTCTTTCAGGTGTTGCCGTTAATCCGAGTAAAAATTTTGGCTCAAAATAGGTAAGTAAATTTTGATAAATCGATGCACTGGCATGGTGAAATTCATCGACAATGACATAATCAAAATGATTTTTTGTAAACTGATTTAAATGTGTATTTTTGCCAATTGTCTGTACAGAAGCAAAAAGCAATTCAGCTTCTTGATCTTTAACATTGGCCTTATAAAACCCAGTTTTTTTAGTTGGTAATAATTGTGCAAACGTTCTTTGAGCTTGTATTAAAATCTCTTCTCGGTGAGCAACAAATAAAACTCTTTTTGCATTCACCTGTTTTACATCAAAAGCAGACAACCATGTTTTACCCATGCCTGTTGCTAAAACAACTAAACCTCTGAGGTAGCCTTCTTCACGTGTTATCTGTAAAGCCTGTAACGCCTCTAATTGAATGTTACTAGGCGTTGCGCGTTCGGTAGGCTCTAGTTGAACACTTGGAGCATTGATATTAACAAATTTCATCACCCGTCTACGTTGCAAGTAATCGGAGATCCATTCATTAGTCAAAGTCTTTACTTTAGAATGGGAGAAAATAGCAGAAAATGCCTCTCGAATAGCATTAAAAGTGATTGCCTCTTTAGAGTCTATAGGTAAGTTAAAATCATGACGATAGCACCATTCATGAGCGTTAGTTAATGCACTTTTACTAATATTGTTTGAACCAATAAAAGCACAACCCTCAGTCACTTCCGCAGTCGATGAACTCACTTTAGTCTTTACAAAAATATAAGACTTCATGTGGAAACTTTGTTGATTATCGCTTTGATATATACGAATATCAGCCCCTCTATCAACAAGTGGCATGAGTTCTCTTAGAGCGATAGGATCTGTAATATCAAGATAATCAGAGGTTAATATTTTTAGCTGACAATTATTAACGAGAGCATCTTTTAAAGACTCAAATAATAAAGTTAAACCACTTCTTTGAATGAAAGAAACAGTTATTTCAATTTCGTCTGCACGATTGATAGCGTGTATTAATTTAGGTAATAGTGGGTCTTCATCACCCGTTGTCAGTTGTGAATCCCCGAGTAGTAGGCTTGATGAAAGAATTTTATTCATTTATAACGTCCTTGCGTAAAATCACATTCAACCATTGTTCGGATTCACGCCCTTCTCGCAGATCTCCCGTTCTCCATTGTTTAACAATGGCAATAGGTTTCCCCGTAATATACTGCCCAAAACTGACTTCATCTACATTGGTAAATACCCTACCATTTCGAATAACTTCTTCTCGTCCTAATTTAAAAGAGCAATAAAAAACGCCTGACTCTTTTAATAGTGAAACAAATTTCGATATTACATTGGATAACTCATCTTCTGGGACATGTAATAAAGAAGCACAAGCCCAAATCCCATCGAATTTAATGCTACTTTCAAAGGTTTGAAATAAGGCTTGTTGCACTGGTTGCTTTATTAATTTGGAAGCTAAAGATGCTAACTCTTTACTTGCATCAAATGCACATATTTCATATCCATGTTCAATGAAGAATTTACTATCTCGACCAGCACCACATCCAGCGTCCAGTATTAAACCGTTATTTTTAATTAAAGGTAAAAATTCATCATATAAAGCAGTCATATCAATATCGACAGTTGCGTCATAAAATGATTTTGCATTCGAGGAATAATATTGAGCGTTGAGAGTTTTCATAAATTCTTAATTCAGTTTATTTTTTAAATAATATTACTTAGCTATGACACGATTAGAAAATTAAAAGTACATTCAAAAAATTTAAAAATATTAATTATTTTTAGTCTGTGCTTAAATTTAAAACATATTATATTAAATTGATATTTTAAAACCTACTCACAAACCATATAAAACTGTTGATGGTCGCAATTTGGTCACAAATTGGTCACAAAAGTTAAAAACTCAATTTTAGTCCTTAAATACTTAGCGATAATACAGTAAGTATTCCTGAGGGAATGGACGTATGAAACGAAGAAATTTGTAAATTTTAAACAAAAAAAAACCGCTTTTGCGTTTAAGCATAAAGCGGTTTTCTTAATGTGGTCGGTGATAGAGGATTCGAACCTCTGACCCTCTGGTCCCAAACCAGATGCGCTACCAAGCTGCGCTAATCACCGAGATATTTTAATTCGTATTTTAAAATCAAGGGTCAGAACCCTCTGGTCCAACTCTTATCCAAAACACCGGAGATGCGCTACCAAGCTGCGCTAATCACCGAAATTGTTAATATCTTTATTAGTCTTGGGTTGAAAATAACTAATTGATATTGTTGTTTAAATGGTGCGGAAAGAGAGACTTGAACTCTCACACCTTGCGATACTAGAACCTAAATCTAGCGCGTCTACCAATTCCGCCACTTCCGCATCTATTTAAACTTTTACTCATTTTACTTTTAAAAAATGGGGCGAATGACGGGGTTTGAACCCGCGACAACCGGAATCACAATCCGGGGCTCTACCAACTGAGCTACATCCGCCACTATACTTTTTAAAAATGGTACGCCCTACAGGATTCGAACCTGTGGCCTACGGCTTAGAAGGCCGTTGCTCTATCCAGCTGAGCTAAGGGCGCAAAAGCAGGACTTATTACTTACAATGACAAATCACTGTTTTTAAATGTGGTCGGTGATAGAGGATTCGAACCTCTGACCCTCTGGTCCCAAACCAGATGCGCTACCAAGCTGCGCTAATCACCGAGTATTTTTTGTGCTTTGTAATAACGGGTCAAACCCTCTGGTTCAACTCTTTCACAAAGCATTGGATATGCACTATCAAACTGTACTTCACCAAGTTATGTTTAATAAAAAGTAAAACTTATTATTAAACCGCTGAAACATTAATGCTTATCAACGGAGCGAGATATTACTGAGTTGCTCGGAGATCGTCAAACTTTATTTGTAGATATTGTGTTGCTTGCTGAATAATTAAACGGTTTGTCTTAATATCGATCTATTTTATTCAATAAATCTTATGAACCTAGAATATATATCAGGCAGGTTTAACATTTGGTAATATTAAATCTTGCCCTAGAACTCTTATTTTAGGTTATTAAATTAAATATTAAGGTGATGAGTTTGTATGAATTAACACTGACACTTATTCGTGGTTTACCAGGAAGCGGGAAAAGTACATTAGCGAGAAGTTTGCTAAATAATTATCTAAATGAATGTGCTCATCTTGAAGCAGATATGTTTTTTGTTAATAAACAGGGGGAATATGAATTTGCTCCTAATAAGCTTAAACAAGCCCATCAATGGTGTGAACAACAATGTGAATTATATTTGCAGCAAAATATAAATGTTATCGTTTCGAATACCTTCGTAAAACAATGGGAGCTCAAATATTATCGTTTGCTTGCTAAAAAATATAATGCAAAATTAATTATCCAAACCTGTCACGGAAAATACAAAAATATACATCAAGTACCAGAAGCGACAATTAAAAAGATGAAACGCCAATGGGAAGTATAATTTTCAAATAAATGATTTAGATTAATCCGTATTCTTGAACATAGTGAAGTCCCCCTTTGAGAACTATTCCAAGCGACAGCACACCTATCTTCTGGATCTTAATAACTGCTACAAGCGTTATTGCTCATTTTTATTAAATTGGGGTGAATAAGGGATTAACACATATTTTAGCCAATCACTTTTTTACCTATTCAATATACATTTATTAGTTGAATCGAAGCTTCTATTAATTATTAATGCTAATCATAACTGCATCTGTTCGCCAATATTCAAATTCACAATCAATGATGTCATTGTGTTGGTTATAATTAACACGGCATATTTTTAATACTTGTTGCCCAGTACGTATGTTTAATGCTTGTGCAACATGTTCTGGTGCAGCAGTAGGGATAAATTCAAAATTAGAGCGATTCGTTTTGAATCCGTACTTTGTTGCATAAAGTATGGTCAGGGATTGCGCTAAATCTTCCGATAAAATATCCGGAAAGCAATGACTAATAAGGCAGTTTTCAACAAACAATACCGCACGACCATCAATATAGCGTAATCGCTCAATAACATGAATGGGTGTCAACTCTGACAATGCTAAAAGTGTAGCAATAATGCTAGGTGCCATCATGCTTTTTACTCCCAATAACTGAGTTTTAGCGGTACGTTGTTGATCCCTTATCATTTGATGAAAATGACAGCGTGATAAGGGGTTATATTTAATTCTAGGTGGAGAAACAAACCATCCTCTTCGATCTTCTCGATAAATTAAACCTTCCACCTCCAATGAATCCAATGCACTTTTTACACTAATTCTAGTGATTGAAAAAAGCTCACTTAATTCACGCTCAGAAGGAATTTTTTGTAAAGGTAATAATAACTTCCCACTAATTTGATCTCTTAAAACTGCTTTGATGTCTTTCGAAACGTCCTTTGCCACGCCCATATGGTCTAGTCCAATTAAATTGCATTCACTTTCTATATTTAAACTTCAAAACTGAAAATAAGCAATCCATTCACCTGTTAAATATTAAGCATTCAATTTATTGGTCATAAAAACGACTTATTTCCGTAAGTAAATTGTAATACTTCTCAGATAGCATAAAAAAATAACTGCTGGACTAGTCCAAAAACCAACCATGAAGGATGAAAATATAATGAAAGTATTTACAACAACGAGCACCTTACTTGCACTATCACTCACCCATAATGTCTATGCGACAGAATCAATGGAATCACTGATTAAAGCGGCTCAAAAAGAGGGGCAAGTCTACAGTGTCGGTATGCCAGACAGTTGGGCAAATTGGAAAGACACATGGGTTGACCTTAAAGAAAAATATAATATTAGCCACCAAGATACTGATATGAGCTCTGCGCAAGAAATTGCAAAATTTGAAGCTGAAAAGAATAATGCGACGGCAGATATTGGTGATGTCGGTTTTGCATTTGCACGCGTCGCAACCAGCAAGGGTGTGACACAACCTTATAAGCCGACTACGTGGAACGATGTTCCTGATTGGGCAAAAGATAAAGATGGTCATTGGGCTTTAGCTTATACTGGAACTATCTCTTTTATTTCTAATAACAACCTCGTAAAAAATGCACCAAAAACATGGGCTGATTTACTTGAGGGTGATTACAAAGTCACCATTGGTGATGTCGGTGTTGCTTCTCAAGCCAATAATGCCGTATTAGCAGCCGCTTTTGCTAATGGCGGCGATGAGTCAAATTTAAAACCTGCGATTCAATTTTTTGAAAAATTATCTAAACAAGGCCGCCTTTCTTACGCGGATCCAAGTTTAGCTAATTTAGAAAAAGGTGAAGTAGAAGTTGCGGTGATGTGGGACTTTAATGCGCTTAATTACCGAGACAAAATCGACCGCACTCGCTTTACGGTTGGTATTCCACAAGATGGTTCAGTTACTTCAGGTTACACCACTATTATTAACAAATACGCCAAAAATCCTAATGCAGCAAAGCTTGCGCGTGAATATATTTTCAGTGATTCAGGACAAATTAATTTAGCAAACGGCTATGCACGCCCGATTCGTACCAACGTAACGTTACCGGTTGAAACACAAGCAAAACTGATCCCAAATGATCAATATAAAGCCACTCACCCAATCACAGATTTTAAGGCATGGGAAAAATCTGCGCGCAGACTACCACGAGCATGGCAAGAAAACGTGTTAATCCACCAACAATAATTGAGATTTAATATGAATAATAAGGTGATCCTTGTTGTTCTTGATGGTTTAAATCTAACAGTAGCCCAACACTGTATGGGCTACTTAACTGGATTAATAGAGCACAAGAAAGCAAGTCAATACGCTTTACAGAGTGAATTACCGTCACTATCTCGCCCTTTATACGAATGTATATTAACCGGCAACTCTCCGGTAAATAGTGGCATTGTCCACAATCATGTCACACGTAATTCGCATTTAGAATCTGTTTTTAGTTTGGCAAATAAACAGGGTAAAACTACAGCGGCAGCTGCCTACCACTGGGTGAGTGAGCTCTATAATATTTCACCTTACAATGCACAAAGAGACCGCCATACCCACAATGAGAAGCTGAATATTCAACATGGCGTATTTTATCATTGGGATCATTACCCTGATGAGGCATTATTTCTTGATGGTGAACACCTACGTCATCAATATGATCCCGACTTCCTATTGATCCATCCGATGAATATTGATGATACAGGACACAAGCACGGATTAGATTCAGCTGAATATCGTAACTCAGTGCGTCAAGCCGATATTATTTTATCGGAATTTCTACCGCAGTGGATAAGTGCTGGCTACCAAATAGTGATCACCAGCGATCATGGTATGAATAACGATAAATCCCACGGTGGCACACTCAAAGAAGAGCGTGAAGTTCCACTCTATTTAATTGGTGATCAGTTCACTCATAAAGCAAATGCGATAAAACAAACGGAGCTTTGCGGCATGATCTGTGAGTTACTGGGGTTAGAACATTCGAAACCCTTTATTAAGGAGTGCTTAAAGTGAATACCGACAGGATCGTGCAACAAGATCAGCGTAAGCAAGATATAAAAAAAACGAGAGTTTTTTCAAAATTAGCGAATTATAAGCCCATATTATGGTTTATTCCCTTTGCATTTTTTTTTTACTTGTTCCAAATCGCCCCAATGATATGGGTATTCATTAACAGTTTTGTTTATGAAGGAAAGTGGTCATTGGAAAATTACCACGAGATTTTTAATTCATCTTTCATATTACAAAGCTTTCATAACAGCGTATGGATAAGTTTTTGGTCCAGCTTGATTGGGTTATTAATCGCCGCATTATTAGTTTCATCTCTACGACATCTCAACAGCCGTATCAAAGAAGCGATCATCGCTTTTACTAATATGAGCAGTAACTTTGCAGGGGTGCCCTTAGCCTTTGCTTTTATCATTATCTTGGGCACCAATGGTGCAGTCACTCTGCTATTAAAACAGTGGGGGATCATTGAGGACTTTAACCTTTATAGCCGTTGGGGTTTACTCACACTGTATATCTACTTTCAAATACCCTTGGGTGCATTATTACTTTATCCCGCTTTTGATGCACTTAAAAAAGATGCCTATGAAGCCGCAGCATTGCTCGGTGCTAGTTCATTCAGGTACTGGATAAAAATAGGCTTTCCTATTCTTTCTCCGGCACTACTTGGGACTTTCATTATTTTGTTCGCTAATGCGATTGGTGCTTATGCAAGCGTATACGCACTGACTTCAGGAAATTACAATATGGTGACCATCCGAGTAGCTAGTCTTGTATCTGGCGATCTCTTTTTAGAGCCCAACTTAGCAGCAGCAATCTCCGTAGTTTTGATGCTACTACTTGCCTTTATTACTGCTATTAATCAGTGGTTAATTTCACGGAGTTATTATGGAAAATAGTAAACAGTTTGTTCATAAAGGCGTTGTATACAGCATTACAACACTCTTATTGATACCAATATTAGCAACGTTTATCTATTCGTTATCATCAAGTTGGGGAGCGACTATTCTGCCCGATGGTTTCACCTTTAAATGGTATAGCAGCCTATTAACGGATCCTCGTTTTCTGGATGCATTCGGGCGTTCATTGTTTATCTGTATTGCGTCACTGCTATTAGCGACCCTATTAGTATTGCCGATGATTTTTGTCGTTTTTTATTATTACCCTAAACTCGACAAAGTGATGAATCTGCTGATTTTATTGCCCTTTGCAGTGCCACCAGTGGTCTCTTCAGTGGGGCTATTACAATTATACGCAAACAGTTCTTTTCAACTGGTCGGCACGCCATGGATATTAATTGGTACGTATTTCACCATCGCTCTTCCTTTTATGTACCGTGCGATTGCCAATAGCTTTACTGCAATAAACTTAAAAGACTTAATCGATGCGGCTCACCTGTTAGGGGCAACCACCACAAAAGCATTTTTATTAATCATTTTACCGAACTTAAAAAAAGGGTTACTAGCTTCCCTATTCTTATCATTTTCGTTTCTATTAGGTGAATTTGTTTTTGCCAACATCCTGGTCGGAACACGTTACGAAACCTTACAAATCTATCTTTATAATATGCGCCAAACCAGTGGTCACTTTACATCAGCACTGGTCATGACCTACTTTGCCTTCATCTTCTTATCTACTTGGCTGGCAAGTCGTTTAACCAGAGGAAATAATCAATGAGTTACGTAAAAATAAATAGTCTTAGCAAACGTTTTGGTGATGTCACAGTTTTTGAAGATATCGAATTTAATATTGAGAAAGGTGAATTTGTTACCTTACTTGGCCCAAGTGGTTGCGGAAAATCTACCCTGCTTCGAACACTAGCAGGTCTAGATAAAGCTAATGCAGGACAAATATGCGTTGATGGGGTCGATATCACTAATGTATCGCCTCAACACCGTGAAATCGGCATGGTTTTTCAATCCTATGCCTTATTTCCAAATATGACAGTCGAAGACAATGTGTTTTTTGGATTAAAGATGAAAGGGAGCAGCAAAAAAGAAGCCAAAGTAAACCTACAAAAAATGCTGACACTTGTTGAGCTAAACGGGAAAGAGAAATTTTACCCACACGAACTATCAGGTGGTCAACGTCAGCGTGTTGCACTAGCAAGAGCCTTAATCGTAAAACCAAGAATATTGCTGCTTGATGAACCCCTATCGGCGCTTGATGCCAAAATACGCAAAAATCTGCGACAACAAATTTTGGATATTCAAAAAGAGTTGAACCTTACCACTATCTTTGTGACACATGACCAAGAAGAAGCGATGTTGATGTCCGATAGAATTTTCTTAATGAACAAAGGAGAGATAATACAACAGGGTAATCCAGTAGAAATATATACCAAGCCTGCTAATGAATTTGTCGCTAGCTTTATGGGCAACTATAACCTAATTTCAGGTGAAACTGCGAAACACTGGTTTAACATCAATACTACTAGCCCAAAAGTCGCTATCCGTCCAGAGTCTATTTATATCAAAGAGGCTGGCCGGCACTATGCTGACCATATATCATCGCCAAAATCTGCGAAGATCATCTCTCACCAATTACTTGGTAATATCATTCGCTATAACCTAAAAGTAGAAAATGAAGTCTTAACCGTGGATTTATTAAACCGCTCCTCTGAGCGATTGATGCCAAAAGGCAGCGAGATAGAACTATTATTCAACTTAAACGAAATTCAACCAGTGGGAACTTAACATGCTAAAACCTCTTTACGTATTTGATATGGATGACACCTTAGTCAATGGCGATTGCTCCATGTTATGGAATGTTTTTTTGGTAGAAAAAGGCATTATCAAGGATCCCAATTTTATTGAAAAAGATCGCGCAATGATGCTTGAATATGCACAAGGGGAAATGAATATGGAAGAGTATCTAACCTTCTCCTTAGCACCTATCATGGACGTTTCCGCAACCCAAATTGATGAGTTGGTCGATGAGTTTGTTACAAAATCCATATTACCTAACGTATTTTCTGAAGCAAAAACATTAATTTTTCAGCTAAAAGAAAATGAAGTCCCTTTACTGATTATTTCAGCTACAGTCTCTTTTATCGTTAAAAAGGTGGCAAAGCAACTTGGTATTGAACATGCAATTGGTATCGATCTATTGATGAAAAATAATTGCTATTCAAGCCAAGTTGACGGTGTAGCAAGTTATCGAGAAGGCAAAGTTCAGCGCTTAAAAAAATGGATTGAGATAAATACAATAGAATTTCAAAGCATTCATTTTTACACTGATTCAATCAACGACTTACCATTGTGTCTTTACGCAGATCATACTTATTTAATTAATCCTTGTGAGCAATTAATAGAGCAAAAGAAAAATCATGATCATTGGCAAGTATACAAATGGGGAAAGTAGGAGCTATTTCATACTTTTTAATACCTTGGAGGATATTAGTAAAGCAGACTACGCGACCAATGCAGACTCTGGTTATTAAATCTTTTTAATGAGCCGTAATACAGATATATTGTTAAATGGAAAACTAGTTAGCAGATTCAACCTGAAATACAAAATCACTAAGTAGCTATAGCTATAATATGTTCAGCCATTAAGTTGGCTGGCGCTTTGAAATTAAGCTTCTTTCTTGACCTATCATTTAAGTTAACTATTACACCTTCAACTTCTGTTTGCGATATGTTTTTAAAGCCCGTTAATTTCTGCCAATATTGGCGTAATAGTTCATTAGCGTTTTCATTCAAGCCACGTTGCCATGAGCAATAAGGAGTCGCAAAGTAGCTCCCACACTTTGAATGCTCAGTCATCACTTCATGAAAAGTAAACTCCTTAGCGTTATCTGCTGTGATGGTGAATCCCCCACCTTTAAGTTGAATATCCTGCATTAATACGATTCAATACTTTCTACAAAAAAATACGTTTAATATCCTACTAGCAACTGTAATATATATGTATAAGATTAGCCTAGTAGTTCAATCAGTTAGTTATTATTGATGGAGTAAAATCAACATGGTTCAAGAACATAAAGATCACTCTTCGTGGGTAAGTATTATTTTGCTATTAATCTGTATTGGGGTATTAGGATACAGTGTTTATTATTTTGTTTATTCTAACTCAAATCGCAGTGTTATCGCTCTCATGGAGCCGATTGAGAATATGAGTAAAGATGTAAATGAGCTCTCTAGCATTGTACTTGAAGAAGATTCAGACCTCGTTCCGATAGAAGTGCCCTCTTCAGCTTTACCTATTAAAGCTGAAGTGCCAAAAGCACAAGAAGTAGATGATTCACTCCCTTTATTAGACGAATCTGACCCTATTATTTTAACCACTCTTACAGAAGTAAGTGAACCGGGTTTAGTTGCAGAGAAATTATTAAAACATGACTTGCTTCGTAGCTCAGTTGTTTTTATTGCTAACTTTAGCAACGGTGAGTTTATTTCTAACTTTAGCCCTCTAACAGCCATCAACCAACCTTTTATAATTGAAAGCAGAAACCAAGAGATTTTTGTTGATCCACGTAGTTATGAGCGTTATGACAATTACACCAATTATATTGTTTCTATTGATAGTCACAAAATAGTAGAACACTATAAAAAATTAAAGCCGTTGATTGATGAAGCCTATGCTGAAATTGCTCGTCCTGGAGCAAATTTTGATGACGCGTTAAATGGTGCAATAGAAATGGTATTAAGCGTACCCATTGTTACAGAGCCAATTAAATTGAACTCCCCTTCTGTGATGTACCGTTATAGTAGTCTTGAATTGGAAAATTTAAATGATGCTCAGAAATTAATGTTACGAATGGGGCCTGATAACTTAATGAAAATACAAAATAAATTACAAAGTCTTCAAACTGAATTAGACAAAATGCATCATTAGATTTTGTGTTTATGTTTGGTTGCTAAAGTTTGTTATAGGTTTTGGATAAAGGTTTTAGCAACCATCAAAATTCATCATATAAGTTGGTGGAGTATTAATCGAACTTGCTTGAGTGTATTTAAAATAGCAATCATCATTTCTTACATCATTATCTTTGTTTGTATCAAATCCAATATAGGTATGTTCAATTCCTTCATAAATAATGGAGAAATCATCAGATAGATCAATACGCTTTTCAACATCGGTATTATCAAGATAGAACCATTTTAATCGTGTATCGTACTGCCCATCAGCATTGGTATCAACATCCAGTAGATCATCTCGTCCTACAATGCCTATTTGGGTGGAGTAACTTGGCATGTGTGATTTCATATACATAAAATCATTTGCTGTTTTTGCGCTTAATTGAACTTGCTTGATGGCTGCAATTTTTGCATCTCGGCCTAAGGAAACAAAAGATGAATAAGCAATAGAGGATAAAATACCTATCAGGATAATGACAATAATTAATTCTATTAACGTAAAACCTGATTGTTTATTTTTTGAATCTAGGTTGCCTTTCACATTATTCACACATTCACTTCCATTTAAATGACAGGTTTCGTTCTATTCCTTTATGAGTAGGATTATATGGTAGTGTTTTATCATCATTTAAAATTATTTTGATACTATTTGATTTGGATAACATAAAAACGCAAGTTTACTAATACCAATTGCAATAATGAGTGAATCTATTTTACTGTTCAACATTACCTACTTAATACAATTGGTACCATTATCTTCACGACTAACTTATTCAGTAAACTTACATTTTTGTTAATATATTCGATTTGCTATCCATAACGTTTGGTAAGGTTGCAACACAAAACTTTCTTGTTGCATGGTTAATTCATCTCCTGTAATTAAATCGATCCACTGATCTGTCATTACAAGATTTAAATCATGAATCGCTAACGTGATTTCTTGGTCGGTCACGTTACTAATACAAAATATACTTTGTTTTCTGTCCTTGCTTTGTCGCCAGAATCCAAATAATTGCAGACCAAGATGTAATGTAAATTGAGTTGCATTTGGATGAAAAGCAGGTTGTTTAATACGAATATCTAATAAATTTTTCAAAGAAGAGAGCACAATCGCATGATGATTATGGCTATCCGCTAAGTTCTTTTGTAGTTGTTCGTAATCCCAACGATGACGATTAATCGATCTATTCTGCTGTGTGTTTTCTACTTTTTCATAATCATTTTGCGTGCCTAATAAACTATGAATATAAACACCAGGGATCCCTTCTAAGGCAAACATAATGGCATGAGCACAAATAAAGCGCTGTAATCCAAACTCGTCTGGGCCTTTGGTTGTCCCTTTTAATGCATCATATAAAGCGATATTAATTTCGTACGGTTTTTGATGCCCTGATTCTGTGCTGCGCCAAGAGACTTTCCCACCAAAGGTTTGCATGGTTTCAACTAAAATGTTTAGTTCATCGTCATTTAACAACCCTTCTGCAGGCCTCAATCCAATACCATCATGGGATGCGATGAAGTTAAAATAAGTGGTGCCATCTTGTGAAGGCGGCATACTCATTAACCAACGTTTAAGGTACAAACAATCACCCGTGACTAATGTATTAATTAATAAAGGAGGAAGGGAAAAATTATAGATTGCATGTGCTTCATTAGCATTACCAAAATAGGTTAGGTTTTGTGAATTTGGGATATTTGTTTCTGTAATGATCACCGCATCACTCTGTGCATGCTCAAGTAGTGTTCTTAATAAACGTATTACTTCATGGGTTTCAGGTAGATTGATCGAGCTACTGTTGAGTTTTTTCCACAAAAATGCAACTGCATCAAAACGAAATATTTTAACTCCCATGTCTAAATACAAACGAATAATACTGACAAAGCTTTTTAATACTTCAGGATTTCTAAAATCAAAATCGACTTGGTCATGGCTAAAAGTACACCATACATACTGTGTTCCATTACCTGTTTCAGTTTCTCTTAATAAATCAGATGTTCTAGGGCGAACAACGTCACTTAAATCATCTTCTGGAGAAGCGGTAAAAAAGTAATCATGTCCAATACCTTCACCTTTAATAAAGTTATCAAACCAAGCACTTCTGCTTGAACAATGGTTAATAACTAAATCTGACATCAAGCGGCGATCTTTTGCGATTGCCTGTATTTCTTGCCAACCACCTAAAGATTCATTAACACTTGAATAATCAATGACAGAAAAACCATCATCGGAGCTGTATGGGAAAAATGGCAAGATATGAATACTATTAACACTTTTCTTTAAATATTGATCAATAAAATGCTGTAGCGTGACAAGTGGTTTTTCATCTTCTTTTACTAAAGTATCACCATAAGTGATCATGATGACATCTTGTTGCGACCAATGATTTTGATACGCAACGGGTGTACAGCAGTTTTTTTCAAGACGCATTAATTGTATTAATTCATCACTCAACTGTTCATAACTGGTGGTTAACTCAACTTCATTATAAATAAAACTAAGCTGTTGTATTAATTTGGTTTTTAGTAAATCTAACTCATTATCTATGGAATTAAAGTCCGTCATAGAAACCCCCTTCAATAATAATTATTTCAGCAAACTTAGTTTGTTTATTATTGGCAGCCTTTAGTGACTGCCATCCCCTGTGATTTTATTGCTCACTAAACTCTTGATAATCTAATTCTACAGCTTCTTTAAGTTGCTCTAATACATCTGGCATTGCACTGATCACCCTGCTCCATGAAGGAATAAAAGGTGTATCCATTGGTTTGTCTAAAAAGATTTGTCCCGCTGTCATGACATTTTCAGCAAACATTTCAATGGCCTTTTCTTCATTGTGAATATCTAAACTTAATCCATTCATCAAAGCATCACCTCGATACATTTCTAAGTAATCAAGGGCAATACGGTAATAGGTTGCTTTTAATGTACGGATGCTTTCAGGACTAAATGTTTCACCTTGTGTCGCGAGTTTACGGATAAAGGCTTTAGTAATATCAATAGACATTTTAGATAAGCCACCTTCAACACTATCTAATGAAAGGTCTTGATGTTTATGATCATAAGCGTCAGCAATATCAACCTGACAAGTACGATTACTTGCATAGTTACGATGCATTTCAGATAACACGCCAATCTCTAATCCCCAATCACTTGGAATGCGTAAATCACTTAATACGTCTTTACGGAAAGAGAACTCACCTGCTAATGGATATAAAAAGCTATCAATGAACTCTAAATAGTCATTATGTCCAACCGTTTTCTTTAATGCTTTAACCAATGGTGTCACTAAGAGGCGAGATACACGTCCATTAATTTTTCCATCGGCCACTCGAGCATAATAGCCTTTACAGAATTCATAGTTAAATAATGGATTAGCAACCGGATAGATTAAACGAGCTAATAAAGAACGATCGTAAGTCACAATGTCGCAATCATGCAATGCAACTGATTCAGCTTTCCCTGAAGCTAGCGTGTAACCCATGCAATACCAAACATTACGTCCTTTACCTAGCTCTTTAGGTGCAACCCCTAAGGCTTGTAGTTTTGCATCTAATGCTTGTAAACGAGGACCTTCATTCCATAAAACACGATGATGTTGAGGTAATTTTTTAAAGAATTTAAGTGCATGTCGATATTGCTCTTCATTTGCACGATCTAATCCGATAACGATTTCAGATAAATATGGCACTTCACTTAAATGCTCCACAATATCTGATAATGCATCACCTTCTAATTCAGAATAAAGTGAAGGCAAAATAAGTCCCATCGGACGAGTTGAGGAAAAGCTTTGTAGTTCAGCTTCAAGGTCTTCATTGCTACGCTGTCTAAGGTTATGCATTGTAGTCACAATGCCATTTTGATAAAAGTTTGCCATGTTATTATTCCTTTAATTTCCAATTATTTATAATGATAAAATTTCATTTAAACATTCTGCCCAACCCGCTGGCCCGTATTGCTGACTTTGATAAACATTGTTGGTTCTTTTTAAGTGGGTAAATTCATGTACAGGGGAACGAATTTGTACCGCTATCGTCGCTTGTTCCAGCATTGCGATATCATTTTTACCATCACCTAGTGCGATGCTAATAGCAGGTTCGTTATCAATTAATTGATCTTCATACACTGCGGTTAACCACTGTTGCGCTTGGCCTTTATCACAAGCACCACTGATATGCAGAAAACGCCCTCCTTCTAATACATTCGCCCCTAAGCTTTGCATTAAGCTTATAAATTCTGTTTGTTGTTGTTTGCTGCCAAACCAATCTAAGGGTTCACTATACTGACGCTGTTTTGCCAATGATGCATTATCAATATTCAAGCCAGTTAACCTTGCAACCTGCTGTTCATCCATTTCAGAGAAACCTGTAAACCATGGTTTAAATGACATGGCATTGGTCGCTAATACAGACAACCAATGGTCTTTATCTTGGCAAAATGACTTAACCCAGTAATCACCTTGCAATTGAGTTTCTTCAGGTTGTTTTTTAAAGTAATTGACGGGGATGTAAACGGCGGCGCCATTTTCAATAATGAAAGGGGAATTTAAATCAAGTTGCTTGCGGATAAGTAAAATTTCGGGGAGCGTTTTACTACTGTTAGGGATAATCGCTATGTCATGTTGCTTTAGCTTTTTTATCGTGTCTTCAGCTTCTGTTGTTTGATAAGTGTAATGGTCTAATAATGTGCCATCTAAATCGGTAAAAATTAATGTTTTTTTATGCATCGATATTCCGTTTATTAATAATGATATCCGTTATCTTTCTTTCCTAAATAATATAAATCTAAATAACATAAAAAATCGCTTTATGATGAACAGGCTTGATCTGTCATATTTACTGATAAGCCATTGCTTAATTAATGAGTCTCTTATAAACGCATTAATTTCTCATGAAGATTAAACGGCTTTTATTTCAAACTGTTTAATCTTTACTTAACATTTTTTCGCGTTTCTTATACGTTTACAATACACAAAAAACTAAACAAATCAAACTCATAATAGAAATAGCCATCGCACTCATAAGCTCTTTAATGCTCAAGAATCCAATTGTATCTGTATGTTGAGAGTCTTGATAAATAGATGGCTGTTTCATATTACTCTCCTTAAACTGCGTAGGTTTTTGTTGACATAAGTGATTGACCCAGCGGTTTTATGGATAAATTTTCCACCGATGTGGTTTTTTCATTTCCTTCAATCAACTCTATTTCAGTTGTCTTGTTTGAAGCCCCCTTTTTATTATTTTTCGTTGATTCATTTGGCTCTTTTATCAACTTTGCATTTTCACTTTTAACTTGTGTGTTTTGCTCAAGCTCATTTAAAGTAAGATCTGTATTAACTTCGACTACACCATGCTTATCTGCATGGTTTATCTCATTTAATTGAGCTGTTGAAGTTGCTGTCTGCGCTTCCTTTTTTGCTAGCTGTAATGCTTTTTCTTGTCGCTTCACTCGCGCTTCTATTTTTTCTTCACGCTTTTGAATCGTCATTGCTAATTTATCTAATTCAGGTTGGTACTGTTTTATCTGCACTCTTCTTAGTTGGTGGTTATAAGCTTGATGAATTTGGCTCGACGCCTCATATTCGCCTAAAGTGACCAAACTTAATTGCTCTGCATTCACGCCATGATCAATTAAAAAGGTTGCAACATTTTGAGCACGTTTTTTAGCTAAGCTTAAATTGTAAGTTGCACGGCCCGATCTATCTGTATGACCAATAACCTGCCATTTTTGATCGCTATTTTGTGCTTTTATTTGTTCCGCAACTTCAAGTAGTTGTATCTTATATTCTGGCGCTATCTTGGCTGATGAAAGTTTAAAAAGGACATTATTGCTTTCTATTTTGTCTACACTAGATGCTGAACCGATTGCTTGTTCATTCACAGCAGCAAGTTTATGGCTCTCATGCTGTTCTGTGGTTTGCATCTGTGTATCGTCTACTACTGCATCATCTAATAGATTGTTTTCTGCAATAGCCGCAAGTTGCTGAGCATCGGTTGTTAATAAACTATCATCTTGTTTTTGAGTTAAGTAAGTAACATTTTCATTGGCAGTTTGTTGAGATGTTTCAACTAAAGTATATTCAGTTAATTGATCTGTATATTGTGATGCTGAACGTTCAGTTCGATATTCTTCTAATAAAACTAATCCGCCCGTGATTGCAGAAAGTACTACTACGCTAAGTACTGCTTTGTTAAAGTTTGATAATGATTTTTGTGTGTTTTTTTTCATAATGTTTACCCCTTTAGAATAATAAGTGCAACTCAGTTGCTGTTTTAGTGTCTGTCGTTGTTGATGTCAGTATTAAAACAAATCTAAATGGCAAAATTAGGGGCAGACAATGGCAAAGCAATGATCAATTATGTCCAAAAAATGGCAATTGCTTTATTTCATGTTTTTACACACATTCCAGGTAATAAATTTTGTATACTGCGTTTCTCCACAATACACATTGATTAATAAACAAGGATAGCCACCAGCATGAAACGTATTGCTATAATTGAAGATGACCACGCTATTCGTGAAAATTACATAGACTTAATGCAGCGCCATGGTTATCAAGTAAATGGTTATTCAACACGCGATGAAGCTTATCAAGCATTTTCTATTCGCTTACCTGATTTAGCTATTATCGATGTCGGTTTAGGCAATGAATACGATGGCGGTTTTACTTTATGTCAGCAATTACGTCAGTTATCAGCCACCGTTCCTATTATATTTTTGACTGCTCGTGATAATGATATGGATAGTATTTCAGGTTTACGTTTAGGTGCCGATGACTATTTAAGTAAAGAAATTGGTTATGCACATTTAATGGTGCGTATTAGCGCCTTATTTAGAAGAGTTGAATTAAGCCAATCGATGGTAACTTCTGAATCAGCCGTTCTGCAACGAGGCGCATTAACGATTGATAATGACAAGATGCAAATCAGTTGGGATGGACAGTTATTAGATATCACTATCACAGAGTTTTGGATCATTCATGCGTTAGCTAATAAAGCGAGTGTTGTAAGAAGTCGCCAACAGTTAATGAAAGATGCCAATATGGTGGTAGACGATAATACTATTACTTCACATATTAAGCGGATCCGAAAAAAGTTTTTACAAATTGATCCTGAATTTGATGAAATTAAAGCTATTTATGGCATGGGATATCGTTGGGATATTACTGCAGATAAACCAGAGCTTAAATCATAATGCAATTTAAATGGGGATTACGCAGTAAATTACTGACACTAAGCAGCTTATTATTATTGCTACCTTGGTTTGCTTATCAATTCATTGTACAAATGGAAAACTTTTTACGTGAAGGACAACAACAAACATTACTTGGTACAACCAGTGCTATCGCCATGACTTTACATGAAAGACCTTCATTGTTTAATGAAGATATTAGTTTTTTACCAGATGTAAAAAAAGGTCACGATTTATATGTTTACGATTTAGCCGACCCGATCACGCTTGATGCTAACAATGATGATTGGGGAAACATTAAAAACTTTAAAAATACCTACCCCAGTCATTTAAATACAGACAATCACACAAATAGCGATAAAGTCTATTTTAATCAGTCCATTGGTAAGAAATCTGGTTACCTCTATGCTTATTTTGAAGTGTTTGATTCACATCCGAGTAGGCGTAAAAGTGGTGATCAAAATATGACACATAACGATCATCTAATACTCGCCATGAGTGCCCCAACGGGTGAATTAGAACGCTATATAATTTCCGTTAGCAATGATGGCTGGTTTAATGCTTATCGCTATCCACAACACAGCATATATGCTAAAAATTTAACCCGAGAAAAGTCCATTCAAGGTATTTGGAAATCAACTGAATACGGGTATAACATAGAGCTACGAATGCCTTTAACTTTATTAGGCAATAAATTAGGCTTTCAACTGAATACCGTTTCGGATCCTGACACGGGTAAAATAGATCAAACCATTGGCACATCCAATGTATTAGACATTGATAAATTAGGCAGTGTATTAATTCCCTCACCTGAAATAAAAAACATCTTATTAGCCATGAGCCATACTCGTTCAAGATTATGGGTTGTTGATAGACACCAACGAGTAATTGCAAAAGCCGGTGATATTCATCAAGCCACAGGTGTTTGGCCTGAAGAGCTAGCAACACAAACAAGCGCTTCTTTTTGGTCGAAAATAACAGCTAGCTTATTAACCCCTATCTACGATCTATTATTAGACAAAGCAGATAATAGTTTTATTGATGATATAAAAAACGATACGCAATTAAAAAATTCATTAGTTGAACAAGCGCTATTGGGAAAAGCAGTTACACAATGGCGACTCAGTGCAGATAAAAAAGTCTCTATTTTAAGTGCTGCTCACCCGATATTTATGACACCTAGTGGTCATGTTAAAAGCAATACAGATAACCAAGAAAATAAACAAATTGTAGGTGTTGTTATTGCAGAAGAAACAAATCACGGCATTTTGACGTTACGTAATCAAGCATTACAAAAAATGTTTAATGTATTACTCGCCGTGATATTAATGGCAGGCATATTATTATTTTTATTTATCTCCACCGTAGTAAGCCGTATACGAAAATTACGAGATCAAAGCGAGCAGATACTTGACCAACATGGACGTTTAAATGGTGAGTTTCACGCAAGTCCACAAAGTGATGAAATTGGAGATTTATCACGCAGCATGGCTGATATGGTAAAACGTTTAGGTCAATATCACCATTATGTTGAACAGCTCTCTGCTCGTTTATCACATGAATTACGCACGCCAGTTGCGGTTGTTCGCTCTTCTTTAGAAAACTTAGCCTTGTTACCTGCAGATAATGAACAACAAAAATATATACAACGCTCTCAGCAAGGTATTCAACGTCTTAATAAAATTCTAACAAGCATGAGTGAAGCAAGCCGTATTGAGCAAAGTTTGCAACAAGCTGAAAAAGAAAGTATTAATCTAAGTACTCTAATAAACAGTTGTTTACAGGGATATGAGATGATTTATCCAGATGCTCATTTTGATAAAAAAATCACCGATGAGCAGTTGATGATAAATGCAGATCCCGACTTTTTAGTGCAGATGTTGGACAAGGTTATCCATAATGCGATTGAATTTTCTGTGCATGATAATGCAGTTAAAGTCTCCTTAATAAAACAACAACAGAGTGCTCAATTAAGTATTGAAAATATAGGCCCGTTACTTGTTAATGAAAACAGCCAAGACCTATTTCAATCTATGGTCTCCATTAGACCCACTTCTCAGCAACATGATACTCATTTGGGGCTGGGTTTATACATTGCAAAAATGATTTGTGATCACCACCAAGCAACGTTATCAATTAGCAATAATAGTCACTTGACTGGGGTAACGGTTACTATTACCTTGCCTCTCATTAATCTTTAACCATATTCAAAGGCTGGAAATTTCATGCGCGTATTTGCTACTTCAGAAAAAGCAGAATTTGCTCTACAACAACTGACACAAGTTCAGCATCATTTTGTAACTGCTTTAGCACAACTCTCTACCGGTACTCATTTCAAATCCGTATCATGGTTACGAGATAACGGGAAACACGGTGGAGGTGAACGTTTTCAAGCAAGTGATAATATGGTATTTAATCGAGCATCTGTGAATGTGTCACAAATACACTTTGAAGATGATCCTGATAAAAACTTTTTATCTGCAACAGCCTTATCCACCATTATTCATCCTCAACATCCACTAGCACCGTCAATACATATTCATGTTAGTTGGACTGAATTAAAAAATGGACAACAATATTGGCGTTTAATGGCAGATTTAAACCCAGCGATTGAAGATAAAGCCGATACTTTGTTATTTAATACCATGCTGCAACAAGCAACGGGAGAATATTTTGAAAGTGGTATTCAACAAGGTAATCAATATTTTTATATTCCTGCATTAGAAAAATATCGAGGTATCAGTCATTTCTATTTAGAAGGTTTTACTGGAGATGAAAATACACCAAAGCACTTTGCTATCGATTTTGCTCAACAAGCGATTAACTGTTACATCAGCATATTAAACGATAAATTTAGTCGCTTAGCCCCACCTTCTGATGAGGAGTTACAGCAACAACTCGACTATCACACACTTTATTTTTACCAAGTATTAACCCTTGATAAAGGAACTACAGCCGGGTTGTTAATACATAACCAAAATGATGTAGGGACATTAGGTTCATTACCCGCTTATATTAATCGAGCTTTATTAGCGAGCTGGATAACATCATCATTACCCGCACAACAACCTCTTGTTAAAGTATTAGTTGAATTATTGCCCGAGCAGAAAAGTGTGCATATTACCCCTGAGATAAAAACAAATATTGCAAATGCTATTCGCCAGCATTATTTATAAGAGCTGCTGATTTCCTATAGCATTTTGGCTATCAAGCAAATATGCATGAAAAATGTTTCATTGTATTTATTTGATAGCCAAGCAGTTTCAACTACTGCTTTACTTCACCTTTCTATACTTCTAAAATCATTGCTCTTTATATCAAACGTAATAATTATGTCAGTTTGTGTTATGCGGAATAAGCACAAATTTAATAATGTATTTAATTATATAGATATCTTTGATATTACCCCCCTTTTTATTATGCGGAGCACTTTATGAGCAGCAAATTAACGATCACTCGTCCAGACGATTGGCATGTACATTTACGCGATGGTGAAGTATTAAAAGATACCGTACGTGATACCAGTCGTTATATGGGTAGAGCTATTATTATGCCAAATCTTGTGCCACCAGTAATGACAACTGACAGCGCATTAGCTTATCGTGAACGTATTTTGGCAGCACAGCCAAAAGCGACATTTACTCCTCTTATGGTTATTTACTTAACAGATAAAACAACAGCAGAAGAGATCAAAAAAGCGAAAGCCTCTGGGCATGTATATGCTGCAAAACTTTATCCTGCAGGCGCAACAACAAACTCTGATTCAGGTGTGACTGATTTTAAAAATATCAAAGGTGCACTACAAGCAATGCAAGAAGTAAATATGCCTCTGCTAGTACATGGTGAAGTCACAACTCATGATGTCGATATTTTTGACCGTGAAGCAGTTTTTCTGAAAGAAGTATTAAGCCCAATTGTAGAGGCCTATCCAAACTTAAAAATAGTACTTGAACATATCACTACCGCTAATGCCGTAGAGTTTGTTAATCAAGCAAGTGCTAATGTTGCTGCAACAATCACTGCACATCATTTAATGTTTAACCGTAATCATATGTTAGTTGGTGGTATTAAACCGCACTTTTATTGCTTACCTATTTTAAAGCGTAATACACATCAGTCAGCATTAGTTAAAGCAGCAACTAGTGGCAGTAAAAAATTCTTTTTAGGAACGGATTCTGCGCCACATGCTATTGGTGCAAAAGAGTCAGCATGTGGTTGTGCAGGCTCATACACTGCTTTTGCAGCCTTAGAGTTATACGCAGAAGTATTTGAAGCAGAAAATGCTTTAGATAAATTAGAAGCATTTACTAGTTTTAATGGTCCTGATTTTTATGGGCTACCGCGTAATGAAGATACCGTTACAATAGAAAAAACATCATGGCCTGTTCCTGCAACGTTAACCTTTGGTAATGATGTTGTTGTGCCGATTAAAGCAAATGAAAGCATCACTTGGAAAATAGTGTAAGCTTATAATATATTTAGGGGTTATATTTTTTAAGGTGGTTTAAAAGCCACGCCCCTAACATCAAAATTGCTACTAGGTAGCTTAAAAAGCTACGCCCCTACATCAAGATTGCTATTAGGTAGCTTAAAAGCTACGCCCCTACATCAAGATTGCTACTAGGTAGCTTAAAAGCTACGTCCCTACATCAAGATTGCTATTAGGTAGCTTAAAAGCTACGCCCCTACATCAAGATTGCTATTAGGTAACTTAAAAGCTACGTCCCTACATCAAGATTGCTATTAGGTAGCTTAAAAGCTACGCCCCTACATCAAGATTGCTACTAGGTAGCTTAAAAGCTACGTCCCTACATCAAGATTGCTATTAGGTACCTTAAAAGCTACGCCCCTACATCAAGATTGCTACTAGGTACCTTAAAAGCTGCGCCCTACATTAAGATTCGTATTAGGTAGCTTCAAAGCCACGCACCTAGATCAAAAAAGGCGAATGAAAATTCGCCTTTTAAAAGTTACGGCTAATATTTAGCCTTAATACTTCTTCATTAATGGAATGGGAAGAAGTAAGACATCCATGAAGACATACGTAATAAGACTCTACGCATTATGGCTACATGATGGAACGAATCTGAATAAATAGCTGTTTGACCATAAGCACCACCCGGTAATAAATCTCGATACTCATCAAAACGAGGATCATCAATTTCAATCACAACAGGTACTCGACCCGGCATATCGATCGCATTAAAATTAATCAGTCTTCCTGAGGCTTGCACTTCACCTTCTGCTAAAACTGGTAATACTTGTACCACTTTACCCGTAAACACTTTACCTGGGATGCCATCAAAAGCCATTTCAGCTTCAAAACCCGCTTTTAAACGTAAAGTACTGTTTTGACGATACCAACCGACATATCTAAATGAATCTTCTTGTACAAACACCATGGCAGGACGTAACGGCATAGGTACAACATACAAACCAGGAAATACCATCATTTGAGTAACATAACCATCTGTTTGTGCTCGAACAACGGTATTGTCTAAGTTGTATTTAGCACCCTCTAATTGTGCTTTTAAGTTATTCACTAACGAGGTTTGCGTATCAACACTTTCTTGACTACCTAATCTTTTACGTCTTAGCTCTCTTGCGCGTTGTAAATCCTTTTCAGCTTTGATTAATTGAGCTGATAATGCATCAACTTGAGATTGAAAAGGAACGGGATCAATAGTAAATAATACGTCGCCTTTTTTCATCGGTGTATTTGCTTTAGCTTCTACTGATACCACTGTGCCACGAACAGAAGGCATAATAGGTGTCGTGATAAAATATTCGCGGCTTGCTTCTGAATAAGGATGGTTATAATTCATCAACATAATCAGGGTACCAATTAATGCAATGCCCCCTAATACAGCAGTTGGAACAGTCCATTTATTCAGTGGTATTTTAAATACTTTAAAAATAACCAGACAAACAGCGGAATAGGTTAAAACCAATAATAGATCCATTATTTATCTCCTTGCTGTTCAGCAATAATCGACTCACCTGAAGGCTCAATTGTCTCGCTTGAAGTATATTCTTTAGTTGTTATAACGGCTTGTTGCTGTTTTAAAGCAGCTTCTAATGCTTCAACACGGTTTTGCAATTTAATTAATTGCATGCTGTTATCATTATTATTTTCTTGTGCTTGTTTATCAGAAAAGCCCCAGCCTCTATCTTCTCGATATAACGTCGCCCAGATCCATAAAAATGGCCAAAGTACGTGCAGTGTTAAAAGGCTGATCCAACCCGCGGTATGAATTGCATCTTGTTGGGGGTGATTACGTTTTCTAGCAATATCGTAGGGAATATCATGGATCATGATAATACCGTAGAAAAGTGTTATTGCTGCGAAGATTAATATTCCTAAGGCTATGGTTTCAAGCATAATGATTCCTTTCATTTAAAATTAATTTATTATCACAGAAATAAAAAATCCCACAAAGAGATTTACTTTAAATTTGCAAAGTAATCACAAAATGGGATTAATAAGGTTGTTTATTAACCTATTTATCTTCAAATAAAGGCATTTTTTTAAGGAAAGTTGTCAATAAGACAATACGTGTACCATTAACTCGTCCTTCAATATGCTCAGGATTATCTGTTAACGAGATATTACGTACAGGTGTTCCACGTTTAGCAGTGAAGTTAGCGCCTTTTACTTCTAAATCTTTAATCAAGGTAACATTATCACCAGCGACTAAGATTGCACCATTTGAGTCACGAGTTGGAGCAACAGCTTCAATCTCATCAGCAGCAACGCCATAGTCAGCCCATGCTTTTTGCTCGTCTTCCATATACATCATGTCTAACAAGTCTTGCGCCCAACCTTCACCTGATTTACTCAAACGAGTTAATAAACGAAAAGCGGTAACTTGTACTGCTGGCACTTGACTCCACATACTGTCATTCAGACAACGCCAATGGTTGTTATCCATTTCACTGTTTTTTTCAATTTGTGACAAACAAGTAGCACAAACTAATACAGATTTATCAGAGTTAGGCTCTTTAACAGGTGGAACTTCAAAAATAGAAAGTGCATCTGTTGATGAACATAATTCACAGCATCCATTACTGCGTTCTGTTAAAGCGGCATTGATTGGCATAGTAAGACCTTAATTTTTATGAGTTTAATTTTGGGCGCTATTATGCCCCCTTTTGTGTACAAAAAAAACTACCTAGCCCTTTTTATATTAATCATGGTAGTGAGTTAATAATAGCTAGGGACAAATTGTATTTGGTGTTCCATTTACTTGTGAGTCTATTGTCATTAATAAAGAGTAATCATTAATATGAGCCGGATCTAACAAATCATTTTCTAGTGATATAAGTGCCACACCACCAGCAGAACTTTGTGCATATTGTGTTTTATCTGTTGCTGTCGGAATACCATTATAATAATAGAAAGTACGTGCTGCAGTTCTATCTAAACAAACATCAGAATTTTTATGAGTGAAGATATCTTCAAAAGTTTTAGTCTGGCCATCTGTGCTTACTCCCTGTGCAGGGATCGCAACAACCAGTTTATTTTTAACTATACAACGCTCCTCCTTCCAATAAACCACAGATTCTTTCATATCCTCTAAGTTATCATCACTATCGTTATTTGCTTTTTCAAGCGTTAATATATTGATAAAATCAGCATGCTCTAAGGCATCATCAGAGACCGCATCGGTTAATGAGCTATCATCACCCGCATTGACTACAAAACTTAATAGTTTATTTTCATCATGTACAGTCTCTTCAATCGATTCAATTAACGTTTCAAAATCATCCTCATCAGCAGCACTAGGAAATTGCCAATTAATGTCTATTCCATCAATGGAATAATCATCAAATAAACTTTTAATGGCTCTTTTAAAGGTTAATGTAGCAGACGAGCTGTTAGCAATCGCTTTAAATTCGCTTCCTGAGCTACCAATTGAAAAAAGAACTAATGTACCTGTATTCGCTTGAGTAACCGCGTCCATTAGATCATCTAAGTCATTATCGAGATCACTTGAAATTTCGAGAGTACCATCAGCATTCACAGCAATTTTGTCGTAGATAATATGCGTTAACATTGAAAAGTCGATTTCATCGACAACATCTTCATCAAGATCAGATAAATAAGCAATTTGCTTAAAATCTACTGGCGTAGTATCAGCATCACAAACAACGGGGTCTTTAGTCCAATTATCTCTGATAAAGTCACGCGTCTTACAAGAGATTAATGAGAGCGAAAAAGCACAGATAATAAGGCATTGAATTGATTTTTTATTTGTAAATAACTGCATCACTATAAATTGTATCCATTAGACATTTTTAATATGAGTAATAATATCACTTACCTTAAGGGGGCAAGCAAGTTAAAATGATTAAATAACTCTTCCGCATCTCATCAAATAGGCAAACGCTATGAATGAAGTATTAAATATCGCAGATCAAACCTTAATTTTACATCGCCACCCGCGCAGAAAAAATGAAACATTTCAAGCTTGGGACTCTGCGGATGAATACTTAATTAATCATTTTAACGATAGTGAACTAGGTCAATACATTACCGATGATGGACAACTACTGATCATCAATGATGGTTTTGGTGCTTTAAGTTGTTACTTTAAAGACTTTGAAAGAACAGTTGTATCGGATTCATTTTTATCTGTTGGTTCAATCAAATTGAATATGCAACGTAATCGTTGTGGACCAGAGTCATTATTAATTCAAGATAGCTTACAAAGCCTACCAACGAATGCAAAAGTTGTATTAATCAAAGTGCCTAAAACACTGTCATTTTTAGAGTATCAATTACAGCAGCTAAGTGCGGTTATCAGCGATGATACGATTGTTGTCGCTGCGGGTAAGGTTGATGCGATTCATAAATCTACTTTGGCTTTATTTGAAAAATATATTGGAACAACAAAAACTTCACTTGCAAAGAAAAAGTCTCGTCTAATCTTTAGCTTGGTTGATCAACGTGAAATAGCAGAAACTGAAATAGCAACGACTTGGGATATTGAACGCCAAGGTTGGACTATCCATAACCATGCAAATGTATTTTCACGTAACCATTTAGATATTGGCGGTCGTTATTTAATGGATAACTTGCCTGAAGGCGATTTCACCAAGGTTATCGATTTAGGTTGTGGTAATGGTGTTGTTGGGATGGCAGCCGCAGAAGCTTATCCAAATGCACAAATTACTTTTATTGATGAGTCATACATGGCAGTAGATTCTGCCCGTATCAACATGTTAAAAAACTTCGAAGAAGAACGCTCTGATAATACACGTTTTGTAGTTAATAATGGGTTAGTTGGTTTTAAAGGTCGTAGTTATGATTTAATTCTTTGTAACCCTCCATTCCACCAACAGCATACTATTACGGATCATATTGCATGGAGCATGTTTAACGACGCTCATTTTTGTTTAGCAGTTAATGGTGAATTAGTTATTGTGGGTAATCGTCATTTAGATTATCAAGATAAATTAGAGCGTATTTTTGGTAATTGTGAATTAATTGCTGAAAACAAAAAATTTGTTATTTTACATGCGGTCAAAATGGAATAGTTCAAACTAGGCTATACACAGAAAATAAATATTGATGCCATTCTTTTGAGTGGCATTTTTTATCTCTTTCATTTTTAAGAATAAAGAGGTTTATTTCCCGACACAAAAGCTTCATTAAACTTTCATATAAAATCTACCTAGCATTCATATTCTCCCATTAATCTGTCTTCGATTTATCAACTAATGACAAGGATTGACATGAACAGTAGTAAATTTAAAAACCTTAATAAAACTCACTTTAAACCACTAGCAACCAGTTTAATTGTAAGCACACTATTAATTGCCTGCGCTGCAGATCAAAAAAACAATAGCATCAGCTATACACCTACTATTGAAAATCAAACCGATATAACGCCAGTTTCATTGGATATTAACTTAATTGGACGTGCTGTTTTAGGAGCTCAATCTGCAGAAGGTGCCGCTGAAATTGTGCAATATCATCAAGCGAGCAATAGAGTTTATGCAATCAATAGTTCAGGTCATGAAGCGACAATAGAGATCCTTAATTTATCTGATATTAGTGCCGGTGCTTTAACTAAAAATGACCAAGGTGTTATTAACAATAGCAATCTAATAGTCGAGAAAACTTTAAACTTAAATTTACATACTCCAGGGGATGCAAATAGCATTGCCATTTCAGACAAACTGGATCTTTTAGCCGTTGCTCTTGCTGCTAAAGACGTCAACACAAAAGGTAATATTGCTTTTTATAATATTGCCGGTGCAACGCCTGTCTTCATTAAAAATATTGAAGTAGGTTATTTACCAGATATGGTTACCTTCTCTCCTGACAGCAATAAGGTCATTGTTGCAAATGAGGGAGAACCAAGTGGTGATTATTCATTTGATCCTGAAGGCACTATTTCAATCATTGATATTAACAATGCCGTTATTGCTGATACTGCTACAGAATTAAACTTTAATGCCTTTAATAACAAGCAAGCAGAACTTGAAGCGCAAGGTGTTGTGTTTGCTAATCCAAGTGGTCGTACAATTAAAGGCAATGTAATTAAAACAACCGTTTCTATGGATTTAGAGCCTGAATATGTTGCAGTAACAGAAGATAGTTCAACAGCTTATATCTCTTTACAAGAAAATAATGCAATTGCAGTAGTTGACCTTACTAACAATACACTCGTTGAAATCCTTGGTTTAGGTTTCAAGGATTGGAGTAAGTATAAAATGGATGCTTCAGATAAAGACCAAGGTATTAACTTTCAGCAATATGACAATTTATACGGAATGTATCAGCCCGATACATTAGCAACATATAACGTTAATGGTCATCAATACATTGTCTCTGCAAATGAAGGTGATGGCCGTGAATACTTCTTTGATAGTCCAAATGAAAGCGCTTGTTTAGCTGATGGAGGTCTTGCTTATGATAAAGAAGATGGTTGCTTATCTTACATTGATGAATCTCGAGTAAAAAACTTAACTTTAGATGCCACTAGTTTTGCCAACGTCAATAATGATGACAATGACATAGGACGCTTAATTGTTAGCACAGTTAAAGGTGATACGAATAATGATGGTAAATATGAACAACTTTATACTTATGGAGCTCGCTCATTTAGTATTTGGGATAGCCAAGGTGATGTTGTGTTTGACTCCGGTGATGATATTGGTTTAATAACCGCTAAAATTCACGGTGAAGCATTTAATAACAATGAAGATGAAAACAAAGGTGATACTCGTTCAGACGCTAAAGGTGCTGAACCTGAAGCATTAGCATTAGGCACGATTGATGGTAGAACTTATGCATTTATCGGCTTAGAACGTATGGGCGGCATTATGGTTTACGATATTACCGATCCACTTAATGCAACTTATATTGATTACTTTTATAACCGAGGAACAATAGAAGGCGAAGGTATCACTGGTGATTTAGCTCCTGAAGGCATGGCATTTATTGAAGCCACAGCCAACACCCCTGCTCGTTTAATAGTAGGTAATGAAATTTCAGGCTCTGTTTCAATATGGGAAATTGTGACCAAAAATATCGAATAATAATGTGTCGACTCGTATAACAAAAAGGCTCATTTCACATTGAAATGAGCCTTTTTACATCAAAATAATTAATCAATTTTTATAAATTAGTATCTGAGTTACCGTAAGGATATTTGATATGACCATATCGGATCACTAATATAGCAATCACAATAATCAAAATAGCAGCAGCTAAACCTAACATTCTAACTGTATCTAAATTTTTCATATCTAAAATCATGTAACGAGCTAAAGCAACAACTGCAATATAGAGTGGCATTCGAACAGGTAAACGTCCTGATTTTAAATACAACCCAACCATGGCAACCACTTCTAGGTAGATGAAAAGTAAAAGTAAATCTGCCAAAGTAATGGTTGAATCTTGCACCATATGCCAAATTTCATTAGCCATCGCGACCACAGTTAATATAGCAATGGTAAATAATCCTAGCGCCTCAACCAAAGCGAGGGCTTTATAACCCGACTTTTTAAAATCAACCATAATATATCCTTTTAATATGACTTAATTCCGCTTAATTACGCTCACAATACTGTTAACAAATAATGAGAGAATGACGGATCAATTTTGTTGAGCGTCATTTTGATGAACGAGCATCATATATTTATTTTTTAGTTTTATTTTTTACTACCGTCTGCTTTAACACAGGTATAGATCTGCTTGTTAGATTTAGCTTTCGCCTTAAGACTTGTTTTACTTAAGGTTAGAATTTGAGCTGATTCATTTACTTTTTTAGGAAAAAAGCTTTTTAAATTCAATATCTGATCTAACTCTGGATTGCTGACATTAACAAAAGTCAGCTCCGTAGAAGACATGGTTAGTTGATCCCCTTTTAATTTCCAGGTTGAGCTATCTGTCGCTTTGTATGTAACAACAGGCATACCGGGAATAGTAAATAATGCTGTACCAAAACCTTTAGACTTACCGTTATTAAGAAAATTAACCGTATAATTTACTTTCACTTTTATCTGCGTTTTAGGATCAATCACTTCATCTTTACAGTGCCAGTAACCATAAATGTTATCTTTGTTAATACTTTTGTTTTTCGCAACAGCATTGGCAGAGTTTGGTGTCGTCGCAAATGATGAAAGTGAAAAAGCAAACATTAATAAGGGTAATGTTTTAATGATCTTCATACTTGGATCCTTATGGAAAATGCTAATACCTGTACTTATGTAGAAACCATCAATAAACAATTTTAATAATAAGATTAAGAGCTTATTTGCTGTATTAATAGCACTATTATTGTTGTTAACATAATATAATTTACAATTATGTCGTTCCACTTAAATAGATGGTTAGATGAATTAGAGTTAAGTGGCTTAAAAGCCACTTTCCTAAAATCTTCACTACTTTATACTTCTAGTTTCTAATAGCATTCAGGTTAATTAGATTGTTAGATTAATTAGGATTAGGTGGATTAAGTACTAGGTGGCTTAAAAGCCATGCCCCTTAGCACTAGCCTGTAAGTTTTTTCTATTCCAAAATAAGTAAAAAAAGCCCCGCAAAATAGCGAGGCTCAGAGTCATTACAGCAACTAATTAAAAGTGGTATAAATTACCAACCAGTAATTTCACGTAATGCTTTGCCGATATCGGCTAAAGATTTAGTCGTTTTAACACCTGCATCTTCTAGCGCTTTAAATTTATCTTCAGCTGTTCCTTTACCGCCAGCAATGATTGCACCAGCATGTCCCATACGCTTACCAGCAGGAGCCGTAACACCCGCAATGTAAGAAACAACAGGTTTAGTTACATTTGCTTTAATAAATGCAGCCGCTTCTTCTTCCGCAGTACCACCGATTTCACCAATCATTACGATTGCTTCTGTCTCAGGATCTTCTTGGAATAATTTTAAAATATCAATGAAGCTTGAACCTGGGATTGGATCACCACCGATACCAACACAAGTCGATTGGCCGAAACCTTCATCAGTTGTTTGCTTAACAGCTTCATAAGTTAATGTACCTGAACGCGATACAATACCTACTTTACCTTTCTTATGAATGTGACCTGGCATAATACCAATTTTACATTCATCAGGAGTGATAACACCTGGACAGTTAGGGCCAACCATTACAACACCAGCTTGATCTAATTTAATTTTAACAGTCACTAAATCAAGTGTTGGGATACCTTCTGTAATAGTGACGATGAATTTAATACCTGCATCAATCGCTTCTAAAATAGCATCTTTACAAAATGGTGCTGGTACGTAGATTACTGAAGCCGTTGCGCCAGTTGCTTCTACTGCTTCACGTACTGTATTAAATACAGGAAGACCTAAATGTGTTTGACCGCCTTTACCAGGAGAAACACCACCTACCATTTTTGTACCGTACTCAAGAGCTTGTTCTGAGTGGAAAGTTCCTTGACCACCAGTGAAACCTTGACAAATTACTTTAGTGTCTTTATTAATTAAAATACTCATTATTTGCCACCTACCGCTTTCACAGACTGCTCAGCCGCATCTGTTAATGATGTTGCTGCAATAATATTAAGACCTGACTCAGCTAAGATCTTACGACCTAGCTCAGCATTGTTACCTTCTAAACGAACGATAACTGGAACTGAAACACCTACTTCTGCAACCGCACCAATAACACCATCAGCAATTAGGTCACAACGAACAATACCGCCGAAGATGTTAACTAAAACAGCTTTAACTTTATCGTCAGAAAGAATGATTTTGAATGCTTCTGTTACACGTTCTTTAGTTGCACCGCCACCAACATCAAGGAAGTTAGCTGGGTTACCACCGTGTAAGTGCACGATATCCATTGTACCCATAGCAAGACCAGCACCATTCACCATACAGCCAATGTTTCCGTCTAGTGCTACGTAGTTTAATTCCCACTGTGCAGCGTGCATTTCACGTTCGTCATCTTGCGTTGTATCGTTAATCGCTAAAAGCTCTTTTTGACGGTACATTGCATTTGAATCGATAGAAATTTTACCATCTAAACAAATTAGATCGCCTTCACCTGTTACTACTAATGGGTTGATTTCTAATAAAGATAAGTCTTTCTCTTCAAAAATAGTCGCAAGACCTAAGAAGATTTTAGTAAATTGACCAACTTGCTTACCAGTCAAACCTAATTTGAATGCTAATTCGCGACCTTGGTACGCTTGTGCGCCAACCAATGGGTCAATAGTTGCTGTATGAATTAATTCAGGAGTCTCTTCAGCAACTTTCTCAATCTCAACACCACCTTCAGTTGAAGCCATGAAAGTAACACGTTGTGAAGCACGATCGATAACCGCACCTAAGTAAAGCTCATTTGCAATATCACTACAGCTTTCTAATAATAATTTATTAACTGGTTGACCATTTGCATCTGTTTGATAAGTCACTAAGTTTTGACCTAACCACTTATGTGCAAATTCACGAATTGATTCTTTAGAATCAACTAATTGAACACCACCAGCTTTACCACGACCGCCCGCATGTACCTGACATTTAATTACCCATTTGTCTCCACCTAATTGAGACGCAGCGTTAACCGCTTCTTCAGCGCTATCACAAGCCATACCTTGTGGAACCGGTAAACCGTATTCTTTAAATAGCTGTTTTGCCTGATATTCATGCAAATTCATGTTTCATTTCCATCTGTTTAGTTAAACTTAGTAGCTCGAAAGCCGCGAGTGTAAAAACAATTTTTTGTTTCGCTGCTTAGCTAATAAGCAGCGAATAGATTTATTTAGTACTTATACATCTAATAAAAGACGAGTTGGATCTTCAAGTAACTCTTTAATTGTTACTAAGAAACCAACTGATTCTTTACCATCAATCAAACGGTGATCGTAAGAAAGTGCTAAGTACATCATTGGTAAAATTTCTACTTTGCCATCCACTGCCATTGGGCGATCTTGGATTTTATGCATACCTAAGATAGCTGCTTGTGGTGGATTGATAATAGGTGTTGAAAGTAGTGAACCAAATACACCACCGTTAGTTACCGTAAAGTTACCGCCCATCATCTCGTCAACGGTTAATTTGCCGTCACGACCTTTGATTGCTAACTCACGAATACCTTTTTCAATTTCAGCAACACTTAAAGTATCTGTATCACGTAAAACAGGTGTTACTAAACCACGAGGCGTTGATACAGCAATACTGATATCAAAGAAGTTGTGGTAAACAATGTCAGTACCATCAATCGCAGCATTAACTTCAGGGTAACGTTTCAGTGCTTCAGTAACAGCTTTAATATAGAAAGACATGAAACCTAAACGAATACCGTGTTTTTTCTCAAATACATCTTGGTACTGCTTACGAAGATCCATGATTGGTTTCATGTTAACTTCGTTAAATGTTGTTAGCATTGCTGTTGAATTTTTAGCTTCTAATAGACGCTCTGCAACACGCTTACGTAAACGAGTCATTGGAACACGTTTATCACTACGCGCAGCCACTGCTGCAACAATATCAACTTTAGGTGCCGTTTCATCTTGGTTTTTAGCCTTACGGAAGTTATCAACGTCTTCACGTGTAATAACGCCACCTTTGCCAGAACCTTTAATATCACGAGCATCTATGCCTTCTTCAAGCATTAAACGACGTACTGAAGGACTTGCATCAGCTGTTTTTGCAGGCGCTTCTTCAACAGGAGCAGCTTCTTCTTTAGCAGCTGGTGCATCACCCGCTTCTAATTTAGCTAATAACTGTTTTGATAGAACGGTTGCACCTTCATCTTCAATTATTTCTTTTAAAACTCCTGATGCTGTAGCAGGTACTTCAAGCACAACTTTATCAGTTTCAATTTCCACTAAAACTTCATCACGCTCAACAAAGTCACCAGGTTGTTTGTGCCATGTAGCAACTGTTGCATCTGCAACTGACTCAGGCAATTCCGGAACTAATACTTCAATCATAATTAACACTTCCTACTGTAATAATTTGTGACTCAATAAATTTAAATAGTTTTGATTATTCTTCTTCAAAACCAAGCGCTTCATTTACTAGTGCTTTTTGTTGTTTAACATGCAGTGACATATAACCTACCGCCGTTGATGCTGATGCTGCTCGACCGGCATATTGCAAGCTTGCACCTTCAGGCATCACACCACGGAAGTGATGTTGACTACAATACCAAGCGCCTTGATTCTGAGGCTCTTCTTGACACCATACAAATTCAGTCACATGGGCATATTGTTCAAGTAACGCATTCACTTCTTCAGTTGGGAATGGGTATAGTTGTTCAATACGAATAATGGCAACATTATTAAGTTCTTCAGCACGACGTTTTTCTAATAGTTCGTAATAAACCTTACCACTACATAAAACGATACGGTCTACCGCTTTAGGATCTAACTCATCAATTTCACCAATGGCATTTAAGAAAGTGCCAGAAGATAATTCATCTAAGCTTGATACTGCTAAAGGATGACGTAATAAAGACTTAGGTGACATTACGATTAATGGACGACGCATTGAGCGAACAACTTGACGGCGTAACATATGGTAAACCTGTGCTGGTGTTGAAGGTACACAGACTTGCATATTATGCTCAGCACATAATTGTAAATAACGCTCTAAACGAGCTGATGAATGCTCAGGACCTTGACCTTCATAACCATGCGGTAATAAAACAGTCAGACCACACATACGGCCCCACTTTTGCTCACCCGATGATAAAAATTGGTCAAATACAACTTGAGCACCATTTGCGAAGTCACCAAACTGTGCCTCCCAAATACATAAACCTTTTGGCGCAGCTGTGGAATAACCATATTCGAATGCTAAAACCGCTTCTTCTGATAACACAGAATCGTATACGTCAAAATGCCCTTGATCTTCCGAAACATTTTTTAATGGTACGTATGTTTTTGATTCAGTTTGCTCATGCAAAACAGCATGACGATGGAAGAAAGTACCACGTCCAGAATCTTGACCTACTAAACGAATATTGTATTTAGAATCAAGCAATGTTGCATAAGCGAGGTTTTCAGCAAAACCCCAATCACATAATTTTTCACCACGCGCCATTGCAAGACGGTCGTTATAAATTTTGTTGATACGAGAATGTTGTTTTTGCTCTTCTGGATATTGGCTAATTGATTCGGCTAACTCAACTAAACGTTCTTTTGGAAAAGCCGCTTCATAACCAGCGTCCCAATCATGTTTTAGGTAAGGAGACCAATCAATTGAATGACCTTGTGATGCCTGCCATTCTTTAACAACACACTCACCGTTATCTAATGCATCTCGGTAATCAGACACTAATTGTTTAGCAAAAGCAGCATCAATAACCCCTTCACTTTCTAATTGCTTAGAGTAGATGTCACGAGGTGTTGGATGTTTTTTGATTTTTTGGTACATCACAGGCTGTGTTGCACTTGGCTCATCAGCTTCATTATGACCATGACGGCGGTAACAAACTAAATCGATCACTACATCACGTTTGAATGTGTTGCGGAAATCAAGAGCGATTTGAGCCGCATGCATTACTGCTTCTGGATCATCTGCATTAACATGGAAAATAGGTGCTTGGACCATTTTTGCAATATCAGTACAGTAACGAGTAGAGCGAGTATCTTCAGGGTTAGAAGTTGTGAAACCAATTTGATTGTTAATAACAATACGAACCGTACCACTTACTTTGAAAGCACGTGCTTGTGACATATTAAATGTCTCTTGCACAACACCTTGACCTGCAATTGCAGAGTCACCATGAATGGTAATAGGTAATACACTTTCACCAATACCATCTAAACGTTCTTGACGTGCTCGTACTGATCCTAAAACAACAGGATTAACGATTTCTAAATGAGATGGGTTAAATGCTAATGATAAATGCACATTACCTTTAGGTGTTTGGAAATCACTACTGAAACCTTGGTGGTATTTCACATCACTAGAACCATCGATATTAGCGTGTTTACCAGCAAACTCATTGAATAAATCTGTTGGTTTTTTACCGAGCACGTTTACTAACACATTCAAACGACCACGGTGAGCCATACCAATAACAACTTCTTGTGCGCCTTGCTCACCTGAACGGCGAATAATTTCTTTCAGCATAGGGACAAAAGAGTCACCACCTTCTAAAGAGAAACGTTTTGCACCAGGAAATTTAGAACCGATGTAACGTTCTAGACCTTCTGCTGCTGTTAACTCTTCTAAGAAGCGGTGTTTTGCTTCATCACTGAATGATGGGCTACTTTCACTTGATTCAATACGATTTTGTATCCAACGTTTCTCTTCGGTATTCGTGATGTGCATATATTCCACACCTAACGAACCACAATAAGTACGCTTAAGTGATGCTAATAAGTCTTTTAAAATCATAGTTTCATTGCCAGCAGCAAATGAACCTACATTGAAATTAGCATCTAAATCAGCCCCGCCTAACTCATGATAAAATGGGTCTAATTCTTTAATCGTTTCATGTTTAACCAAACCAAGTGGATCTAAATTAGCAACTTCATGACCACGGTTACGATATGCCCCGATCAATTGTAATACTTTCACTTGTTTTGCATCATTGTGAACAGCACCTTCAGGCGGTGTAAAACATTTTGGCGCTTTTGCTGCATGTTTCATCTGTTCACGGATAACCGAGTGACGTTCTTCTGGAGAGTCACTCACACTTGGTAATGCATCAAAGACTTCACGCCAATTAGCGTCCACTGAAAGTGGATCGTCTAAATAAGACTCATAGATGTCTTCGATGTAAGTAGAATTTGCCCCGGAAAGATGCGATGAGGCTAACCAAGTTTCCATTACATTAGTTGGCATTAAAATTCCTTATTCCTATTTATTGTTTAATTATTAAACGTAATTAAACAGCGCGTTGTAATAACATAGATTTAATTTTACCAATCGCTTTGGTTGGGTTTAATCCCTTAGGACAAACACTAACGCAGTTCATGATACCGTGACAACGAAAAACACTAAAAGCATCATCTAAATTCGATAAGCGTTCTTCAGTTGCACTATCTCGACTATCGATAAGGAAACGGTATGCAGCTAATAAACCAGCTGGACCAATGAACTTATCTGGGTTCCACCAGAACGAAGGACAAGAAGTTGAACAACATGCACATAAAATACATTCGTACAAACCATCTAGTTTTTCGCGTTCTTCAGGAGATTGTTTAAACTCCCCTGCTGGCGGTGTGTTGCCATCAGTAATTAAAAATGGTTTCACCTTTTCATACTGCGTATAAAACTGTGTCATATCAATCACTAAATCACGTACTACTGGTAGACCTGGTAATGGTCGCAACACTATCTTACCTTTAGAAAGTAAATCAGACAGTGGAGTAATACAAGCTAGTGCATTTTTACCATTAATATTTAAACCATCACTACCACAAACTCCTTCACGACATGAACGACGGAAAGAAAGTGACTTATCTTGCTCTTTTAATGCAATCAATGCATCTAGTACCATCATGTCAGAACCTTCAGGTATTTCAAGGCTCATCTCTTTCATTGATGGCTTATCATCAATATCAGGGTTGTAACGATAAACAGAAAATATAACTTTCATAATTTAAAACCTTCTTAGTAAACACGTGCTTTAGGTGGGAAAGCTTCACGTAGTACAGGCGCCATATTAACGTCACGTTTACACATACTTTCTGTTTCAGGATTGAAGATACTGTGGTGTAACCAATTTGCATCATCACGATCAGGGAAGTCAAAGCGACTATGTGCACCACGACTTTCTGTACGGAAGTTTGCTGCTAATGCAGTTGAAAATGCTGTTTCCATTAAGTTATCTAATTCTAAACATTCGATACGGTTAGTATTAAATTCACTACTTTTATCATCTAATTTTGCATTCTTCAAACGTTCGCGTAAAACTCGTAACTCAGCAAGACCTTCTGCCATTGCTTCACCATCTCTAAATACTGAGAAGTTGTTTTGCATGCATTGCTGTAAATCTTTACGAATTTGGTTAGGACATTCAGTGCCATCGCCTTTCTCCCAACGATTAAAGCGTTCTAATGCGGCTTCAATATTCGCTTCAGTTGGTGCTTTAGCAGTATTTGTCTTAGTTAATACTTGGCCAAGATGTTTACCCGCTGCACGGCCAAATACAACTAAATCTAATAATGAGTTGCCACCTAAACGGTTTGCACCATGAACAGATACACTTGCAATTTCACCTACTGCAAATAAACCTTTCACTTCTACATCTTTACCATTTTCATCAAGTTTTAATACTTGACCATTCACCGTTGTTGGTACGCCACCCATCATGTAATGACACGTAGGAATAATTGGAATTGGCTCATGAACAGGATCAACGTGTGCGAAAGTACGAGATAATTCACAGATCCCAGGTAAACGAGACTCTAAAACATCCTTTCCTAAATGGTCTAATTTCAATTTGATGTGTGTGCCCCATGGACCTTCACAGCCACGACCTTCACGAATTTCAATCATGATAGAGCGAGCAACAACGTCACGGCCAGCTAAATCTTTTGCATTTGGCGCATAACGTTCCATGAAGCGTTCGCCGTCTTTATTAAGAAGATAACCACCTTCACCACGACAACCTTCAGTCACTAATACACCTGCACCAGCAATACCGGTTGGATGGAACTGCCACATTTCCATATCCTGTACAGGAACACCTGCACGTAATGCCATACCAACACCGTCACCAGTATTAATGTGAGCATTCGTAGTAGAAGCGTAAATACGACCTGCACCACCAGTAGCTAAAACTGTTGCTTGAGCTTTAAATACACACACTTCACCACTTTCAATATCAATTGCAGTACAACCAACCACATCACCATCATCATTTTTAATTAAATCAAGTGCATACCACTCAGAGAAAATGGTTGTTTTGTTTTTAACGTTTTGTTGGTAAAGCGTATGTAACAATGCATGACCTGTACGATCAGCAGCTGCCGCAGTACGCGCAGCTTGTTCACCACCAAATTCTTTCGATTGACCACCAAATGGACGTTGATAAACTGAACCATCTTCGAAACGAGAAAATGGCAAGCCCATATTTTCAAGTTCACGAACAGCATCAGGACCTTCTTTACACATAAACTCGATAGCGTCTTGGTCACCAATAAAATCAGAACCTTTAACGGTATCGTACATGTGCCATTCCCAGTTATCTGGATGAGAGTTACCTAATGCTACGGTAATACCACCTTGAGCAGATACTGTATGAGAACGTGTTGGAAATACTTTAGTAATCAACGCACAACTTTTGCCTTCTTGCGAAATAGATAATGCCGCGCGCATACCTGCACCACCAGCACCAATAACAATCGCATCAAATTCACGAATAGGTAAACTCACCTTAAACACCCCACAAAATTACAAAACCAAAAATAACGTATATAAATGCAACTGTTGTTAACACAAACTGTAATGTGCCACGTAATAACGTACATTTAACGTAATCTGTTAATACTTGCCAAACACCAATCCATGCATGAACTAACATTGCCACTAAAGCCATTAATGTAAATACTTTAGTAAACGTTAATGAGAAAAAGCCTGTCCATACTTGATAGCTCATATCTGCAGAAACAATAAAGCCTACAAAATATAATATGTAGGCTAATAGAATAACTGCACTGGCACGAATCAAGATGTAATCATGTACACCACTGCGCCCAAATGTTCCTGCAACCTTTACCATACTAAAATCCCCGCTAATACCGATAATACAACTGTGAGAGCAAAGCCCACTTTTGCACTTAATGAAGCACTTTCTAAATCTTCCCAATGACCTAAGTCTTGAATCATATGACGAACACCAAATACAGCGTGGTATGCTAGTCCTGTTAATGATCCCCAGAAAATGAATTCAACAATGAATAAGTCAAAATAACTTTGTACACGTTGGAAGTCTTCAGCGGAGGATAATGAACAATTAAGGAGGATTAGGAATATTGCTAAAGCAATAAAAACGATGATCCCAGAAACACGATGCAAAATTGATGCAATTGCTGTAACGGGAAATTTAACCGTAGATAGGTCTAAATTTTTTGGTCTCTCTTTGCGCACAATTTATCTCTTTTTTAATGGCCAATTACAAGGGGTTGTTTCACAATTGCTATTGTTAGCACATTGTTAATACAATGTGACGCGCATAAGCTTTTTTTTGTGATATAGGCACAATATAAAATGGATTTTCTGCCTTATAAGTCACAAATTAATATTATTGCTTCTGCTCAGTAATTTCGGGGACTTACAACATATTATCAAGTATTAATCTTTTTAAAAAAACATTGATCCATCACAATTTTTATGTCACTTCTCAAAGTTTAAATGTTAAATTTGACAAGGTCATTTTAAGCCTGTAAAAATATGCGCAACAAAAAACATCTAAAAATTTTAGACAAGGGAGAAAATAATGTCGGATAAAACTGCAATACTTCATTTACCAGGACAAGAACCTGTAGAATTACCAATCTTAACAGGCTCAGCAGGTAATGATGTAATTGATATCCGTAGCTTAGGAAAAACTGGCTACTTCACTTACGACCCAGGATTTCTTGCAACTGCTTCTTGTGAATCAGCAATCACATACATTGATGGTGATAAAGGTATTCTTTTACACAGAGGTTATGCGATAGATGAATTAGCCGAAAAGTCAGATTATTTAGAAGTATGTTATCTATTATTAAACGGCCAACTACCAACTATAGAAGAATTTGCTAAATTTAAACACATTGTTCTCCACCACACTATGTTACATGAGCAATTAGTTTCTTTTTACCGTGGTTTTCGTCGTGACTCTCATCCAATGGCTATCATGTGTGGTGTTGTTGGTGCTCTATCTGCTTTCTACCATGATTCTTTAGATATCACTAACGAATCTCACCGTGAAATTGCGGCATTCCGTTTAATTTCAAAAATGCCTACACTAGCAGCAATGAGCTACAAATACTCAATGGGACAACCATTTGTATCTCCAGATAATTCACTATCTTACGCTGGTAACTTCTTAAAAATGATGTTTGCTATTCCTTGTGAACCGTATGTTGTGAATCCTGTACTAGAAAGTGCAATGGATAAAATCCTAATTCTACATGCTGATCACGAGCAAAATGCTTCTACATCGACAGTACGTTTAGCGGGTTCTTCAGGTGCTAACCCATTTGCATGTATCGCGGCTGGTATTGCTTCTCTATGGGGTCCTGCTCACGGCGGTGCTAACGAAGCTTGTCTAGAAATGTTAGAAGAAATTGGTAGTGTTGATCGTATTCCAGAGTTTATTGCACGCGCTAAAGATAAAAATGACCCATTCCGCCTAATGGGTTTTGGTCATCGTGTTTATAAAAACCATGATCCTCGTGCAACGGTAATGCGTAAAACATGTCACGAAGTATTAGATGATCTAAACATTGATGATCCACTACTAGATGTGGCAATGGAATTAGAGCGTATTGCACTTGAAGACCCATACTTCATCGAGAAAAAACTTTATCCTAATGTAGATTTCTACTCGGGTATTGTTTTACGTGCAATGGGTATTCCACGTACTATGTTTACGGTAATCTTCGCTATTTCTCGTACTATTGGTTGGATTTCACACTGGAAAGAAATGCTAGATCAACCAGGCCAAAAAATTGGTCGTCCTCGCCAGTTGTACACAGGTGAAGTTGATTTAAATTATCCTAAACGTGTTGATACTTTCCTTTTATAGTCGCACCACTTAGTGTCACAGCTAAGTGCAATGATTAAGTAAATACCTCTAAAGCCAGTATTGATACTGGCTTTTTTTATTGCTAAAAATAATACCAATTGCATTTAGTATGTGATTTGATCTATTCAAAGTAACAAAATGATTGAAGAAATTATGTCTAAACAATTATTTGCATTATCTAATACTGACACCTATTTTCCTGATCCGAATAAAGCATTAAACGATCCTGAAGGTTTACTGGCGATTGGTGGAGATTTATCTAGCAAACGTTTAATCAATGCCTATCAACAAGCTATCTTCCCGTGGTTTTCCAAGGGAGAGCCTATTTTATGGTGGAGCCCCGCTGAACGTGCAGTGATCCAACCTGAACACGTTCATATCAGTAAAAGTATGAGTAAATTCATACGTCATACCGATCTTACAATCACTGTTAATCATGATTTTTCATCTGTGATTGAAGCATGCTCTCTGCCACGTCAAAAACAAGCTGAGACATGGATAAGCCCTGCTATTAAACAAGCTTATAAAGAGTTACATCAATTAGGTTATGCTCATTCAATTGAGGTATGGAATGGTGAATTATTAGTTGCTGGATTATATGGGGTAAACGTCGGAGGCATCTTCTGTGGCGAGTCTATGTTCCAACAGCAGACGAATGCATCAAAGCTTGCTTTTATTGCATTATGTCGTCATTTTTCGGCGCATCAAGGACAACTTATTGATTGCCAAATGATGACACCTCATTTAGCAAGTATGGGGGTCGAGGCAAATACAAGAGAACAATTTTTAACACAGTTATCACTATTTAAAGAAGCCTCATTAGATGAACATTGCTGGCAACAACAAATTCTATTACTGACCCCTTAATCAAGTTAAGAATAAAGTCATGGAATAACACGCACTTTATAAACCTCTTAACTAGAAGTTAAATAAAATGCGCCTTATTGAAGATTATTATTTATTGATTAACTGGCTGTTGATTGCACCTAGAACTGCTTTTCGTGTAATTAAACCAACATACTCAGCATCTTCATTTAATACTGGATACATTTTAGGTTTTTCATGGATCATCTTCTGTGCCAAGTCCACGATACTTAACGTACCTTGTACTGCCAAAGGAGCACAAGACATCACGTCTCCTACTAATGCAGCATGTTCACTGTAGTAATTAGCTTCAATAATTTTAGCTAAGCAATCTTGCTCAGATAACCAGCCTACAACATGCCCTTCTTGATTAACAACAGGACCACCGATTAGGCTTGAAGCTAGTAGTTTATCTACTGCTGCTTCTAAATTCATATCTTCAGTAAATGAAATGCTTTTACCTGTCATAAATTGTTTTACTTGTAAATTTTCCATATCTTATATTTCCTTTATTAGATAATTCAATCTAACCCTTTTTTAAAAGAAAGTCGATATTTCAAAGGAGATAAAAGAAGATAGTATGCTAAAATATTTTCTTTATATATCAATCAACAAAGGGTCTTAATATGGCTTCATTACAAGAGCAATTAATGAATTCAGGCTTAGTAAATAAGCAAAAAGCAAAACAAGCACAAACTGAAAAACGCCGTCAAGCAAAGCAAAAAAAGAAAAAAGGATCCGTGGTGGTTTCTGATGTGCAACTTGCAGTACAAGAAAAAGCTGAATTACAAAAACAAAAAGACCTACTGAATAATCAACAAACACAAGAACAGTTAGCAATTCGTGCCGCACATGGGAAATTAATCCAAATGATCGCGCAACATTGCGAAAAAGATTATCAGGGTGAATTAGATTATCACTTTACTTATGATAATAAAGTTAAACGCATTGCGGTTACTAAAACGATCCAACAAGGTTTAATTAAAGGTGCTTTTGCTATTTGTGTTTTGAATGAAGAATTTTATTTAATCAATAAAGAAGCAGCAGGAAAATTACGTGCCATTGACGAATCAGTATTAGTTGCTCTTCATGATCAAACTGAGAATAAATCATCTGAGGTTGAAGATGATCCTTATGCTGAGTTTGCAATACCAGATGATTTGATGTGGTAACAATAAGGTGCCAGTTAAGCCATTCTTTAGCTTAGCTGGCAATCATAACAGTAGTTACGCCTGTAATCGTAAAGACGCCGTTAATAAGCACAGAGCCCCTTCTAAATCGAGATTATTTAATGCAACAGAAGCTTGCTCTTGCACAATAGGTTTAGCATGAATAGCAATACCCAAAGCAGATGCAGCCATCATCACTAAATCATTTGCGCCATCACCAATAGCAACAGTCTGTGATGCTGCTATATCATATCTGCTAGCTAATTCATGTAAAGTTCTTGCTTTAACATCCGCATTTACAATTTCACCCGTCACTTCACCAGTTAATGTATTATCGATAATTTCTAATGTGTTGGCATAAGCCGCATCAAAACCATGATCATCTTTTAAACGATTTGCAAAATAAGTAAAACCACCAGATGCAATGGCCACTTTCCAATTCGCAGCTTTTAAACCAGCAATTAACGGTATTAATCCCGGCATCAGCGGCATATTATCAGCCACCTCTTTAATTAAACTTTCTGGTGCACCTGCTAATTTCCCAACACGCGTACGTAAACTGCCATTAAAATCTAATTCACCACGCATAGCGGCAGCAGTCACCGCCGAAACTTGTTCACCCACACCGTACAAACGAGCAATTTCATCAATACATTCAATTTGAATTGTAGTTGAGTCCATATCCATTAACACCAAACCAGGTTTAGTGAAATCAGGTAAACTAGCTACTAAAGCAAAGTCACAGCCGACTTCCAGTGCAAATGCTTTAATTGCTTGTTGTAATACTTGAGGCGCTTTATTTAATGAAAAACGAATAAAACTGACTTGTTCTACACTGCCTAAGTTAGCTAACAGGACTTTTGTTACAGCTTGTTCTAGCAAGCAAGTTTTCAAAGCATTTAATACACTAGTCGATAATTCTTTGCCCATCAGAACTAATTCAGATTGGACAGAAAAGGTGCTATCAACATTTTCGTTTATCAAAAATAACGATTGCTTTGCCGCTAAATCACTGAGTAAATCAGATTTCCATTCCATAATTGAAAGAGAATTGGCAGGGACTTGAAGTGTTTTGCTTATTTCCACTGTAATATACCTATGTAGTTAATTGCTTTATAAATAAAGACTTAAAAATAATTGCAAACAAGATAACGATTGCTCATTTATAATGCAAGCGCAGATGGAATAACTAAGGAATTAAACAAATGGATAACAAACTTTTTTGGGTAGTACGTATATTACAACTACTTACCCTATGCATTTTATTCACTGTGATCAGTTATCAATTTGTTAGTTTAAAAAGCGAATCAAATGCCGTACGTTACCAACAAACAGAAGCTTTCTCATATTCCCTAACTAATTTAGCAGCCGCTCAGGCAACCCGTTACCTATCAGAGAAAAAGCATAAAGACCTACAACTACTCATGGATGAACTCAGTGAAGATCCTAATGTGAGAGATGCCACTATTTATGATCAATTAGGGCAAATTATCTATCAATCTAAAACAGCATTGCCTTTACCTGTACTATTACGATTAGGTGACAACAGCATAGAACCCGAAGGTGTGATCCCTTATATTGCAGAGCTTTATTCAGAATCAACCAAAATAGGTTATATACGTGTTACATTAGAGCAAAAACGTATTTTAAGTTTAATTTATGATTATCAAGAACGCGGTTTTTCTATTCTAATGTTATTAATCATTCTTGCTTTTACTGCGGGTATAATTCTTATGGCCGTCTTTTTTAGAAAATCAGAAACGGCTTATAAACAATTAATTACAGAAATTCCAAAAGGTATAGAACGAGCAAAAAATGATGTCGCTAAACTAACTTCCCGTAGTAATAAATAAGTAAATGCCCAAGAGTGCACAAAAAAACATCAAACAAACCATAGTTGATAAAGTTTCATTGACAGTCACCTTGAGATGCAGCAAAATCACTTCGCTTTCAACAGCTTCTATATAAGCTCGCTTAACTCAGTTGGTAGAGTGCCGCCATGACATGGCGTAGGTCACTGGTTCAAGTCCAGTAGCGAGCACCATATTTTATTTTCATATCATACATTAACCCTATAAACTCTATTACTCCCTCTATATAAAACTTACTCTATTTCTAATAATTTCAGTGATTATCTCAAGCACTGGAAAGTTGTAATAAATTGATAAAGTGAGCATATATATAAATTCACTGTATTATCCAGCTCTCCATTTTTGTTTACTTATCAAATTAATTATTAGCTCCGTATATGCCTGCTTACATCAAAATGTAAAAAGCCAGTCAAATAAATTAACTGGCTTTATCTTCCGTGTTTAAATTGTACGACTACGAATTTAAGTTAAAGACGGTAATGTTTAATTGATGTGTATGCTTATTTGCAGTGACACTGTAAATTTTATCACCAATACGCTTTAGCGAATCATGTCGATTTAACCGAACATCCTTTAATTTTTGGGCTGGTTGAACTGTATTACCATTGCTATCAATTACTTGCATAATCGTTGATTCAAAACCATTTGCATTCCATTTTTCCCACAAGACTAAAAATTGATCATTGCCGATACTGCTCATGTGAATTCGAGTGGCGCCTTCTACTTTGCTAGGCTTTACTCCTGACGCAGTATGATATTGAGTAAGCCACTTGATACCCCTTACTTGTTGATCATGTTTCCCGCCATCGAAATCATAATAAGCACCCTCTTCTGGCTGACTGCCATTCTCAGTGATCACCAAGTCATTCTCAATCACAGTATTCTTATTGGTTGTCTGATCTAGATTTTCATTAATTAACATGAAACCAACATTCATTGGATCGTGGCTACCTGTTCGAGTATTATCTAAAACCTTACCTGTAGGGCTTGGCTCTCCTGCAAACACCATGACTAACCCATTATCTGATTCTCTAACCATACCAATTTCAGAGTAAGTTGAATTATCATTTGATGAACCATAAATAGGTGTTCCATCAGGTTTTACCCCTATTTGTGGAAAAGGACCACGTCCATGGTGAGATGGCGTCGTATAATGATTTGTTTTGAATGTATAGACGACACGAGAATCACGTCCTTGATCAGTTATTCTGTGTACCAAAATTCCACGAGGGTAATTATCACCAATCTCTGTAGCAATAAAACTTTGTCCATCTTCTGCAACCGTCATCTTATTACCAAATGAGTGACCTGCTGTTTGTCCCATTGATTTGATAATAGAAAGTGTTGATGCATCAATCAAATACGCATCTGCCCCTTCGTGGTTAAGTCCATCACCAGTGACTGTATGTTTACGGGCCATAATCAATGCCAACTTATTATTTGCATACTCTAAGCTTACTTTAAAGTGAATGCCAAGATTATGCTTAGCATCAGACGGCGTATCAATACTTCCAAATTCAGTGGCGTTTAATGGGTTTTTATTGGATGCTGATGGTTGATTTAATTCTTTTTCTTGAATGATATTTCCTTGCTGATCAGACTGAACCAACACGACAGACAATACATCGTTTTTCAAAAATACAGATTTGGTTTCTATCATTAAATAAAATAGGTTCCCATTTTCATCGGAAGCCGCAGCCGCCAACATGCGCTTTGTATTGTCTTGTGGTTGTGAGAGTTCAATGGTTGAAGTTAATTGATTATCATCAAACTTAGTGAGATACACTTTATGCTGTTGACGGTCTTGCCAGATAATGCCCAACCCTCCATCATCCAGCGCTATTGGCGTTAAAAGGCTATTTACTCCCATACTTTCTGGCCCGCCATTAAAATCACTAATCCCCATCGGGGTGCGATTTGAGCCTACATCTACAATGTATTTATTAACATTAAAAGCGCCGGCGCTTGCTATTTGTGCACCTTGTAAACCTTCATCAATCTTAGAATAACTGCTCAACCGAGTGCCTTCGGGTACAACAAGCAAAGTCATCTCGTTTTTGAACCTGTTTAAGTTTATATTTGGTAGCTCAGTAAGGCCTGTCGCGGTGACTTTAATATCACTGATTGCAGTAAACTTAATTCCATCAAAAAGATAAACGCTATATTCCCCTGTTTGTTGAAAATCAAAGGCCAAGCTCACATTAGATGCGGCAAAGTGCTTAGCAGGATCCTGGCTTGGTGAAATTTTATAAGCAGTGTAGCTATCCTCTTTGCTAGTGCTTAATACACCATATTCAACGTGATAATTTCGATTATTATAATCCCCCCCTACCCAGCAACCGCGTCCATCACTTGACTGAACAATGAGTAGATTTTCTAATCTATCTTCCGACCTAGCGTGACTATAATTTTGGTCACAATCAGCTGATTTTGAATCCCCAATTAACATTTTTGTTGCTTTAGCAGTAAACTTATACTGCTTTAATAAAGGTAAATCGCTAAACGAGTTGCCTGTATTAGCAGCATTCGGCGTATTGGTTGAAACGCTCATACCCGTTGAATTAGTTGAATTATTCCCACCTGAATTACAAGCGGTTAATGCGAATAATGAGACGACAGCGATGACCAAAAAATTTCTTTTTTTCATTTTCTAACCTAAATAAAATAGTGATTTTATGTAAATGATAATGGGGATGTTTTAAAAATAGATTGAATGTAAATGTAATAACGATGAAATAGTCTTAAAAATAGTTAGATTAGATTAACGGTAAAATACTTCATAAACTGTGTCAGTTCAGGTTTGCTATTTACAATGAAAGCCTAATTATTTTTTTATTTCTAACATTCCAATTTAAATGTGGAGTTTATTGGTTATTAGGAAAATATTATTGATCCGCATCACTATAGTGACTCAAATCACATTTTTAAGGGGGGGGGAATGTAACTGTCTTATATTAGCAACTTCATCTGAAAAGATTTGAGAAGAGATTTAGGACACTGTCGTGTTATTGAGTGCGAGCCAATTAATTTATTAAAATATAAGCTAACTTAAATTATGCTCCCAATAATTGAATTCCTACCGGATAAGGTCGTTATATTCTGCTTGTATTAAATATCAATGAGTAAAATAAATGACTCAATTTAAACCATAATTTCAACGACAATATTTTTAACTACAAAACTTAATTTGATTAATTCCACAATACAATATTATTTGCTTGATATTGGACACAAATCGGTATTATTAACGGTTAAAACAGTTCCATCAGAATAATAGCAATAACGATTAAAGCCATTAATTTTTTGGTTAGTTAACGAACCAAAGCCTGCATTTCTATTTTGAATAGTGATTGTAGGTGAACCGTTGTTTTTTGATTGTGCTGAGTTATTGATTGGGCATAAATCGCTACTATTTACGGTTAATACTCCACCATCTGAATAACTACAATAACGGCTAAAGCCATTAACTTCTTGTGATTTAAGTGTCCCCCACGCAAAAACATCTAACGAGAAAACGACAAAGAAAAATAAGATAATTGTTTTACATTTAGACATATTTATTTACCTACACTCTTAATATTTTGCGTAATGCATTTAGTACTACATGAGACAATATCTACCACTTCTCCCTTTTACTAAAGAAAAAGAGTAAAAATAGTTTTAATGCTGTTTAGATTTTAAGTACTAAAAATCAATTTCAACCTCTGATGAACAGCTTACTAACAATTATTTTGTTTAAAATTCAAACAAATAATGTCAGCACCATGAAATGATGCTTAACATGTCAACTTGTTACGGGCTTGTTGTAATAGCGATTCTTATGTTGCACCTAGGTTAGCAATTTAAAAACCAATGATTTTCATTATGTAAAATTATCAGTTATTTCATACTGCATGTTGGATTTTAAAAGATGATGAAGGTATACAAGAGTAAAGGTTTAACGCAAAAAGACTAAATGATAAACATTTCAACATCATTATTCTGATCTAAACAACACTTCGTTCTTAATTTAAAGGGTATTTGTTAACTACGAAGCGATTCTGTTAATCCATTACACAAAAACTCGTAATACAAGATGTATTACAGTTAATTCAAGCTTAAGGTAAATACTTTATGAGTCAAACAAAAATACCCAATACAATATTTGGTCATCCTAAAGGATTGTTTTTATTATTTTCAACTGAGTTGTGGGAACGATTCAGTTACTATGCAATGCGTGCAATTTTAGTGCTTTACTTAGTTGATCAAGTTAGTACTAAAGGCGGACATGGTTTAGGTTGGAGTCAAGAAAATGCACTATCTTTATACGGTACTTTTACCGGTCTAATATACTTAACGCCACTCATTGGTGGTTGGTTAGCTGATAACTATTTAGGACAACGTAAAGCGATCTACATTGGTGGCGCACTAATGGCCGCTGGACAATTCATGTTAGGTACACCACATGCTTGGATTCCAGGCATGGAAACTCAAATGTTCTACCTTGGTCTAGGTGCTTTAATTCTAGGTAATGGTCTATTCAAACCCAATGTTTCAACTATGGTTGGCGACTTATACGAAAATGGTGACAATAGACGTGATGGTGCTTTTACTATCTTCTATATGGGTATCAATTTAGGCGCATTTCTATCTGGCATTGTCGTTGGTTTTGTTGTCGCTAAATTTGATGGTAGTTATCAAGCAGGCTTTATTTGTGCGGGTATTGGTATGCTCCTATCGCTACTAATTCAGTTCACCTTTGCACAGAGATTTTTAGGTGATATTGGTAAATACCCTGCAGCCAAGTTACAACAGGCTGCAAACAAAAAAAGTGGCTTAACAAGCAAAGAGCCATTAACCAAAATTGAACGTGACCGTATTAAAGTAATTATGGTGATGGGGTTATTTACGATTATTTTCTGGGCTGGTTTTGAACAGGCCGGTGGATTAATGAATTTATTCACTAATAACTTTACAGATCGCATGATTGGAACGTGGGAAGTACCTACTACTTGGTTCCAATCATTGAACGCTATGTTCATCGTTATATTCGCTCCCGTCATTGCTTCTATCTGGATAAGATTAGGTAAAAATGAGCCAAACTCTCCTCTTAAATTTGCGATTGGCTTAATTCTACTTGGGATCGGTTTCTTATTTATGATGGGTGCGGTACTGCAAATGGATGGTGATCATACTGCTAAATCAAGCATGTTATGGTTAGTTGGAGCTTATTTCTTCCATACTATGGGCGAACTATGTTTATCACCTATCGGCTTATCAATGGTGACTAAATTAGCACCGCTACGTATAGCTTCATTGATGATGGGAGCATGGTTCCTATTTGTTGCCATTGCGAATAAAGTGGCTGGTGTTATTGGCTCATTAATTGGTCATAGTACGTCAGTGGAAGATCAGCTTGCGAATGCAATGTCTATCTTCTCAGGCATCGCACTTACCGCTGCTGTTTCAGGTATTATTCTGTACTTTATGTCTGACAAACTAGTTGATTGGATGCATGGTGCTGAAAACAAACAAGAGCCAAATGAAACAGTAATAGTTGAAGATGTCTCTGTTATTAGTGAGCTTGAACCAATTAAAGCTTAAAACAAGGACATTTTATATCTTGTTATATTTGCCACATTTATCAGTACGATAGATTGGCGAATATAAATAGAGAGGGGATGTAATAGGTAAGCAAAACTAACCTTTACATCCCCTTTTCATTTTATTTATTAGCAACAAATTACTTTTGAGGAATAATTAAGTATTTCTCTCCGGTTGCTTGTTTAGAATAAGCAGCGATTGATTTTAATTGTAACGCTTCTGCTAATGACACTTCATGAGTATATTTACTGGCAAAGGTGGTTGTGATCTCATCAGCTACACGTTGACGCATTTTAATGACAGTTTCTGTTCCTAGTTTCCCTAAAGCATTAAACAATAAGAAACCACTCACCGCCCAAGCAAAACCAAAGTTACGATGTAAGGTAATTGGCCCACGGTTTAATGCACCATAAATATAAACTTGTTTAAAAGTATCAGTCCCGTAAACACTGTGCTCTTGTATATCTCGAGCAGCTGCGGCTTCCATACAATTCAAAATATCACTTGTTAATTGGCCGCCACCAATTGGATCAAATGCAATCGTGGCACCTGTTTCAATAATTGCAGCAGTTAAATCAGCAATAAACGTATCATTGCTTGAGTTGACTACATATTTTGCCCCCATGTTACGTAATAATTTTTCTTGCTCTTGTTTACGTACAATATTGATTAAGTCGATACCATCGGCAATACAAATGCGGTTTAACATTTGACCAAGGCTAGACGCTGCAGCTGCATGAATAATAGCTTTATGCCCTTCTGCTTTCATGGTTTCTACCATCGCTAATGCCGTTAATGGATTAACAAAAGACGATGCCCCTTCTTTGGCAGTTGTTCCTTCTTTTAACAGCAAACAGCTTTGTACATTTGCACATAAATATTGGCGGTAAGTTCCTCCCCCAATCACAGCCACAGTTTTACCCATTAATGCTTGTGCTGCTGGTGATGAGCCTGCTGCTACCACCGTTCCCGCACCTTCATTACCCACTTGTGTTGCTTTATTAACACGTGTTTTAAGTGATGGCATGTACTCAACTGGTACATCTGCTGTAATGATTGGCTTTTTCTCTGTGCCTGATTGAACGGCTTTAGACATATCTCCAGCACTAAACAGAACAGCTAAATCTGATGGATTTAAAGGTGCAGCTTCAATGCGAATAACAACTTCGTTTTCACTTGGTTGTGGCATATCTATTTTTTGTAATGCTAATGTGAGTTTGTTGTCTTCACTGATTGTTGATATAAGTTGAGTATTTGAATTTGTCATCTATTTTGCTCCTAAAAATAATTATCTTTTAAGCCAACCACATGAATATATTGGCAAAAGTTTGTTAGTTATCTAGTTTGTTTTATTTACTGTTAATTAATATTATTTGGCATTTTTAGTTTGAAACTGGGCGCTAATTTTTTGCATAAATTCAGACATATTAGCGAGGCGATCTAATTCCACGCGCTGAGCTATTTCAGATTGACTCATTGAATCTTGCCACTCTTGCATTCCCGGTATTTCAGACAATACATTCCAATTGAGTTGAGTAGAAGCAATTGATTTTACAATCACGTTGACGTAATACACATAGATGTCAGCCATGGTAAATTGCTCGCCCACAATCCAAGGTGAAAATTGACATAAGGCATTTAAAGCTGTCACTCCACGCTTTAATACTTGACGTACTTCTATCGCAACAGCTTCAGGAATTTCAGTGCCTGTAAATGCATAAGAAATTAATCGTCTGCTTGGTAATTCCAAATACAGCTCTGCTATTTTCATGATTTGACGTACGACAGCACGCTCTCCTAAATTTTCAGGGTATAGCGGTATCGCAGGATAGGTATCTTCAATAAAATCACAAATAACACTCGACTCTGAGATGTTAAGACCTTCAGACGTGGTAATAGCAGGCACTTTACCAACAGGACTCACTGCTAATAACTCGTCACTTCCACCGTAGATAAGGTTTTCTTGGAATGTTAATTCTTTATATAAAAGTACATGTTTCACTAGGTTGTAATAATTACTAGCGGCAAAACCGTGTAAAGTGATCATCAATTTGACTTCCATTATTAGTGTGGAGGTAAATGTTTAAGTGGGATCTATTATTACTTGTTTTAATTAGCTTATATATAAGGGATAACGTGAATCACTATTGTCTTTAAGACAACAATAAAGCATAGAAGAAATTAAACAGATCAATGGACAATACTTATTAACGCATCATTAAAGTGAATTTAAAACCTCATAATTCAATATTCAATTAGATTGTGAGGTTTATATATTGAGGGCCTTAATAAACACTGCTTACTAAACAACTCCTTGCTCAATCATTGCATCAGCGACACGCCTAAAGCCTGCGATATTTGCGCCAAGTAATAAATTTTCAGGCTCTCCAAACTCTTCAGCTGTTTCACTTGCAGTAATAAAAATTCTTTTCATGATTTGTTTTAATTTTTCATCAACTTGATCAAATGTCCAATTTTGCATGCTGGCATTTTGGGCCATCTCTAGTTGACTCGTTGCGACTCCACCAGCATTAGCTGCTTTACCAGGGCCGTAAGTAATTTTAGCTTCAACAAAACAATCGATAGCTTCTTTGGTAGAAGGCATATTCGCGCCCTCAGCAACCAATTTACACCCATTTTTTAATAATGATTTAGCATCAGCTTCAGTTAATTCATTTTGAGTCGCACAAGGGAAAGCGGCATCAGCCGGGAAGCGCCATACTGCGTGTCCGTCTTCAGGGTAATCACTCACAGGTATATATTTAGCATCAGGATGCACATCGATATAAGCGCTCAAACTATGCTTAGATTGTTCTTTTAACTGTTTTATTAATACAAGGTCGATGCCTGATTTATGATATATCGCACCACGAGAATCACTACAACTAACGGGTATTGCACCTAATTGGTATAGTTTTTCCATCGCATAAATAGCAACATTACCCGCCCCAGAAACTAAACAGTAGGAACCTTCTAAACTATCATTTTTTGCTTGTAGCATGTAATTAGCAAAGTACGCGACACCATAACCCGTTGCTTCTTTTCGAACTAATGAACCACCCCACAATAGACTCTTACCTGTTAACACTCCTTCATAACGACCCGTTAATCTTTTATATTGACCAAATAAATAGCCAATTTCTCTCGCTCCAACACCAATATCCCCTGCTGGCACGTCCGTTGTTGCTCCTATGTGTCGATAAAGTTCTGTCATAAATGATTGGCAGAATCGCATGATCTCAGCATCAGAACGTCCCTTAGGATCAAAATTGGCTCCACCTTTACCGCCGCCAATGGGTAGTCCTGTTAATGCATTTTTGAAAATTTGTTCAAAACCTAAAAATTTAATAACGCTGGCATTAACACTAGGATGAAAACGTAATCCACCTTTATAAGGACCAAGGGCAGAATTAAATTCAATACGGTAACCTTTGTTAACCTGTATTACGCCTTGATCATCAACCCAAGGGATCCTAAAAATAATTTGACGCTCAGGTTCAACTAAACGCTGAATAATGGCTTGTTGCTGATATTTTAGAGAGTTTTCAAGAATGGGTTCAAGAGATTCAAGCACTTCTTCAACTGCTTGATAAAATTCAAATTGTGCGGGACTAGATTGTTTTAGTTGTGCAATAGTGGTGGTTAAGTAGTTCATATATTTTCCTATCAGAATCATTAAAATTTAGGCTCAAATGTTGAAATAAACATGGCCAATTTGATACTGCATTTTGAGCTCTCCTTTGAGTAAGTGTTTTTCATCACTTTATCACGATATAAATATATTCAAATACATCACAGCAAGAGAATTACCAAATAGTGATCAGCAATATAAATACAATCATTAGCTTTTATATTCGTTATTTTATAACTAGGATCTCGACACGTTTTGATAGATAACAGGCTTAATTAAGGGTAAGTAAATCATCATTTATTGAGAATGTAATACGCCCGCTCACACCTTGTTCATCAACAGCAACGAGTTCTACCTCGCCATTTAATTGTGTGGGAATAAGCAATTGTAAAATACTCTTTTGTGTTGTTAACCATTGCCCATTCAAATACCAACTAACAGCCCCAACTGCTCCAGAGACATGTACAGTTTGTTGAATAGGAATTAATTTTTGACGATATATTTGCTGTTTATCTTGAATACCTTCAATGGTTAACATTTGATTTTGTTTTGGGATCACCAAACAACTCGGTGAATATGGCGGAATTCTTGATGTTCGTTTTTCCTCATTAGGTAACCATGGCTCTAACTGCTGTGGCCATAAACTAACCTTTTTATTGATTGCTGTTAATGATCCACATTCACCAGATAAACGTAAGTGTGTCTGAGCATCTAACATGATGCTCTTAGTCGCTTGATGAAAAGCGAGACCTGATTCTATTTTTAATGTTCTAGGTGTTACACCTTGTTTTGTTAAGGCAAATAAATGACGCTCACAGAATTCCGACTCAACAAGTGTGACCGAGCGGCCATCAGGCCAACAAATTTCTTTATCTTGTACCGTAAAAGGTCGCTCTGGCTGTTCACTTTCTTTTGTTTTATCACCTTGCAACATATCTAAAACAGAGAATAAAACAGGTGCAGCAGTTGTTACTCCTAATGCCCCTTTTAGTGGTTCTCCACTTGGTTTACCTACCCATACACCAATTGTATATTGCTTAGTACTACCAATTGCCCAAGTATCACGACTGCCCCAGCTTGTCCCCGTTTTCCATGCTAATTGAGGACGTACAGCTTTCGAATATCCCCAGTTAAATTGTTCAGGAGGCATAACACCGGTTAATGTTTTCCATGTGATCCAAGCAGCCGCTTCACTCATTAATTGACGGCCTTGAGGTTGATATTGCAGTTGATTTTTTTGGTTATTAATATGCTTATTACTACTGTCACTATCATCTTCAAAAATAAGCGGTTTAACCCTACCTTGATCCGCAAAACTACTGTGTAATGCAACTAAGCTTTGCAAGGAGATCCCCGCTCCTCCTAAAATGATGGATGCATTGGCTTTGTTCCCTGGAATGTCTAATGGATGTAAAACATGTGCAAGTTTATTCACAAATTTTTGCTCTCCATAAGCTTCTATTAATTGTACAAAAGGAATATTTAAGGAGCGTTGTAATGCATCACTTGCCGTGACTGGACCATCAAAACCTTTTGCAAAATTACCCGGTCTATAACGTGAATTTGCTCTTGGTACATCAGCAAGTAATGATTGAGAATGAATGAGGTTATCATCAATTGCTAAAGCAAATAATAAAGGTTTTAAAGTTGAACCTGGTGAACGAATGGCTTGAACCATATCAACATGCCCCGATCGACTATTGTCCAACATAGAAGCTGAACCAACATAGCTGATCACATGCTGATTTTTATTATCCACAACTAAAACCGCCATTGAGACCCCTTCGCCTTTTAAAGCTGCATAATCTTTAACATAGCTACTAATTTGTTCTTGTAAGGTTCTATTTATAAAGGTTTTTATTACTGCTTTATGAGGATTACCATGTTTTAACCTTCTTGCTAATAAAGGAGCAATTAAGGGTTGTTCCGGTGTCCATACCACAACCGGTTCTTGTTTTACTTTATTTGCTTTTTGTTGTGTCCAAACACCTTGTGTTACCAAACGATCAATCACTTTATTGCGCGCTTGAGTAGCCCGTTTAGGATGACGATCTGGACGGTAATGTGATGGTGCTTGTGGCAATACTGCTAATAAAGCAGCCTCAGCAGGTCGTAATTGTGATGCTGGTTTACGTAAGTATTGGTAACTTGCTGCTTGCACTCCTTCTAGTGTCCCACCAAACGGAGCATAGTTAAGATAAAGTGTAAGTATTTGTTTTTTACTAAGATGCCATTCCAGTTGCAGCGCGCGTAATATTTGCTCTGCTTTGCCTAATAATGTTCGATTGTGTGGATATAAGATCCGCGCAACTTGCATAGTGATAGTAGAACCACCAGAAATAATTCTCTGGTTATAAACATATTGCCAAATTACTCGTAAAAAACTCAGCGGGTTAATACCCGGATGTTGATAAAAATAACGATCTTCATAGGCAATTAATGCTTCGATATAAGCAGGTGAAACATCTTCTAAACTAACTTGATAACGCCATACGCCATTTTTATCTGCAAACGCACGTAATGGAGCACCTTGATCATCCAATACAACCGTTGCAAAATCTTGGTCATTATTTGGCATTGCTAATGGATAGATAACATTAGCAATCCACAAACCGCCTAACAACAAACAACTAAAAAGTAGAGTGTAAGCACATCTTCGTAACCATTTATACCGAGCTAAAATACAATCCGACATTAAGATGACACCTTTGCTCTAAAATACAAAAACATTACTGATACACTTACACATCATGACTTACCTAACAATTGACCATCTACTTACTACTAACATTGATTGTCTGAACGCTACCACCAATACCGTATAAAGCGGGTTTATACATAGACTCAGCCAATACAGCAGGGAAAACATATTCACCAGGATTTACAGCTCGAGATAATACATATAACGTTTGTATTCTTTTAGCCGGTAAATCAACAGCTGCAACATAACGATCGTCTCTAAATTCTTGGTGCTCGATATCTGCAGAGGTAGCCACATTTTTACCATCAATCATGATGTCAGATATTTTTAAACTATTGTTTAAATTCTGATTTTCTAATTCAAGTCCTGCCGGCATTAAGTTAACAATTAACGCATCAGGTATTCTTTCTTCACTTCTTACCCTAATACGCGTTAATAACAGTTCTCCAGAATTTAAATGACGGTTGTGGACTAATGGTGTCGCTGTTTTACCTTGAATTAAAAAATACTCTGCAGAAACGCGTATACCATTATTAACATCATAATCAGGTTCTTTTTTAACACCAGACCAATCAAAGGATGCATATAAAGGATGATCACCAGTATTGGTAAATTGTGCTTTCAAGCCTTTTTTGATTGCAATATTTTGATGGTATTCACCAGTAATTTTTAATTCTTGAGGCGCTTGGTTTACTAGTAAACTTCCTTGCCATGGATTATCTGAATATTGCTGTTTCATGGTCAGTGCTAATATCAAAATGGCACTTCTTTCTTGGATGCTTAACCATCTCTCTTGATGAATATCAGAAGCCAGCTCTGGCAACATAGCTAATGCTTTTTGTTTTATTTCATTGCTCACTGAAGATGAAGTTAACAAGGCATTAATTACCATAGCTTGGTCACGTATTTCACTCCCGTAATCCCCTAAATAACGATCACCACGTTTTTGTTTCAACGCTTGTAAAATCATGGCTGTACCTTCTTGCTCACTGCCCGACATTAACATTGCTAATCCTAAATGTACGCCAGGTAACTTACCAACAGCAGCAGGCATATCTTTTTCCGCTATATCGCGTAATGGACCTAGTGTGACTTTATTCTGTTTTGCAAGTACGTAAGCGGCATAAGCACGATAAGCTGCATCGTAATGTTTTGGATCACTAGACCAAGTTCTTACATGATGACGTGAGCGAGAACTTAAATAACTCTGTAAACGTTCAGTAGCGTTATTAAGCATTTGATCGGGCACATTGATGCCCTTTGCTTTTAGATCATATAAAAAATCGGTCGCGTAAGCGGTTAGCCAATGTTGCTCTCTAGACTGATTACTCCATAGACCAAAGCTTCCATCTGCACGTTGTAATTCACTGTAACGCTCAATGGCACTTTGTGCTCTATGCAGCACATCTTCAGCATTAACATCTTCAGTCTCAGTTGCTTCGCCTTGTTTACTCAACAAAGCCACAAATGGACGAGATTTACTGGTTGTTTGCTCTAGGCAAGTATATGGATATTGCTTTATATATTGCCAATTAGCATGCTCATCAAGATTAGGTGTCAGCGCAACTGAAAGTTGTAATTTGGTATTTAATTCCTTAAAAGGAGCTAATGCATTTTCAGGTAATGTAATACTTTCGCCCGGCATTAATAATGCTTTTTTAGAATGATATTCTGATGCTTGTGTTGCTCTGATAGGTAATGACCATTCACGAACAATGACTTCCTGTTTCCCCACTTTGGCACTTTTAAATGAGATACTCGCTTTGATATGTCCAATACCAATATCTTGTAGCGCTTTTAATGTAAAAGATAATGTTTGTTTTTTATGAGGTTCAAGCGTTAATACCTGCTTATTATTTTCAGCAATTAGCTTGCCATCGATAGTTAATGATAATTCGCCCTGAATAGTAGAATTAGTGACATTATTTAAATCTAATGAAACTTCACTGCTATCACCACTTGCCATAAATTTAGGCATAGCAACTTGCATTACAATAGGTGAAGCAACTTTGATCGTTTTATCAGCTTTAGCAAACGAGGCTTTATCAAAAGCAACGGCTGTTAATTGTAATTCACCATCAAAAGCAGGTAGTTGTAATGGTACTTCGGCGACACCATTATTCACTGAGACTAAACCACTAAATAAACTAACAATTTGTACTTCACTTTCAGCCTTTTCCCCTCCACGAGTTAAAGCAGCATCTCCACCCCAACGAATACTTGCATTATCAGCTAATAGAGATGTCATAATTTGATCGTATATGTCCGTGATCGCACCTTGATATGCACGTCGTCCGTAAAAGAAACTATGTGGGTCTTCTACTTTATATCCACTTACGCTTAATACTCCGGCATCAACGGCTGACAATGTTACTTTTGCATTACCCGTTAAAGGTTGACCATTTGCATCATTAACAAGGACTTTAGCTAGCACTTGTTGATTAGGCGTCCAACGTTCAGGAATATCAATACTGACTTCAAGTTGCTGTTGTTCCCGATTCAATGGAAGGTGAATAATACCAAAGCTACGTTTCGTCACCGACTCTGCATGAGAGTTAGCAGGAGCAAAAACAAAAGCTGAGATATAAGCATCATGTCTTGATAACTCTTTAGGCACGGTTAACGAGAGCGTAGACTCACCTTTGTTGACTGCTACTTGTTGTTGAAATAATACGTGATCGGTTTCAATCGTGATCAGTGCACTACCCGCTGTTGGAGAGCCAATTCGTAATGCGAGTTTTTCTCCAGGTAAGTATGATGCTTTATCTAATGCTAAGTTCACGCGGTCAGGACGAATGGTTGACTCATTACTTTCCCAATTATAATACCAATCTTCACCCGCTCTAAAGCGATAGGTAGTTTTACCTTGTGTTGATAGATCCGTCAGCTCTAATCGGTAATCTCCCCATTCTACCGTTTCACTTAACTTTAATGGCTCTTGGTTGATAAAGCTCAGTGTTCGATTATTAACAACATATTCTTTTTTAACCACATCATAATGCCAGCCTTTATCTGAATCATAAGTCCAAAAATAAAGCTTTTCTTCGCGCACTAATACTGCTTTTACATCACCTTTTGATAAACTTTTTCCATCTTTATCTAGTTTCAAAAGATTAAAATGAATTTCTGCATCACTTGCTGACTGATCATTTTTAAAACCGGGTTTCACTGCTACAAAACTTTTTTTAGGCCATAACAAACTATTATGATAACGGTTAAGCGCACGACCACCGCTTTCAAACAAGCTATAACTCAGTTGTACTTTTACTGGCACATTCCAGTCAGACCAAGTTTGCTCAACTTTAGTTGTATATTCACCAGACTCATTTAATGTTGCATCTTCTAATGAAAATTGAGTGTTACGAACCCCATTAGCATCACCGACATAATAATTTGGCCATTGTTTAAAGGGGTGTGTCCAAGCAGAAATCTTACCTTGTGCTTCAAGTGCATTACCCGCAGCAGGTGCACCATATAAATATTCACCAAGCACCTTAACTTTGAGGCCTTGTGATGGTGTAAAACTATCTAACTTACCCGCATCACCTAAGGTTAGGCGTAAACGTTCAGGTAAGAATTCCTCAACTTGGAAGTGAAAACGCGCACTGTATTTTGAGTTACCTTTAATATTCACTTTTGCTTGCCAATTACCAACAGGACCCGATGCAGGTAAATTTATTGTGTATTGATAATATCCATTTTCTTTATCATTGGCATTCAACCAAACAGACTTAAAAGTACTACCATCAGGTTTAAATATATCAACATTCAATGACTGATTTTTAACTCGCCCGTCTCCATCACGGTTTAACAAACTCAAAGTGACTGATTCACCTGGACGATAAATATCACGCTCAGAATAAACAAATACTTGGCTATCACTAAATTGCAGGCCGCCAACTTTGAAGTCTGACAGGTCAAATCGAGGATGGTTGTAAGGTAAAAGAGTCACTTGATCATCATGGTGCGCAACAATTAATGCTAAACGCTGGCTTTTATTAAATGCAACATGACCCTTTGCATCCGTTGTTAATGACGCAAAGCGTTTTGATTTACGATCTAACAAATCAATTTTTACACCCGGCAATAATTTGCCTGTTTTAATATCCTGTGTGAGGATTTCAACTTGTGTAGGAAATTGGCGTACTTGTAAGCCAATCGCTGATACTGAAAACCAAGTTGCAGCTTCAAACTCAAATCCACCGGGTTTACCTAAAGTTGCAAAATAAACCCCTGTCTCATTAGCCCAATTTTTATCTGCAATAGGAAACTTGGTTATATGACGCTGATTAGCTTTTCCACCTGTTTTAATACGAGCAGTATAAAGGTGCTCAACTACTTCTTGGCGACGAGAATTTTCATAATAATAAGAGCCACTATGAGCAATTTTATCAAAGTTACTAATGAAATCTGATAAATGATCTACTTTTACACGGTAAATATTAAGATCCGCTTCTTCGACATTCACAGAATAAATACCTAAATCATCAGAGTGTCCCGGTACTAAAATAGCACCCTCTTTTGTTTTGAAACTTACAACGGGAGGCATTGCACGTGTCTGTATCGTTTTCGTTATTTCTTGCTGTAAGGCATTACCATTAATTGCAGTTACCCCAGCAATAAGATTAAAGCTATAACTTGTTTCTGGCTGAATCCCGAAAAATTGCAGTTTTTTACCATCAGTACTTAATACTGGCGTCGCAAGATGTGGTGTTGTTTCGATAAAGCGATCAAAGTTTTGATTGGGATCGAGTGGGATATTAAATAAAAACTCGATGGCGTTACTCTCACCTACTTCTCGTTCAGAAATATCAACAACATTCAGTTTAATGCTTTTATCATTAGTTATTGATATGTCCGATGTAGTACTGGTTACTAAGGATGAGTTGTTAAAAACTAATTTCTCTTTTTCAGGAGTTATTGCTTTACTTTGAGTGGTAGTTTGCTCAACAACCTGAGGATCACTATTGTCCTGACAAGCCACCAATAACAAACAAAGCATAATTGCTGTGCCCACTTTTATACTTCGAAATTTATGTTTTAACATGTCAGTCTCCACCACTTTTAATCTTCGTAAACCACAGGGGTACGGCTCTAATTCGCTATATTACATTGTTTTTGTAATAACAAAGTGTCAATTCAATGGTCAATTGTGTCAAAAAAAAGGCAGTTGAATAGATGTATTTTTTTAACTAAAAACACATTTAAAATGAAAAGACAAACGTAGACAAGAAATAGGTCTAAATAGGAAGATGACGAAGGAGAGATTTGCACTATTGACAATCTAATAGCAAAAAGGCACTTACAGTAAACTGTAAGTGCCTTTTCTTAATGTGGCGGAGGAGGAGAGATTTGAACTCTCGGAGAGCTATTAACCCTCGCTGGTTTTCAAGACCAGTGCATTCAGCCGCTCTGCCACCCCTCCGCAGAACGAGGCGAATAATACAGAGTGAGATAAAAAAAGCCAAGCCTTTTTTGTATTTTTTTTTAATTAATTTTAATTTGTAACATTTGCGTAGTTCAACCTTTAATTCCCCTGCAATCACCTTTACTATTCGCTTATTAAATTGAGAAAACTTAACTGGTTGTGTATTCATTATTATTTAAACCACTCTTTTCTTTAAGTAACTCAATACCATACATTAATATCGCTATCCATTTAAGGTTTCAAGTATGTTTCAAGACAATCCATTATTAAACCAACTTAAACAAACTATGCAGGAAAATACTCCCAAACGTACCGGCATTGTTAAAGCATCTGAACGTGGATTTGGATTTTTAGAAACCGATAAAGGCAAACGTTTTTTTATTGCCCCCAATGATATGAAAAAAGTACTACACGGCGATCGTATTAGTGCTGCGATACAAGAGAATGGTGATAAATCAACAGCTCAACCTGTGCAATTAAAAAACACAGAAACCTCAGAATTTGTAGCTCAACTTTCAATTAGCGATAAACGTGTTTCAATTAAAGCGAATAATCCTTTGTTACATGCTTTCTTTAAAATAAAAGGCGCAATGAAGCTTGCAAATAAAGGTTACCATGATGGTGATTGGGTCAAAGTTAAATTACTTGAACATGCCTTAGAAGGTAACGGTTTTCTGACAGAAATTATTGAAAAAATAGCAGATTATAATGACCCTTTTGCTTATCGTTTAATCGCAGTTGCAACACACAACTTACCTAATAAAGCGCCTGAGTTTGATCATCCTTGGCAAGTGATTGATCCTGAGTTAGAACGTCAAGATTTAACAAAAACGCCGTTTTTCACTATTGATGGCGTGAACACGCAAGATATGGATGATGCATTATATATAGAAGAAAATGAACAAGGCTGGGCGCTAGCAGTTGCCATTTCAGATCCTTCTGCTTATGTGCCAGAAGCGACAGAAATGGATGCAGAAGCTAAAAGACGTTCATTTACTTTATATCTTCCTAATTTTAACGTACCTATGTTACCGCGTGATTTAAGTGACAGTTTATGTTCACTTAAAGAAGGTGAAAAACGCGCAACTATATGTTGCACAATGCAAATAGGAAAAGATGGTGCAATTCTTCATGAACCAACCTTTTTTGCAGCTTGGATAAAATCTCATTACCGACTTAATTATCATGATGTTTCAAATTATTTAGAAAATGATGAATTAACAGATGGACAATGGAAACCAAATAAAATATTAAGTCAATTATTGAAAGTATTAGATCAAGCAACTGAAGCTCGTCATCAATGGCGTTGTGAAAATACAGTGGTGATCAAAAGCCAGCCTGATTACACCTTAAAACTGAATAACAAAGGTGAAGTATATGAAATTCTTTGTGAACCTCGCCGTACTGCTAACCGATTAGTTGAAGAATCAATGATCGCCGCCAATGTCTGTGCCGGTGACTTTTTAGCTAAACACTGTCAAGTTGGTGTATTTAACGTACATTCAGGATTTGCCACCGATAGATTAGAAAAAGCCGCTAAGTTACTTGCTGAATATGGCATTACAGTGCAAGCGACTTCATTAGCAACCCTCGATGGTTACATCAAAATGCGTCAAGATGTTGCATTATTACACAACGCTTATTTAGATCATCGTTTACGTCGTTTATTGTCTTACGCAGATACAGCAACAACACCTGCACCTCATTTCACAATGGGCGTCAATCACTATGCAACCTGGACTTCTCCGATCCGTAAATATGGCGATTTAATTAATCATCGCTTAATTAAATCGGTATTAATAGAACAAACAAGCAATGTCATCGACACTGATATCGGTGCACATTTAAATGAAGCGCGTAAATCACAACGTATGGCTGAGCGGGATGTAAACAATCTATTATATTGTCGCTACTTAAAAGACCAAGAAAATTCAGATTGGCGCTATAAAGCAGAAATATTCGATATCGTAAAAGCAGGTTGTCGTGTACGAGTGCAAGAAAATGGCGCTACTTTCTTTGTGCCAAGTAGTTTACTCAGCAAATCTGCTACTGACGCTAAAAAAGTTGAATGTGTTCGAGAGCAAGGCGTTGTTAAAGTTGCGGAACAAATTGAGTTACAACTTGGTGATGTCATTGATGTCATGCTTACATCGGTTAAGCCTGAATCGCGTCAACTCATTGCAAAGCTTGCAGAACCACTCGGGTAAATTAACGCATTAATCAGTTGATCTTTATAGGTCAACTGACCTTTTCTTATTCCCCTATCTATTTAATGGTTAAGAATTCATCGCTTAGCTTGCCAAGGCAAGTTATAATCGCGCCTAAATTTTTAACTAGGCAGTTCCAATGAGCGTTGATTTATTACAAGCAGACCGTCCCCTTTTCTCATACGACAACTTTAAAGCACGAGCTGAAAAGCCCGCGCCATTTCTCCCTATGTCGCGTAAAGAGATGAAAAAACTAGGCTGGGACTCTTGTGACATTATCTTAGTCGTAGGTGATGCTTATGTTGATCATCCAAGTTTTGGTATGGCAGTGATCGGCCGAACATTGGAAGCACAAGGTTATCGAGTGGGCATTATTGCACAACCAGATTGGAGTAATAAAAATGACTTCATGAAACTCGGTAAACCTAATCTATTTTTTGGCGTCTCTGCAGGCAATATGGATTCTATGATCAACCGTTATACTGCCGAACGTCGTATGCGTCATGATGATGCTTATACGCCAAATAATGAAGGCGGAAAACGTCCCGATCGAGCAGTCTTGGTTTATACACAGCGCTGTAAAGAAGCCTTTAAAGGTGTACCTGTTGTGATTGGAGGCATTGAAGCAAGTTTGCGCCGTATTGCACATTATGATTATTGGTCAGATAAAGTACGCCACTCAGTTCTATTAGATTCAAAAGCAGATATTTTATTATTTGGTAATGCCGAACGTCCTTTGCTTGAAGTTGCTTATCGATTAGCACAAGGTGAAGATGTAAAAAACATGACGGAAATACGCGGTAGCGCCTTGCTAACAAAAGAGCCTTTAGTAGGTTGGGATGGTTTAGATTCAACACAAGTTGACCATATCGGTAAAATAGATCCCATTATTAATCCTTATGCCGATATTAATGTCGCCTGTGCTACACAAAAATTAGCAGATCAAGAAGCAGAAGAGGTGCAAGACGCGACTAAGCCAATCACTATCCAACCTGCTTTTGCGCGTCCTAAAAAAAGTAAACCTTGGGAAAAAACTTATATTCAATTACCAAGCTATGAAAAAGTCAGTAGTGAAAAAATGCTTTATGCGCATACTTCTCGTGTATTACACCAAGAAACAAACCCGGGTTGTGCTCGTGCATTAGCACAATATCATGGAAAACGTTTACTTTGGGTTAATCCACCAGCTTATCCGTTAACAACCGAAGAGATTGATTCAGTATTTGATTTACCTTATCAGCGTGTTCCACACCCTGCTTATGGTGATGCAAAAATTCCAGCTTATGACATGATCCGCTTTTCAATTAACATCATGCGGGGTTGTTTTGGTGGGTGTACTTTCTGCTCAATCACAGAGCATGAAGGCCGCGTTATTCAAAGTCGCTCTGAAGATTCTATTATTAGAGAAATCGAAACAATACGCGATAAAGTACCTGGTTTTACAGGTGTAATTTCAGATCTAGGTGGCCCCACGGCCAACATGTATCGCTTGAAATGTAAGAGCCCTAAGGCAGAGCAAACTTGTCGTCGTTTATCATGTGTATTCCCCGATATATGCCATCACATGGAAACCAACCATGAGCATACTATTAGCTTATATCGACGCGCACGTAAATTAACAGGTATTAAAAAGATTTTAATCGCATCAGGTGTTCGTTACGATATTGCAGTTGAAGATCCTCGTTATGTAAAAGAATTAGTTGAACATCATGTTGGCGGTTATTTAAAAATAGCACCAGAACATACTGAAAAAGGTCCGCTCGACAAAATGATGAAACCCACCATGAGTAGCTATGAAATTTTCAAAGAAATGTTTGAAAAGTATTCTAAAGCAGCGGGTAAAAAACAATACTTAATTCCTTACTTTATCTCTGCGCACCCAGGTACCACTGATAAAGACATGATCAACTTAGCATTATGGTTGAAATCTAATAAATTTAAATTAGATCAAGTACAAAACTTTTATCCATCACCGATGGCTAATGCGACGACTATGTATCACACAGAGAAAAACCCACTGCATAAAGTGAATAAAGAATCTGAAGAAGTACTCACAGCAAAAGGTGCACGCCAGCGTAAATTACATAAAGCGATTTTACGTTACCACGTACCTGAAAACTGGCCATTAATTCGAGAAGCGTTAAAGAGTTTAGGTTTAGCGCGTACTTTAATTGGCAAAGGTCCGCATCATTTAGTGCCGCCAGAAAGCCGTAATGAAAAGACTGCTATTAAAAAAGGAAATAAATGGAGCCAATCTGGTGATGTTAAAGCAGGACAAATTGCTTTAAGTAAACATACTGGCCTAGGGCAATTTAAAGCCACAAAAGATGCAGCAAAAGACGGCTTTAAAGCAGGAAAAGCTAAAACAAAAGCGAAACTAGGATCGAAAGCCAAAGTATCCATCAAGCCTAATAAAAGCAAAAACTCAGCCCCTAAAAAGTTCGTTACGAATACCAGAGTTAAAACTAAATAATTAGATTCGTTAAAACCAGCGACCTAAAAAAACGGGACTCATCAAATGAGTCCCGTTTTTTATAGGGTATTAAAAGCCTAAAAGCATTGTATTAATTGACTATCGAACGGCCAGTAAATGAATGTGAAAGTGTCGTACTATCTACAAATTCTAACTCTCCCCCTACCGGCACACCATGAGCAATACGACTAACTTGAATGCCACATTTTTTAGCCATCTCTGCAATATAATAAGCGGTTGCTTCACCTTCAACAGTAGGATTTGTTGCTAAAATTATTTCACTGGTTTTACCCGCTTGCATCTGTTTTTCTAGTAAATGTAAACCAAGTTGTTCTGGACCAATGCCATCAAGGGGTGACAAGTGCCCCATCAAAACAAAATAAGTTCCTGAAAATAAAGCGGTTTGCTCAATGGCCACCACATCAACAGGCATTTCTACAATACAAATAATCCCCGTTTCATTACGTTTGGCGTTATTACAAATAGGGCATAAATCTTCTTCAGTAAAGGTGCGACATTGTTGACAATGCCCAATTTCAGCTACTGCTCTTGCTAAGGTATCACTCAGTTTTAACGCACCATTGCGATTTTTATCTAACAAATGATATACCATTCGTTGTGCTGATTTAGGACCGACACTAGGTAAACATTGTAACGCTTGCATCAATTCATCGATTAAAGGTCTAGGTGACATTATTTCTCTTCTATTTTATTAACATGATTGTCATTAATGATTTCATCATTAACCAAATTCAGTGACTTTTTCTAATTCGTAAAATGATTCAGTAATGGTTTCTAGTTTATCATCTAATATTGCTCTCGCATCATTAAGACCTTGGTTATAATAATAACCTCCCACTTTTTCACTGAAAAAATCTAATAAAAACTCAGCATCAAACTCACCAATTTCTTGATCTAACTCTTTCTCAAAATACTTTTGGATTTGATCAACCAAGGTTATTTTTTGGTCTTTTGAAAACTCTATCGCAGCCATATTATTTCCTACTTATTATTTCGTTTTTTTATTTTATTTCAGTAATTTTTATTTGCTCAATAGTTGGCTGACAATCTTTGTATAGATTAATGGCAATATCTTCAGCTAACTGCAAATAAGGAGCAACTAAGGTTGTTTTTTCATTTTTAGCAACCGTTGGGCAACCAGAGTCAGTATCTTCTCGATATTGAATATGCAGTGGTAAAGCACCTAAAAATGATAAATTAAATTGCTCTGCTAATTTTTTACCACCACCCGTACCAAAAATAGCTTCTTCATGGCCACATTTCACACAGGAATAGACACTCATATTTTCGATAATACCTGCCACATTTACATCTACTTTATCGAACATGATCACCCCTTTCTGGGCATCAATTAACGCAATATCTTGAGGGGTGGTAACAACAACTGCACTTGTAAGAGGGACATTCTGTGACATTGTAAGCTGGATATCACCCGTACCTGGTGGCATATCTACAATTAAATAATCAAGTTCGGGCCAGTCAGTTTCGTTTAACACTTGTTGTAATGCTTTACTCGCCATTGGGCCACGCCATACCATGGCATCTTTATCTTCAATTAAAAAACCAATACTGTTACAAACAACACCATGAGCTTCAATCGGTAATAATAATTTGCCATCGGCAGAAGTTGATTTAGTGTTTTTTTCACCCAGCATAGTTGGAATAGATGGACCATAAATATCTGCATCCAATAAACCCACTTTGGCACCATTTTGTAGCAGTGCTAAAGCAAGGTTAACACTAACAGTCGATTTCCCAACGCCACCTTTGCCAGATGAAACAGCAATAATATTTTTAATATTTGGGTTTGTTTTTGCGACTTTTTTATGTTCGAAACAAGGTATTTTATGCGTAACATTCCAACTAAACTGCTGCTTGAATATTGAGGTTAATGGATCATTTGTTTGTTGCTTTAATCTAGATAACCAATTATCTGCGTAAAAAGGTAAAGAAAGATTAATTTCCGCAGTATCTGCTTTAATCACCAATAAACCTTGATCAATAAATTTTTTAAAAATTTCTGGCTCAATTGCTTGCTCAATACAGCGTAAAACTTGTTGCTCAATTGTTTTCTTTTTAAACAGCATATAACCTCCCTTAAACTCAAATTAATCGCTGAGTTTATCAAAATAATTAGATAATTCATCCTTATTAAAAATAGGCGTTAATTCCGACCTAGATAAGAGTGGGATTTGTGATGTTTTTTGGGTAGAATTACGCCCTTAAAACCTCGCTTAGACTTAAGGAATATCAAATAAAATGGCTAATCAAGATCGTAATATCCTTGTTACCTGCGCCCTTCCCTACGCAAATGGTCCAATCCATTTAGGCCATATGCTTGAACATATACAAGCTGACATTTGGGTTCGATTCCAACGCTTACGTGGTAATAATATTCACTTCGTATGTGCTGACGATGCACACGGTACGGCGATCATGTTGAAAGCTCAAGAAATGGGAATTACACCAGAGCAACTCATTGCTGACGTACAAGCGGATCACGAAAAAGACTTTGATGGCTTTAATATCAGTTTTGATAATTACCATTCAACACATTCTGAAGAGAATAAAGCATTATCTTCACAGGTTTATCTTGCTTTACGTGATAGCGGTTACATCACTAAAAAAGTCGTTTCTCAGTTATACGATCCTGAAAAAGAAATGTTTTTACCCGACCGTTTTGTAAAAGGTACTTGCCCTAAATGTAAAGCAGAAGAGCAATACGGTGATAACTGTGACGTTTGCGGTGCAACCTATAGCCCAGCTGAAATGATCAATCCAAAATCAGTGGTCTCTAATGCAACACCCGTCATGAAAGATACTGAAAATTTATTCTTTGATGCACCACAATTTCAAGAAATGTTAGTCGAGTGGACTCAATCAGGTGCACTACAAAGTGGTATCGCAAATAAATTAAGTGAATGGTTTGAAAGTGGTTTGAAAGCTTGGGATATCACACGTGATGCTCCTTACTTTGGTTTTGAAATACCAGATGCACCGGGTAAATTTTTCTATGTATGGTTAGACGCCCCAATCGGTTACATGGGAAGTTTTAAAAACTTATGCGACCGTACTGACAGTTTAAATTTTGATGATTACTGGAGTAAAGACAGCACAGCTGAGCTTTATCACTTCATCGGTAAGGACATCATTAACTTCCACGGTTTATTCTGGCCAGCAATGTTAGAAGGAGCAGGATTCCGTAAACCAACTGGCGTTAACGTACATGGTTACGTGACAGTAAATGGTGAGAAGATGTCTAAATCTAAAGGCACATTCATCAAAGCTAGCACTTATATGGAACACTTAGATCCTGAATGTTTACGTTATTATTACGCAGCTAAATTAACATCACGCGTTGATGATTTAGACTTTAACTTAGAAGATTTCTCACAACGTGTAAATTCTGATGTAGTGAATAAGTTAGTAAACCTAGCATCTCGTACTGCAGGCTTTATTGCTAAAAAATATGATGGTCAATTATCAGCTGAAGTATCAGAGCCGGAGTTATACCAACAGTTTATTGATGCCGGTGAGTCAATTGCAGAGCAATTTGAAAAACGTGAATTTGCACGTGCTATTCGTGAAATTATGACATTAGCTGATATCGCTAATAAATATATTGATGATAAAGCACCGTGGGCATTAGCAAAGGTTGAAGGTAAGGAACTGGAAGTACAAGATATCTGTTCAATGGGAATTAACTTATTCCGCGTTTTAATGACTTATTTAAAACCAATCATGCCAAAATTGACTGAGCGTAGTGAAGCATTTTTAGATGAAACCTTAACCTGGGATAGCATCAGAACACCATTAGCAGGACATAAAATCAATAAATTTAAAGCGTTATTCCAACGTATTGATCCTAAACATGTTGATGCAATGGTTGAATCATCAAAAGCAAGTGCTGCAGCAGATGCAGAAGCGAAAGCAAAATCTGCTGAAGCAACACAAGCAGCAAGCCAAAGTGAGCTTGATAAAGAGCCAATCGCCGCGGAAATCGATTTTGATACGTTTGCTAAAACAGACCTACGCGTTGCGTTAATTGCAAAAGCAGAGCATGTGCCTAAAGCAAATAAACTATTAAAATTGACGTTAGATTTAGGTGGCGAAACACGTACTGTATTTGCTGGCATTAAATCAGCTTACAACCCTGAAGATTTAGAAGGTAAATTGACAGTCATGGTGGCAAACCTTGCACCACGTCAAATGAAGTTTGGTTTATCTGAAGGCATGGTACTAGCAGCAGGCCCTGGCGGTGAAGATATTCATATCCTAAATCCAGATTCAGGTGCGAAGCCTGGTCAACGTATTATGTAAGCATTAATAGCAAATTGTTATTGATAGGAAAGTTTAGACACTTAAATCTCTCCTAAGAAAGTAAAAAAGCCGATTATATTTCTTATAATCGGCTTTTTTTTCAGAGGTTTTTCACATAATTAAAACCACACCGTGCTTGTATTGTTCGTTGATTAGGTAGCTTAAAAGCCACGCCCCAAGTTAATACATATTAGATATTGATCTCGGGGCGCAGGATTCATCCTGCCTGCTTATTAGGTGGCTTAAAAGCCACGCCCCAAGTTAATACATATTAGATATTGATCTCGGGGCACAGGATTCATCCTGCCTGCTTATTAGGTGGCTTGAAAGCCACGCCCCAAGGTTACTAAATCTGAATAAAATTCATTAATAATGTAGATAAGTCATGACACTTATTCGGGGCACAGGATTCATCCTGCCTGCTTATTAGGTGGCTTGAAAGCCACGCCCCAAGGTTACTAAATCTGAATAAAATTCATTAATAATGTAGATAAGTCATGACACTTATTCGGGGCGCAGGATTTATCCTGCCTGCTTATTAGGTGGCTTAAAAGCCACGCCCATGTTTGTTATTCAATAAGCTAGCTTTACAAATCACAATTGAAAAACTGACAAAAAAATACCGACTATATTTTTATATAATCGGTATTTTATTAGCGATAAATTAATAAGTTATTATTAATTTAAATCTGCAATAGGACCAACATCTGCGGTTGTTAAAGGTGTTGGTTTTACAAAACTAGGTTCGCTTGTTTCTTTTAATAGTTGGTCATCCGTTAATGTAATTTCTGCTCCCGCATCAGCCCCCTCTAATTCCATTGCGGAGCCAGTCGCATAAGCAACATTACCATTCCATGTATTAGATGAACCTTGCGCATAAGAGAAATATAAATCCCCTGCGTCGCCAATTACAATATTATCCGTTAAATTATTACCCGATGGCATGATGCTATATTTGCTACCGCCCACCTGAATACCGCCATTAAGATTATTCACAAGAATATTATCTTTAATAGTCGCATTAGTTGTTGTTTCATGATTATTCGCACCAGAGCTATCTGACACATCACCAGAATCCACTAGAATAGGTAATCTCCAAGTATCACCTGATAGGTTCTCCATGTAGTTTCCTGTAACGAGATGGTTTGCACCATAAATTCGCACACCACCCGTTTGATAGTTAGGATCACTTACTGTTGCACTCTCACCCGTACCATAAAAATAGTTATTAATTGCTTTATTATCATGACCTAAACGGAACGACAATGAGCCCATTGAATTTAAAAATGTATTATTTGAAAATTCATTGTTTGACGTTTTTACCGTCATAATTTCATTTTCACCATCAGTATCTTCAAATAAGTTATATTCAACTAAATGATATGTTTCAACATCTTGAGATCCGTTATCACCAAATACGATTGCTTCACGGTCTGAATCACCGGCAACTGAACCATCGGATTGAACATAGGCAATAATATTTTTGAAGTAATTATGGTGGATATGAGCACCTTTTGTCATTGTGCCAGTATCATCGTCATACTGGAACTTAATGTAACTTCCTGAATTTATTTGTCCATCGTCTTCTACAATGACATCTTTATCTATAAATTCGTTATAAGCGATCGATATATTTTCACTTGATTCAGTTAGCACTAAAGATGTTTGTCCATCGATAACACCTGCATGATCAAATTTATTACGTAATACTTTAATGTTTTTGGAATTTACAATTTTAAATAATGTGCTTGAATCATTAGGTCCAAATACAAAACCTTGTATTGCTATATTTTGAGAATTAGAAATAGCAGCTGTTTCTAAAGTAACACTTCCGACATTTTCAGCACGGATAAGTACTTGAGAATCAAAACAAGTGTCTTTAATTGATATTTGACCATCGCCAGTAACAACTATCTCATCTCCACCTTTAACAATACCGCTTTTAAGTAAAGTACTTAAATCATCAACTTCTGAAACATGAGTTGCTCCTGACACACTAGGAGTTGCATCAGATCCCGTAATTTCTAATGCCTCTGAACAAGCATAAGTATTCGCTTCCTCTTCATCATCTTCTTCTTTGTCGCCATCGTCAGGTTTTGCATCTGCAGATTTTATTGTAAAATTAATGGTCTGTTCTGTGCCATCAATTGATTCCACAGTAATACTGTCACTACGTGTTTCGTCTTTTTCTAAGTCACCAAGCTCTTCAGCTTCAGGCACTTCCAGTGTCCATAAGCCTTTTTCAGTAACAGAAAATAAACCATACATAGTAGATGAACTCGTTTGGGGAATAAAAGCAGCTTCGCCTTCATCAGGATCAACAATTGATAGTTTCCCTTCTGCAGCATCTTTATAATAGAAACTTAACGATGTATCTCCACCGATAACAGCAGCAGTGCCCCCCTCTAGATCGGGTGTTAACCCAGTTTCTGGACTTGTATCAATCTCAGGATCAGTATCTATATTTGGTGTAGTAGAGGAACTACTTGAAGAGCCACAACCTGTTAATAGAGTTGCGATTGCCGAAGCAATAATTAATTTCTTAAACATGAGCCATTCCTTGGTTATTTATGTATATTTCACAAAATACAGTGATAATGTTGTAAAATATTCAGGAAGCTCACACTTTCATTAAAGTCTAATCTTTTACTTTCCAATCTCGTGATCTATATCTAAATAGGTAATATCTTCAAGACACAACAAAGTAACTATCAAATATTTAACCCTACAATAAAAAAACCTGATTCCAATAAATATTGAAATCAGGTTTTGTTTTAAAGTTAGTGATTTAAGAATCTACTGCCATCCCTTAAATTTTCAGTAATGGCAAGATTGATTAATCAACACGCTTAACTAAACGTACTTCATCAAAATGAGCTTCCGCATCACTTGCTGGCGCACCTGTATAAGTTAATGAGAACTCATCTACACGAACCTCAAGCTCTTTATTACTTTCAACCTGCGCAAGCAGTTCTTCATTTGAATAGTTAGCGGTATCAACTGTGATATAAGCAAATATCTCCATAGTTTCATGTGAATTATTTGGAATATCAAGCGTTACTTGCTTGAAACAATCTTTCACTGAACCTTCTGGTGCATCATCTAAATCTTTAACATGTGCAGTACTTTCTGCAATAACAAGACCTTCAGTATCCTTCACTCCGTAATGAAGCGTTGTTACAGAATCTTCTTTTTTATTATCACAGTAATATAACGAGTATGTTAAATCAGTTGCTGTAGGAATATTATGTACAGTCTGTCTTAAACCAGGTGTTGCTGTAAAGTCATGATTAGTTTGCCCTTTTTTGAATCTGATTCGAACAGAACCATTTGAGTCAACATCATTGAATGCACTATCACCTGAACTACCTACATCACCTAACCCTGCATCTGAATCTTCATCAGTTTCCCAGTTACCAGTATCACCACCTCTAAAGCCACTTAAATCACCATCTACAAGCTCTGCGTTTAAAACAACTTCTTTAGCTAATGCAAGTTTGATTTCACCTGATGTTTCAGCAGATCCTGTGGTGAATTCATGAATAACATATGTGTAATCAGAAGTACTTTCCTCACCTTCAAATACATGGTCATTAACAGAAATTGAGTACACACCTTTAACAAATGCTGATACGGCATATCTAGTACTTGGTGTTAATTCAACATTTGATTGAGTTACATCGTTAGTTCCTTGAATAACTAAGCTATGTCCTGCAAAAGCACCATCAGTTGTTACCGATGCACCTGACCAACCTGTTGCATCATCTTCAAAATCAGCATTGCTAATTTCAGCTTCAACCATGATAGCTTCTGGTTTTGGATAGTCGTATGACGGACCAACATCTGCATAAGTTAATGGTTTGCTAGTAGCAACATTTGAATTATCATCATCAGCGCCAACTTGAGTCACTTCACCTCGTTCAGTACCATCCATATCCATTGTTACAGAATCAAAATCACCTTTGTCATATGAGCCTGCAATAAGCGATGAAGGACTAATTGGACGATAGATACCATTTGTAGCTGCCAACATTGGAGAAGTTTCTAACGTAGCCCCTAAATCAGAATCAGTAATAGATGATGTATCTGCTAACTCTGAACCGTATACGTGGTTACCAGTATAAACAGAGTCATTACTTACACTACGATCGGTTTGTACAAAAATAGGGCCAACAGCTTGATCTACAATATTGTTTGCAAAATAAACTTGTTTTGGTTGATCCGACTTACCACCACCATCAATGTTTACACTATTTACACTATTTACCACAGTGTTATGAGCAACATGGATATTTTCAACTTGCTGATAACCATTATTACCATCACCTGCACCATCAGATCCTAAAATAACAATACCACCATGATGCGTTGTTGCTTTATAACGTGCGCCTTCAATATAGTTATTAGTCACAATGTGGCCATCATCAACGATACGTAAACCACCTGCGAATGGATAACCATCACCAAATACAAAGTTGCCATCAATCACATTAGTATTACCATGACGGTTAGTAATTGAACCATAACTATTACGAACAGTATTATGAGAAATTACATTATTTGATGCTTTATTAGAAACAACTTCAGCTTCACCTTGAATATTTTCAAATAAATTACCTACAACGAATGAATTACCAGGGTAATGATGAGTATCACTTAAGCCTGTTCGAATTGCTTCATAATCATTATCACTGCTACCTGCGTACATTTTCCCATCAGCTGGCGGACGATTAGCAAAATAGTTATTGTAGACAACAACACCTTGCGTAAGCATTGGAAGTTTTTCTTCATCAGTCACTAAATCTCCACTCAACCAACGATCTAAAGAAACCATTGGATTCGCAGCTGTTTTTCCACTAAAGATATTATGGTCAACCCAAATATCTTTACCAAAAATTTTAGCTAAAATACCGCCGCTTCCTGTTGCTTCGGCAGTATCAACCGTGACTTCGGTAATACGACAGTTATGACAAAGATCTTCAAGATTACTGCCCAATCGTGTTTCAATTAAAGCACTGCTAAAGGTAATATCTTTAAATACTAAACCTTGTAACTGAGTATAGGTTCCGCCCATTTTAATTGAAATTTTACCGCCCTCAAAAATAGCTTTACCCGGATTTTCTGCAGCCACTTTAATGGGTTGAGCTTCCGTTCCTGCTCCACCCATTTTCAGCTGTAAATCGTCAGAATAAGTACCATCAGCAAGACAAAGCGTGGTACCTGCTTCCATCTCTTCCGATACTGCATCTTCTAATACAGAAACTGATGTAAATACTTCTGTACAGTTAACTTCAGGAACAGTTTTAACGCCTGCGGGTAAATTAGGAATATCCAGTTCAATATCTGGAACCTCTGTATCTGGAGCCCCTGTATCTGGAACTTCTGTATCTGGAACTTCTGTATCTGGAACTCCTGGAGTTGGTACACTCGAATCATTCGATCCCCCACATCCCATTAATCCGGCAATCATTGAAGCTAATATTAATTTCTTGTACATATACAATACCTTCCTTGGTTATTTAAAAACCCCGCTAATATAATCAGAAAATAAAGTAAAACAATTACAAAGCTCACACTTATTGAACGATTGCCAAAAGACTGATAAATGACGTGATCCATCTTCAATAACCACAAAAATAAAATGCCTATTTAGGGGTAGTTTATTTTCCTGGTCAATGTCGATATTCAAAAATTGAAAGCACAATAGAAATAATCACTAAGAAGATTTCATCTGTTAAATAGATAAATTAGCGCTCTCAAGGGCTAAAAATCTATAAATAAAGTTTCATCAATAATTAGGTAAGCTATTTTAGGTAGGTAAAATAATAATATTTAAGTAGAATAACTTTATGGCTTATTGTGTTTATTTAGAAACTTAATAGTTGGATTTTTAATCACTAATAAGATGCCGCTCAATATCATTAAGCTTGATATTAAAAAAGTAATCGAAACTCTTTCATCTAATAAAATAAAGCCTGCAATGGCTGCAAATACTGGCACTAATAGTTGCACCACTGCAGCCACATTATGACGTAGACCTTTTAATGCTTGATACCATAATAAATAACCGAGTGCAGAAGCAAATACCCCTGATAAAACAGCATTAATGACTCCGACAAGGCTTAGATGACTGCTTTCAATATTGATTAGCATAAGAATAAATACGAAAGGTAGCGTGCGAAGAAAGTTATAAATTGTATCAGCACTAGGATCAGTACTTTGTTTTCCTGCAAGTGTATAAAAAGCCCAGCTGATACCAGATACACACATTAAGATAAATGCAATTAACGAAGGGCTTGAGATCTGCGGGGCTAACAAGTATACAAAGCCAACAATCGCGAGCAACAATCCACTCCATTCAGCAATGCTTAAAGAGCGTCCTTTGCATAAACCGATGATTAACATGGTAACTTGTACAGTAGCAAATAAAACTAACGCACCTGTTGCCGTATCTAATTGGATATAAGCATAGGAAAAAGTCAGTGCATAAATAAACAACCAAAGCGCATTTAACCAACTCCCGTTGCGACTTGTCGCTTCTCTCTTTTTATTTTCATTTTTAGGAGTTAAATAATAATGTTTAAAAAACAATAGGCTTGCTAAAAATAGGCTACCAGAAAATAATCTGATCACAGTAAAACTGCCGGCATCAATTTGATCTCCCCCTAATGCTAAACGGCAAAAAACAGAGTTAGCGGCAAAAGCAAATAAAGCAAAAATAGTGAGAGCAAAGGTTTTATTAAACATAATAAGCCAATTCGATTCCATGAAATAACAAAGCCTGTTAATAAACAGGCTTTGTTGAATACTAGTAATAAATAATGCTACTAAATAAAGAAAGTACTAATTAAACCAATAATACCACCAAATACACCACCCCAAACAACTAACCAGCCTAGGTGTTTTTTGATCATGGCTTGAATAATTTCTTTTACTAATTGTGGTGTTAGTTCATCTAACCGTTGTTCAATTATTTTTTCTATTTTAGCTAAAATATCCTGCATCATATCAGGTTGTTCGATCTCAGCTTTTAATAATTCAATAAATTCATCATCCTGAGTTAAATCAATAATTGATGTTTTCATGTGTTTGATAAAAGGTTCTCTTAATGGAGTTAATGCTTCTTCCCCACCAAACATACCAAGCATGCCACCAAAAGATGATTCCATAATCACCTTTACCAAGCCATCATAAGTTGGATTTAAGTCCACTTTTTCAATCACTGGTTGCAGATTTAATTGAGCAGGAGAAAAGCTACCATTTGATAAAAAACGATCAACATTTTCAGTAGTAAAAAATTGTTGCATCATTAAATTTCTAATGCCTGATTTAAACTCTTCAAAGTGTGCAGGTACAACACCAGAACCATATAAGAAAGGCACTTTCTCAAACAACATAAATACAGCTAGCCAGTTAGTTAATGCACCAGACAAAGCAAATAAACCAATCATAGTTAGCATTGCTGCCAATTCTGTTTTGCCTAGCATAAGGCCAATAATTAAAATTAATCCAGAAAGTAGATTAGTGACTAAACTTTTATTCATGTTTTTCCCTTTAACTTTTGTATTTTTAGCCGAAAAAAAATCCAGTTAAAAAATAACTGGATTCTTATTATTAATGAAAACTAATCATAGATAGGCATTGTACTTATTTTGAAACTTCTTCACGTAACTTTAAGCTACGTAATGCTTTATCAAGTACGCCATTAACAAATTTATATGACTCATCTGTTGCAAAGTCTTTTGCTAATTCAATTGCTTCATTTAATACCACTTTATGTGGCACATCAGTACGGTATGTTAATTCAAACATTGCTAAACGTAATACTGCAATATCAACCATATCAACATCATCAATTTTACGAGATAAGTATGGTGAAAGTTTTTCGTCTAAAGACTCTACATTTTGCACAACACCCATTAATAATTCTTTGAAATAAGGTACATCTGCTTTAGACATATCTTGATCAACAGAAAACTGTTCAATAATTTGTGTTACACCGGTTTGAGTGATTTGCCACTGATAAATTGCTTGAACAGCAAATTGGCGAGCACGACGGCGTTCAGCAGGTTTCATTTTCATTATCCTAATTCCGCCATTACATTAATCATCTCTAACGCACCTAAAGCAGCTTCACTACCTTTGTTACCCATTTTAGTGCCAGCACGTTCAATCGCTTGATCAATTGAATCTGTTGTTAATACACCAAATGCAACTGGGATATCAAAGTCTAAAGATACTTGTGCTAAACCTTTATTACATTCATTTGCCACTAAATCAAAATGAGGAGTACCACCACGAATAACACAACCTAATGCAACAATCGCATCAAACTGTTGTGAAGCAGCAACACGTTTAGTTGCTAATGGTAATTCAACTGCACCTGGCACTCGAACTACAGTGATATTTTCATCTGCAACTTGACCAGTACGTTTAAGGGTATCAATTGCACCCGCTAATAACTGCTCATTGATAAAGCTATTGAAGCGAGAAATTACGATTGCGATTTTAGCTTGTGGTGCAACTAAGCCACCTTCAATTATTTTCATTTTCTACCCTTAATTACAAAATTTTTGTGCATTCTAACACAATTTTTTTCCATATCGATATTGTTTATTCAGTGATGTATTCAACTACTTCAAGTCCAAAACCTGATAATGCGTGATACTTTTTCTGGGAGCTAAATAAAGCCATTTTTTGCACGCCTAAATCTTGTAAAATTTGTGAACCAATACCCACACGACGGCTTGCACCTTGCGCTTTTACTGCAACACGTTCGCCGCTATCTTCTTTATTAATATATTTGATTTGCTCAATTAAAGATTCAGCGGTTTCTTGGTGGCCTAACATCACTAAAACACCACCCTCTTTTGCTAAACGCTCAAGCGCATTATTTAATGGCCAAGTACGAGCACCTAAACGATCAGAGAAAAAGTTATCAGTAAATGTATTTTGTAAATGAACACGAACGTTAGTGACTTCACCTTGTTTCACTTCACCATTCACTAATGCAAAATGCACTTGTTTATCAATCGTATCTTGATACGCCACTAAATCAAATTCACCAAATGCTGTTGGTAATTTACACTGGCTAACACGTTCAATGGTTGTTTCATTATTGTTACGGTATTCAATTAGATCAGCAACCGTTCCTAATTTTATGTCATGCTTTTTAGCAAAGACTTCAAGGTCGCTACGACGCGCCATGCTGCCATCTTCATTTAAGATTTCAACAATCACCCCTGCAGGTTCACGCCCTGCTAGACGTGCTAAATCACAACCGGCTTCAGTATGACCTGCGCGAGTTAATACACCACCTGCTTGTGCTTTTAAAGGGAAAATATGTCCGGGCATAACAATGTCAGCGGCTTTAGCGTTTCCAGCAACTGCAGCTTGTACTGTTACCGCACGGTCGGCTGCCGAAATACCTGTTGTAACCCCTTCTGCAGCTTCAATTGATACAGTAAAGTTAGTTGAAAATGCAGCAGTATTATCTTCTACCATTAATGGTAATTTTAATTGTTCACAACGTTCTGCCGTTAACGTTAAACAAACTAAACCACGGCCGTAGGTTGCCATGAAGTTAATTGCTTCAGGAGTCACTAAGTCTGCAGCCATAATTAGATCGCCTTCATTCTCACGATCTTCATCATCCATTAAGATAACCATTTTACCTAAACGGATATCTTCAATAATTTCAGCGGTTGTATTTAACTTCATTTTTATTCCTTAATCTTGTATTAACCCATGAAACCGCTTTTTGCGAGCAGCTCCATTGTTGTTTTTTGTTTTTTGTTTGGCTCAGCAGCTTGTTCACCTAAAACTAAACGTTCTAAGTAACGTGCAATAACATCAACTTCTAAGTTAACGCGTGTACCAATCGTATACTGTTGCATAATGGTTTGACTGATCGTATGTGGAATGATGGTTAATTTAAAATTAGCACCTTCAACTTCATTAGTGGTTAAGCTAATTCCATCAACAGTAATAGAGCCTTTTTTAGCAATATATTTTGCTAAATCATCTGGAGCTTTAACCCAAAATTCAACTGCATTACCTAATTCAGTAATAGAGATTATTTCGCCGACACCATCAACGTGGCCACTGACAATATGCCCACCAAATCGATCATTCATTTGCATTGCTTTTTCAAGGTTGATCATGAAACCCGGTTTGATATTTGAAAAGCCACTTAATTTAATTGTTTCATGTGATACGTCTGCATTAAAGCTATTACCATTTAACTGTGTCACTGTTAAACAAACACCGTTATTAGCAATACTATCACCCAATTTGACATCACTCATATCCAACTCACCGGAGTGAACTGTGATTGTCATATCTTTTTCATTATTTTGAATTGCAGTGATTTTGCCCACTGCTGCAATAATGCCTGTAAACATATTATTTCCGATGGTTAATAAGACGAATATCATCACCAATCTGTATTACAGAATGTAATTTAAGCTTGATAATATCGTTCATCGTTGAAAAGTTGGGTAAGTTTACTAAGTTTCTGCTTTGATCGCCCATTAATTTTGTCGCTTGATAGAGAATAAATTCATCAACAAGGTGTTTTCTGAATAATTCGCCGGCTAATGTAGCCCCTGCTTCAACCCATAAATCATTTATTTCATAGTGATTAAGTTGTTGCATTAAATCATTGAGGTCAATTCGTTGTTGCTTATCAGCTTTACAAATTATTTGCTCAACGTCTGCTTCACAGTGTGTAAATAGTGCATTATCTCTAGCAGATAAAGACACCAACAACACCTTTCCAGGTAAATAGAATAACTTTTCTTGTAACGATAATTTATTATGAGAATCTACAATAATACGTATTGGCTGGCGTAATGCTTGCTCACTTACTAAATTTTGATCAAATTCAGGACTATTGATTAACTCTTGATAACGTACGTTTAGACTAGGGTCGTCTGCAAAAACAGTCGCATTCCCTGTTAAAATAGCACTTTGTTGTGCACGATAATATTGAACATCAGCTCTCGCTTCAGCACCAGTTATCCACTGACTTAGTCCATTTTTAAGTGCTGTTTTCCCATCTAAACTAGACGCCATTTTCACTGTGACGCGTGGGCGATTAGATTTCATACGCATGATAAACCCTGGGTTTAAAGCTTCAGCTTGCTCTGTTAATAAACCAACTTCAACTTTAATGCCTGCGTCTTCTAAAATAGCAATGCCACGCCCTGCTACTTTAGGGTTTGGATCAACCATAGCAATAATAACTCGTTGAACACCCGCTTTAACTAAAGCAAGAGCACAAGGCGGTGTGCGACCAAAATGAGAACAAGGTTCTAGGGTTACATAGCAAGTTGCATTGCTTGTTTTTCCGCTCGCCATTGCAAGTGCATGAACTTCTGCGTGCCCTTCACCTGCTTTTAAATGAGCCCCTTCACCAACAACTGCTCCATCATTAACAATCACACAACCAACATTAGGATTCGGAGATGTAGTGAAGCGACCACGTTTAGCCAATTCAATGGCTCGCTGCATTTGTTTTTTATCAAACTCAGTAAATGACATATAAAATAATACTTTTGAATAATATGATGGATTAACTATTTATTTAATTTAGCAATTTCTTCACCAAATTCTTTTACATCTTCAAATGCTCTATATACAGATGCAAAACGAATATATGCAACTTTATCTAGCCCTTTTAGTAAGTCCATGACTAGCTCTCCAACCATTTTTGAAGGAACTTCTCGCTCGCCTGTCGCCCGTAAAGTAGACTTTAGTTTATTAACTGCACTTTCAACGGCTTCAATACTGACAGGTCGTTTTTCTAATGCGGTATTGATCCCAACTAACAATTTCTCATCGTTGAAGGGTTCTCGACTTCCATCAGATTTAATTAAACGAGGCATAATTAATTCAGCAAGCTCAAAGGTAGTAAAACGTTCATTACATTCATTACACAAACGGCGACGACGAACTTGCGATCCTTCTGAAACGAGTCGGGAATCAATTACTTTGGTATCTTGAGCATGGCAAAAAGGACAAAACATAGTACAGTTCTCTGATTAATAAGCATCTAAATAGTATTAATTTAGTTATTGCGCCTCTTTTCTCCACACTTGGATTAAGTACTAGTAACAGTTCTGATTAAGAGGCTAAAATGTGGTTCTAAGTTAACATAAATTTAGTTTTAAATGGCACTTTATAAAAAAAATTTAAACAAACAATTAAGGAAGTTTTATGGCACAACAAAATATGATTGTCGGAGGTGGGTGTTTCTGGTGTGTTGAAGCAGCATTTAATCAAGTTAAAGGCGTAATAAGTGCCGTATCAGGTTATTGTGGTGGACAAGCCGAAGATGCAAATTATGAAAAAATATGCACAGGGAACACTGGACATGTTGAAGTTGTTAATATTACTTTTGATGATCAACAAATAAACTTTGCTCAGCTATTACATCTTTTTTTTAGTGTGCATGATGCAACACAAGTTAACCGTCAAGGTAATGATATCGGAACACAATACCGATCGGTTATTTTTTACCAAAATGCAGATCAGCAAAAAATAGCATTGTCATTAATTGAAGAATTTAATCAAAAGCAATTATTTGATAAAAATGTTGCAACAAGTGTAGAGCCTGCTGGTCTTTTTTATTCAGCAGAAGATTACCATCAAGGTTATTATTTAAAAAATCCAGAGCAAGGTTATTGTATGGCTGTTGTTGCCCCTAAATTTCAAAAATTTAAAGCACAACATCAGCAATTACTGAAATAAGCAGCAGAATAAAGTTAAGCAATATCACTTGGTGCCGTAATAAAACCTTGGTACCCCGTTGCTTGTAATGAACGAAGTCTATTTAGTTGTTCATTATCTTCAACTGCTGTAATTATTACATCAATATCTAATCCCCGAGCAGTATTAATAATAGCTCGGGTCAATTTACTACGTTCTTCTAAGTCACCCATTTCTATTTTATTCGTCAGTTTACAAGACAATGATTGATCTAGTTTAACGTAATCTGGTTTGATTTCTTGCAAATAAGCTAATGACCCAATTCCACGCCCACAATTATCAATTCCTATCTTTGCACCACTTTCTTTTATTACATGAGCGAAATGAACACTTTCTTTTGGATAAGTTAATATTGTATTTTCTCTTAGTTCAAAATGAAAACGGCTTACATCATCGAGTTTACTAAGAAATAAACTTAACCAAGAGTGAAAAGAGCTATCAACTACACTATCACTTGTTATATTGATGGCAATTGTCTCATGGCTGTCAATGATCGAAGGAGATTCAGCGATGGTTTCAAGTAATAATTGGTCAAACTGACGCCCTAAAGTAAGTTGCTCAATATAAGGCATAAACTCTGCGGCCCTGATCGTTTTATTTTTAATATTTAAACGAGTATAAATTTCATGGTGTAATATATAACCATCAGTAAATGTCATTGCAGGATGCCACTGAAGTAAAAAGCGCTTCATTGTGATTGCTTCTTTTAATTGTTCTTCCCAATTTACTAACGTATTTTCTTGTTTGATGTCGCATCTATAAAAACAACTCACTTTTTGCTCTTTTAAAGCCTGTTGTAATGCATTGTCCGCATTCGCTAATAGCTGTGAACCAGTCATATCTGTAATACGTAAAGCACTACCAATAGTAAAGCCTTGCTCAACATAACAATTTGTACTTTGCTGTGCTTGATTAATTAAACGGATCATTTTTTGTAGATAAACTTTTATTTGTTCCTCTGAGGCTTTTGTCACTAAAAAAGCAAACTCTTTTTTGGAAATCCTAGCAATAGTACAAGGTGCAATTAACGGTAAGGATTGTTGCATTTCTTTTGCTAAAATTCTGATGGTGTTATCTCTAATTTGAAAACCAAAATCAGCATAAAGATTATCTAACCAGTCTAAACGGGCAATTAATAATCCACCATAGCCAGGCTCTCCCAACCAACTTTCAATTTGTGAGTTTAAGAATAAGCGATTAGGTAATTGAGATACTTTGTCCGTTAACTTTTCATTTTTTAAAGTAATCACTTCTTTATCAAGTTCTGCAAATACATTCTGCAGTTGTCCGGACATACTGTTCATTGCTAATACTACCTTTTTTAACTCAGTAGTTTTTGGGATCGCTAAATCAGATTGAAATTCTCGGTTTGCTATTAAGTTAGCTTGTGTAGCAATATGATTTAAAGGTTTTAGAATTTTTGTGAGACGTACATAGAGAATAGTTAAAGATAAAAGAAATAAAACAGCCAGTACCATCAACGTATCGCTCATCACTTTCCATAGTTGACTATATCCAATAGCAGGATTTGCTTCTATTTTTAACGTTGCTAATTGCATCCAACCATTAGTAATAATGGTTTCCGTACTTTGTGGTTGAAATAGATTTAAATCTAAAAACCATTGCGGCACATCTTCAACTTGGATTGGGTTCTCCCAACTTTTTTCGTGTTGATCAACTAACCAAGTTAAACTTACTTTTTTATAGAATCCACCTTCAAAGATAACATTAATCACTGTTTCAGCGGCAATAACATCACCCGTTTCTAAATGCGGTTGTAACATCAAAGTTAATGCATTAGTTGTATTATTTAAATCAGATTCAATTTGATTATCCATGAATACTTTGGTTTCTGTAAATTGGAAATACACTAAACTCGATATTACTAACAAAAATATACCTAATAATAATGAGTTAATTTGATTAAACAGGGTCATAAAAACTTACTCCATATTTGTAACAGGTTGTCTTAAATTTTTCAGACCCATACGACGATTTAAATCATCCCATCGTTTAAGTCTGCTTGACTTCCCAGCCACGACACCTTGTATTCTTTTTTTATTTAGCCATAACTGTTTACCGTTAAAGCTATAAATTGGGATTAAATCTTTACGCTCACTAGCTACTTTAATTTCCCCTATAAGATTATCTAAAATCAGAGGCTCAACTGTGGGTGATGGATAATAGGCTAACACCATATGATATTGATTTATCATCATCGCTTTAACCATAACAATACGTAATCTCTCATCTTTAATGCCCAACTCTAATAAACTAAAGTACTTCGCTAATGCAAAATCTTCACAATCACCTGCATTAGCACCAATAAACTCTAAAGGCGTTGCCCAATAGTTATTCTCTCCCCAAATTTTTTGATCAGTTGAGAACTCCAATTGATTAAAAAACTGATTAATACTTTGTAATTTTTGTTGATCATTTACATACTCTTTACCAAGGACTTCCACCCAAGCTTCCCCACGCTTAGCAGCCTGCTCACCGTAAGCATTTCCTAGAACGTCAACAATTCGTCTACTATCCAGTCTTGTGGGTATTGCAGCATGTAAAAAAGAAATACTCTCGCACAAAAAAAGACCCAACAAGAGTATTTTTTGCAGAGGGTAAATTCCGAGAGTAAACAGTTTAGAGACCACTATTGTGTACGATCATCAACGCTGTAAATAGTCCACTTCATATCTACAATTTTTCTTTCACTCACTATTTCAGCAACAATTCGTCTATTTTTTGCATGAATATATTCATCATTTCCTTCTAATAAGGGTTGTTCTGAGCCATATCCTTTCGCCTTTACTCGATTTTCTTCAATGGCATATTTACCGACTAATAGTTTTTTAATGGCTTCAGCTCGTCGCAGAGAAAGTTTTTTGTTATAAGCAGCCTGGCCTCTAATACTTGTATGCCCCTCTATCGTGACATCAACAGAAGGATACTCTTTCATGAAGTCAGCTAACCCTTTAATTTCATTATAATATTTAGGGTTTATGTAAGATGAATCAGTTGCGAAGTTTACCAATAACTTTCGTCGAATTTTCTCTACAACTTCAGAGCTACAACCTTGGCTATCAACGGCAGCACCAGCAAAACTATTTGGACAATTATCTCTTGCTGTAATAACACCGTCCCCTTCTTCATCACTTAAATCAAAGGCTTGTTTGGTTGGTTCTGGTGCCATATCAATAGCATTAGTTGAACAACCACTTAAAAATATAAGTCCGATTAATGCACTAACCTTCTTCATCGTAAACACCCCCATCAAAATTTTCTTCGCCTTTCCATGTTTCAGGACGAGTAACTCGCATAGAATCTAATAACAGCCCCATTGAATGTAATATGCGATATTGTGCAGTAATTTCTGAAAATTCCGCATCCAAAAAATCTCGACGAGCTTGATATAGTTCATTTTCCGTATCTAATAAATCCAATAAACTACGGCGTCCTACTTTAAATTGCTCTTGATAATCTGCTTGTGTATCTTTAGAAGCAACAACGTGCATTTTTATATACTTCTTTTGAAGGTTAAGTTGTTCGAAAGCATTCCACGACAAAATAAAGCCTTCTTTAACTTCACGATGAACATTGGCATTTAAAGCTTTTGCTTCATTAATCTTATAGGCACTTTCTGTTGCGTATGCATTATCCTTACCTCCTGAAAAAAGGTTATATCGGAAACGCAACATTGCGACTACATCATCATTTTCACCACCGACATCACCGCTGATACCATAGTCACCATCAGCACCGTCAACGTTATCGTTATAGTTAGCATCAATTTCAAAGGTCACTTCAGGATAATAAGTTGACTTTGAACTTTTGTACTGTGCATGAGCAGATTGAATATCGTTATTAGCAGCCCAAATGGCTGGGTGTGATTTAAAAGCGAGCTCTAAACCTTTATCTTCAGTTTCAGGTAATAGGCGACTATCAGGATACGGAATAACTAGATTTTCAGGTTTTTGATCAATTACTTTATAAAATTTTGTTTTACTATCTAAATAGTTGTTTTTAGAGGCAATTAAATTCGAGTGAGCCTTTGCTAAGCGACCATTAATTTGCGACAAATCAGCTTTACTACTAAACCCTGACTCAGTGCGTTCTTTGATTTGTTCATAAATATCGAGATGTGATTGTAGATTTTTTTCTGAGAGTCCTACTAATTTTTCAGTACGAATAAGATCAACATAGACTTTTGTTATTTCTAAAGCGATATCTTCTGCAAGAGAATGTAATCGCCACTGTTCGGCACTCGTTGCATAACTCGTACGATCAACTTCACTACTAGTATGGAATCCACTAAATAGGCTTTGTCTTAAACTCAATCCCAATTCACGTCTTGCTAAATTCTGACTATCACCATTATTTACTGTACTACTACGTGTGCTTGGACTGTCTGTATATTCATACCCAATACCACCCGTTAAGTCTAATGTTGGCCAATACCCAGCCTCCGCTTGATCCACTTGTTTTTCACTCACTTTAAAGCGTGTGAATGCAGCTTGTAACTGAGGATGTGTATCTAACGTATGAGCTACCGCTTGCTCTAATGACTGACTATTTACCTCTAAAGGTAAGAATCCCAAAGAACAGATAACAGCAAGTGCTGTTTTATTACTTATTTTTGTTTTTAAAGGTTTCATATATCCATACCCATACCCAAATTTATTTTAATATCCATAACCATTACTAATTTTAATATTCCCGTAGAGCCATCTCTTTTGCTCGTAATATAGGATTTAACATATATTGAAGGACCGTCCTCTTACTTATCATGATATCTACACTTGTCATCATACCGGGAATAATAGGCATATCGTTTTTACCTTTACTATTCATACTTGATTCATTTGTTCTTACTCGAACAATATAATAACTATTACCTTCTTCATCTTGCGTTGTATCAGCACTGATATGTTCCACAACGCCTTCAAGACCGCCATAACGAGTAAAATCATATGCAGTTATTTTTACTCTGGCTGGTAACCCGACATGAATAAAAGCAATATCTTTAGGGATTATTTTAGCTTCAACTAATAATTTGTCTTCCGTTGGAACAATTTCTAATAGTACTTGTCCCGGTTTAACAACTCCCCCTAACGTATTAATATGTAATGTTTTAACCGTGCCAACGACTGGTGAAGTGATCAACGCTTTACTTACTTTATCCTTCACTCCGACCTGTGCTTCTGTGATACGAGAGAGTAGACCTTGTTTTTCATTTAGTTGAGCTCGCGCATCCGTTCGGAATTTAAAAACCAGCTCCCTACGCTTTAAAATAGACTCTTCTAATGCAGATTCTAGCTTGGGTGTTAACAAACGTAATGCGCTTAGTTCACCATTTAAAGTATTAACAGTACGTTGTAGTTTTAATAACTCTATTTCTGGAACAATATTCTTTTCGGCTAATGGGCGTGTTAGCCTCAGTTCTCTATTTGCTAAATTTAAACTACTTATCAAGGTTTTAATTTTTGAATTTAATTCTTTTATTTCTTGGTCTCGTTGCTTAATTTGTTGTGCTTGGATAGCAACCTGATTAGCTAAATTATTCAGCCTTCCCACGTATTCTTCTTGTTGGCGCTTAACTAAAGTTGATGCAGTCGTTTGTAAGTCTTTAGGAAATTGTAAATCTTTTTCCTGTATTTTTATTTGCAGCTGCCAATCCTTTACATTTGCAATTAAAATACTACTTAACTCTGCACGTAAACGAATAATATCAGCTCTAAGTGCATCAACTTCTTGAGTTTGTTGCGCCATATCAGAACGAAAGCGTGTATCGTCAATTCTTGCTAAAGGCTGCCCTTTCGTCACCAACATACCTTCTTTAATATATAAATCTTGTAGGATCCCGCCATCTAGACTCTGAATTATTTGTACTTGTGATGACGGAATAACTTTACCTTCACCACGCGTTACGCGATCCAATTCTGCATAATATGCCCAAACAAAAAAACATATAAACAAAGCAGCTAGGGTCCAAACTATTAAACGTTGCGCTGTAGGTGTTTGTCTCAACATTGCACCATAAACATCATCAGCCATTTCTAAATCATCTTTAGATATTTTCATGATTTAGCTCCTTCAGCTGCAAACTTACCCGATTTAAGTTGTGCTAAAATAATATCCTTTGAACCATTCGCAACAACCTTACCTTGTTCAAGAACGATAATTCGGTCAACTAATTGCAATAAATTCATTTTATGTGTGATTAATAACAAACTACGATCTTTAACCGTTTGTTTCATCGAATGAATAAACTGCTTTTCAGCACGAGCATCTAAACTTGCCGTTGGCTCATCCAGTAATAAAACTTGCGGATCATTTAAAATAGCACGAGCTAATGCGACCGCTTGACGCTGACCTCGAGAAAGGGTTATACCGCCTTCACCAACCTGTAAATCCAAACCTTCAGAAGCCAGATCAGTAAATAAAGTAACACCTGAAAGTTGTGCTGCACGTAATAGTTGATACTCTGTAACTTGTCTCGTTCCAAACAGTATGTTGTCTTTAATCGAGCCATGAAATAAAGTGATATCTTGTGGTAAATAACCAATATTAGTTCGTAAATCACTCGGATGAATTTGCCCTTGATGCAGGCCATCATAACGAATACTACCCAGTACAGGTTTATACAAACCTAGAATTAATTTAGCGAGCGTTGTTTTTCCTGAACCATTACGCCCAATGATCGCGATTTTTTCTCCAGGTTTAATGTGTAAAGAAAATGGATATAATGCCATTTTTTCAGTATTAGGATAATGAAAAGAGACTTGTTCACACTCTATGTTGCCATGAAGTTTATGACGACTTACTAGGTGTCCTTTATTTTCAAATTCACCTTCTTGTTCCATGACACTATTTATTTGGCGTAACGAGCTCATGGTTTGATTATAGCGTGTCATTAATGAAGCTATTTTAGCCATTGGCCCAATTGCTCGACTTGATAACATAACGGCAGCAATAATAGCCCCCATTGAAATCAAACCTTCAGAAACACGATATACTCCCAATACAATAACAGCGATAATGGTCATTTGAATAATAAAGCTAGAAGCATTAGCGACTGAATTAGTAATAACCTTTGTTTTTAACTGCCACTTAGATGTGTGCCCGACCATTTGCTGCCAAGTATGTTGAATAATACCTTCCGCTCCATTAGCTTTAATAGACTCCATCGCAGATAGACTTTCTACTAAATGACCATGACGTAAGCCTGAGAATTTATTACTTTCTTCAATCGCAACTTTTAATTTTGATTGCACGATAAAGCTATAGCCAATAATAAGTACCGTAGCGACAATAGAAAAGAAAGCCAAATCTCCCGCAACAAGCCAGATAATAAAAATAAACAAAATAGAGAAAGGTAAATCAACTAAAGCGGTGATCGTAGCTGAAGATAAAAAATCACGAATACTATCAAACTCACCGAGTTGGCGAGCCATTCCACCAACACTAGAAGATCGTTTTTCAAGCGGAATACCAATTGCTTTTGCAAATAACTTAGAAGATATTTCAACATCAACTTTTTTACCCGCCACATCAATTAAATAAGCACGAATTTGTTTTAAAATTAAATCAAAGATGTAAGCAACACTAGCTCCGGCAACTAACACCCACAAGGTTTCAAAAGCTAAATTGGGTACTACTTTGTCATAGACATTCATCACTAATAAAGGCGACAACAAAGCAAAAATATTAACTAAAATAGAAGCAATTAATACATCTCGATAAATAGGTGCAGATTCACGAATACTTTCCCGTAACCAATGTTTTTTTGTACCTTCAATATGTACATCAAAATGTCGATCTCCATGGTACTTTTGTTTTATTAAAAATAAGTAACCGACATACTCAGATTCCAAATGTTCAATACTTAAAACTTCTTGTCCACCTGTTTCAGGAAATGAAACTCGAGCTTGATTAGCTGATAAATCAAGTTCATGTAAAATACACGCTTGTTTATTTTTAAGCATTAAAATACAAGGCAACAACATATCTGGAAGTTCACTTAAACTTCTGCGATCCATTTTTGCACTTAATCCTGCCCGGCTAGCAGCTTGAGGTAACAACTCTGGTGTGAGATGTTGATGCGTAAGCGGTAAACCAGCAGCTAAAGCTTCAGCAGAACAAGGTGTTGAAAAATGTTCACTCAATAAGACTAAGCAATCTAATAATGGATCGTGTCCTATACGTGTTGCAGCATTAATTTCCCATTGTGCAGATTTTTCTTGCTTCAACGTAGCTCCCTTATCTTCAGCAATAGACTCTGATGAATGGTCAGAGTCATTATTAACAAATTTATTTGAATGAATATTATTAATGCTAGTTTCCTTACTAGTAATTGTTATTCGAATTTAGATCATCATCATCTGAAATATTAGAAACGGTTACTTCAACAGCGTCTGAGATAATTAATCCTCCATCTTCATATAATTTATTTATAACAGTTTCTACCTCAGAAGTATTCAATTTACCTTCATGTTCTATTCCATCTAACTGTGTATTTTCCAATACAATAGTTGTACCTTTGTAGTTCTGGTATTGGTTAGCAATATCATTCATATCATAACTACTAACATTAATTGTTGTATTCCCATCCTCAAAACTAATATCAAAATATTGCCCTAATGATGTGTCAGTTTCACCTTGTAATAAATCACTTAGATCTAATTTATCTCCTTCAGCAACATTAAAATCAGTTATGGTGTCTTTGCCATAGGTTTCATCACTTAACCATACAAATGTATCACTACCACTTCCGCCAGTTAGAATATCGTCTCCAAGACCTCCATATAGTGTATCATCACCATCTTCTCCGGATAAGGTATCATCACCAGTGCCACCAAAGAGGTGATCATCTCCTGACTCTCCATCTAATGTGTCATTTCCTGCATCTCCATATAATACGTCAGTATCACCGCCTCCTTTTAAAGCATCATGACCTGTGCCGCCATACAAATAATCATTACCGCTACCGCCAGATAAAGTATCATTTTGAGAATCGCCATAGAGAATATCATCTCCATCATTACCTTCTAATTTATCTTCGCCTGAACCTCCATAAAGCGTATCGTTACCATCATTACCTTTTAAGGTATCATCTTGAGCATCACCATAGATGGTATCATCACCATCTTTACCTTTTATTTTGTCATCACCATCCAATCCATAGATGATATCATCTCCATCACTAGGGGAATCTGAAATACCGTAACTATTATCTACATTATCCGGATGATCAATACCACTATTTGGAGCAGGTATTCCAACATTATCAGTGTCTATGCCAGTACCATTTGCCTCATCAAAAAGAACATTAACTTGTACTACAGCAACATCTGAAATAATCCCATTTTTATCAATAGCGGTGTAATTAAAAGAGTCTGTTCCTATATAACCGTCAGTAGGAGTATATATAACTAATGATTTACCCTCTATGGTGGTAATAACTTCTACATTCCCGTGTTCAGGCTGAGTAATGCTATCAATAGATAATTCATCACCATCGTCATTTGCTAACACATCAATCGTTAAAGGAATACCAGCTAAAGTATCTAATACACCACCCGTTCCTGCATGGTAAAGATTATTAGCAACCCAAATGTTATCACCTCTATTCTCTCCATCAGCAATCGAGCCAGATTCTAAATCCAACTCTAAAGTATAACGACCACCTTGATCCCAGTAATAAAGCTCAACTGAATGTAACCCAGCTGTTAATGTTATTTCCTGTTGTGAGCCTGTTGGTGCAGTTATACCATCAAAATTAAATACTTTTTCTCCATCAATGAGAACCTGAAAACCATCATCGTGATTTACAGTAAAGGTATACAAACCAGCACTGCTAACATTGATATTACCCGTGAGTTTGATAATAGCGTCAGTCGCATCGCTCGATGATCCATCACCTACTTTAACGATCGTTTCAGCATCAGTATTACTACTACCTAATATGTAATCAGTTTCATTTGCAACACCAGATAAGAAGTTAATTAAATGTGTTGGCACACCATCAATAACATCTTTTGCTAAATCATTATTTTCACTAGAATTATCATCCTCTAAAGTTACACCAGCATAATTAATATTTGTTGAAATAAAGTTAATATTTGCAGGCGTATCATCAATATAATCTGTCACTATATCCAACGAAGTTAGATTAGCTGCATTTGAGTCATCATATCCCCAATACTCGCCAGCAAGCCCATGTACAATACTTCCATTGTCATCAACGGCAAAAGTACCGTCTGAAGTGACAATATCGACATCTTCCACATTTAATGAAACATCAATAGTAGCCTCATTACCTACTTCATCACTGATGATTACTTGATAAGTTACTTCATTATTTCCTGTTTCAAAATCATTAAATTGCGATTCAACACCTAATTCGGTAATTCTTATAACGCCATCATTATCAATACTGAAGAAACCATCAGCTGAAAGTTGTGTTCCGCCTGCAAATGAATAAGCTGTCACACCAACATTATCACTAGCATTAACTGCTGCAACTTCTGCATTCGCAGGTTGATTTTCATTATATGTAAATGTTTGATCTATTACGTTAGGCTTTTCATCATCAACGTTATTGACAATAGTATTTGGGTTAACAGTTAATGTAACATCAGCAGTTCCTGAAAACTCTCCATCAGTAGCGGTATAATTAAATACCACTAGCTTACCGTCGTTATCAATATCTAGATCAGAATTAGGAGTGAATTTAATTTTGCCATCCACAAGTTCCGCAGTACCCAATAAGTCAGCTCCATCCAAAATTTGAATTTGAACTAGGTTTCCATTTTCATCTACAACGGATTCGCCATTAATATGAGTAATGCTTAATTCATCGCCATCAATATCAGTATCATTATTTAATACATCTATGGTAACCGAGTTATGTGTATCAGTAATGATTGGGCCTTCAATCAATCCTTCGTTGATAATAGGGAAATAATCAACAGGAGCACGTAAATCAATAGGCGTATCGGCATTGGTACTTGTCAATTCGAATGATACATCTTCAGAAATAATACTCCCATCACTTTGAGTTGTAGAAATAGTTAATTCTTCAGTCAGAGTACGAGAAAGAGTCATTTCCTGAACCACGTATGAACCAGGCCCTTCTGACGTACCAAGCACAAAATAATCAACTGCTTCAGATGCATTAAATGTATAGGTAGCAATGTCATGTGCATCATTATGATAAATAACGTCACCAACATCATCTCTATACGTTTCGATAGAAGAGATAACTGTGCCATCTTCTCTATAAGCAGTGATGACTATCTGAGTACGAACAGTATCAGCAGCAGTTGAGTCAAAATATCCGCCTATACCACTTAGTTTGAAACTGATTTGGTTAATATTTTCACCTGAAATATCCACTCTTAATGTTTCATCATGGCTTAATCCGTTACCGCCACTTGCACCATCACCTATACCAATTCCTATATGCCCAGCACCATTTTTGACTTCAAATTCACCTTCAACTGAAGTTTTTATGACAACGTCTTCAACACCGATACCCGAAATAACCTGAGTTATTTCATTATTATCACTATTAACAGTCCCCCAGTCTTCAATGGAAGCAGTTTCGGTATTTGTACCAACTTGAATGTCACGAGTATCTGCATCAACAGCATCTTTATTAGGAACAAATTGCACTTCACTATCAGCTGGATAATTTATTCCAACTTCCATTTCAACCCAATCACCATTTTCATCTTTAACTTGAACTTGACCATTACCAGGTTGAGAATCAAGCCTAATACTAGGGTCAACTGGTGCGGAGTTATCATCTGCAATAAAAGGAGCATCGTTCACATCACCGACTGCCACGATTGATGTAGTCGTTGCCGTCGCGCCGTCATCATCGGTGGTCACTAAGGTAATAGTCGCATCACCATTGAAGTTCTCGGCTGGTGTGAAGGTATAAGTCCCATTTTCGTTATCAACGACAACCGTACCTTGCTCTGCTGGCACGCTTGCGGTCGTGGTCACCGTGCCATCAACATCTGCGGCCGTAAACGCCACTGTCACTGAGCCACTGTCTTCATCCAGACTGCCATTCGCAGCTGTAAG